>JBIOVX010000030.1:0-6689 GCA_044868005.1 Thermoanaerobaculia bacterium | reverse complement strand
CCGACAACAACGCCACCGGCGTCACCAGCACGATCAACGTGCCCGACTCGATGACCATCACCAGCGTCAGCGTCAACGTCGGCATCACCCACACCTATCAGGGCGACCTGGAAGTGGCGCTGATCGGCCCGGACAACACCACGGTCCTGCTCCACAACCGCACCGGCGCCGGCACCGACAACATCAACACCACTTACAACATCACCACCCGTTCGGCGCAGGCGCTGACCGCCTTCAACGGCAAGAACACGGCGGGAGCCTGGAAGCTGCGCGTCCGCGACCTGGCCGCGGCGGACACCGGCACGCTGAACTCCTGGAAGGTGACCTTCAACGGCTACTCCACCTTGACCGCCAACACGGCGATTCCCGACAACAACGCGACCGGCATCACCAGCACGATCAACGTCGCGGCCACCGGCACCATCGTGAGCCTGCGGGTGCGGGTGGACATCAATCACACGTATCAGGGCGACCTGGAAGTGGCGTTGATCGGTCCGGACAACACGACGGTCCTGCTGCACAACCGCACGGGCGGCACCACCGACAACATCAAGACGGTCTACGCCGATCTGACGGCTCCGGCGCAGTCGCTCGCCGCCTTCACCGGCAAGGCCATCAACGGCGCCTGGAAGCTGCGCGTCCGCGACCTCGCCGCGCTGGACACCGGGACGCTGAACTTCTGGGAGATCGATTTCCGCACCAACTGACGGTTTCCCTCTCGGGCCCCCTCCTCTGCGAGGGGGCCCGTCTCATCCCTGTCATAATCTCGCCGATGAGCCGCAGCGAGTTACAGGATGGAGCGCTCTCCGGCCGCGTCGCCCTGGTCACCGGCGCCGCCCGGGGGCTCGGCCGCGCCGCTGCCGAGCGGCTGCTGGCGGACGGCGCCCGCGTCGCGCTGAACGTCCACCGGTCCACGCAGGCGGAGGAGCTCTCCCGCGCCTTCGGCGACGATGTCCTGGTGCGCGCGGGCGACATCGCCAGCGCGCGGACGGTGCAAGATCTCGTGGCGGAGGTCCTCGACCGCTTCGGCCGGCTGGACATCCTGGTGAACAACGCGGCCGCCGCCTGGTCGACGCGCTTCGAGCAGATCACGGAGGAGGAGTGGCGGCGCGCGCTCGACGTCAACCTCACCGCGGCCTTCCTCTGCACGCAGGCGGCGGTCCCGGCGATGAAGGCTCAAAGCTACGGCCGCGTGATCAACCTCTCGTCGACCGCCGGCAAGAGCGTGAGCACGCTGGGAGGCGCTCACTACACCGCCTCGAAGGCGGGCCTCTTGGGGCTCACCCGCGCCGCCGCCAAGGAGCTCGGGCCTTTCGGCATCACCGTCAACGCGGTCTGCCCCGGCCTCATCGACACCGAGCTGACGCGCGAGCACGCGACGCCCGAGGAGCTCGCCCTTCACGCGCGCTCCTTCCCCATTCAACGCCTCGGCACCGCCGCCGAGGTCGCCGACCTCATCTGCTTCCTGGCCTCCGAGCAGGCCGGCTACATCACCGGCGCCTCGCTCGACATCAACGGCGGCGACTTGATGATCTGATTACGCGACAACCGCCGCGGCGCACTGCTCGGCCGCTCGGAAGCAGGCCTCGATGGAGGCCCCGCAGAGGTAGTCGCCGCAGAGGTAGAGTCCGGGCAGCGTGCGAAGCTCCTCGCGCAACCCGCCGGCGAAGCGCCGGTAATGCCGTGTATAGGCGCAGAGGCCCAGCTTGAAGTGACGGCCGACGAAGCGCAGGCGTTCCCGGCGGTCAACCGGAATGTGCCGGTTGAGCCTTTCTTCGCCGAGGCGGAGGAGGGCCTCCAGGTCCACCTCGCCGCAGAGAACCTGCCGCGCCGTGCGGCCGCTGAAGGTGTAGCGGACGATGTTCAGGTCGTGGATCCCGTAGCTTCCGGCGTTGCTGAGCGGCTCCTCCTCACCGAACACCAGGGCGCGCACCTGGGGCGTAAAGATGTCCCGTGCGTACTCGGCCAGGATCAGTGCTACCGGGAAATAGCGGACGCGGCCCAGAAGCTCGGCCAGGCGCGCGGCGGGAGCCACGATCCTGGCGCTCACCGCAGCCGGTGTCGCCAACACGACCCGGTCGTAGAAGCGCTCCTCGGCAACGCCCGTCGGGCCGGTGACCCGCAGTCCCGCGACGCGGCCAGCCCGCAGGAGCAGGGACTCGACCCGCGTACCGAGGCGTATGGTGGCCGTCTGCTCGAACTGCTCAAGGACGCGCTGCATGCCCAGGGTGAGTTGGTCGTAGCTGTCGAGCACCATGCGGAGATTGCTGCCGAAATTGCCGAGGTGGATCTCGTCCGGCTCGGCGCCGTTCATGCGCACGCTCATCGGGCGCACGAGTCGGCGGCAGAACTCGTCGCCGAAGTGGCTGCCGACCGGCGGATCGTTCCAGCGCTCGGCGAGCGCATCGAAGTAGCGCGACCCGAGATAGCCGTTCTCCTCGTTTCGCCGCACGGCGAGGCACAAGCGGCCGAAGCGGAAGAGATCGCGCCGCGAGCAGCGGCGGGCCAGCTCGAGCAGGCTCGACCACCGTCGCTGGCTGTCGAACGTGACGATCCTGCCGTCGCGCACCTGCGAGGAGTTGATCCCGAAGTACTCGTAGGGATTGTCTCCGCAGGCGGCGGTGAACTCGCGGAAACGGCGGTAGCGGCGCCCGATGTTCTTGCCTCCGAAATCGAGCAGGCGCTCGCCCAGCCTGCAGGAGCCGATCCGTCCTCCGAGGCTGTCGGACTGCTCCAGGATCTCCGACGCGATGCCGCGGCGGCGGAGCCAATAGGAAATCGCGATGCCGGAGATGCCACCGCCGACGATCGCGACGACCTGGTCCGGGCCCGGCAGGCCGCCCCCGCTCCGGATGCTCACCTGCCGCCGCCAGCCGCCGCTCGGATCTCGCCGACGCCGGCGGCCGGCTCGCTGGAGGCCGCGGCCGCCATCTCGAGGGAGAGCTCCGCCAGCAGGCAGCCTTCCTGCTTCACCTCGATGGCGAGCGCGAAAGCACCGCTCGCGCCGCCAGGAGGCCAGGCCCGCATCGTGCGGGCCTCGAGCTTGACGGGGCTCTCGAGCTCGGCGAACTGGTGGAACCGGGCTTCGAACGCCTCGCAGACGATCTCCCGGGGCGCCCAGCCGCAGCGGCGGCCCGCCATCGCCGCCGCGATCTGATGGCAGCCCTCGAGCAGCAGCATGCCGGAGACGTGGTCGAGCCTGTGCTCGAAGAAATAGGGGTGGTCGGGATCGACGACGAGATCGGCTTCCACAACGCCTCCCGGGCGTTCGCAGAGGGAGGAGATCACGACGTTGTCGGGCCGGCTGCGGCCCACAGTCCCCGGCTCGATGCGCTCCGGACGCGGCGCCGGGCTGCCGCTCGCGCGGCGCTCCGGCGCGCTCCTCCGCAGCTTCTGGTAGACATTCTTCGGCACGAAGATCCACTCGCCGGCGGCGTGCTGCATCCGCTCGCCTGCCCGGTAGCTGACGCACTCCATCACCAGACCGACCAACTCCCCGGTGCGCCGGTAGGAGCAATCGCGCAGGCAGATCTCCATCAGGACGTTGGCCGTCTGCGGGTCCGTCACCAGGCTGAGGGCCGGCCGCTCCAGCCTGCACGACAGGTGGCGCAGGATATAGCAGAGGGAGGTGGAAACGCCCAGAAACTGATGGGAGATCGCAATCCCCGCCTGGCGTCCCATCTCGGCGCTGAGCAGGATGCCGCTATAGACGTGAGGCCCGCCGCCGTCGTTGAAGTAGCCGTGCGACTGGGGTATGCGGGCGCCGCAGAGAAACCGCCCCTCCTCCAGGCGCAGGATGTCCGTCAACAGGACGTGGTCGATGAAATCCCGGTGCACCAGCCGGCGCGAGACCGTGGATTCGAAGCTCACCCTGGCCGCGTGCGGTCTCAGCTCTTCCGGCAGCTCATCGACAACCGGGTCATCGCTCATGCTCACCTTCTTTGGGTTATGTTTAGCTTAGGGAATTTCCTGTTCTTTTGCAAGTAAAGAGACGGCCTTGACCTCCATCGACGGATGATGCGAGAGTCCTGGTCCTCGCCTTATGCAGAGTCAGCGCAGCAACGTCTCGGGCGCAGCCGCCGGAACGCCCTCCGCGGCGGCGGGCTGGCGGCAGTCTCTGAGCTATCTCGTGCTGCTCGGCGCCAAGGCGGTGAGCCGGGCCTTCTTCCGCATCGAGGTCCAGTGGGTCGGCGAGCCGGTGGACGATCCCTGGAGGGACGTCCGCGTCGTCGCGCTGCTCAATCACACCAGCCTTTACGACTGGCTCTTCGTCGCCGTGCCGCCGAACCGCCTGCTCCGCCGCCTGGCGAGGCACGGCGTGCTGCCGTCAGCCGCGAAGACCATGCGGCGGCCTCTCGTGGGGAGGTTCTTCGGCTTTCTGGCGGGCAGCGTCGTCACGGTCAGCCGCGAGCGCGATCACACCTGGCAGCAGTTCCTCTCCAGCATCGGCCCCGAGAGCATGGTCCTGCTCGCCCCGGAAGGCCGGATGAAGCGGGCCACCGGCCTGGACCTCGAGGGGCGGCCGATGACCGTCCGCGGCGGCATCGCCGACATCCTGCAGGCCGTAGGCAGCGGCCGCATGCTGATTGCCTACAGCGGCGGCCTCCACCACGTTCAGATCCCCGGCCAGCTCCTGCCGAAGCTCTTCCGGACGCTCCATGTCCGCGTCGAGCCGGTCGACATCGCGGCCTATTGCCGGTCCTTGCGGGAGACGCCCGGCAGCGAGGAGTTCAAACGCGCCGTCCGGGCGGATCTGGAACGGCGCCGCGACCTCCACTGCGGCCCCGCAGCAGCGGCGCCATGATCTCCCGCGCTCCCCGGCTCCCGAAATCCCGCGGCGCGCACCATACGAAATAGCGCCCGGCTCTTCCGGCGCCGTGCACGGCCGGAATGAAAGCGCTTTCTCGACTCGCGGCAGGCCGCCGCGACAACTCTTCAGGAGAAGGAGGAAAAGGAGATGTGCCGTAGGCTCTCGTGGCTGACGTTGTTGCTCGTCTTCGGCAGTGTGGCCCACGCCGTAGCCCAGGCCGACCGTCCCACCGCCAGCAAGTTTCAAGTCCTCGAAGTCAACCGTCTGGAGGCCGTCCTCCCCGGGCAGCTCGACCTTGCACGCCTCGGAGAGGAGGATGTAGCGCGGGACCGGCAGGGATTGCCGCCGCGCTTCGCCGTCCCGGAGCAGGTGTCCATCACTCCTGCCGACCATGGCACCTGGGAGGATCTCGGCAACGGCCAGATGCTCTGGCGGCTGCGCATCATCGGCCGGGAGGGGACGACGTCCCTCAACCTCGGGTTCACCGAGTTCAAGCTGCCGGCGCATGGCCGGCTGCTGCTCTACTCGGCGGACGGCAGCCAGGTCTCGCGGTCCTTCACCGCCGCGGACAACGAGGCGCATGGACAGTTGTGGACGCCGGTCGTCGTCACCAACGACCTCATCGTCGAGCTCACGGTGCCGCGGCGGGAGATGCGGGCGGTGCAGTTGCGGCTCGGCTCGATCAACCAGGGCTACCGCGGCTTCGGCACGCTCGCCGCCGATTCCTACCTCAAGTCCGGCAGTTGCAACCTCGACGTCGAGTGCCTGGACGCCGGAGATACGTGGCGCGAGGAGATGCGGGCGGTGGGCGTGATCTCGACCGGCGGCTCCACGTTCTGCACCGGCTCGCTGGTCAACGACACCGCCGGCGACCACAAGATGTACTTCATGACCGCCAACCATTGCTCGATCAATGCCGGGAACGCGGCCTCGCTCGTGGTCTACTGGAATTATCAGAACTCTTTCTGCCGCACGCCGGGCAGCGCGCAGAGCGGCCAGCCGGGCGACGGCTCGCTCACCCAGTTCCATACCGGCTCCTTCTTCCGCGCCGCCAACGCCGCCTCGGACTTCACGCTCGTCGAGCTCGACGATCCGCCGGTGGCCGCCTACAACCACTTCTGGGCCGGCTGGGACCGTTCGACGGGCAATTTCGCGTGCAGCGCCGCGACGCCCTGCGCCTCGATCCACCATCCGTCGACGGATGAGAAGCGCATCACCTACGTCACCACCACCACGGCGACCACGAGCTATCAAGGCACGACCTCGCCGGGCGACGGCAGCCACATCTGGGCCCATTGGGCGACGGATCCTCCCGGCCCCTTCACCGTGCCCGGAGTGACCGAGCCCGGCTCGTCCGGCTCGCCGCTCTACAGCCAGGCGGGCCGCTTCATCGGCCAGCTCCACGGCGGGCCTTCCTCCTGCGGCGCCACAGGCGACAATCTCTCCGACTACTACGGGCGCTTCAGTGTCTCCTGGACCGGGGGCGGCACCAACAGCACCCGCCTTTCGAACTGGCTCGACGCGGGGAACACCGGCGCTACCACCGTCAACGGCATCGAGAACGGCGGCGGATGCACGCCGCCTGCCCCGCCGACCGGCGTCACCGCCACGGCGGTGAGCCAGACGCAGATCAACGTCTCCTGGAACGCCTCCGCGGGCGCCACGTCGTACAAAGTCTTCCGCGCGACGACGAGCGGCGGTCCGTATACTCAGGTCGGCACTCCGGCCACCACCTCGTTCCCCGACACCGGTCTCACCTGCAACACGACCTACTACTACGTCGTCCAGGCCGTGGGCGCCTGCGCCTCGGGCAACTCCGCCCAGGCCTCGGCCACCACCAACGCCTGCAGCGGCGGCGGCAACCAGGTGCTGACCTTCT
>JBIOVX010000029.1:0-11371 GCA_044868005.1 Thermoanaerobaculia bacterium | reverse complement strand
CGCGCGTTTTCTGTCTTCCTCCCTCCTCTCCCTCTGGGAGAGGAGGGCCGGGGAGGTGAGGGCTTCGAAGGGCACAGCCGCTCAGGACGGCTGCATGAGATCCTCCGGCGCCGCTGCCGGCGGCAGGGCCGCCACCGCGAGCGGCGCCGCGGGCAGCGCGCTCCCCCGCCCCGGCCGCGAGCTGCCGACGTGCAGGTAGGCGCGCACGTTGTCCTCGAGCTCGACGAGGCTCTGCAGCCGGCGGTGCGGACCCTGGCCGATCAGGCTCCGCACGGTGGCCCAGCCGAGAGCCCGGTAGCTCTCGAACTGCGACTCGCTGAACCACTGGTCCGCCGTGCTCTCGTGCGGGAAGTCCTTGGAGCTCTTGGCGTAGTTGTAGACGTCGTACGGCTCGTCGCGCCCCTCGTAGACGGCCGGCTTGATGTAGATCAGCGTCCCATCCTGGGCTCCCTCGCCGTCTACGGCGGAATAGCGGATCGTGCCGACGGCGCAGTAGCGGGCATCGGCCTCGGGCTTCCCCGCCGGCTTGGGATAGATGTCGATGCGGTCGTCGAACGCGATCGGAATGCCGAGGTCGATGCGGATCTTGCGGATGGCGTTCCCCAGGTCCTCGAAGCTGCAGCTCGGGTCGCCGCCGGCGTCGCCGACGACGATGTACCGGCAGCGCCGGCGCACCATCTCGTAGATGCCGAGGTTCTCGAAGTGGCCGCCGTCCGAGAGGTTGACGTAGGGGTGGTCGGAGTCGGTCAGTCCCAGCGCCTCGGCGAGCAGGACGAGGCCGGAGCTGCGCGGCCCGCCGCGCGTGTAGCTGTCCACGCCGAGCGGTCCGGGATTGCCCAGCCAGACGCCGAGCCGCGCGTTGAACAGCGTCATGATGAAGGTGACGGCGGGCGACGAGTGATAGCCCATGTTCGGGTTCGCCGCGGCGCCGGAGGTGGCGACGGCGGTGCCCAGGGAGATGCCCTTCTCGCCGCCGAAGGCCTGGGAACGGCGATAGCCGAGACGGGCGGCGCCGCAATGCAGCGGCGAGGCCGTGAAGCACTCCGCCTTGCGCTGCTGCCAGGCGAGGTCCTTCCCCGCCACCAGGTTGAGGGCGGCGCCGATCACCGGGAACGGCCGGTTGTCTCGCAGCTCGTGCAGCCGCAGGTTGTCCTCGGGGTCGAAGCCGGTGAACAGGTTCGGCCGCCGGCGCGGATTGCTCGCCCCGAGGTAGGCGCGCACCAGCCGGTTGCGGTACATGGCCTGCAGCGAGAACCGGTTGACGTTGACGAAACGGCCCATGAAGAGCCCGACCGCTCCCAGCACGAGGCTCGCCGCCAGCACCTGCCAGACCGCGCCGGTGAAAGGCGGTATCCATCGTTTCGTGTAGTCGGTCTTCGTATCGAAGATGAGGCGGAGCAGGTCCTGGGTCAAGGACGAGACCAGCAGCAGGGTCGCCAGGGCGAAGAGCGGCGCCGCCAGGGCGAGAACCCACTCCCGCCAGCCTCCGGAGCCGCCGGATTCCTTGGCGGAGCTGCTGGAGCTCGTGCCGAGGCGGCTGGTGATCCAGCCCAGGAATCCGGTCACGCCCGCCGTCGTGATGCGGCTGCCGATCGCGTTCTTGGCCAACCCCAGCAGGCTGGGACCGAAGAAGACGATGACGGAGACCACCATCCAGAGCACGGCGGCGATCAGGGTGTAGCCCGACCACCGCGCCCACCACTCGCGGTCCGCTTCGCCGAGGTCGGACGGGTAGCCGCTCTCCTCGGCGAAGCTGGAGAAGGCGACGAACAGCGTCTTGTGCAGCATCACCGGCCCGAGGAAAAGGATCGGCGCCAGCGCGGGATAGAACGGATATTTCGAATGCAGGAGCGGCGCGGCCCACTTGGCGACGACGGTCGCGTAGACGAGGCTGATCACGGCGCCGGAGAGCACGAGGGAGATCAGGTCGCCCTTGAGGAACGACCGCTCGCGGTGCAGCAGGCGGCCCTGGAGTGCGGCCGCCGCGCCGAACGCCACCACCGGCATCACCAGCGCCCAGATGGCGCTCCAACGCAGCGCCACGGAGAAGACGAGGCCGCCGTGCGCCTCGAACTCGGCCACCCCCCAGGCCATCAGGACGTTGCCCAGCAGGAGCGGGGCGAGCCCGAGAAGCAGGAACTGTTGCTCCCAACGCTTCGCCTCCTTCCCCGGCCGCGGCTTGGCGCTGGCGCGCAGCAGGCTCATGAAGAAGAGGCCCGTCGTGCCGGTGATCGCCGCCAGCCAGAAGAGCGGCACGGGGCCCGGCGACCAGCCGGCCGGAGCCTCCTTCGCCACCGCCAGCAGCGGTAACACCAGCGCGGCCGCCAGCAGCGGCACCATCACCAGCAGGTTGAGCAGCAGGTTGCGGATGACGATCGCCGCCACCGTCCAGGTGTCGCCGGAGAGGGCGCCCAACTGCGGCGTCAGATAATTGCTGTACTGGCGGAGAAAGCGCAGCGGCCCGGCCTCGGGCTGCTGCGGATCGGGCCGCAGCTCGCCCAGTTGTGGCGCCACGGCCTCTACTCCGCCGGCGCGGTGGATCCAGCCCGCCAGCCAGCTCGAGAGATAGCCGCCGCCCGAGACGCTGGAGACGTAGTCGAACTTGCCGAGCAGGCCGGCCGCCGACAGGCCCTGCAGCATTCCCAGGTTGAACGTGGCGCTGCGGATGCCGCCGCCCGAAAAGCAGAGCGCCGTCAGCCCGTCGCCTCTCTTCGCGTGGCCGTGCGAGATGGCGAGGATCTCCTTGAGCTTGTCGCCGTCCGTCGCCGCCGCGTCCTCGAGCACCGCGTTGCTGTGAATCTCCTCCCGCCACCCAGGCCGGATCTCGGCATACTCCTCGGCGAGCACCTGCCAGGGCCGCAGGACATGGTTGGCGGCACCGATGAGCCGCACCGAACAGGTCTGGGGCTCCTCCTCCGGATACTCCAGGACGAACGTCAGCGAAGTCTCCCCTTCCTTGCCGTCCTCGCCGCCCTGGCAGGTCACGGGGACCGAAACGTGGATGGCCTCGGACGGATCGTCGGAATGACTCCTCACCTCTGCCTTGCCGGCGGTGAAGCGGAAGGCGCCCGCCGCGGGGATGCTCTGCGGCAGAACCTTGAGCCTGGCGGCGTCCTCGAGACCGTAGACATGAAAGACGACGTCCTTCGTGGCGGCCTTCCCCGCGCTTCGGATCTCCAACACGACCGGATCACACTCGAACTCGACGAAGATCGCGCGCATGGGTCCTCCTGAAGGCTTCCCTGTAGGCTTTCAAGGAATTATAGCACCCCGCCCTGGAACCCATCCTCTTCCATTCCGATCCTGCCCTCTCGATCCGCCTGGTCAAGGCGGCGAGCAGGGCGTCGAGCTGCGCCGCGGCATTGGAGATGACGGGGGAAATCGCAGGATCGTATCCGTCTGGTACAGAGAGCAGGAGCGGGAGCGTCGGCATCGGTAGGATCTCCCAGGTAGTCCTCTTCCTCAGAACTCTCTCAAGACTAGACCAGAACTTCCTCAGGACATTGCGGCCCCGTGAGGCCTACGGTGCAGACATGCCCAAGACCGCTGCCGCTCCCAAATCCGGCAGGCGCACCGCCCGAAGGAGGCCGTCAATGTCCCGCTCCATCCCGGCGCCCTCGACTGAAGCGTTCGGACCCCCTCTCAGGAGCCGCGGCTCTCATGCCGCGCCTTCCAAGGCCGCTGCCGCGACCCGCGGCCGGGCGCTCCTCGAAACCCATCTCGAGCTGATCCAGCGCAAGCTCCATCGCCTGAGCTGGCGCAGCGGCCTGCCCGCCTGCGACGCCGAGGAGTTCCGTTCCTGGGCGATCCTCAAGCTGATCGACGACGAATACCGGATCCTCGGAAAATGGGAGGGCCGCAGCTCCTTCTCCACCTATCTGACGGTCGTGCTGGTGAACCTGATGCGGGACTATCGCATCCACATCTGGGGAAAGTGGCGGCCCTCCGCGGCCTCCCGCCGGCTTGGAGAGAAGGGCGTGCTTCTGGAGCGGCTCCTCGTCCGGGATGGCCTGACCGGCGAGGAAGCCGCCGAGCGACTCCGCACCGAGCATGGGATTGCGCTCTCGCCGGACGAGTTAGTGAAACTGGCAGACACCTTCCCCCAGCGCCAGGAGCGGCGGCGGGAGAGCGAAGAGGAGCTCGCGAAGATCCCGACCGACGGGCAGGTGGAAGTCCGCATCGAGGAGGAGGAGCGGGCTCGCACCGCGAACCGGCTCCGCGAGCTGCTGGCTCCCGTCCTCCGGTCGCTTCCTGCCGAGGATCGCCTCCTCCTCAAGCTGCATTTTTTCGAGGGCCTCAGCATAGCGGCCATCGCACCGATTCTCCGCCGGCCCCAGCGGGAGCTATACTCGGCGAGGGATCGGTGCCTGAAGAAGCTCCGGCGGTCTCTGGACGAAGCCGGCTTGGGTGCGGACCAGATCCGCGTGCTCCTCGGCCGCTTGCAAGGGAACCTCGGCCTGGAAGCGCACCTCAGAGGGCTAGATGGCGCTCTCGGAAGAGAAAAGGTTGCGCCTGTCCGTCTCAATGAGTACTTATAGGGAGGATGATCATGGCCGATGACCCCAAACACCGCCCCAGTCTTCCGAGCCCGCTCAAGGAGCACACGGAGGCAACGCTTCTCGGAGAGACAAAGCAGGAGTTGGAATCCATCCTGGCGAAACTGAAGAGCCGAAGCAGCTATCAGCCGCAGCCGAGCGTCAACGCGCAGGCGAACGGCACCAGACCCCTATTGGTCACCGCGGAGGAATACGAAACGCTGGAAAGCAAGGACAAATGGACGGTGATGGTCGAGGCGCTGTATCGGAATCGCCGGCAGCTTCTGCGCATTCCCGGAGTTACCGCCGTCGACCTCGGCTACAAGATCGTGGATGGCCAGTTCACAGATAAGCTGGCTCTGCGGGTGCATGTCGAGCGGAAGCTTCCCAAGGAGGTGTTCAAGGATCGCCCGTACGAATTCATCTCCAAGTCCGGCACTGCGGGCTCCACGGGGAAAGAAGAAACGCATTTTGATCTGCGAGATTTTGACGTCCCCGTAGATGTCATTGAGGCTGCGTACAAGCCGCTGGAGTTCGCCGAGCCGCCCCGCCCGCGAACGATGCGCGAAAGGCCCCAAAAGTCGGCCAACCGGCGCCGGCGCCTGGATCCTCTGGTTGGTGGCATCAGCATCGGCAGCCCGCACACGCCGGCTGGGACTCTGGGTGCGCTGGTTTGGGACAAGAGCGATGGCAGCGTCTGTATCCTCAGCAACTGGCACGTCCTCGCCGGGGATGTGCTCGCGGAAACCGGCACTCCCTGTTTCCAGCCCGGCCGTTTCGATCAAGGCAGATCGAGCGACGTCGTCGCTCGCCTGAAGCGGTGGAGCTTCGATGACCAGACCGATGCGGCGATCGCCGAGCTCACCGGCAGCCGCCACTACTGCGCCGGCGAGATCGTCGACATGTACCAGCAGGTTTCCGGAGTCGTCGATCCCTACCTTGGAATGATCGTCCATAAAACCGGACGCTCCACCGGCCACACCTGGGGCTTCGTCGACGGCCTCTACTTTTCGTCGGCGATCAAGTACACCAATGGCATCGTGCAGGTCTTCGAGAAGCAAATCCACATCGCGCCGACGAGCCCCGACACCCAGATCAGCCAGCCTGGAGACTCAGGTTCGGTCTGGGTGACACCCTCCAATGGCGAGGGATATAAAGCCGTGGGCCTCCACTTCGCGGGCAATCTGCCGCACTCGGCGTTCGGCGAATACGCGCTCGCCAATCCCATGAGGAACGTGGCGTGCTGTTTGGACTTCTCGTTCCGCCCGCGGTTCCTGGAGATTCGCGATGAGGACTTCCTTTCACCGCCGCCCCCTTCGTTCCTCCAAGCGGTGCAAAGCAACGGGAACGGCATTCGTCCCGCGGACATCATCGGCGGCGGCATGCTCACCGGAGCGAGCGGCCAGCCGGACCCGATCCAGCCCGGAGACGGCTAGATCTCATGGATCACTGCGCCGCGGACTCGAGGATGCTCCGGAACCGGGGGTCGTTCTGGAAGTCACGAAAAGCGAGGTCGCGGCGGAAATCCTCTCGCGAGTAGCCTGCCTGGACGGCCTGCCGGGTATAGGAGTAGACCTCCTCCCGGCGGCCGGCCATGGCACAGATCTGGGCGGCCCGGAAGAGGAAAGAGTTCTGTTCCGGCTTGAGCACCCGCGCCTCTTGCACATTGGCCAGAGCCTCGTCATAACGGCCAAGCTTCGCCGCACAGAAAGCTCGGCTGTTCAATAGCTCGGCACGTGGGTCCCCCCTAGCAATTCTGACGTCAATACTTGCGAGGGCGAGCCCGTACCAGGTTCGGGCGTCGGCCTTCCGATCGATCTTCTCGTAGCACTCGGCCAGATTGCGCGCAGCGATTGGAGAGAATTCTAGCCGGTAAGCCCTTTCGAAAGCTTTGATGGCTTCATCCATTCGATTCAAGTTGAAATAGGCAATCCCCAGGCTGTTCGCCGAACGGAAATCATGGGTTTGGTCAAAGACCTTGCGGAAATAGGGGATAGCGTCGAGATAGCGGCCGTTGAGCAGATAAATCGCCCCCAGATTCTCATTTGCCGTTGGGTGATCACGGTCGTAGGAGAGTACTTTCCGGAGCTCGGTCGCCGCCTCGTCGTAACGGCTTGCGTCTTGCAACTTGGCGGCGAGAACCAGACGGGCGCGCACGAATCCCTCGCCGACTTCGACGCCGTGGCGGATCTCGGCGAGACCCCTCTCAAGCTTGCCTTGATCGATGAGAGCCACTCCCAACATCGAATAGCCGCGATCGAAATCGGAGTCCCGTTTGATGGTCTCGCGCGCCGCCTGCTCGGCCTCGCGTGGTTTGCCTTCCAGCAGCAGGAGCTTGGTACGAGCCAGCCAGGGCATAGGCTTATCAGGAGCCAGCCTGAGGGCTCGCTCGGTGAGCCTGCGGATCTCCTGCCGCCTGCTCGGAGCCGGGAACTGGTTCTCCAACCGGCATAACAAGGCCGCGAGCTGAGCCTCGATCAACGGGTTGCCGGGATCCAGCTCCAGGGCTTGGCGATAGGCTTGCTCGGCATTGGAAAGATTGCGTTTGGTGTCTCCACGCCACTCCAACTCGTCTCCCTGCTTGACCAGCCGCGCCACCTCAGGAGCGAAATCCCAGCGATGCTCCCGATGCTCCTGCCACTGCCGCCACTTCCAAACGCCCAGGGCGCTGCCGAGCGCCAGCAGGACCAGCGCCGCGGCAATCCACACGGCTCGGCGACGCAACGTACGACGAGGCTGGACAGGCCAAGGCAGGGTAACGGGACCCTCCACCTTCGACGAGACGCGCGCCAAGGCCTCCTCCAGATCCTCGGCGGTGGCGTAGCGCGCCGTCGGATCCTTGGCGAGGGCTCGCTCGATCACCGCCCACAGCTCGGGAGGGATCACCTCCGCGCCTTCGAGCGGCCGCGGCGGCACGTTCAGGATGGCGTAGATCACTGCCTGCTCGTACTCGCCTCCGAACGGCTGCCGCCCCGTCGCCATCTCGTAGAGCACCACTCCGAGGGCCCAGACGTCGCTGCGCGGATCCACCTTGTCGCCACGCGTCTGCTCGGGCGACTTGTAGGCGGGCGTGCCGGGTGAGGAGCCGAGCCGGGTGAGGCTGGTGGCTCCGGTCATCTTGGCGAGACCGAAGTCGAGCAGCTTCACCGTGCCGTCCGGCAGCACCACGATGTTGGCCGGCTTGACGTCGCGATGGACGATCTGCCGGCGGTGCGCCGCGGCGAGCCCGCGGGCGATCTGGCGCGCGATCTCCACCGCCTCGGCAAGCGGCAGAGGCCCGCGCTCGAGCTTTTTCTGGAGCGTCTCCCCCTCGCAAAAGGCCAGGGCGAGGAACACCCGCCCGCCCTCGCTCTCGCCGGCTTCGTAGATCGTCGCCACGTTGGGGTGGTCCAGCAGCGCCACGGCCTTGGCCTCGTGCAGGAAGCGCCGGCGGGCGCTGGGATCGCGGGTGAGATCGGCGGGCAGGAACTTGAGCGCCACGACGCGGCCGAGGCGCAGGTCCTTGGCCTTGTAGACCTCCCCCATGGCGCCGCCGCCCAAGCCCTCGAGGATCTCGTACTGGCAGATCCTGCTGCCGGCGGCGAGCGACTCGGGGACGGCGCCGAAGGAGACGTCCGCCAGCAGCCGGTAGCCCTTCCTGGCGATCGTCTGGATGACCCGCGGGTTGCGCGCGTCGTCGCCGAAGGCCTTGCGCAGCTCATAGATGGCGTGGCTCAGCACCTCGTCGGTGACGAACGCCTCTCCCCAGACCTCTTGCACCAGACGGTGCTTGGAGACGACGTTCGGCGCGTGGCGGGCCAGGCAGGCGATCACCTGCATCGAGCGCGCCTCGATCGAGACGATCACATCTCCCCGTTCGAGTTGCCCCAGCGCGGGACGCACCCGCCAGTCGGCGACGAAAAAATCGGGTTCCCAAGAACCTTCTATGTTCAGAGCAGACTCCCGGCGTCAGGCAGGATCTCTTCATTCCCCCTGGAAGGATTCCATTGTAAAGGAAAACGCCTGGCTAGGAGCCGGCCGGCGTCCCCCGCCGGCGCAGCCAGGCGTCGAGGCTCAGCAGGTCGCGCCCGGCGGGCGAGGCCAGCACGAAGGTGAGCAGGACGAGGCGCGGGAAGATGTGATGCGTGGTGTCGAAGAGCGCCTCCTTCAGCAGATGGCCGTAGGCGACGACGATGAGAATGAAGCCGAGGGCGATGCCCGCCGCGCGCACCCGCAGCCCGAGGCACATCAGCGCGCCGGCGATCAGCTCGACGATCGGGATCACGGTGCCGGAGGCCCACAGCAGCCAGGCGGGGATCCAACTATCCGCGTAAGGCTCGACGAACAGACGCCGGGCGTGCTCGAGCGGCCCGAGGTCGAACGTCTTCCACCATCCCGCCATGAAGAAGATCAACCCCAGCACCCAGCGCACGAAGAAGATCGCCCAGCTCCAGCCGTCCAGACGCTCCGCAGCCCGTTCGTCCATCGCGCTCCTCCCGGAGAAGCATAGCCGACCGGCGGCTCGCTTTTTGCCTTGGTGCGCACCTAACTAAAAGGGCGCAGAGAAATCCCAACCCAAACACTTGCGGCTCGGAAGACCGGACTTCGGCCAAAGCGGCCGTTCGCTTCCAGTCTGGACGGAGCCAGCCCTCCTGCTGTGCATTGTGCCGGGCCGGATGTCCCGCCCCGGCTGGAATCCCTACGGAGGAGGTTGAAGCTCATGCAGCGAATCACACGAAGCCTGTGGATCGCCTTGTGCCTCGTCGCCCTGGCATCCACCGGGACAGCGCGCGCGGAGGAGGGGATGTCGAAGGCCGCGCTCGACAAGCAGCTCCGCGCCGCCTACAGCGCCTTCCAACGCGACCCCGGCCTCAAGGCGCTGGAAAAGCAGGCGACCTCGAATCTCGAGGACCGGGTTGCCGTCGATGCGTATCTGACAAGGATGCCCCTCTCCCCGCTCGAGTATCTGCAGGTCGATATGGAAGTGAGGCACTACGAGATCTTCGTGCCGCGCTACATCCAGGAGCTCCACATCCGGTGGATCGAGCTCCATGACGCGCTGGCGCGCCGGATGTACGGCGACGCGTACGTCGACGAGGTGCTGACCCGCTGGCCCGCCGACACCGGCCACGACATCGTCGGCCACCCCAAGGCGGCCACGGTGGGCACCAACCGGAATGCGGCCTCGACCGACATCCCGGCACCCGACAATTTCGACGGCGAGATCCAGATCGCCGTCAATCACCGGAACACCAACCAGATGGTCGCCGCCGCCAACACCTGGGGCAACGCCGGCGCGGCGTGCAACAACCAGCAGACGCAGTCCATCTTCTATTCGAGCAACGGCGGCACGACGTGGGACTACACCTGCGCGCCGTCGAACAACGTGTTCAACCTGGGCACTTGCAGCGGCACGGTCTTCGGCTCCGATCCGGCGCTCTATTGGAACGACAACAACGAGGTCTTCCTCAATTACATGCTGCTCTGCAGCAGCGGCAGCACGACCCTTTATTCGATGGTCGTCGCGCGCTCGGCCGACGGCGGCGCCACCTGGGTCAATCAGGGCATCATCAAGAACGCCTGGGCCACGGGGACCCTCGAGGACAAGAACTTCTACGTCATCGACAACAATCTGGCGAGCCCCTTCTACGGCCGCCACTACACCTGCTGGGACCGCTCCAACAACGAGAAATTCGCCTACTCGACGAACAACGGCGTGGGCTGGACCGAAGTCGATCTGCCGTCCGCGCCGGTGGGCGGCGTCGATCTCGGCTGCGAGATCGCGGTGCAGAAGAACGGCACCGTGCACGTGGTCTGGGAGTCGCTCACCTGCAGCGCCACCTGCACCGACGAGCGCATGTGGTACACGCGGTCGACGAACGGCGGCGTCTCCTGGTCCACGCCGGTGCAGGTGCACGACCACAATCTCGCCGGCTTCTCCGGCACCAACAAGCCGCCGGTCGCCGACAACCGCGGCATCGCTCCCTTCGGCGCCGTGGACGTCGACAACTCGGGCGGCGCCTGCGACGGCACGCTCTACGCCACCTACGGCGACTACACCTCGGGCGGGGCGACGGAGACCGACATCTGGGTCACCCGCTCGACCAACAATGGAGTCACCTGGTCGACGCCGGTCAAGGTCAACGATGACGGGCTCGCCGGCCGCACCCAGTTCCATCCCTTCCTGCAGGTGGACCAGTCCAACGGCAGCGTCGTGGTGGCCTGGCACGATGCCCGCAATGACGCCAACAACCGCAAGGTGGACTTCTTCACGGCGCGTTCGATCAACTGCGGCGTGAGCTTCGAGGCCAACGTCAAGGCCAGCCAGCCCTCGGCGGAGTTCAACAACAGCGGCATCAGCTACACGGACGAGAACACCACCGACAACCCCAACCGCAACCCCAACCAGTACGGCGAGTACATGGGCCTCGACGTCAAGGAAGGCAAGGCCTACCTCGCCTGGGTCGACTCGCGCCACTTCTATCCCGGCTCGTCCACCAACGCCCAGAAGGAGAACGTGGGCTTCGCCCTCGTCGACTTCGGACCGGTCTGCACGCCGCCGGCGCCGCCGACCGGCGTCACGGCCACCGCGACGAGCCAGACCCAGATCAACGTCTCCTGGACCGCCTCCGCGGGGGCGACGTCGTACAACATCCTCCGCTCGACGACGAGCGGCGGCCCCTATACCCAGGTCGGCACCTCGGCCACCACCTCGTTCCCCGACACCGGCCTCACCTGCAACACGACCTACTACTACGTCGTCCAGGCCGTGGGCGCCTGCGCCTCGGGCAACTCCGCCCAGGCCTCGGCCACCACCAACGCCTGCAGCGGCGGCGGCAACCAGGTGCTGACCTTCT
>JBIOVX010000028.1:0-8921 GCA_044868005.1 Thermoanaerobaculia bacterium | reverse complement strand
CCCCCCGGCACTTCTGTTTGTCGCCCTACATCTCGTCCAGCAGCTTCTGCCGCTTGGCGTTGAACTCCTCCTGGGAGATCAGGCCCTCGTCGAGCAGGCCCTTCAACTGGCGGAGCTTCTCGGCCGTGGGGCTGGCCGCGGGCGCCGCGGCGGCGGCTGGAGCGGCGGGCTGCGCCGAGCCGCCGCCGGTCTGCATGGCGTCGCGCATCATGCCGGGGAGCGCGGCGCCAATCCCCGCTCCCAGGCCGAGGCCGAGGCCGGCTCCCACCGTGCCTCCGGCGGCGCCGCCGGACTGCTGGGCGGCATCGCCGACCGCCCGCGCGGTCTTGAACTTCATGTACGCGTTCATGTCGCCGATGGCGCCCATGCCGCTGCGCTCGTCGATGAGCTTCTGTACCTCCTCGGGCGGCGTGATGGCGCCCATGTAGAGGTCCACCAGCTCGATGCCGTACTTCGCGAAATCGTCCGCCACCCGCGACTTCAGGCCCATCGCCAGCTCGTCATAGAGCTTCGGCAGGTCGAAGATGGAGGTCAGGTTCTCCCCCAGCACGTCGGTCAGACGGGCGACGATGGCGTCGCGGAAGTAGTCCTCCACCCCCTGCGTCGTATAGAGGCCGCGGCTGCCCACGACGGAGTTGACGAAGAGCTGCGCGTTGGCGATGCGCACGGCGAACTTGCCGAAGGCGCGCAGCCGCACCATGGCGAGGTCCTGATCGCGGAAGACCACCGGCTCCTTCGTGCCCCACTTGAGGTCGAGGAACGTCTTGGTGGAGACGAAGAACACGGCCGCCTGGAACGGCGACTTGCCGCCGAACGGGATGCCGAAAAGGTTCGCCAGGATGGGGATGTTCTGCGTCGCCAGCGTGTGGCGCCCGGGGCCGAAGGTGTCCAGGGCCTTGCCGTCGCGGAAGAACACGGCTTGCTGGTTCTCCTCGACGATGAGCTGGCTGCCGAGGCGGATGGCCGCGGTGCCGTTGGCGGGCCAACGCGACACCATGGTGCTCCCCGTAGGGTCCTGATATTGGATCACGTCCATGATCGAGTCTCCTGTAGGTCGCCTCAGGCGCCGGCGCCGGCCTGCGCCGCGTCACCGATGACCTGCTCGCGCTGCCGCCACTTGTCGTCGAGCCCGCGCACGGCCTGCTGCAGCCGCTCCAGCGCCGGGCCGGGATCCTCCCCGCCGGGCGCCGGCAGGGCGGCGACGTCGCTCTCGAGCTGCGCCAGGTCGTCCGTCACCGAGAGGTCGAACTGGTAGATCCGCTCGAGCTCCGCTTCGCCGATCTTCACCGGATCGAACAGCCCGGTGGCCCCGTAGTCGCTGAAGCGGACGGTCTGCGAGAGGCCGTCGATCTGGCGGTCGAGGCGGTCGAAGCCGTTCAGGGCGCCGATCTTGCCGGCGTCGGTAAACGCGCGGGCGCGGTCCCGCAGCATGGCCTTCAGGCGGCCCAGCTCCGCCGCCAGGTGCTCGCGCAGCAGGCGGTCCACGTCGCGCCGCAACTCGCGATCCTGAAATCCCCGGTAGCCCGGGATCTTCTCGCCGAGCCTTTCCAGGAAATTGCGCTGGGCCCGGGCGTCTTGGTAACCATCGGTCATCGGTCGATCCTCCGCTGGTCCTCCACTGAGGCGTCCCATCCTATCAAACGATCCAAAATCTTGTACTTCGCTCCTTTTGCTCCCCTTTTTTCTCGGGCTCAGCTATTCTTCAGCCACTGTAGCCTGTGAGGTTGTTTTCGCTTGCTCGAAAACAGGTCGGAAGCTCCCCCCACGAACCGTCGGAGAGCGGTGCTCATGGCGCTCTCCCTGGCCGCCGTGTGCCTCGCCGCGGGCTGCGGCGGCGAGCGGGAAGCGCGCAATCCCAACCTCGTGCTGGTGACCCTGGACACCGTGCGCGCGGACCACCTGGGCTGCTATGGCGACGGCGCGGCGGTGACGCCCGCGCTCGACCGGCTGGCGGCGGAGGGGATCCGATTCGCCCAGGCGTCCTCGCCCGTGCCGCTCACCCTCCCTTCGCACACCACGCTGCTCACGGGCCTGCTGCCGCCTCACCACGGCCTGCGCAACAACGGCGCCGGCGCGCTGCACGGCGAAACGGCGACCCTCGCCACCCTGCTTGCCGGCCAGGGCTATCGCACGGGCGCTTTCGTCGGCGCCTTCGTGCTCGACCACCGCTTTGGATTGAACCGCGGCTTCGAGGTCTACGACGACGAGGTGCCGCGCGATCCGCGCGCCGGCGCCGCGCTGGAGCAGGAGCGGCCGGGACGCGACGTGGTGGACCGCGCCCTCGCCTGGCTCGAGCGCGAGGATCCGCGCCCCTTCTTCCTCTGGGTGCACCTCTACGACGCGCACGCTCCCTACCAGCCGCCGCCGACGTGGGCCGCGCGCCATCCCGGTCGTCCCTACGACGCCGAGATCTCGGAGGTCGACGAGCAGGTGGGCCGCATCGTGGCGGCGCTCGACGACCGCGGGCTGGCAAAGCGGACGGTGGTGGCCGTGGCCGCCGACCACGGCGAGGGCTTGGGCGAGCACGGCGAGCTGACGCACGGCCTGCTGCTCTACGAGCCGACGTTGCGCGTGCCGCTGCTGGTGCGCGCGCCGGGACGGCTCGCGCCGCGGGTCGTCGAGACGCCGGTGAGCCTGGTGGACGTGGCGCCCACCCTGGCCGGCCTGCTGGGCCAGGCCCTCCCCGCTCCCGCCAAGGGCTCTCTGGACGGCCGCGACCTCGCCGCCGCCCTGCTGAAAGGCGGCGAGCCGGCGCCGGCGGACCTCTACGCCGAGACCCGCTATCCCGCGATCTTCGGCTGGAGCCCGCTCGCGGCCCTGCGCCGGCGCGACCTCAAGTACATCTCGGCGCCGCAGCCGGAGCTCTACGATCTGCGGCGGGACCCCAAGGAAGCCGCCAACCTGGCGGCGGCCGGCCGGCCGGCCGAAGCGGCCCGCGGCTTCGCGGCACGGCTGGCCGAAATCGAGGCCGGCGCCGTGGCCGGTCCGCGCCCGCCCGCCGCCGACGCGGAGACCCGCGCCCGCCTCGCCAGCCTGGGCTACGCCGCCGGCCCGGCGCCGCAGGCCGCGCCGGGTGCGCCGGCGCGGCAGGCGCCCGACCCCAAGACCATGGTGGCTCTCTTCCAGCGTTTCGAGCAGGCCAACGCGCGCATGCAGGAGGGTCAGGCCGGCGAGGCCCTCGACGAGCTGCAGGCGCTGGTGGCCGCCGATCCGGCGAACCCGGTGTTCCGCGGCAAGCTGGCGGCGGCCTGGCGCGAGCGCGGCGAGCTCGCCCGCGCCGTGCCGCTCTACCGGCAAGCCGCCGAGACGGCGCCCGAGGATCCCGAAGCCTGGTACAACCTGGCGACGGCCCTGCAGGAGGCCGGCCAGCTCGCCGAGGCGCGGCAGGCCGTCGATCGCGCCCTGCGGCTCGACACCGGCCGGCCCGAGGCCCACAACGCGCTGGGCATCGTAGCGATGAAAGAAGACAGGTTCGAGGAGGGGCGCGCGGAGTTCGCGGCCGCCCTCGATCTCGATCCGCGCAACGCTCCGGCGCTGAACAACCTGGGCAACGCTCTGCGCGCTCTCGGCCGGCTCGACGAGGCGGCGCGGGCCTACCAGCGTTCGGCGGAGATCGCGCCGCGCTACGCCGAGCCGCTCAACGGCCTCGGCGCGCTGGAAGTGGAGCGCGACCGGCCGCGGGCCGCACTTCCTTATTTCGAGAGGGCCTTGTCGCTCGCTCCGGGCTACCACGAGGTGCGGCTGAACCGCGCCATCGCGCAGGATATGGCCGGCAATGCCGCCGCCGCCGTGAATGCATACCGTGATTTCCTCGCTGCCACCGACGGCGATCCCAGCTTCGGCGAGCAGCGCCGTGCGGCGCGGCAGCTCCTCGCCCGGCTCACCAACCGGGCCGCGGAGAGCGCGGCGGCCGAGGGGAGGTGATCGCCGCTCACAGTCCGGCTGTCCCAAAGGTTCGTTTCAGTTCCGTTCGACAGGCGAATGGACTTTCAATGCAATACGATCAAGAAGGAGACGAATCATGAACCGTAGGACAAGATCGGCAGTCCGCCCGCTGGTGCTGGTGGCCCTGCTCGCGCTGGCTCTGGGTCTCTCCCTGCTGCCAGCCGTAGAGGCCCAGACCGTGGGCGCCAACCTCATCGGCCGGGTCACGGACAAGAACGGCGGTGCCCTGCCCGGCGCCACCGTCACCGCGACGCAGAAGGAGACCGGCCTCGTCCGCAGCACCGTCAGCGAGAGCGACGGCAGCTATCGGCTGCCCTCCCTCCCCGCCGGCACGTACACCGTCACGGTCGAGCTCAACGGCTACGCCACGGTGACCGTCGAGGACGTGCGGCTCAACGTCGCGACGCAGCGCGAGATCAACATCGACATGAGCCCCTCCACGGTCGAGGAGACGATCACCGTCACCGCCGAGGCGCCGCTCGTGCAGACCGAGCCAGCCATCGGCACCGTGGTCAGCGAGGAGCAACTGGAGAACCTGCCGCTCAACGGCCGCCAGTTCGCCAACCTGGCGATCCTCGCCCCGGGCACCTCGCTCGCCTACAACTCCGACCCCACCAAGCCCGGCCAGCTCACCGTCGCCCTCAACGGCGGCATCGGCCGCAACGTCAACTTCCTGATCGACGGCGGCGACAACACCGACGACACGATCGGCGGCGCGTTGCAGAACTTCAACCTGGAGAGCGTCCAGGAGTTCAACATCCAGACCCAGCAGTACAAGGCCGAGTACGGCCGCTCGACCGGCGGCGTGCTCACCGTCGTCACCAAGACGGGCACCAACAGTCTGTCGGGCGCCGCCTGGGGCTTCTTCCGCGACGACAGCTACGCCTCGAAAAAGGAGAGCGAGAAGCTCGCCGGGCTCGACAAGCAGCCTTACGACCGCAAGCAGTACGGCGCCTCGCTGGGCGGCCCCATCGTGAAGGACAAGGCGCACTGGTTCGCCACCTACGAAAAGCTCGATGAAAAGACCGAATCCATTCTCTTCACCGGCCCCTTCTCCACGCCGTTGGAGGACGAGCTGGGGACCGCCAAGGCGACGTGGAACGTCTCTCCCAAGCAGTACCTCCAGGTGCGCTACGGCTACCAGAAGAACTCGCAAAAGTACGGCCAGAGCCCGCTCGCGACCCCCGACGCGCTGGGCACCATCTCCAACGAGTACAGCTCGATCCTCGCCGGCCACAGCCTGCAGATCGGCTCGGACAGCCTCAACGAGTTCCTCTTCCAGTACACTAAGTTCGAGAACCTGATCTCGGCGGACTCCAACAACCCGACGATCTACTTCCCGTCGGGCCTCCATACCGGCCAGAACATCAACACGCCGCAGAGCACCAACCAGACGAAGTATCAGTACAAGGACGACTACAGCTTCACCCGTACCTTCGGCGGCCGCGCCAATAACTTCAAGGTCGGCGCCAACTACATCCACGAGCCCGTCCTCGGCGGCGACTTCTCCACCGGCCTCAACGGCCAGTACCAGATCAACGGCGCCGGCAACGTCACCAACATCACATTCTTCAGCGGCTTCTTCGGCGACGATACGCCGGTCGATCAGTACAGCGCCTACGCCCAGGACGACATCCTCGTGAGCGACCGCCTGACGGTCAACGTCGGTCTCCGCTACGACTTCTGGGACGGCTTCGACCTCGACCAGCGCACGAACCCCATCTGGCAGCACCTGTCGACGCAGACCCGCTACAACGAGTTCTACCTGCAGGACTTCCAGGGCGGCAAAGGCGGCGTGCTCGAGAACGACGACAACAACTGGGGCCCGCGGATCGGCTTCACCTGGGACACCAAGGGAGACGGCCGGCGGCTGCTGCGCGGCGGCTACGGCATCTACTACGACTTCCCGTACACCAACGCCACCATCCTGTTCCCGGCCTCGGCGGTGCAATCCAACTACGGCGTGTCCTTCATCCGCAACGACAGCGCCGGCATCCGCAACCCGAACGGCTCCTTCTTCCGGCCGGGTGACCCGCTCTGCCGCAATGGGGTGACCACCAATTGCGTGGCGAGCGACCCACTGCCGGCCGTTCCGCCGCCGAACGAGGTCGCCTCGCCGACGCTGGCGACCCCTTATTCCACGCAGATTTCTCTGGGCTACTCATGGCAGGTCAACGACTGGCTCGGGCTCAACTTCGAGGCGGTCACCATCGACTACCGCGACATCCCCTTCCGTTTCCGGGCCAACCCGGTCGACCCGGCGACGGGCGCCCGGCGGTTCCCCTTCGCCAACTTCCGCCTGTGGTACGGCAACGGCTTCGCAGACTACGACGGTTTCAACGTGAGCTTCCGGGCGCGCGCCACCCAGAAGCTGGAGCTGCAGGGCTTCTACACCTACTCCCAGGTTGAGGGGAACGTCCTCGCGGGTGCCGACGAGTTCCGGCTGACGGACGTCGGCTATGAGCCCAGTTGGGCCGTCGCCCGCGACGTCTCGGCCAATCCGCTCAATCCGCTGTGCGGCCCCTGCACCGGTCCGCTGAACACCGACGCGCGGCACCGCATCACCCTGAGCGGCGTTTACCAGGGCCCTTGGGGAGTCAATCTGGCCGGCATGCTCCGCTACCGCTCGGCCACGCCGTACACGGTCTTCACCACCACCGACCCGAACCATGACGGCTTCATCATGGACCTGCTGCCGGGCGACCACGTCAACTCCAAGCGTGGCCACTCGTTCTCGCAGTTCGATCTGCGCCTGGCCAAGGAGTTCAACTTCGGCAGCGACTTCGGCTTCGAGCTGATCGCCGAGATGTTCAACGTCTTCAACGAGAAGAACCCGGCCGGCTTCACGATCGCCGGTACTCCCAGCACCTACGCCGGCGACCCGCTGCAGGGCGAGCACCAGCTCATCCAGCTCGGCGCGCGGATCCGGTTCTAGAAGCATTTTCGTAGGGGCGGGGCTTGTCCCCGCCCCCTCGACGTTTCAGGTTTCTGATCCAGGGCGGGGACAGCCCCGCCCCTACGTTTCAGCGTGCCGGCCGCCTCGGCACCGTCTCCGCCGGCTCGAAGCGAAACGAAGACTTCCCGAACTCGAACGACCAGCGTCCGGGCGACGGGCTGCTGAGGAAGGGCGAAGCGTGGCGCGGATACTCCGCGGCCTCGATCGCCTTGCCCGCCAGGGCAGCGCGGCGGCCGGGCACGAAGGTCGAGCGCTTGCCGTCGCCGGCAGTGACGCGGATCTCCCCTTCCACGACCTCGAGCCGCGCCTTCGCCGCCTGCTTCTTCCACGCCGCGAAGTCGCCGTCCTCCGCCCGCCGCCCTGCCTGGAGCGCCACGCTGGCCGGCTGGCGGCGCGGCACCGCCACCCAGGAGCCGGCGAGATCGCGGCGCCGCTGCTTGCCCTTGCCGTAATAGTCGGGGAACCGCTCGACGGCCGGCGCCACGTCCCAACCTCCCGCCGTCACCAGCGCGACATAGGCATCGCCGCAGCTCGACACCACCACGTCTCCCACGACCTCGGGCCGCGCCCACGGCGGCGCGAGAAAAACGTGTCCGATGCCGGCGCTCGGGCTGTCGAGACGGGCGAGCACGAGGCCGCGGGCACCCACGGCCTGGTCCTCCATCTTGATCTCGTCGGGCTTGTTGCCGGCCGGCTCTCGGGTGCGGCTCCACAGATAGAGCGGCGCGAACTCGGCGCTCTCGCAGTAGAGGCTCGCCACGATCTCCTGCCCGCCGGAGACGCGCAGGGCGAGGTCCCCCACCGACTGCGAGACGCCGAGGATGTAGTCCGGCGTGGCGTAGGAGTAGAGAGCGGCGTTGACGTCGCGGCGCTTGGCCGGTTCGATCCGCCGCCGTTCGCGGATCTCGTAAGGCGGCTGTTTGCGCCGCTCGGCGAGCAGGCGGACCACGCCCTCGGGAACCTGATAGCGGCTCACCGGCAGCTCCGGCCGGTCCAGGAAGTTGATCTTCTCGGCATCGCCGAACCCGGCGATCAGCCACGCCCACGCCTGCCATGGGCTGCTGCGGCGGCTGAGGGCCCAGGCGGCCGAGGTGCGGCTCTTCGCTCCGGCCGGGTAGCCGCCCACCTGCTCCTGCGCCCAGGCGGCGAAGAGCACGTCGAGCTGCCGGCGCGCCAGCTCCCGCACCGCCGGCTGCGGCGCGTGGTCGGCGAGATGCAGCAGGCCGGTGATCGAGAGCGCCAGATAGCCCGGGCTCTCCGCCTCGTACCAGCCGTCGCGGTCGTGCGCCTTGAGGAATGCCTCGGCGAAGTCTCCCCACCCCCGCGCGGCCGGCGAGCCGGGCGTGCCCGCCACCGCCTGGGCCACCAGGCTGCGGGCCATGGCGATCATGCGCTGGTTCTCGGTATCGGGGAACGACCAGGGATCGCGGATCTGCTCCTCATTGGGAGGCGGCGCGGCGTTGGACACCGCCTGGCGCAGGCGGGCGAGCTGCGCCGGCGGCAAGGCCTCGGGATATTGCAGCACCAACCGCTGCAGAGGGATCTGCGACCGCACGCACTCGTTGTTCTGCCATTGCGGACAGGCGTCCAGCACGCCGTCCACCCAGCGTCCCGCCTCGGCGCGGAGAGCGGCGGCGTCCGGACGTCCCTGTGCCGCCAGGGCCGCGGCGGCGAGCGCGCCGACGGCCAGCGGCTGGCGTCCGATCCAGTCGAAGTTTCCCTTCATGCGGCGGACCTGGGCCAGCTCCATCTCCAGGTAGCGCGTCTCGCGCTCCCCGAGCTTCTTCCACGGCTGGGCCGGGCCGGATGGAGGCGCCGCGGCGGTCCAGCCGGCGAGCAGAGCGCCGGCGAGCGCCAGGTTCGCCAGCGCGGCGCGGCCGGTGAGTGATAGGGGATGGATTCGCATGACACGTCTACTCCTCGGCGGGAATCACCTGCAGAATCGGGGCCGAAGATCCCACCGGAAGGTTCTTCGTAGGGGCGGGGCTTGTCCCCGCCCTTCGACCTTGCCGCCTCCATT
>JBIOVX010000027.1:0-4019 GCA_044868005.1 Thermoanaerobaculia bacterium | reverse complement strand
TGGAGATCCGAAGCCCCCTTGTCCGTCATGAACTTCAGGAGTCGATCAAGTTCCATGATTGGCGAGGCGCATTCTACAGGAGAGGAGGGCCGGGGAGGTGAGGGCTTCGCAGGGCAGGCCCTTGAAGCGTGAGCTTTCCCCCGCTCTCCTGTAGAATGCGCCTCGCCAATCATGGAACTTGATCGACTCCTGAAGTTCATGACGGACAAGGGGGCTTCGGATCTCCATCTGAAGCCGACGCGCCCGCCCTTGTTGCGCATCAACGGCCGGCTGGTGCCGGTGGAGGTGCCGCCGCTCAAGCCGGAAGAGCTCACCGCCATGCTGACGGCGATCCTCACCCCCCGGCAGCAAGCCAGGCTCGAGGAGCGGATGTCGGTGGATACCGGCTACGGCGTGAGCGGCCTTGCCCGCTTCCGCTGCAACATGTACATGCAGCGCGGCACCATCGCCGCCGCCTTCCGCCGCATCCCCTACCAGATCAAGAGCGTCGAGGAGCTGGAGCTGCCGCAGGTGCTGCTCGAGTTCTGCGACCTGCCGATGGGCCTGGTGCTGGTGACCGGTCCCACCGGCAGCGGCAAGTCGACGACGCTCGCCGCGCTCATCCGCTACATCACCCGGCGCCATCCCTGCCACGTGATCACCATCGAAGACCCCATGGAGTTCCTGTTCACGGACGACGTGGCGTGCGTCTCGCAGCGCGAGGTGGGCACGGATACCAGCACCTTCTCCGAGGCGCTGCGCAACGCCCTGCGGCAGGATCCCGACGTCATCATGGTGGGCGAGATGCGCGATCCCGAGACGGTGTCGACCGTCATCACCGCCGCCGAGACCGGCCACCTGGTGTTCTCGACGCTGCACACCAACAGCGCGCCGCAGACGGTGGACCGCATCCTCGACACGTTCCCCCCCGACCAGCAGTCGCAGGTGCGGGCACAGCTCGCGCAGATCCTCAAGGGCGTGGTGTCGATGAAGCTGGTGGAGCGCCAGAACGGCGAGGGGCGGGTGGCGGCGCTGGAGATCCTGCGCGCCTCGCCGAAGGTCTGCAAGATGATCGAGGCCGGCGAGATCAGCTCGATCCACGAGGAGATGGAATCCTCCGTCGGCTATTACCGCATGCAGTCGATGAACCAGTCGCTGCTGGCGCTGCTCGTCCACGGCACCATCACCTATGCCGAGGCGATGCGCCAGTCGCCGGATCCCGATGACCTTTCCCTGAAGCTCCGCAAGATGTTCCCCACGATCGAGGAGCGAGGAGGCGATTTGAGTCCCGTCACGTCCGACTTCGCAGAGATCGTCGAGCTGCAGCAGTTCAAGCGCCTGTATGAAGAGCAGGAGGAGAAGATCAAGATCCGCCTGGCCGAGAAGGACGAGGCGATCGCCGCGCTGAATCAGACCATCCGGCAGCGGGACGACCAGATCGAGGAGGTCAAGGGCCGCGCGCAGCAGTTGGCGCAGGAGCGCGAGCGCATGCGCAACGAGTACGCCCGGCTGCGCCAGGAGGCGGATGAGAAGATCGCCAAGCTGATGGCGCGCATCAAGGAGCTCAATCAGCAGATGAGCGGCGACAGCGGCGCTCAGAAATCGGGGATTTTCCGGTAGGAGGCCCTTGCCTGGCGGTGAGGCTTCGCGGGCATCCCGCTGCCGTTACGACGACCTCACCAACGCAATCGCTTCTTCTTTCGTCCGCACTCTCCCCTCCACCTGAGCCTGCCGGACCGCCGCCAGCGCCTTGCCGATCTCCGGACCGGGCGGCACTCCGAGCAGCTCCTGCACTTCCTCGCCGGTCAACAGGCGCGGCGGATCGAGGATCTCCTCACCTTCCCGGCGGGCCAGCTCGACCAGCGGGCGCAGGGCGGCGCGCCAGGGGCCTAAGTCCGCCGCGCGGGCGCCGAGCGAGCAGGCGGCGGTGCCCCACAGGCGGCCGGCGCGGTGAAGGAAACGCCGGCGGCCGAGCTCGTCCTGGGGCAGCTCCGTGAAAGCGAGAAGGAGAGCGACGTCCGCGGCCAGGGAGCGCGTCAGATGTCCCGCGTCGCGCACCAGCTCCAGGAAATCGAGCGGACCGCGGCCGTCGCGCGCCGGCAGGTGAGCGAAGGTCGCGGCGAGGCGGGCCGCCCGCAGGTCCACCAAATCCGCGAAGCCGGCGTCGAGCTGCCGCAGCTCGCGGAGGCGTTCCGGCAGGGCTTCCAGCTCGGCCACCGCGCCGCCCGGCCGGCCCGGCTCGCCGGGGCAGCCGAGCCAGAGGCCGGGGTAGACGTCGAGCGCCACCAGCACGGCGAGGCCCCGGTGCGCCTCGGGATGCTCGAAGAGGTGCGACAGCTCGTCGCGCACGCGCTCGGCCGCCATCTCAACGAGGCGGGGAGAGGAGCGCCGCGCGAGCAGCAGCGTCTGCGGCTCCGCGGCGAAGCCGGGGAGGCGGAGCAGCAGGCGTGGCAGGCGCAGCACGCGCAGCGGATCGCCGGCGAAGCTCTCGGCCGTGGTGGCGCGCAACAGCCGCCGCCGCAGATCCTCGAGGCCCGCGAAGGGATCGATGACCGTGCCGATGCGCGCTTCCAACGCGAACGCGTTGACGGTGAAATCGCGCCGCGCCAGATCGTCGTGCAGCGGGATGCCGGCGCGGTCCCAGAGATCGAGCGTCAGGTCGCGGCCCACCAGGCGGTAGGAGGCGAACTCCTTGCCGCCGAGCAGGACCAGGCGCGCCGGCAGCTCCGCGGCGAGGCGGCCGGCGATCTCCCGTCCCCGCGCCGCCACCACCGCATCGATGTCGTGGCTCGGCAGGCCGAGGGCGCGGTCCCGCAGCACGCCGCCCACGAGATGGCACTCCGTCTCGCCGCAGGCGGCGACCAACGCGCGCACGACTGGATGGTGCAGCAGGATGCGGAAGGTCCGCGCGGTCACGGCCGGATGCTACACTGCGCGCATGTTTCAAGCAGCGGCGCGCGTCGTTGTCGGCGGCTTCCTCCTTACCGGTTCCGCCCTTGGCGCCGAATACCGGAGCCTCTCGCCCCAGCAGGAGAATCCGCCGGAGAAGACGTTCGAAGGGGAGATCGACGTCGCCCTCTCCACGATGGTCATCCGCGTCGTGGACAGTTGGGGGCAGCCGATCCTCGGATTGAAGCCCGAGGACCTCCGCGTCCGCGTGGGGAAGCAGGAAGTTCCGGTGGTCGCCCTGGACTGGATCTCCGATAACGCCATCCTTGATCCACCTTCGGAGGACGATCCCACGGAGCTGAGGCTGGAGCCGGTGCCCGTGCCCGGCCGGCTGGTGGTGATCTTCGTGCAGGCGGATCTGAACCCGACGCGGATCAGCGGCCAGCTCCGATTGCGCCGCTACACGCGCGAGCTGCTCGGCACGCTCCACGCGCACGATCGCGTGGCCGTCGTTTCCTTCGATTCCCACCTCAAGCTGTGGCAGGACTTCGAGCAGGACATGGACGCCACCCACGAGGCGATCGATCAGGCGATGTTCTACAGCAGGGAACCGGATGTCGCCGTGAGCGAACCCTTCTCGCTCGCGCGGCACTTCGATTTTGCCGCCGCCCGCGAAGCCGCCTCGCCGGAGCGGGCCCTGGAGCTCATGGCGCGGGCGCTGGAGCCGCTGCCGGGCGAGAAGACGGTGATCTTTCTCGGCTGGGGGATCGGCCGCTTCGGCTCGACGGGCGTGCGCATGACGCCGGACTACAGGCCCGCCGTGAGTGCCCTCGCCGACGCCCATGCCTCGGTCTTCGTCCTCGACGTCACCAGCGCCGATTACCATTCTTTGGAGGTGGGCCTCGAAGGGGTCGCCGAGGCCACGGGCGGCGTCTACTTCAAGACCTTCCGCCTGCCGGGCCTGGCTACCAGGATCCTGGCGCGGACGATCTCCGGCTACTACGTCCTGACGCTCGACCGTGGCGCGCTCGAAGATAAAGACGGACAGGTCCGCGTCGATCTGCGGCGGAGGAACGGCACGGTGCTCGCCCGGCCGGTGGCGGTGCGGTAGATCCTGGGAGCGCCGGCGTCCCGCCGGCTTTCCCCGCCCC
>JBIOVX010000026.1:0-10805 GCA_044868005.1 Thermoanaerobaculia bacterium | reverse complement strand
TTCCCCTCTCCCGGTGAGGGGGGGAGGGAGGGGGCGGAAGAGGGGCCAGGGGTGAGGGCTCGGGCGGGGGAAAGCCTCCTCGCCACCCTAGACTCCGACCAACTCACCGCCGCCGAAACCATCGACGGCCCGCTCCTCATCGTCGCCGGGCCCGGCACCGGCAAGACCCGCACGCTGACGCACCGTCTGGCCTATCTCGTCGAGGAGCGGGGCGCGCCTCCGGAGAGCTGCCTCGCCGTCACCTTCAGCCGCCGGGCCGCGGCGGAGATGGCGGAGCGGCTCGCAGCTCTCCTTCCCGGCGCCGCGGACCGCCTGCCCGTTACCACCTTCCATGGCCTCGGGCTCACGCTGCTGCGCGAGCGGTGCGGCGAGGCCGGCCTCGCGCGCGGCTTCCGCGTCGCGGCTGCCGCGGAGCGGACGGAGATCGCGCGCGAGCTGTTCGACGTGCCGGCCGCCAAGGCCGAGCGGCTCCTCGAGGAGATCGGCTGCGCCCGCCGGCTGGGAGCGAGCGATTCCGCCCTGGCCGAGCGCATCGCTCTCTACGAGGAAGCCATGGAGCGCCGCGGGCTCGTCGATTTCGACGATCTGCTCTTGAAGCCTCTGGCGCTGCTCCGGGAGCGGCCGGACCTCGCGGCGCTCTATCGCGAGCGCTTCCGCTGGATCTCGATCGACGAGTACCAGGACATCGACGCTCTCCAGTACGCCCTCATCCGGCTGCTCGTTCCGCCGGACGGCAACCTCTGCGCCATCGGCGATCCGGACCAGTCGATCTACGGCTTCCGCGGCGCGGACGTCGGCTTCTTCCTCCGCTTCCGCGAGGACTTCCCCGGCGCGCGCGTCGTGCACCTGACCCGCAACTACCGCTCGAGCGCGACGCTCGTCGAGGCCGCGTGCCAGGCGATCCGTCCGGACAGCCTGGTGCCGGACCGCCGGCTCGTGGCCGTGCGCGACGGCGCCGCCGAGCGCATCGTCATGCAGAGCGCGGCGAGCGAACGGGCGGAGGCCGAGCTGGTGGTCCACACCCTCGAGCGGCTCCTCGGCGGCACGACGTACTTCTCGTTCGACAGCGGCCGCGTCGAATCCGGCGAGGAATCCGGGCTTTCCTTCGACGACGTCGCCATCCTCTATCGCACCGAGGCGCAGGCGGCGCCGCTGATCGAAGCTCTCGGCCGCGCGGGAATCCCTTTTCAAAAGCGTTCCCATCGTGCGTTGAGCGAGCAGGCGGGGGTGCGGAGTTTGATGGCGGCGATGGAGGCGAGGAGGACCCATCCGACGGATCCGACGGCATCGGTCGAATCCCTGCTGGAACGCACCGTCGCGGGGCTCATCGAGGGAGCCCCCGACCGCACGGCCGTTCTCGCCGCCGCCGAGCTGCTGCGGCCTCTCGCTCTCGGCGCCGGTTGCGACCTCGACGCCTTCCTGGCCGAAGCCGCTCTCGGAGGCGAGGTCGATGCCTGGGATCCCCGCGCCGAGCGCGTCTCGCTCCTCACGTTGCACGCCGCCAAAGGTCTGGAGTTTCCCGTCGTCTTTCTGGTGGGCTGCGAGGACGGCCTGCTGCCTCTCGCTTGGCCGGGCGCCGACGAGGCGAGCCTCGCCGAGGAGCGGCGGCTCTTCTTCGTCGGCCTCACCCGCGCCTGCACGCGCCTCTTCCTCTTCCACAGCCGTAAGCGCACCCTGCGCGGCGAGACGCGCGAGGCTCATCCCTCGCCCTTTCTCGCCGATCTCGCCGAAGCGCTCCTCGATCGCCAGGCGGAGCCGGAGCTCGCACCGCGCCGGCCCGAGCAGTTGCGGTTGATCTGAGCGGTCCAATCGCGCATCGGACGGCGGAGGGGTCTGCCCTCCGAGACCTCACCCCCTGGCCCCCTCTCCATCAAAGATGGAGAGGGGGAAGAAGACGATGGAGCGCAGAGCGCACCTATCTTCTCTGTTCTTTTCATTATTGTTTCCCCCTCTCCATCTCCGATGGAGAGGGGGCCAGGGGGTGAGGTCTCGAAGGGCAAGCCCCTCCAAAATCCAAGATCCTATTGAATCAACCGCACGGAATTTTGAATCTGAATTCCTCCGTCTTCCTCCACGGACGAGCCCGTCCTCGCCAAGGGGCGTTCGGGGCGCGTCGTCCCGTGAGAGGACCCGCGGCATAGGTCTTGCTCTCCCCGGCCTGGAGACATCGAACAACTGGCCACCGCGGTGGTGAGAGGAGGCTGTGTGACCGCAGTCCGTTTTTCAATCGGTCCGTCCCGTTGGGGAGGGCTCGCGGCTCTGATGCTGTTGGCGTTGTCGCCGGTTGCGGCTACCGCCGCGAAGCCTGCCGATCCGGACGTGGTCACCGGGGAGGTCTCCGTTACTCTGGTGGAGATTCCGGTGGAGGTCTCGCGTAACGGCCAGCCGGTGACCGATCTCACCGCCGCCGACTTCGAGGTGGTGGAAGGGAAACGCTCGCTGCCCGTCGTCGCCTTCGAGGCCATCGATCTGGGAGCCCCGGGAAAGCCTGAAAATCCTCCTCCTCCGCTGGCCGCGCGGCGCCACCTGCTGCTCCTCTTCGACTTCGCGCTGAGCCGGCCCGAGCGGTTGGCGGAGGGACTCGCCGCGGCCCGCGAGCTCGTGGCTACCGGCCTCGATCCCCGCGATCTGGTAGCCGTGGGGATCTACCTGCCCTCGGGCGAGCTGCCCCTGCTGCTAAGCTTCACCTCCGACCGCGCGGCCGCGGGCCGCACGCTCGACGCGCTGGCGAGCCTGCTGCGCGGCGAGGAGCCGACGAAGGGCGCGCAAGGCTCGGACCCCCTGCGGCTGACGGGCCTCGGTGCCCGCTCTCTGCTCAGCCAGGTGTTTCGCGTCGATGAGCGCAACGCCTCGGGCCAGGCGCTCGGGAGCCTCGGCACCGGAACGACCCCCTCCACCACCAGGAGCGGCATCAACGCGCTGCGCGAAGGAGGCCTGCAGCGCAACGTGCTCTTTCACGGCGCCGTGGTGCAACAGGCGGAGGTCGAGGCCCGCCAGCGCGGCCACGTCATGGCCATGGCGGAGGCGATGGAGAAGCTCGCGGATGCGCTGCGCCCAGTCGCCGGCAGGAAGTATCTGGCGCTGTTCAGCGAAGGCTTCGACATGTCTCTCGTCGATGCGGAGGAGTCATCTCCCACGAATCCTTCCGCCACCGGCGGCAGCCTGCTGCTCGGCAAGCTCGACGATACGGTGCGCGAGCTGCGCCGCTCGGGCTGGATCCTCCACGCCGTGAGCATCGGCGGCGTGCGCCAGGGCCTGCACGCCGACGGCCTCTTCTATTTCGCCCATGAGACGGGAGGCGAGCTGGTGGAAGGCACGAACAAGCTCGCCCAGGGGCTGAACGGCGCCCTGCGGCGAAGCGCTCACGCCTACCTGCTCACCGTGCAGGCCGACGACGTGGCGGCCGACGGCGCCTATCACAAGGTGGAGGTGCGGCTGCGCGACCCCCGCCGCGCCAAGGTGCTGCATCGCGGCGGCTTCTTCGCGCCCGTGACCTTCAGCCACCAGAAGGACATCCAGCGGCTCGCCGAAGCCGCGACGCTGGTGGCGGGCGAGGACGAGCGCGACGATCTCGGCGTCGAGGTCGTGGCCGTGCCGTTGCGGGCCGGCGCCGAGACGACTCCCGTGGCGGTGGTCATCGAGGTGCCAGGCGCGCCGCTCGTGGCGCCGGGCGTTTCGCGACTCGGGCTGGAGGTCTATGGCTACGCCCTGGACGCCAAGGGGAACAGCAGCGATTTCTTCGCCCAGGCGGTGAACCTCGATCCCACCAAGCTGGCGGACCGGCTCGGCCGCGGCGGCGTGCGCGTGCTCGGCAAGCTCGAGCTGCCCGCGGGCGAGCACCGCCTGCGCGTGATGGTGCGCGACCTCGGCAGCGGGCGCCTCTCGCTGCTCACCGTCCCTGTGAGCCTCGCCACGTCCGCCGCCGAGACCGTTCAGGCCGACGCCCTATTCCTGCCGCCCGTCGACGATCCGTGGGTGCTCGTGCGCCCGGCGGATGCGTCGATGGACATCCACGGCCGGGCCGTGCTGCCGGCGGCGCATGGCACGCTCGCCGCGGCGGGCGAGGCGCAGGTGTTGCTGCTCGGCCGCGGCCTCGCCGCCAAGGGGACCTGGGTGCGTGACCGCATCCTCAGCGGCGAAGGCAAGCCGATGTCCGACGGCACCCTGGAGCTGCTCAGCGTCACTCCGGGCGAGGCCGGCGAGCCCGATCTCGTGCTCGGCCGCCTGCGCGCGGGCTCCCTGCCGCCGGGGAAATACCTGCTGGAGCTGCGCATCGGCAACGACGGCCTGCCCCGCACGGTGACCACGCGGCCGTTCCAGGTCGCCGGTCCGGTACGATAAGAGGATAGGAACCAGGAGACTCGTAGAGAGGAGGCTGTGTGACCTTAGAGCGTTTTTCGATCGATCCATTCCGCTGGGGAGGCCTCGCGGCACTGGCACTGGCGGCGTTTCTGCCGGGCGCGGCGCATGCGGCCGCAAAACGGCCCCATCCGCCCGCGGCGTCCTCCGAGATCTCCGTCACCCTGGCCGAGATTCCGGTGGAGGTCACGCGCGACGGCCAGCCCCTGACCGGCCTCGCCGCCGCCGATTTCGAGGTGCTGGAAGGGAAGCGCCCGCTGCCCATCGTCGCCTTCGAGTCCATCGACATGGAGAGCCCGGAGAAGCCCGGCAGCCCTCCTCCCGCGGTGGCCGCGCGGCGACATGTGCTGTTCCTCTTCGACTTGACGATCAGCGAATACGACGAGCTCAAACAACTGGCGGACGGCGTGGCCTCGGCCCGCGAGCTGACCGCCACCGGTCTCGATCCCCACGATCTGGTCGCCGTGGGCATCTACCTTCCCAAGGGCGAGCTGCAACTGCTGTTGAGCTTCACCAACGACCGTGCGGCCGCGGCCCGCACGCTCGGGGCCCTCGAGGGATTGCTGCGCGGCGAGGAGCTGACGAAAGTCACCGAGGAGTCCGATCCGCTGCGGCTGACGGGGCTCGGCGCCCGGTCCCTGCTCAGCCAGGTGCTCCGCGTCGACGAGCGAAACGCCTCCAGGGACGTGCTGGAGAGCATGGGACCGGTCAAGAACGGCAACCTGCTGCGCGAGGGTTTCCTCCAGCTCAACGTGCTCGCTCACGGCGCCACGGTTCAACAGCCGGAGGTGGATGCCCGCCGGCGCGACAACATCATGGCCTTGGCCGAAGCCGTGGAAGGGCTCGCCGAGGTCTTGCGGCCGGTGACCGGAAGGAAGTACCTGGCCCTCTTCAGCGAAGGCTTCTCCATGGGCCTCACCGAGGCCACCGGCCCCTACTGGCGCGTTACCGGCGGCGGCAGCCTGCTGCTCGCCAAGCTCGACAAGATGGTGGAAGAGCTGCAGCGCTCGGGCTGGGTCCTCCACGCCGTGAGCCTCGGCGGCGTGCGCCAGGGATTCGGCGCCAGCGGTCTCTTCTATCTGGCCAATGAGACCGGCGGCCAGGTGGTGGAAGGGACGAACCGGTTCGCCGAAGGGCTGAACGGAGCCCTGCGGCGCAGCACTCATGGCTACCTGCTCACCGTGCAGATCGACGAGGTGGCGCTCGACGGCGCCTACCACAAGGTGGACGTGCGGCTGCGCGAGCCCCGCCACGCCAAGATCCTCCATCGCGGCGGCTACTTCGCGCCCCTGCCCTTCAGCCAGCAGAAGGACGTCCAACGGCTCGCCGAGGCCGCGACGCTGGTGGCGGGAGACGAGGAGCGGGACGATCTCGGCATCAACGTGCTGGCCGTGCCGTTGCGGGCCGGCGCCGAATCGACCCCCGTGGCCATCGTCGTCGAGGTGCCCGGCGCGCCGCTGCTCGCGCCAGGGGAGCCGCGGGTGGGGCTCGAAGTCTACGGCTACGCCCTGGACGAGAAAGGGAACAGCAGCGACTTCTTCGCCCAGGCCGTGGACCTCGACCAGGCCAAGCTGGCGGACCGCCTCGGCCGCGGCGGCGTGCGCGTGCTCGGCAAGCTCGAGCTGCCCGCGGGCGAGCACCGCCTGCGCGTGCTGGTGCGCGATCGCGGCAACGGGCGGTTCTCTCTGCTGAGCGTTCCGGTGAGCCTCGCGGCCCCCGCCGCCGGCACCATCAACGCCGACGCCCTCTTCCTGCCGCCCGTCGACGATCCATGGGTGCTCGTGCGTCCGGCGGGTGCCTCCTTCGACATCCACGGCCGGGCCGTGCTGCCGGCGGCGCACGGCTCGCTCGCCGCGGCGGGAGAGGCGCAGGTGCTCCTCCTCGGCCGCGGCCTTGCGGCCAAGGGGACCTGGGTACGGGACCGCATCCTCAGCGGCGAAGGCAAAGCGATGACCGGCGGCACGCTGGAGCTGCTGACCGTCACTCCGGGCGAGGCGGGCGAGCCCGATCTCGTCCTGGCGCGCCTGAACGCGGGCTCCCTGCCGCCGGGGAAATATCTGCTCGAGCTGCGCATCGGCAACGACGGCACACCCCGCACGGTGACCACGCGACCGTTCCAGATCGCGGGGCGGCCCCCACTTCCCTGACCCCGGAAAGGCGCCGATCCCCGCGATGCCCTGAATCGCATCGTCTTCGGCGCCGGCGGGCCCCTCACCACCCCGGCCCTCCTCTCCCACCTCACGCCCACCCGCCCGGGGAGAGGAGGGAGACTGTTTTGATTTGTTTTTAAAAGCCCCTCCTCTCCCGGCGGTCGGGAGTGCGGTGGGAGAGGAGGGGTTTGGGGAGGTGAGGGGCCCGGCGGCGCGGATCACGGTTCGATTCCAGGAAGACCTCCGAATCGGCCTCCCGGCGCCACGATATGCTGATCTGAATGCCCTCAACCGATTCCCTCCCCCTCCCACCCCTCCTCGTCGCCGACCGCTTCGCCGGCCTGGGCGCCGCGCTGGTCGAGCTTCTGCGCTCGCTGCGCGAGGAGCAGTGGAGCCTGCCGACGGTCTGCCCCGCGTGGTCGGTGAAGGACATCGCCGCGCACTTGCTCGACACCGCCTGCCGGCGTCTGTCGTTCGGGCGCGACCGGTTGCCGGTGCCGCAGCCCGGCAGAGCTATCGATGAGTACCGGGATCTGGTGGACTTCCTCAACGAGCTCAACGCGCAATGGGTGGCGGCGGCGCGGCGGCTCAGTCCGCGCTTGCTGACGGACTTCCTGGAGGTCGTCGAGCCGCAGCTCGCGGAGCACTTCCTGGCGCTCGATCCCTGGTCGCCGGGCATTCCCGTGGCGTGGGCGGGGGAGTCCGAGTCGCCGATGTGGTTCGACATCGCCCGCGAGCTGACCGAGCGCTGGCATCACCAGCAGCAGATCCGCCACGCCGTCGGCGCGCCGCCGCTCGACGATCCGTACCTCTCCGGTCCCGTTCTGGAGACTTTCCTGCGCGCCCTGCCGCACCGCTACCGCGACGTGGAGGCTGCCGCCGGCGCCAGCCTGGTGGTGCGGATCGAAGGCCGGATTCCGTACGCCTACACGCTGCGCCGCGAGGCTTCCGGCTGGGTCCTGCTGGGCGGCGAGGCCGTGGCTCCGGCGTCGCGCATCGTCCTGCCGGAAGAGCCGGCCTGGCTGCTCCTCACCAAAGGGATGACGGGAGAAGCCGCCCGCGAACGCGCTGCGATCGAAGGCGACGAGCGGCTCGCCGCGCCGTTCTTCGGCGTCGTGGCGGTGATGGGGTAGGACCTTTTCCCCCTCTCCATCTCCGATGGAGAGGGGGCCAGGGGGTGAGGTTTCGAAGGGCAGGCCCGTCCAATGTCCGAGGAACCCTCACCGGCGCTTCCTTGCCCGCGGCTTAGCGTCCGGATCCCACCTATAACGCTCGAGATCGATCCGTCCGCTGTCGCTGAAGACGATCCCTTCCTCTTCCAGCAAATGACGCTGGTAGCCTTCCTCGACGCCGAGCCCCGAGCGGCGGCTGACCGTTCCCTGCGCGTTGATCACCCGCTGCCACGGCAACGAGAGGTCTTCCGGCGTGTTCCGCAGCGCCGCGCCGACCATCCGCGCACGTCGCGGCAGCCCGGCGAGCGCCGCCACCTGACCGTAGGTCGCGACCTTGCCCGGAGGAATCCTCTGGATGACGGCGTAGATTTTCGCGATGGCGTTGGCCGTCGAGCCGCCGGGACGGACGGCTGCGCTCCTGGTTTTTCTGGGTGCCATCGGCCTATGCTAGCTCCAACATGGAGCTGCAAGCGACTCTGCCTCTGCACGAGGCCAGGACGGCGTTTCTCGTCGCCAATGGTCTGCCCGCGGACGGCGGCTACCAGGCGCGTTTCTTCTGGCTCGGCGTCGGACCCGTAAAGGTGCCGCTTCCCAACCTGCCGGCGCGCGTCCGAGCCGTGCGCCTCCACGACCTGCATCACGTCCTGACCGGCTACGACACCTCATGGACCGGCGAGACGGAGATCGGTGCCTGGGAGCTCGCGAGCGGCTGCCGGGGTTATTGGGCGGCTTGGCTGCTCAACTTCGGCGCCTTCGCCATCGGCCTGTTCATCGCGCCGCGACGGCTCTGGCGCGCGTTCGTGCGTGGCCGCAGGAGCCGGAACCTCTACCATCTGACCGACGACGCCGGCGTGACGGACCTGCCGCTGGGCGAAGTGCGCGCGGACCTCGGCCTTGCGCGGCCGGTCTCGAAGGCCGGCGTCACGGATGGCCTTCTCTTCGCTCTCTGTGGTCTCGTATCGCTGGCCGTCACGGCGCTCCCTTACGCCGCGGGCCTCGCCGTCTTGATCTGGCTGCTTCGCCGTTGACGCGCCACCGAGGAGGGACCGGCTGGGCTACGCCGACTCGGAATCCTCGGTCACATAACCCGGCACCGTCATCGCCGGCTTCTTATCCTGCTTCTTCTCTTCCTCCTTCTGATCCTGCACCTGCCGCATCTGGGTGACGACCTCCTGGCCGGTGTAGAACAGGGCCCCGAGCTCGCTCTTGGGGTTCGCCAGCGTCTGGCGGCTCGTCTCGGTGGTGAAGACGCCTTGCGGGGTCAGCGCGTAGAAACGGACTTTGTCTTGTCCGGGGAGGGGGAAGTCCGTGGTCTTCACCATCTTCGGCATCGCCTTCGGGGCGAGCGCCACGAAGGCCTTGGCGGCGTTGCGGACGTTCTCGTGGAAGCTTCCGCCGATCATGCCACCGCCCGTCTTGTGGTAGACGTTGGCGTCGCCGTCGGCGAAGCAGACCAGCGTCACGACGGAGATCTGGATGCCCATCTCCATCAGCAGACCGTAGGGCTCGCTGCTCTTCGGATCGCGGCCGAGGTTCTGCGCCGTCGTCGCGAGCGCCTTGCGGCGCATGTCCATGTAGATCTCTTCGGCGGTGCGCGCTCGATTCGGCCTCGCGAAGGTCGCCTGTACCTCCGCCTCCGCTTTCTGCTTCTGCTTCCGCCGGTACCAGAGGAAGGCCACCGTGAGGACGATGACGGCGATCGGTTGCCAGGGTTCGATGTGCGCCATAAGCTTCGTTGTGCCCGACAGTTAAAGACGTTCCCGGGGTTTGCGGCAATCTCCTTGGCCTCGCATCCTACAAGAGATGGAGGGAATCTTCCATGGGATGGAGGGAAAGCCATCGTCCCTCCTTTCCATGGCTCGCGGAAAGGAGGGACCGCAGCCGTCATCCCAGCTCGGCAGACCGCATCATGGTCTACCCTGACCACGCCTTGGTCCACGCTGATCGCGTCTTGGTGAAGCAGCCGGCTCCGACACTCGGGGTTCCGAGATCTTACCGGGAGGCAGGGAGACCGGCTTATTTAAGCGTGCGACCACGCCTTGGTCGACGTTAATCTCGTCGTGGTCTACGTTGATCACGCCTTGGTCGACGTTGATCTTGTCGTGGTCTACGTTAACCACGTCATGGTCGACGTTAATCACGTCGTGGTCCACGTTAACCACGTCATGGTCTACGTTGATCTCGTCGTGGTCCACGTTGACCGCGCCTTGGTCGACGTTGATCTCGTCGTGGTCTACGTTAACCGCGTCGTGGTCCACGTTGATCTCGTCGTGGTCTATATAGACCGCGTCGAGATTTATATAGACCACGTCATGGTCTACGTAGACCACGACGCGGTCGCGCGCTTAAATAAGCCGGTCCGCGCTGCCCCCGGCAAGGGTAAGTCCTTATTTTGCTGGCGTGTAGGTCGCGGGCCTCTCGGATCGCCGCCCGGCGGATGAAAAAATTACATCCCCGTTACGTTCTACTCCCGCTGCCTGACCAGCGCCGCTCCCGGGTCTGGACTAGGGCCTCACCGCGGCTTTCTTCTCCTCCAGGTGCCTCAGGGCTGTGCGGTAGTCCCTCAACAGGTCCCGCTCGCCTGACAAGACCCCAAACCCCGAGCGCCTGAGCCCGTCTCAGATTCTGTCCGGATCGTCTTCCAGATCTCGTCCCCCACCTGAACCGCGCAGGGGATCGCAGGCCGCTCGGTGACGTCTTACCCCGCGGGAGCCGAGACCCTATGTAGTTTAGCCTTCTCTTCCGCCTGGACGGCAAGTCGCCGAGCCAGAGGAACTTGGATGGCGGTCGAAGCTCGGGGACCCCGCAGCCTTACCGCAGGACTCGGCGAAGAAGCATTCCTGTCCGCAGCCTTACCGCACCCTTCGCCCTGTTGACCCGGATTCTGGAACGCCCTATCATCGTCTAAGTGCTTGCACGCCAAAGAGATTGACTGTTGGCTATTGGTCTCCTCGGAATGCCGGGGTGGTTGATAAGTTCAATAAGAGGGGCTCATCGGTAGGTTGAACAAAACCGCTCCGCGGTAGCTCTCTTCTAAAATCTTTCTATTGTAGATCGTTTCGGCCTTCAGTTCCAGGTTGGCGTAGCCTTTCGGCGAACTTCCCGAAAGGAGACCTTGTTATGG
>JBIOVX010000025.1:0-2961 GCA_044868005.1 Thermoanaerobaculia bacterium | reverse complement strand
TCCCCGCCCGCAACGTTTCAGGGCGGGGACAAGCCCCGCCCCTACGAAAAACATTGCGCGAGAAGAGCCTCCGATGGCATACGCCTTGCTCCAAATTCCTCCAGATCTCAAACCCAGGAAACCGCACCTTGGAGAAGTAACCACCATGAAAATCCTGGAGACCAGGGTCTACCGCGGTCCGAACCTGTACGCGCTCTGGCCGGTCATCCGGCTGCGGATCGATCTGGGAGAATTGGAACACTTTCCGACGGCGAAGCTGCCGGGATTCGCCGGCCGCCTGCTGGATCTCGTCCCCCAGTTACGCCAGCACGGCTGCTGCTATGGCGAGGAGGGCGGATTCCAGCGGCGCATGACGGAGGACGAGGGCACCTGGCTCGGCCACGTGCTGGAGCACGTCGCCATCGCGCTGCAGGTCCTGGCGGGGACCCCTGTCACCTTCGGCAAGACGCGCAGCCACGGCCTGCCCGAGGGGCAATATCACGTCGTCTACAGCTACGTCGAGGAGGCGGTGGGGCTCGCCGCGGGCGATCTCGCGCTGCGCATCATCCGCCACCTGCTGCCCGCCGAGCGCCAGGCGCATGATCCGTCGCCCTTCGACTTCCCGGCGGAGCTCGAGAAGCTCGTGCGCACGGCCCAGCGCCATGCCCTGGGGCCCTCGACGGCCGCCCTGGTGCGCGCCGCCGAGCAGCGGGACATCCCCTGGATCCGTCTGAACGACCGGTCCCTCATCCAGCTCGGCTATGGCAGATACCAGAAGCGGATCCAGGCGACCCTCACCAGCGAGACCCGCCACATCGCCACCGAGATCGCCTCCGACAAGCGGCTGACCCACGGCATCCTCGAGCAGCTCGGCCTGCCCGTTCCCCGCCAGGCGATCGTCTACGACGCGGAGGAGGCGGTGGAGGAGGCGGAGCGGCTGGGATTTCCCGTCGTCATCAAGCCTCTGGACGGCAATCACGGCAACGCGGTGGCGATCGAGCTCAAGACCGCCGCAGAGGTCCGGGCCGCTTACGAGAAGGCCCGCGAGATCTCCCGGCGGGTGATCGTCGAGTCCTATCAGAGAGGCAACGACTACCGCCTGCTGGTGATCGGCGGCGGCGTGATCGCCGCCGCCCGGCGCGTCCCCGGTCACGTCGTGGGGGACGGCCAGCACACCGTGGCCGAGCTGATCGAGATCGTCAACCGCGATCCCCGGCGCGGCATCGGTCATGAGAAGGTCCTCACCCGTCTGGTGGCGGACGAGCAGGCGCGGCGGCTTCTCGACCAGGCCGGCCTGACGCCCGGCTCGATCCTGCCGGAGGGGCAGGTCTGCCACCTCCGCTCGACGGCCAACCTCTCGACGGGAGGCACCGCCGTGGACGTGACGGACACGGTCCACGAGGACAACCGGCTGATGGCCGAGCGCGCCGTGCAGGCGGTCGGCCTCGACGTCGGCGGCGTGGATTTCATCTCGCCCGATATTTCCCGCAGCTACAAGGAGGTCGGCGGCGTCATCGTCGAGGTCAACGCGGCGCCGGGCTTCCGCATGCACCTGGCGCCCACCGAAGGCAAGGTGCGCGACGTGGCCGGCCCCGTCATCGACATGCTCTTTCCGCGCGGCACGCCCTGCCGCATTCCCCTCGCCGCCGTCACCGGCACCAACGGCAAGACCACCACCACCCGCATGGTGGGGCATATCCTCAAGCTCTCCGGCCACAAGGTGGGTCTCGCGACCACGGACGGGGTCTACATCGACGGCGTGCTCACCGTGCGCGGGGACATGACCGGTCCCTGGTCGAGCCAGATCGTGCTGCGCGATCCCACGATCGACGCGGCGGTGCTCGAGACCGCCCGCGGCGGTATCGTGCGCTGCGGCCTCGGGTGGCGGAAGTGCAACGTCGGCGCCGTGCTCAACGTCGCTTCCGACCACCTCGGTCTCGGCGGCGTCGAGAACCTCGATGACCTCGCGCGGGTGAAGCAGATCGTCGTCGAGGTGGCGCAGGACTTCTGCGTGCTCAACGCCGACGACGAGCGGGTGGCGCGCATGGCGGAGGCGAGCCCGGGCAAACCCATCTACGTCACCATGGATCCGAAGAACGAGCGGGTGAGGGACCACGTGCGCGCCGGCGGCCGGGCCGTGGCGCTCGAGCCGGGCCTCAACGGCCGCATGCTCGTCCTCTACCAGGGCGAGCGGCAGTTGCCTCTTGTCTGGGCGCGGCAGATCCCGGCGACCATCGAAGGCCGCGCCGGCCACAACATCCAGAACGCCATGTTCGCCGCCGCCATCGCCCACGGCATGGGCGTCGAAGTGGAGAACATCCGCCAGGGGCTGCGCACCTTCAGCAACGATTTCTTCCAGGCCCCGGGCCGCCTCAACTTTTATAACGAGCATCCCTTCCGCGTGCTCCTCGATTACGCGCACAACGCCCACGGCATGGAGGCGGTGGCGCGCACGGTGCTCGAGCTGGCCGTCCACGGCCGGCGCCTCGGCGTCCTCGCCTCGCCCGGCGACCGCCGCGACGAGGACATCCTCGCCCTGGCCGCGGCGGCGGTTCCCGCTTTCGACCTCATTCTGCTGCGCGAGGACGACAACCTGCGCGGCCGCCCGTCCGGCGAAGTGGCCGGCCTGCTGCGCGACGGCCTGCTCGCCGCCGGCTTCCCGGACGAGCGCATCGTCCCCGGCTGGTTCGGCGAGGAGGAGTCCGTGACGCGCGCCCTGGAGATGGCGCGCCCCGGCGACCTCGTGGTGATCTTCGCCGACAAGCTCTCCCGCGCCTGGGACCAGATCGTCGGCTTCAAGCCCGACCTGGCGGCGGCGGAGCCGCTGGTCGGCACCGGCGAGCTGGTCGGAGCCCTGGAGGTGAGCGGTCCGAACTGACTTTTCTGTTTCCCCTCTCCCGGTGAGTCTGTGAATTTTTCGGCGGTCTGCCCTCCGAAGCCCTCACTCCCCTAACCCCTCTCTCCCGAGGGGAGAGAGGGGAA
>JBIOVX010000024.1:0-20872 GCA_044868005.1 Thermoanaerobaculia bacterium | reverse complement strand
CTTGTCCCCGCCCTTTTCGCGATCCGGCCGAGCCTCCACCTGGGCGGGGACAAGCCCCGCCCCTACGAATCTTGCCTTATGGCCGTTTCTTGGATCCGCCGCCCTATGTGCCCGCCGCCGCCTGTTCTTCCGGAGACTCCTCGTTGAGGATCTCGAGACCCTGCTCGATGGCGTTGCCGAAGCCCATGGGCGAGAGCGCCGTCTTCTCGGGCTCCCCCGGTGACATCTCGAAGACTCCGTCGGTGGTCATGCCGACCGCCAGGAAGAGCCGGCGGAGCTCGTCGAGCGTCAAATTGGCACTCTCGGAGAACATCTGTGCGGCCGCGGCGGGGGTCACCCCCAACGTCCGCGCCACGTCCTCGTCCGCGATGCTGCGGACGGCTTTCACCATCTGCACCAGGTGCGCGAGGATCACGAGCTCGTGATCGATGCCTCTCGTCGGGGTCCCGTAGGAGGGCGTCGAAGCCCCGGAAAGACTCACCTCGCGGCCACCCTGCCGTCGATGGCGAGGAGCCTGCGCCGGGACGACTTCATATTGAGGAGTGTATAACGAAAAGACATGTCGTTCTGCGATATCACAGCCTCCATATCTCCATATCTATGGTGCGCGCTTGGCTTGAAATGAAGACGTTGTCCCCGCCCTTCGCCCTTTGGGGTGACGTTTCGATAGACCGGTGCGGAAGCGCCGGCCGCAGGCAGGGCTATACAATATGACCTCCATGCGCCCCCTCCGTACCCTCTCGACCGTGCTCGAGATGATCAAGATCGAGCACACGCTGTTCGCCCTGCCCTTCGCGTTCCTGGGCATGCTGCTCGCCGCCGAGGGATGGCCTTCCTGGGGGACTGTCGGCTGGATCGTGGTGGCCATGTTGGGTGCGCGGAGCGCCGCCATGGGGTTCAATCGCCTGGTGGACCGCAAGATCGACGCCGCCAATCCGCGCACGGCGGGCCGCGCTCTGCCGGCGGGGCTCGTCACGCCGGCGGCCGTAACCCTGTTCGTCGCCGCGAGCGCTGCCTTGCTCGTCCTCGCCGCCTGGCGGCTCAACCCGCTGGCCCTGGCTCTCTCGCCCCTGGCGCTCGCCATCCTGTTCCTCTACTCCTACACCAAGCGCTTCACCTGGGGCTCGCACCTCATCCTCGGGCTCTCGCTCGCCGGAGCGCCGCTGGGGGCCTGGATCGCCGTGCGGGGTGACGTGCAGCCGACGCCGCTCGTCCTGGCCGGCGCGGTGCTCTGCTGGGTGGCAGGATTCGATGTGCTCTACGCGCTCCAGGACCTCGACTTTGACCGCCGGACGGGTCTGTTCTCCATCCCCGCCCGCTTCGGCGTCATCGGGTCGCTGTGGATCTCCGCCGCGCTGCACACCGGGACGCTGTTGCTGCTCGCCCTGCTGCCCCGGATCTATCCGCCCGGTCTCGGCCCTGGTTATTGGGTGGGCTGGGCCGGCTGCCTCCTCCTCATCGCCTACCAGCACTGGGTGATACGGCCGGGGGACCTCTCGCGCCTGAATGCAGCGTTTTTCACGGCGAATGGGGCGCTGTCGGTGTGGCTGTTCGCGGCGACGGCGCTGGATCTGCTGGTTTGACGTCGCGCCGGTAGACGACGCCGCCCTTCATCACGAAGCGAACCCGTTGTAAGGCGGTCAGGTCCTCGAGAGGATCGCCGTCCACGGCGATGAGGTCGGCGAGGAGACCGGGTCGGACGGCGCCGATCCGGTCGTCCCGGCCCAGGAGCTTCGCCGCGTTGACGGTGGCGCTGCGAATCGCTTCGGCCGGTGACAGGCCGATCGTCTTCAGAGCCTCGAATTCCTTGGCGTTCGTGCCGTGCGGGATGACGGTGGCATCGGTGCCGAACGCGATGGGGACGCCCAGCGCCACCGCCGACCGCAGGCGCTGTTGGACGGTCTCCCGTCCCTCGGCTCTCCGCTTGAGCTGCTCGGGTGGGGCGCCGGCGGCGCGCGCCTGCTCGTAGACGTAGTCCAGCCGGTAGAGGGTCGGCACCAGGAAAACGCCGCGTTCCTTCATCAGCCGCGCTGTCGCCTCGTCGACGAGCGAGCCATGCTCGATCGAGTCCACTCCGGCGCGGACGGCGTTGGCGACGGCCCGCGGCCCCTGCGCGTGGGCCGCCACCTTGCGTCCCCGCCGGTGGGCTTCCGCGACCACGGCCCGCATCTGCTCCTCGGTGAATTCGACCGCCTCGGCGTCCGCGGCCGAGGGGATCACGCCCCCGCCGGCGCAGAGCTTGATCACGTCGACGCCGCGGCCGATCAGCTCCCCGACCTTGGCGACCGCCTGCTCCGCGGAGGTGACCGCCCCCTCTCCCTGGAATACCGCGTCGCAAACGCCTCCCTTCAGCCCCAGGGCCGGGCCGGCGATCAGCATGCGAGGTCCGGGGACCTGGCCGCGCTCGATGGCGTCGCGGAGGGCGAGGTCGGCCCAGCCGGTCGAGCCCAGGTTGCGCACCGTGGTAAAGCCGGCCTCCAGGGTGGCCCGCGCCTCCTCTTTGCCGGCGAGCGTCCCGGCCGCGGTTCCGGCCCAGGCGAGGTGGACGTGGGCGTCGACCATCCCTGGCAGCACGGTCAGCCCTGGCAGCTCGATCACCTCCGCGCCTTCGGGAAGGGGATTCGCCGGGTCGAGGATCGCCTCGATTCGGTCGCCGCGCACGACGACCCGCTTGCCCGGCTGCCGCTGGCCGGCCTCGACGTCGAGGATCGCCTCCGGCCGCAGGACCACGACGCGCTCTGCGGCTGCGGGCGCCGGGGAGGCCGGAAATATCAACAGGGAGAGGGCAGTCCAGCCGGCGGCGAAGATCATCCGCGACGCTCGCATTGCGTTCCTCCGCATTCCTTGGTGGAGAGTACCATCGCGGCCGGCCTTGACCCGAGAGGCGCCCACCTTCTATCGTCGCTTGAAAGCTGGTCCAATCAGGCGGGAAAGGATCGAGATGTGTTCTGCCTCGAGCTCACCAACCACTGCAACCTGCGTTGCCCGATGTGCACGCTGGGCACCATGGAGCGCCCGGCCGGCTTCATCGAGCCCGCCCTGTTTCGCGAGGTCGTCGATCAGTCGCGGCGGTTCGGCATCGAGGTGGACTGGTTCCATATCTATGGAGAGCCGCTCCTGCACCCCAGGATCGAAGAGCTCATGGCCTATTTCCGGGAGCATGGCCTGGGCCTGGGCGGAATCTCCACCAACGGCCTGATCCTCAACCGGCACCGCATTCACGTCCTGAGGAACTACTGCACGGAAGCCCTGGTCGCCGTCGACAGCGTGCGCGAAGACGTCTACCGCGTGCTGCGTGCCAACAACCGGTTCCACGAGCTCTGCGACAAGGTGAAGCTGCTGATCGACCAGGCGGCGGGCACGGGGCTGCGGATCACCATCCAGTACCTGCAGACGAGGCTCAATCCCGACGAGACGCAGGCCGATTTCGAGGCGGTCTTCGGCCGGCATCCCCACGTGACCTACTTCACCAAGATCACCGAGCAGTTCGCGGGCGGCGAGGACTTCACGCTGCGCGAGCTGCCGCGGCTGCCGAAGCAGAACTGCCCCAAGCTCCACCACTTCCTGGGCATCCTGGCCAACGGCGAGTGCGTCACCTGCTGCTACGACGTGGACGGCGAGCAGTCCGTCGGCAACATCCGGGAGAGCAGCATCCTGGAGCTGTGGAACGGCGAGCGCCGGCGCCGCCAGCTCCGCGATTCAGCCGCCGGCGACTTCAGCGCTCTCCCGCTGTGCGACAAGTGCGCCGGGGCCACGGTCGGCTGACCCCCGGCCGCGCGCTTCGCGCAGGCGGCGGGCGTAGTCGCGCAGGGCAGGGGTGTCGCGCATGATTCCCGCGCCGATGAGCTGCTCGGGCCCGGTAAAGGGCTGCGAAAGCGGAGAGTGGAAGGATCTCACCTCGCCGCCGGCCAGGCCGCGCGCCATGATCCGGTATTCGTGGGCGTCGTTCCAGTGCTGGCCCCGGTCGGCCTCGTAGAGGACCCGGCCGACGAAATCCTGAAGGTACTTGAAGTGCAGGACCGCGCCTTCGACCGGCGAGAAGACGACGTTGTCCGCCGCGTGCATGCCCTGGATCAGGTACGTGTCGCGGTCCCAGCGCACGAGCGGGATCTTGGTCAGCGCGGGGGAGGACCCGAACACGCGATAGCGCACGCCGCCGAGGTAGGCCTCGCAGCGGAACTCCTCCCCCGTCTTCGGATTGGGCACGCGGAACTCGACTTTGCGGTGCGAATCCGGGTCGTAGAACCAGCGCATCTCCAGCGGGTCGTCACCGGGACGATAGCGGAGCTGATCGAAAGGCTCGGCGGCATAGAGGTCGAGTAGCAGGCCGCCCAGCGCCGTGGCTCCCTGCCGGTCGAGGAACCGGCAAAGGTCGCGGATCGACAGCTCCTCCCAGTAGGGGTAGATCAGCAGCTCGTCGGCGTCGACGACCAGGCACCAGTGGCCGCGTCCGTGGACCTCCAGCAGGTACTCCATCCAGCGCCAGTGGCCGGAGTAGTCGTCGGACGTCTGGAACACGTGCGTCCGCTCCCGGGCGAGCAGGAGCGAGAGGGTGTCGTCGGTCGAGTTGTTCTCGATCGCGAAGATCCGGTCCACTCCCCGGCGGCGGTAGTAGTCGAGGATGAACGGCAGCCGCAGCGCCTCGTTGCGGACGATGAGGAACATCCGGATCTCGTCGCGCGTGCCGGCGATGGGAGCGCAGTCGATCCGGCGTAGGCGCGAGCGGGCCTTGACCACGGCGTTGAGGTAGCTCAGTCGGGCCACGCGGAGAAGCTCTCCCTACTTCGTGACGGGCGGCGAGCACGACGCCGGCTGCTGGCACGCGTCCCCGAAGCGGAGCGCGAACCGGAACCGGGCGTCGGAGGGACCGCCGAAGGGGACGATCGGATACGGCGACGCGTTCGTCGGCTGCGGGGTATCGGTCCAGGGGTACCACTGCGCGAAGTTGTTGCCCCACAAGTTGTTGAACAGATTGACATGGATCCCCTGCTCGGGTTGCGCGGAGTTGTTGTCGAAGTCGAGGATCTCGTGCTCGCCCGGCGACACCAGCGCGGCGTCGAGAGTCTCCAGGAAAAAAGAGGCGCCGTCCTCCTGGCCGCAGTAGGAGACCCCCTCCCAGACTCCGTGCAGATGGCGGTTGCCGTTGATCACGACTTTAAGCGGGTCGATCGCCTGTCCCAGTTTGCAGAGGCGCCAGCCCTCGCGCTGCGCCGGCTTGGGCTGGAACTGGAGCCAGATCGTCTCAGGGAGCCGCGTCGTGGTCTTGTTGAACCACTGCAGGTCGAGCCTCAGGGTCGAGCCTGACCTGGGCACCTCCAGCTCGGTCCACAGGACCCGGGGAGCGCCGAAATCGGTATAGGTGGTCGGATCGAGGCTCGTCTGCAGCAGGAACCGGCAGGACGCCTCGTCGTCGATCTTCCACAGCCCGTTGAGCACCGGCGTCCAGCTCCCGCGGGCCGCCGGGGGAGCGGGGAGGCCCGGCTTGCCCCAGGCGCCGCTGAACGCAGTTGTGTCCGGCGGCCACTCGTAGGAATAGCGGTTGGCGAAAAAATTGAAAGAGTCGGGAGCGAAAGTCTCGTAACGGAGAAGGGCGAGGGGGTGATCGGGCGACGCCCATTCGCGGCCCGATGGCTGATCGATCAGCGATACGATGGCTCCGCGTCCGTCGAAGCGCAGCGACCACTGGCCGCACTCGAGAGGCTGATTCCATTGCGCGGCCGGCACCTCGGCCGTGTTCGAAGGCGTAGGCTGGCGCGGCTGCATCGCCTTGACGCGGTCGCGGATGTCGATCGCCAGGGGGTGGTCCTTGCCGAGCAGGTCCAGCGCCCACTGCAGGAACAGGCGCTGCTCGTCCCAGGAATACTGAACCCACTGGAACTGGCAGTTGCTGGCGTTGGCCTGGAAATCCTGATTCGACCAGGAGGGCTGGGGGACGGGGTAGTTGGTGAAATTGACGCCGGCGGTGTGCTCCGGGATCTTGACGAGAAAGCGGCTGAACCGTTTCACCGCCTCGTCTTCCTTCCCGCCCCGGGCGAGGTAGTCGGCGCGCGCGCGCGTCATCTCCCGGTACACGGCGAGCCTCCAGGGATCGGCGGCCGCGCCGTAGATCCAGGTGTCCCCGATCTCCTGCTCGATGACCGGCAGGGCCGCCAGAGCCTTCTCGTCCTTCAGCAGCTCGGCGGTGAACGCATCGAACGTGGAAGGCTTGATCTCCTTGGCGTTGGGAAACCCCGCGCGCAGGATGGACAGAATCTCGAGCACGTATTGAGCCGTGATGTTGCCGGCGTTGTCGCCACTGAAAAAGGTGATGAGCGCCTGCCGGAATCCCGGGATCACCACCGCGTCCCCCTGCCGGATTCCGCCGTAGCCGCCGGGATGCCAGAACACCAGCAGCTTTTCCGTGCTGTTCGGGATCTTCCACCAGAACACCGGGGGGGTGGCGGGCGCCACAACCTCGCCGTTGGATCCGATCGAGAGGGCCTGGATCCCGGCCTGGCGCAGCAGCGGAATGACTCCCTGGGTCATGCCGGGCACGTCCCGGTTGCTGGCGGTGAGCGTCGCGGTTCCGCCGTGGTACTTCGCGAGGCCCTGCGACAGGCTGAGCCCATACTCGTACAGAGAGGGGTCCATCAGCTCGGGGAGGATCTCGAACGGATGCCCCTGCCAGGTGATGGCCCCTTCGGTCAGAGCCTTCTCGAGCTGCTCCCGCTCGGCGGCCGTGGGGCATGCCAGGGTGCAGTTCCCCACGGGACAGGTGGTGGTAGAAGGGCAGGTGATGTTCGCCGGGCAGTCCAGGTACAGCGAGAGGAGCCATGGATAACTGGTGAAGGAATACTCGTACCCCCGCTTCTTGAGGTCCGCGGCCGTCGCGATCGCCTGCGGAAAGAAGACCTGGAAGTACTGATTGATGATCTGGATCGCATACTTGGAGACCGTAGTGCCGGCTGTATCCCCAGGCATGGCCCAGCCGACGTCGAGATGGCTGGCGAAGACGACGTGCACGACATCGATGTCCTCGTAAGGAGCCGTGTCATGATAGCCCGCCCTTCCCGAAGACGCCGACGAGCCGTGGTGGCTGAAGAGGGGCCGGACCGCGAGCACGGCCAGGAGGATGGAGATTGCGGCTGTCAGCGGCCGGCGGCAGCTTCGAGGATCAGCCATGCAGGACCTCCTCAGCGGTTCCGTTTAGGGATTGCAAGTTCGTGGAGAGGCTATTCTATCTGAGAGATGAGCGCCGGAAAAAGCATGCACCGGAGCGCCCCCATCGCCGTCTTCGCCTACGACCGCCCGGCCCATCTCGAGATCGCCCTCTCCGCGCTCGCGCGCTGCCCCGGATTCGACCCGGACCGGCTGCACGTCTTCTGCGACGCCGCCGCCCGCGAGGAGGACGTCCCCGGCTGCGCGGCCGCGCGCGAGGTCGCCCGGCGATGGGTGGGGCGGCGCGGCGGCCGCCTGGTGGAGCGCCCGCGAAACTACCGCTTCCGCAACCTCACCGAGGCCATCGGCGAGCTCTGCGCCGACCGCGGGCGCGTCGTGGTGGTGGAAGACGACGTGGTGGTCTCGCCGGACTTCCTGGCCTACGTCGACGCCGCCCTCGACCGCTATGCCGAAGATCCGCGGGTCTTCATGGTGGGCGGCTACATGTACGCGGCGGAGCATCCGCCGGAGCCGGCGCTGTTCTTCGCGCCCATCGCGCTCGCCTGGGGATGGGCGACCTGGAAGCGAGCGTGGGACCTCTACGAGTACCACCCGCGCGACTGGCGGGCGGTCCTAGCCGAGGCGAAGGCGCGCCGGCGGTTCGACGCCGGCGGCTCCTTCGCCTATGCCGAGACGCTCGAGCGGACGATGGACGGCGGGTTCGACTCCTGGGACACGCAGTGGTACTTCACGCTGTTCCGGCACGGCGGCCTGGGGCTCTACCCCGCGCGGTCGCTGGTCTGGAACTCGGGGCTGGGCGGCGGCTTCCACCATCCTGACGATCCGCAGGCGCTCGACCGGCGGGACGCGGTGATCCATGGCGCGGCGACGCGGCAGGACTTCGCAGCACCCCGCCTGCCGCCGGGCTGGGCCTGGCCGCAGCGGGTCGCCGCCGATGCGGAAGCGTTCGCCCGCATCGGCCGCGCCCTGGCCCGCTACGCGCGCGGCGGCCAGCTCGGGGTCAGGGATCCAGGAAACGGCGGGCAAGCCGGTTGAAGTTGGTGTCCACCGAACGGATGAAGTCGACGTCCAGGTCCTTGAGGTAGCGCTCCCAGGCGACCTCCTCCCAGAGGTGCACGCAGTAGGCCTCCGCGAAGCTCGCGCCGGTTCCCCGGTAGAGGAGGTGGAGGTCGTCGTCGACCCAGGTGGGCCAGAAGAAGGTGCGGTGGCCGGCGACGTGGATGCGGTCGGGGTAGAGGCCCGCCAGGTGGGCGGGGTATTTGACGGCGAATTCGTTCCAGTAGGCGTCGCGCCCGGACGAGCGGAACCCCTGCCAGAGCGAGGTGGCGGGATCGAACCCCTCCAGCCACTTGCCCGCGAACCAGGAGCCGCGCGCCGAGAGGATCACCGCGTTGCAGAGCCCGTGCGCTCCGTTCTCCCCCTCCTCGCCCAGCACGAATTCGTGGCGGCGCAGCGGCGCGAAGGAGCGCAGGCAGAGCACGTCCATATCGAGATAGATGCCGCCGTGCTCGCGCAGCACGGCGAGGCGGAGATAGTCGGTCCGGTGCGCGTGATGGCGGACCGGCGCGCCGTAGAGCTCCGCCGGCGGCTCGACGCGGACGAGCTCGAGGTACGGCCGGGCGCGCTCCCACCACTCGCCGCCGGGCTCGTAGCAATAGTAGAGGCGCGCGGACTCGGGCCGGTTGGTCTCCACCGCCGAGCGGACGGCCAGATAGTGGACGAGGGAGAAGGGCTTGCCGCCGTAGTCCGGCGACAGGCCGAAACAGAAATGGATCACGTTGGGGATCAGCGCCCGGTCTCCCGCTCCCCCTTGGTCGCGATCACGCCGAGGTTGCGGATCGGCACGCCCCAGTAGCGCCGGGTCTCCTCGGGCAGGAGCTCGTCGAGCTGGTCGTAGGGCCAGGAGCCGGCGTCGAACGTCTCGGCGGCGAACCCGACGGCGCGGAAATCGTCGGCCAGATCCTCCGCCGTCCACATGTTGTGGTGCATGTTGAAGGCGTTCGCCCGCAGGGGGTCCGGCGGCGTGAACAGGGTGGTGCGCATGGCGCGGAACGAAAGCCGGCCGGCGAACCAGGCGCGCAGCACCTCTCCCGCGTCGGTCTGGATGACGACGACCTTGCCGCCGGCGCGCAGCTTGCGGTGCAGGTCGCGCAGGAACTTGCCGTAATCCACCACGGGGATGTGCTCGAGGGTGTGGCAGAGGTAGAACTCGTCGACGACGCCGTCCTCGGGGATGAAGGCGTCCAGCTCGCGGATGTCCTGGCGGATGTCGCTCTCGCCCGCGAGGTTCACCGTGATCCGTCCGTTGGCGATCGGCTTGTAGCCGCCGAGGTCGTAGCGCAGCGGCGAGTCCTGGCTCACGTCATTTCTCCCCTTTCCTGTAGGCCTCGAGCTCCGCGAAGAAGGGACGGAGGTCGTCTCCGGAGACCGTCGCGGAGCCGCGGATCACCATGGCTTCGTGGGTGCGGAACCGCTCCTTGTCGGGCCGCGCCGGCTCTCCGATGTAGACGGCGCGCGCCGCCAGCGGCTTCTTGCGTCCATAGCCGGCGACCTTGAGGAAGTCGCGCAGCTTGGCGCGCAGCCACACCTCGGTGGCTTTGCCGTAATAGATGATGGCGGCGTCGCAGAGGGACAGGTTCTCCTGGTGGTCCTGGCGCACCGTGGCCTCGTCGCCCTCGAAGAGCGATGGGATCACCTCGTACCTCTGGGAGAAGAGGTAGTCGTCCAGGGCGCGGGCGTCCTCCTGGTCGTCGCGGTCGCAGATCAGGTAGATGCGCGCGACCTCGCCCGCTCCGGCCTCTTCCTGGGCTTCTTCCTCCTCCGGCGCGCGCAGCCGCGTCTCGATCAACGCCTTGAGGTCCTCGAGCGTCGTCTGCAGGAGCTCGGCTCCCGCGAGCGCCGCGGGATCCTGGAGCAGCTTGTCGAGGAATGCCGCCTGCCGCGCGTCGCGCGGCTGGTTCTCCCGCGACAGCCAGACGATGCGGCGCAGGCCTCTCTCCCGGCTCTGCCGCGCCGCCTGCTGGTTCTGCAGGTCGACCATGGAGACCTCGGCGCCGTCGGGGACGACGCCGTAGCGTTCGCCCATCAGGTGGACGGACAGGACGCACGGCTCGAGGTCTTTCTGCAGGGCCTCCTCCAGCTCCTCAGCGGCGAGCGGCAGCGGGCTCTCGGGAAGCACGCGATACCCCCGCTCCAGCAGCTCGCGGCGCAGGGCGTCGCGCTCGGCCGCGAGGTCGAAGGTCGTCTCGGCGAGGAAGACCACGGGGCCGGCGGCGGCCGGCGCCGCCGCCGCGCCGCCCGCGGGCGCCTTCAGGCTCTCCAGGAGCTGGTAGACGTCATAGGCCAGATCGTCCATCTTGGCCCAGTACTTGCGGGTCTCGCCGGTGTCCGGGTAGGGCCGGAACTCGATCGGCCGGCTCGTCTCCGGGTCGAGCTGGAAGAACTCGTAGCCCAGCATCCGCTGCAGCAGCTCGGGGGTCTGCGCGATCGGCACGGGCGTTTTCACGACCTTGAAGATCCGCGATTTCTTTCCCGCGATCGGGCCATGGCGCTCGCTCAGTTGGCTGAACTCCTCCAGCTCCTTGCGGCACCATTCCGACTTGAGGTACCGGGGGGTGATGACGGGGATCAGCAGCGCCGTCCTGGGGAGCTGCGAGACGATCGCCGTGTCGAAGTAGTCGTTGCCCTGGATCTTCGGGTCCCGCCAGATCTTCGGCTGCTCGCCGAGGAGCTGCGCCAGGCGGATCTCCAGCGCGTGATGGAGGCCCGTGATCCACCCTTCGTCCCCGGACGTGAGGGGCTGGTTGTCGATGTGGGCGTAGCTGATGAAAATGTCGCTGTCGAAGCTCACCGTTTCGCCTCCAAGCCCGGCGAGGATAGCGCGCGGGTCTGCCGCCAGTAGAAGGGGGTTCCGAACACGGAGTGGCGGATGCTGAGTGTCTCGCCGCGAGCCAGCTTGAGCGCATCCAGCAGGGATTTCTCGCCGAGCTGGTCCGGCGTCTGGGCGGTGACGGCCTGGAGGACGCCGTCCGGGTCGGCGAGCATCGCCGCCAGGGTGGGCCCGTAATCGCTGCCGAAGACGAAGACGCGCCCCTGGCGGCCCATCGCGCGGACGGCGGTCACCGCGGCCACCGTCCCTCCCTCGTTGGCCGCCCACAGGATCTGGACGCCGGGGTATTCCGTCATGATCCCCCGGGCTACCGGCACGGCGGGCCCGGCGATGTAGCCCTCGCGGTTGGCGACCGCCTCCCAGCGCAGGCCGGCATCGGCGAGAGCGGCATGGAAGCCCTCGCTGCGTGCCCGGCCGGCGGGGAAGCGGTCGCAGTTGAGGATGCCGATGCGGACCGGTCCTGCGAGGTGCTCGGCGGCCCACTGCGCGAGGTAGGTGCCGGTACGGTAGCCCATCAGCGTGGGATCGCTCTCGTCGAAGGCGCCGATGGAGTCGGCGGCGTCCTGTTCGTTGAGGCACGAGCCGACGCAGACGACAGGGATCCCGGCCTTGCGGACGGCGCGCACCGCGGGGACCGAGGCGTCGGGATGCTGGACGCTGATCACCATGGCGTCCACCCGGAGCCGCGTGAGCTCGCGCAGCAGCCGGGCCTCCTCGGCCACGTCGAAAGAGTGCTTGCGCAGCAGCAATCTGACACCCTGGGCCGCGGCCGTCTTCCGCATCGCGGCCCGTATGCCCTGGGACCAGTTTTGATCGCCGTAGATGATCCCGCCGATGGTGAGAGGCCGCTCCGCGGCCGGGGGGCGGGCGGGGCCGCATCCGCCCGAGATCAGCAGCGCCGCCGCGATGGCCAGCGCCGCCGCGCGGCGCCGCTGCCTCGTCTCCGGCGCGGGCAGCGTTCCCTCGCTCACGGTGCACCTCGGCTGCCACAGGTGGCACGATAGGATCCGGTCAGAAACCGCTTCCATTCCTCGGTGGAGAGATCTCGCACGGCACGTTGGCAGGCGATCCTCGCCAGGTCGTCCACACCGCGGAAGAAGACGCGGACCGTGCCGTCGTAGCCGCCGGTGGCGATGCGCTGGCCGTCGGGCCGCCAGGCGGCCTGCTCGACGCGTCCGGCGTGTCCCTGCAGCGCCGCGCGGAGCTCGCCGCTCGCGGCGTCCCACAGGAGCACCTCGCCGGTGTCTGAGGTGGTCGCGAGGCGTTCCCCGTCCGGGCTCCAGCTGACGTGCCGCAAACGGCCGGAATGTCCGGCGAGGAGGTGTTCCTGCGTCCCGCTCGCGGCGTCCCAGATCCGCGCCGTGCGGTCGGCTCCGGCAGTGGCGACCTGTCGGCCGTCGGGGCTCCAGGCGGCTTGGGTCACCCAGCCCTCGTGCCCGACCAGCAGGACCGTCTGGACGCCCGTCGCGGCATCCCAGATGCGCGCGGTGCGGTCTGCGCTGCCGGTGAGCACGCGCTCGCCGTCAGGGCTCCACGCGACCAGCAGGGCGGGCGAGATATGGCCGGAGAGGACGACGGGCGGCCCGCCGCGGTCGACATCCCAGAGGCGCACCGTCTGGTCGAAGCTGGCGGTGGCGATCCGGCGGCCGTCGGGGCTCCAGGCCAGATCCCGCACCCAATCGCCGTGCCCGGCAAAGACGCGCAGCATGCGCCCGGAAGCCGCATCCCAGACGCGCGCCGTGCGGTCCAGGCTGGCGGTGGCGATCCGGCGGCCGTCGCCGGACCAGACGGCCCGGAGGACGCCCGAGTGGTGGCCCCGCAGCACGGCCAGCAGGCGGCCGTCCGTCCTCCAGAGACGAGCGGTACCGTCGCGGTCGGCGGTGACGATCCGCCGGCCGGCCGGGTCCCAGGCCGCGTCGAGAGTGCCCAGGCGGCTGCCGGACAGGCGGGCCAGCTCCCGGCCGGTCTCGGCGTCCCAGACGCGGGCGGTGCCGTCGAAGCTGGCGGCGGCGATCCGCCGGCCGGCCGGATCCCAGGAGACTCTGGAAATGCCGGCCGCGGGTCCGCGGAGGACCGCCACCTCCGGGCCGAGGTCGACGTCCCACACGCGTGCGGTGCCGTCCTGGCCTGCGGTCGCCACGCGCCCGGAGGCCGGGTCCCAGGCCGCGCGCGTCACCGCGCCCGAGTGCCCCGCCATGACGGCGAGAGAGTTACCGGTCGCGACGTTCCAGACCCGTGCCGTGCCGTCGAGGCTCGCCGTGAGCAGACGGCCGCCGGCCTTGTCCCAGGAGACGCCGGTCAGCGCGGAGGCGTGGCCGGCGAGGGTCTGGCGCAGGCTCTGGCCGCGCCAGTCCCATAGGTTGGCGAAGCCGCCCTTGCCCGCGGTGGCGAGGAGCTGGCCGTCCGGGCTCCAGGCCACCTGGACCAGCCCCCCCTTGTGCCCCTCCCCGACGCTCACATCCCGGCCGGACAGCGGGTCCCACACGCGCCAGTGCATGTCGAGGCTGCCCGTGGCAAGCCACCGGCCGTCGGGCGACCAGGCCACGGAGGTCACTTCGTCGGTATGGCCGGAGAGGACGGTGGCGGGCCCCGGCGCGCGGACGTTCCAGACCCGCGCCGTGCCGTCCTGGCCGGCGCTGGCCAGCCAGGCGCCGTCGGGGCTCCAGGCCACGTCCAGGACGTTGCCGGCATGCCCGCGGAAGACGCCGAGGGGGGCACCGCGCGCGGCGTCCCAGACGCGCACGGTGCCGTCGAGGCCGGCGGTGGCGACCCGCCCGCCCGCGGCGTCCCAGACCGCCCGGTTGACCGCCGACGCATGCCCGCGCAGCACGATCGGCCGCGCTTTCTGCGCCGGGTCCCAGATCTTCGCGGTGCCGTCGAAGCTTGCGGTCAGGACCCGCCGCCCCGCGGGGTCCCAGGCCGCCATGAGAACGCCGCCCCCATGAGTCCCGAGAGTCACCTCTCCCTTCTTTCCGTAGAGGTCCCAGAGGCGGACCACGCCGTCGCGGCCGGTGGTGACGAGGCGCCGCCCGTCCGGGCTCCAGGCGACGTGCCACATCTCTTTTTGCGCCCCGGGAGCCGCAAGCAGGCGCCACATCCGGCCCGGGCGAAGGAGCGCGGCGCGGAGAGCGCCCTCCGCTTCGCGCGAGCCTTTCGCCCGCGCCGCCTCGACGGCCAGCAGCAGCGAGAGCTCAGGGTCGGCGTCGAGCTGCCGCGTCGACTCGAGCGCCAGTTGCCGCGACCGGGCCAGCCGCGCCTGATTCAACGCATAGCCGAGAAAGACGAGAGAGAGGACGAACGCTGCGCCCAGCGTCGCCGCGGAGATCTGGATACGCCGGAGCTCCCGGCGGCGCCTCGCCTCCTCGGCCGCCGTTTCGGCTTCGGCTGCCTCGCGGCTCGCCGCGAGGAAACTCATGGCGCGCTCGAAGCCGGGAGCGTAGCGTGCGGCCCACGTCGGGTTCGGCCGGTCGTTCTCCCGCCAGCTCAGGGCGACGGACAGGTCGGGATCGCGCCAGAGCCCGGCCCGCCCTTGCTCATGGAGGGCCGCCGTCTCCGCCACCCGGCGATAGGTCTCCGCCGAGCGGGCCTCCTCGTCCACCCAATCGCGGAGCCGGGTCCAGACGCGCATGAGGCTCTCATGCGAGATGTCGATCATGGTGTCCGGCGTGAGGGGCCGATCGGCCGGCGGCATCATGAACGAGCGGTCGTAGCGCCGGAACCGGTCGACGACCGCGCGGACCTCCTCCTCCGACGCCCAGACCGCGGCGGACAGGTCGGCGAGCCGCATCGGCCGGCGGATCTCGCGGTTGTCGGACCCTTTTTCGGTCAGGCTGCGGAAGAGCCTCTCGGCGAGAGCGCGCTCGGCGTCGGAGCCGAGCTCGTTGAAGGCCTCGTCGGCGTGGCGCGACAGCGCCTCGCGCATGCCGCCGATCGCCTCGTAGTGGCGGAGCTGGATCGGCTCTCCCGCGGCGTGGTCGCGGACCCAGAAGTCCCAGGTCCGCATGAGGGCGTGCTGCAGCACCGGCAGATGGTCCGGGTTGTCTCCCACGTCGTTGAGCAGCAGCTCGACGACGTGGGGCGCGATCTCGCCGCCGCCGACGGCGATGGGGCCCACGATGGCCTGCCGGATCTGGTCGCGGGTCAGGCGCGGAATCAGATACTGCCCCACGTTGATCATCTCCGGGAGATCCTGGAATTGGGCGCAGTCGCCGAGGAAGTCGGAGCGCATCGTCAGGACGATGTAGATCGGCACGTCCTCGCGCCGCGACGCCTCGATGAGCAGGCGGACGAACGCGGTCGCCTCGTCGAAGCTCCGGTTATGGAGAGCGCTGCGATAGCGGAAGAGCTCCTCGAACTGGTCCACGACGACCAGCAGGTTCTCGCCGGCCGGCAGGTGGGATTGGCGGACCGCCTCGATGAGACCCAGGGAGCTCCGGGAGAGCGTCGAGTCGATCAACGACCGGTACATTCCCGCCCTGCCGGTGCCGCCGCTGCCGAAGACGTCGGGGTGATTCAGGGCCGCCGCCAAGTGGCCGATGGGATCGTTCCCGGGCCGGAGGACCGCGACCCGCCACCGGGACCCCGCCTGGGCCATGAAGCCGCCGTAGAGAGCCGTCAGCAGGCCGGCGCGCACCAGCGAGGACTTGCCGCTGCCGGAAGCGCCGACGACGCTGAGGAAACGGCGCTCGCGCAGCCGGCGCAGGAGCTCGTCGACGTGCGTCTCCCGGCCGAAGAATAGGTAGTCTTCCTGAGGCTCGAAGGGCCTCAGGCCGGGAAAGGGATTGAAGGGCGCGGACCTCTCGTCCAAGCCTTGGCTCACCCCGACGGACAGACTTGGGTCTGTAGCCGCAGCATGCTCCATTGGCGAATTCGAGGAGTCTAGGGCACTCCTCCGTGGCGGGCAAGGTCCCGCGATCCCCGTCGGGGGATCGGATATACTTCTTCCCGTGACCGCCGAGACCCCCTCCGCCATCGCTCCCGAGAGGTTTCCCGCGCCCCTGCGCGATATCGCCGCCAAGGTGCGCGACGGTGCCCGCCTCGACGCCGCGGACGCCCTGACGTGCCTGACGACGCCGCACATCCTGCCGCTCGGCAGATTGGCCGATACCGTCCGCCGGCGGCTGCACGGCAACGTCACCTACTTCAACATCAACCGCCACATCAATCCGACGAACGTCTGCGTCTACACCTACAACTGCAAGTTCTGCAGCTTCGCCGCGCTGCCCGGCGAGGGCCACGCCTGGGAGATGAGCCACGAGGACGTCTACGCCCACGCGGCCGACCAGGGCGGCAACCGGGTCACCGAGTTCCACATCGTCGGCGGCCTGCACCCGGACCTCTCCCTCGACTGGTACCTGGAGATGCTGCGCGGCTTGAAGCAGCGCTTCCCCAACGCGCACTTGAAGGCCTTCACCGCCATCGAGATCGGCTGGTTCGCCAAGCGCGAGAAGCTTTCCATCGAGGAGGTGCTCACCCGCCTGCGCGACGCCGGCCTGGGGTCGCTCCCCGGCGGCGGCGCCGAGATCTTCCATCCGGAAGTGCGGGAGATCATCTGCGACGGCAAGCTCGACGCCGGCGAGTGGATCGAGGTCCACCGCATCGCCCACAGGATGGGCATCAAGAGCAACTGCACCATGCTCTACGGCCACGTCGAGCGGCCGGAGCACAAGGTGGACCACCTGCTGCGCCTGCGCGGCCTGCAGGACGAGACCGGCGGCTTCAACGCCTTCATCCCGCTCGCCTACCACCCCGAGAACAACTACATGGGACTCAAGTACCACACCACCGGCATGGACGACCTGCGCCACATCGCCGCCGCCCGCCTGGTGCTGGACAACATCCAGCACATCAAGGCCTACTGGGTGATGGTGACGCCCAAGCTGGCCCAGGTGGCCCTGCGCTTCGGCGCCGACGACATGGACGGCACGGTGGTGGAGGAGAAGATCTACCACATGGCCGGCGCCGACACCTCGCAGCAGCTCACTCGCGCCGAGCTGGAGCGCATCGTGCGCGAGGCGGGCTTCGAGCCGGTGGAGCGCGACACGCTCTACAATCCCATCGTTCCCAGCCCTGTAGTCGACACCGCCGCGGCCCTCGCCCATTGAAGCCCGAAGAGCTCGGTTTCCACTACGTGGCGGTCGACGGTCCCATCGGCGTCGGCAAGACCACCCTGGTGGAGATGCTGGCCCGCCGCTTCGAGGGGGTGAAGATCCTCGAGGACGCCGAGAACCCCTTCCTCGGCGACTTCTACCAGGACCGCCCGGGCGCCGCCTTCCAGACCGAGCTGTACTTCCTCCTCTCGCGCTACAAGCAGCAGCAGGAGATCGCCCAGCGCGAGCTCTTCGACCGCGTGCTCGTCTCGGACTACACCTTCTGGAAGAACCGCGTCTTCGCCTACCTCAACCTCTCCGACGACGAGCTGATGCTCTTCGACAAGCTCTACGCCCTGCTGGAGCCCCAGGTGCCGGTGCCGGATCTGGTCATCCACCTGGTGGCCGACGTCGACACCTGCATGGAGCGCATCCGCAAGCGGGCGCGCTCCTACGAGAAGACGCTCGCCCAGGAGTACATGACGGAACTGATCGACGCCTACAATCACTATTACCACTACTACAGCCGGTCTCCGCTGCTGGTGGTGGACACGAGGCATCTCGACTTCACCCAGCGCCCCGAGGACTTCGACGAGCTGTTGCACCGCCTCTCGAAGCCCATCAAGGGGACCGAGTACTTCCAGCCGCTGGGATCGACCCGGTAGCGGGCGGCTCAACCCGTTGACGGGACCGCCCCCTTACCCTAGACTTTCGTCACCAGCCGCTTGGATCCCGCGGAGCGGGACCGAGACGGATTGCACAGCGCCCCCTGCGGCGCGGCGCCGGCGAGCGCGGACCTGATCCCCCGGCGGGGACAGCCACCACGCACCGATCGCACGGCAACCGCGAACCCGTGGGCCCGCCCAAGGCCCTTCCGTCTGAAACGCGGCGGAAGGGCTTTTTGCATTTCTGAACCGAAAGGAGCTTGACATGGCTCAAGAGCCGAAGAGCGTCACGGTTCCCTGGGTGGCGGCGGCACCCGGGCGCGGCGACCGTCTGGTGATGGTCACCGCCTACGACTTTCCCCAAGGGCGCGCGGCCGACGCGGCCGGTGTGGACATCGTCCTGGTGGGCGACTCGCTCGCCATGGTGGTGCTCGGACACCCGGACACGCTGTCGGTCACCATGGACGAGATGATCCACCACACGCGGGCGGTGCGCCGGGGCGTCAAGCGCGCCCTGCTGGTGGCCGACATGCCGTACGGCTCGTTCCACCTCGGGACGGACCAGGCCGTGGGCAACGCCGTCCGCTTCGTTAAAGAGGCCGGGGCCCAGGCCGTGAAGATCGAGGGCGCGCGCCCCGCGCTGATCGCCGCCATGACGGCGGCGGAGGTGCCGGTGATGGCCCATCTGGGCCTCACTCCGCAGTCGGTCCACCGCCTGGGCGGTTTCAAGGTGCAGGGGCGGGACGAGGCGGCGCGCAATTTCATCCTGGAAGCGGCCGAAGAGGCCGAGGCCGCCGGCGCCTTCTCGCTGGTGCTCGAGTGCGTGCCGTCCAGCCTGGCGGCCGAGGTCACGCAGCGCCTTTCAATCCCCACGATCGGCATCGGCGCCGGCGCGGCGTGCACGGGCCAGGTGCTCGTCTTCCACGACCTCCTGGGGATGGAGGAGCGCATCGCGCCCCGCTTCGTACGGCGCTACGCCGAGCTTGGCAAGCTCTCGCGCGAGGCGATCGCCCGCTTCGCCGACGACGTGCGCGAGGGCCGTTTCCCCGCGCCCGAGGAGAGCTACGGCGGCTTGGCGCCAAAGCCGGAGGAGCCGGCGAAGCTGTATGGGTAGAGCGCTGTTGAACCTGGTTTTTCGTAGGGGCGGGGCTTGTCCCCGCCCTGAATCGCCGAAGTTTTGCCAAGACAGGGCGGGGACAAGCCCCGCCCCTACGTCAAGAAGACAAGATTCGCCATGCTGACCGCCCGCACCGCAGACGAGCTGAAACGCCACGTCGCCACCTGGCGCGCCGCCGGCGAGCGCATCGGCTTCGTGCCCACCATGGGCGCGCTGCACGAGGGCCATCTCTCTCTCGTGCGCCTCGCCCGCGAGCACGCGGCTCGCGTGGTGGCCTCCGTGTTCGTCAATCCGGCGCAGTTCGGACCTCACGAGGACTTCAACCGCTATCCCCGCCAGCCGGAGAAGGACTCGGCGATGCTCGCCGGGGCCGGCTGCGATCTGCTCTTCCTGCCCGACGTGGCGACGATCTATCCGCCCGGGCACGCCACCTTCGTCGAGCCGGCCGGCGCCGCCGAGGGGCTCGAAGGCGAGTTCCGTCCGGGCCACTTCCGCGGCGTCGCCACCGTGGTCTGCGCGCTGTTCAACCTGGTGCGGGCCGACGTCGCGGTCTTCGGCGAGAAGGACGCGCAGCAGCTCGCGGTAGTGCGGCAGATGGTGCGCGACCTTCACCTGCCGGTCGAGATCGTGCCGGGGCCCACCGTCCGCGAGGCGGACGGGCTCGCCATGTCCTCCCGCAACGCCTACCTCTCGCCCGACGAGCGCCGGGCCGCGGCGGTGCTCCATCGCTCCCTCCGCGCCGCCGAGGAGAGGGTGAAGAGGGGCGAGCGCTGCGCCGAGGCGGTGCGGCAACGCATGAAAGAAGAGCTCAACGCGGAGCCCCTCGCGGACGTCGAGTACGCCGAGGTGGTGGACGCGGAAACCTTTCAGCCGGTCGAGCTTCTCGAAGGCCGGCTGGTGCTCCCCCTGGCCGTGCGAGTCGGGGGGACGCGACTGATCGACAACCTTCGACTCACCGTCGAGGAGAACCCATAGCCATGAAACGGACGTTGCTCAAATCGAAAATTCACCGCGCCACGGTGACGGACGCCAACCTCCACTACCAGGGCTCGGTCACCGTCGATCCCCTGCTCATGGAAGCGGCGGACCTCGTTCCCTGGGAGCGGGTGGAGATCTACAACTGCACCAACGGCGAGCGCTTCGCCACCTATGCCATCCCCGGCACGCCGGGCAAGGGCGAGATCGTCATCAACGGCGCCGCCGCTCACAAGGCGGGGACGGGCGACGTCGTCATCCTCGCCACCTATGCCGATTATGAAGACGCGGACTGCCGGTCTCATCAGCCGTCCCTGGTCTTCGTGGACGAGCGGAACCGGATTCTCATTCAGGGGCACGAGCGGATCGACGAGGCGGTGCTGGCCGAGGCGGTCGCATGAGGGGGCGCAGCGTGCTGCGCCCCTGCACCTTCGTCCTGGCGGGATTGCTGACGCTGGCCTGCAACGGCTCGGCGCGCACGGAATCTCCCACGGCGCCCGGGCCGGGGAACGTCGCCTTCGAGACGATCCTCCAGCGCTCCATCCCATCTCAGTCCGGCGGAGAGATCCGCGAGGTGGCGCGCGAAGACGCCTCGTGGACGGCGCTCTGGGGCCGCCTGCGGCAAGGCGGCGGAGCGGGGTTCCTACCCGCCGAGCCGCCGGCGGTCGACTTCAGCCGCGACATGGTGATCGCCGCCGCGATGGAAACCCAGAGCTGCGTCTCCAAGGTGACCATCCGGAACATCGCCCAAGGCCGCGGCGAGCTGGTGGTGGACCTCCTGGAGGCCCCGCCCGCGCCCAACTGCATCTGCATCACCTCGGAGCGGCCCCTCCACGTCGTCCGCCTGCCCCGGAGCGCGGAGCCGGTGCGCTTCGCGGTGGAGCGGGGAGTGACGAGCTGCGGATAGAAGGCTACAAGCGGAAATTGCTCCAAGAACCGGTATACGCTTCGAAGCCTCACCCCCTGTCCCCCTCTCCCT
>JBIOVX010000023.1:0-47724 GCA_044868005.1 Thermoanaerobaculia bacterium | reverse complement strand
GGCTGAAGCGGGCCATGGGTATGGCCGGGCCGGGCGCGCGGATGTAGCCCTCACCTCCCCCCAGGGCGGCCACATAGGGCCGCCCCTACAGACCACATGGATTGAAATCAACCCCGTACGCATGGCGCACCGGAATCTGGACGGCCACAGAACGATCTGTAGGGGCGGCCCTATGTGGCCGCCCTGGGGGGAGGTGAGGGCTACATCCGCGCGCCCGGCCCGGCCATACCCATGGCCCGCTTCAGCCACTTGCCCTGCACGCCCTTCATCATCTTGCGCATCTGGGCGTACTGCTTGAGCAGGCGGTTGATCTCGGAGACCGAGGTGCCGGAGCCGGTGGCGATGCGCTTCTTGCGGCTGCCGTTGAGGACGTCCGGCCGCCGGCGCTCCAGCGGCGTCATCGAGTCTATGATGGCCTCGACGCGGCGCAGGCCGCTCTCGTCGACGTTCGAGGTGTCGAGCCCGCGCAGCGGTCCGGCCTTGGGCAGCATCTCCAGGATGGAGGCGAGCGGCCCCATGCGGCGGAGCTGCCGGAGCTGGTCGCGCAGGTCCTCCAGCGTGAACTGCTGGCTGACCATGCGCTTCGCCAGGCGCTCGGTCTCGGCCGCGTCGAGCCCCTTCTCGGCCTTCTCGATGAGCGAGAGGACGTCGCCCATGCCGATCATCCGCGAGGCCATGCGCTCGGGATGGAAGAGCTCGAGGTCGTCCAGCTTCTCGCCGACGCCGACGTAGCGGATCGGCACGCGCGCGACGGTGCGGATGGAGAGCGCCGCGCCGCCGCGGGAGTCGCCGTCCAGCTTGGTGAGGATGGCGCCGGTGAGCGGCAGCACCTGCGAGAACTGCTCGGCGCTCTTGACGGCGTCCTGGCCGGTCATCGAATCGGCGACGAAGAGGACCTCGTGCGGCTCGATGCGGCCGGCGAGCTGGCGGATCTCCTCCATCAGCGCCGTATCGACGTGCAGGCGGCCGGCGGTGTCCATGAGGAGCACGTCGTGGCCGCGCTGGCGGGCGACGGAGAGGGCGCGTGAGCCGAGGTCGAGCACCTTCTCGCCCGGCTCGGGCTCGAGCACGGGCACCTCGACGGCCGCGCCCACCTGCTTCAACTGCTCGACGGCGGCGGCGCGCTGCAGGTCGCCCGCCACCAGCAGCGGATGGCGGCCGCGCTTCTTCAGCCGCTTGGCGAGCTTGCCGGCGGTGGTCGTCTTGCCGGAGCCCTGGAGGCCGCAGAGCAGGATGACCGCCGGCCGGCCGTCGAGGCGCAGCTCCGTGCCTTCCTCGCCGAGCAGCGAGGCTAGCTCGTCGCGCACGATCTTGACCACCTGCTGCGCCGGCGTGAGGCTCTCGAGCACCTCCTGCCCCAGGGCGCGCTCGCGCACCCGCTCGATGAAGGGCTTGACCACTCGGAAGTGCACGTCGGCTTCGAGCAGCGCCATGCGGATCTGGCGCAGCGCCGCGTCGAGAGCCTCGGGGCTGACCCGTCCCTCGCCCTTGAGGTTGCGGAAGACGTCCTGGAGCTTGTCTTGTAGACCGTCGAACATGGAGTACCTCGCCCGTTGGGAAACGGGATCGTAGCATGGGGAATTTCCGCCGCCCGCTATACTCCACCCCCATGGAGCGGCGGGCGAAGATCATGGCGACGCTGGGGCCGGCGAGCCGTGATGAGACGGTGTTGCGGGGGCTCATCCGCGCCGGGGTCGATCTCTTCCGCTTGAACCTCTCGCACGGCACGCAGGAGCAGCACCGCGAAATCCTGCGGCTCGTGCGCCGTCTCGCCGGCGAGGAGGGGTGCCATCTGCCGGTGGCGCTCGATCTCATGGGCCCCCGTTATCGCCTCGGCCAGATTCCCGACGAGCCGCGCCTGCTCGAACCGAACCAGGAGGTCATGCTCGGCATCGCGTCGCCCGGCGTGGATCTCCCCGTCGATCCCGAGATCCTGGAATACCTGGAGCCCGGCGAGCGGGTGCTCATCGACGGCGGTCTGATCGAGCTGCGGGTGGAGTCGAAGGAAGGCGATCGCATACGCGCCCGGGTGGTCAACGGCGGGCCGGTGAAGACCCGCAAGGGGATCAACCTGCCGGACAGCGCGCTGCCTTTCGAAATCTCGGAGAAGGACCGCGCGGACATCGCCTTCGCCGTGGCCGAGGGCGCGGACTACCTCGCCGCGAGCTACGTGGGGGAAGGCGCGCACGTCGAGGCCGTGCGCAAGGCGGCGGCGGAGAGCGGCGGGCGCCTTCCCATCATCGCCAAGATCGAGCGGCGTACAGCCATCGAGCACCTCGACGAGATCACCGAAGCGGCGGACGGCCTGATGGTGGCGCGCGGCGATCTCGGGGTGGAGGTGCCGCTGTCGAGCGTGCCGGTGCTGCAGAAGCGCATCGTCGCCGCCGGCAGGCTCGCCGGCAAACCGGTGATCGTGGCCACCCAGATGCTGGAGTCGATGATCGAGCAGCCGCGCCCCACCCGGGCCGAGGCGACCGACGTGGCGAACGCGGTCTTCGACGGCGCCGACGCTCTCATGCTCTCGGGCGAGACCGCGGCCGGCAAGTATCCCGTGCAGGTGGTCGAGACCATGGTGCAGATCATCCGCGAAGCCGAGGACTATGCGCGCGAGGACTCCACTCCGCGGTCCCTTCGGCCCCTGGGCCACGCGCATGCCCGGCGCACCTTCGCCCTCGAAGGCGCCGATTCCGTGCTCGACGGCGAGGAGGTCCTCCAGGTGCCGGACATGGTCTCCGCGGCGGCCGTCTACGCCGCCGAGCAGCTTGCGGTGAGCCGTATCGTCGCCTTCAGCCAGAGCGGCTTTACCGCCCGCCTTGTGGCCCGCTACCGGCCGCCCTCGCCGATCATGGCCTTCACTCCCGACGAATGCGTGGCCCGCCAGCTCCAGCTCGTCTGGGGCGTGCGCCCCTTCGTCGCCGAGTTCCAGGTCGGCAGCCTGGAGGACATCGTCCAGGTCGTCGAGCGCCAGCTCCTCGAGGCCCGGCTGGTGCGGCCCGGAGAGCGCATCATCATCCTCATGGGCCACCCCGTGCGCGAACGCCCCCTGACCAACCTGATGCGGGTGCACCGCATCCGACCCGTGGAAGAGAGGCAGCCATGATCCCTCTGCGCGACCACACGACCCGGCGGAGCGGAGTGACGCCCATCATCACCATCCTGCTGATCGTCGCCAACGTCCTTCTCTTCCTCTACGAGCTGTCGCTGGGCGAGCGGCTGCAAGCCTTCATGATGTCGGCGGCGTTCGTGCCGGCGCGGCTTTCCGAGAATGGCCTTTCCCTGGGCGACCTCGGGACGGGCCTGGAGAGCGGCCTCCTCTCCATGTTCCTGCACGGCGGTTGGGCGCACCTCCTGGGCAACATGCTCTTCCTCTGGATCTTCGGCGACAACGTCGAGGACCGGCTGGGGCGCTTCCGCTTCCTGCTCTTCTACCTCCTCTGCGGCTACGCGGCCACTTTCGCGCACCTGTGGGCGAACCCGGGCTCGCCGGTGCCGGCTGTCGGCGCCAGCGGCGCCATCTCCGGCGTGCTCGGGGCCTACCTCTTCCTCCACCCGCAGGCGCGCATCGACACCCTGGTCTTCTTCGGCTTCTTCGGCCGCATCATCCAGGTGCCCGCATGGGTCTTCCTGCCGATCTGGTTTCTCATCCAGTTCCTCTCCGGCGTGGCGTCGCTGCAGGCCACCACCGCGGAGGACGTCGGCGGCGTCGCCTGGTTCGCGCACATCGGCGGCTTCGTGGCCGGACCGATCCTGCTGTTCCTCCTGGGAGGAGGCCGCCGTCCGCCGCGCGAGCGGGAGGCCTTGTATTGAGGCGGCGCCTCATCTTTGGGGCCGCGTTGGTCTCCCTGCTCGGCCTCGTGGACGCCTGCTGGATCGAGCCGCGGATCCTCTTCACCGATTCCGTTCGTCTCGAGATCCCCGCGCCCAGGCTGCGGATCGCGCACCTCTCGGATCTCCACATCCGAGGAGATACGCCGTTGCTTCGACGCCTGCTGCGGGAGATCGGCGCGGCCCGGCCGGACCTCGTCCTCCTCAGCGGCGACCTGATCCACGACCAGCCGGACCCTGAGGACTCGGCCAGGACCTCCGCCGTCGTCGCGGCTTTCATCAGCTCTCTGCGCCGAATCGCGCCCGTCTACGGCGTCCAGGGCCACAGCGAGCATCAGGGAGAGCTGGTGGCGCTGCTCTCGCGCAGCGGCCTCACGTGGCTGTCCAACGAGGGGCGGCGGATCGGTCCCGGCGGCAACGTGCTGCTGCTCGGCCTCAACCAGCAGGCGGGCGTCGATGCTCTGGCCTGGTCTTGGCCTTCGCCCTTCCGGCCGATCGAAATGGACGGCCAGCGTCTCTACGGCGCCCGCCGCGGCCAGCCCTACCGGAACTTCTACAGCAGCTACGATCCGGCGCCCGCCGGCCTCGCCGACACAGCGGGTCCTCTGTCGTGGAGCGGTTACGAGGTGACCTGCGACGCCTGGATCGACGACGAGGATGCCGGCGTCGGCGTGGCTCTCCACAGCCGCTACGTGCTCGGCGAAGACCGGCAGATCGAGCTCAGCCGCGACGGCTCGCGCTGGGCCCGCGGCGGCCGCTTCACGATCTTCTCCCACGGCTCCGCACTGAGGGGCCGCAACGATACGGGAGTCCTTCCCGAACCGAACCGCTGGTATCGCTTGAAGGTGAAAACGGACGTGGAGCCGGGCCGGCTGCGCGTGCGCGCCAAGGTCTGGCCGGCCGATGGGCCGGAGCCGCAGCGCTGGCAGGCCGACGCCGAGGACCGTTCGCCGACCCGCGTCACGGCCGGCACCGTGGCGCTCTGGGCCTCGGGAGGAGGGACGGTCGTCTATCGCAACCTGCGCGTGGCGGATCACGCCGGCCGGGTTCTCCTCGACGAGCCGCTCGTCCTGCCGCCCGGCGCCAGCGCACCGGTGGAATTCCGCGTAAGAGCGCGAGGGACGCGCCTCGCCCTGGCGCTCGCCCGCAGCCCCAAGGTGCCGATCAGCATGCCGGTCGTCGTCCTCTCCCACGTGCCGGACGTGGTCCGCGAGGCCTCCCGGCGCGGCTTGGCGGTCGTCCTCGCCGGCCATACCCACGGCGGTCAGGTCCGCATTCCCTTCCTGGGAGCCCTCACCACGCGCACCTCGTTAGGCCCCTACTACGACATGGGGCGCTTCGACTTCGCCGCCCCGAACGCGCGCGGGTTGACAACGCTCTACATCAATCCTGGGGTGGGGATGTCGGTAGTGCCGGTGCGTTTTGCGTGCCCGCCGCGGTGGGCGTTGGTGGAGTTGGGGGAATGAAGCTGAAGGTCAATTTGAACGACGATCTTGTTGCCGAGGCGGTGCGCTTCCTTCAGGAAGAGGTCCCGGAGGCTCTCTTCCGGATCTCCCGCCGCCAGCTCAGGAAGGCGGGCAGCAGCGTGACAGCCACCAACGACGTGCAGATGGCGCCGAGGGCGGCCACCTTGCCGGTGGAGACCAGCCCGGGGTAATGGGAGAAGGTGATCGAGCCGAAGCCTACGGTCGTCGAGATCGCGGCCGTCACCACCGCCTTGCCGGTTTCCTGGAGACCGCCTGAGTACTCAGCATCGGAGCGGTCGCGGACGTCGAGGTAGCGGTGCAGCACGTAGATGCCGTAATCGACACCGATGCCGATGATCATGGTGGTGACGAAAATGTTGATGAAATTCATCTGGATGTCCAGCAGGGACATGCTCCCCATCATCCAGACGATCCCCACGGTGAGCGGGGCCAGCGCCATGACGGTGTGGCGCAGGGTACGGAAGTCGATCCACAGCAGGATCGCCACCAGCACGTAGCCGAGGAGGCCGGCGATCCAGGCGTCTTCCAGGACCTCCCGCCGCACGGTCTGGTTGATGACGTTGGTGCCGGTGAGGATGGCCTTGGGCCCGAGCTTCTTCGCCAAGTCGACGGCGCCCGGAGGCGGCTCGCGGCGCCACTGGTTGCCCTGCGGATAGAGGTAGACGGCGCCCTTCCAACCCCGGCTGGTCTTCTTGAGGAAGCGGTCGAGGAGGAGCCGGGTCTGCTTCGAGGCGGCGAAGTCCTGGACGCCGATCGGCCCCGAGAGGTTGATCGCCTGGCCGAGCAGCTCGAATCCCGGCGCGAGGGCTTCGACCCGCAATCCCTCCCGGGCCGCGGCGGCGGCGAAGGTGGCGCGGATGCGGTCCAGGTCGAGGGCCCCGTTACGCTCCCGTTCGAGCCAGTCGAGGACCGCCCGCTGTTGCTCCGGCGGCGGGATCAGCGAGGTGACGCCGCTGAATCCTTGCAGAACGCCCTGATCGACGAGCCTGCGGGCCCCCACCGACGCCTTGGCCGCGAGCTCCACGACCTCCTCCGGGGAGTCCCCGGAGAGCAGCAGGATCATCGAGCTGAAGCCGGAGCCGAACTTCCCGCTCACCTCGGCCGCCACGTCGTTGCCGCGGTTGCCCTGGGGCCGCATGGTCCGCATGCTCTCGTCGAAGCGGAGCCGGAACGCCAGCGCCAGCGCCGCCAGCGTCACGCCGAGCCCGAGGAGCATCGCCACACGGCGGTGACGCATGCAGAACCGGATCAGCACCTGGGAGCCGAAGCTGTGCAGGAAAAGGTTCGGCTCCGTCTTCCGCCGTTGGTGGTGGTCCTCGCTCCAGGCCAGCATGGCGGGCAGGAGCAGGAATACCGACGCGGCACAGAACAGGATACCGGTGCCGGTGAGCAGCCCCATCTGGCGCAGGCCGATGAAGTCCGTGAAGGTGAAGGCATAGAAGGTGGCCGCCGTGGTCAGCGCTCCCATGAGGACGGCATTGCCGGAAGAGCCGCTCATGGCAACCAGGGCCGGCTCGATGCTCGCCCCTTTGCGGCGCTCCTCCACATAACGCCCATAGGAGACGATGACGTAGTCGATGCCGAGGCCGATCAGGAGGGCCGCCACGACGCTCGTCGCCATGCTGAGCGAGCCCACCGTCAGCTTGGCGAAGCCGAAGGTGATGAGAATGCCGCAGATCAAGGGCACGAACGCATAGGCCAAGGCCCCGACGCGCCGGAAAGCGAAGAGAAAGAGCAGCAGTACCCCACCGGCCGAGGTCGCGATGTTGACCAGCATGTCGTAGCGGATCAACGAGGTGTCGCCCAGGGCGGTGAGATGCGGCCCGGCCAACCCGATGGTCGGCTGGCGCGGTCCGCCGGGCCCGGCGATCTCGCCCCAACCGGCCAGGGTCGCGGCGACCGCCTTGTCGACGGCGGCCACCATCCGCTCGTTCCATTCGATGTTCTGCGGCGGGCGGGCCGGCTCGGCGAGGATCAACAGCATCCGGCGGTCGCGCGACAGGTAATAGCCGCTCGTCCAATCGACCTGGAGGGTGCCCCGGGACCTTTCGACGCGGCCGAGGAAGATCTGGGCGAGACCCAGCGGATCGAGCTTGGCGAGCTGTTTGACAGCGATTCCTTGCGGCGTGGAGAGCTGACGCCGCAGCTCTTTGACCCGTTGGCGGATACCTTCGTCGGAGAGCCGGGCCGCCAGCTCACGCCGGCCGGGCTCGTCCAGGAAGAGCACGGACTTGGGAAAGAAGGTCCGCAGCAGCTCCTCCGGATCGCCGATGCGGTGCTCCACGCTCTTGAGCTCCGGCAGGCGCGCGAGGCGGGCCGCCAACTCGTCGGCGAAGGTCTCGTAGGGCTCCGGCACGGCACCCTCCGGGATCCGGATGGCGACGATCAGCAGGGTGCCGCTACCGAAGTCCGCGAGGGATTCGATGTAGGCCTTGACCGGCGGCTCCTTGCGCGGCAGCAGGTTCAGGATGTCGGTATCGAAGGAGAGCCGCAAGGTGAGAACCACCGAGACGGCCACCAGAACGGCGGCGACGGCGAACACCGTCCGATATCGGCGCCGGGCGAAGAGAGCGAGGCGCTGCAGAGGAGAGAGTGCCATCAGGTCCCCGAGATCAACGAGAGAAAGTCAACGGATTTCGCCGCGGAGGAAGAGCCGGCCGAAGCGCACGAAGTACTCGATACCGGAGTAGACGGTGATCACCAGCGCCGCCCAGAGGGAGAACGGAGCCAGACGCGGGAACAGCGCCTCGATCTGGTTGTGGACGATCAACAGGGCGATCGACACGATCTGAACGGTCGTCTTGATCTTGCCCGACAGCCCCGCCGGAATCACCAGGTTCTCCGCCGCCGCGAAGCCGCGCAGCGAAGTCACCGCGAACTCGCGGGCGACGATCACCACCACCATCCACGCCGGCACCACGCTCGGGGACATCTCGACCAGCGAGATGTACGCCGCGGAGATGAGGATCTTGTCCGCCGCCGGATCGAGCAGGGTGCCGAGACGGGTGACCTGCTTGCGCCGGCGCGCCAGAAAGCCGTCGAGAAAGTCCATCCCCGCGGCGAGCAGGAAGAGGCCCAGGCCCCACCACTCCTTACCCTCGAACTTGGTCAGCAGCACGACGACCAGCGGCGGCACCAGCAGGATGCGGCAGATCGAGAGCAGGTTGGGGAGGTTGAGCATCGGTTCAAGGGCGGAGACGGGCCATGCCGGGCGGCATTCTATGCCACCCGCCACGCGGACAAACCAAAGAGTTGGAGCCTATCGCGAGCCGTTGAGAGAAGTGGTCACGAGCAGGCGGTTGTTGGCCCCGCGCGTGAGATAAGGCTTGCGGCGGGTTCCGTTTCCAGCCAGGGCTATCGACGACGGCGCGGGGAGGCCGGTGTCTTCGCCGCGGTAGAGCGCCAGGATGCGCCGCACGTAGGCCCGGGTCTCGGCGTAGGGCGGGATGCCCCGGTGCCGCTCGACGGCACCCGGGCCCGCGTTGTAGGCGGAGAGGGCCAGCTCCACTTTGCCGGCGAAGCGGTCGAGCATCTGGCGCAGGTAGCGGGTGCCGCCGCGCAGGTTCTCGTCCGCATCGTAGGGATTGCGCACGTTGAGCAGGGCCGCCGTCGCCGGCATGAGCTGCATGAGGCCCATGGCGCCCTTGTTGGAGAGGGCGCGTTGGTTGTAGCCGGATTCCACCTGGATGAGCGCCCTGACCAGCTTCGGGTCCAGGTTCTGCGCGCCGCTATGGCTGGCGATGAGCGGCTCGAGGTCGGCGTCGGGCAAGGCTGCAAGCCTGGGCGACAGCCGCAGCGAGCGCTGGGACGAGCTCTCGTTGAGGATCACCTTGCGGCCGCTCGGGCCGACGGTGATCCGGACGTCGCTCGCCGCCGCTACCGCGGGGCAGAGACCCAGAAGCGTCCAAGCGACGGGGCGTAGAGCCGTTCTCGTCACGACAGTCCCTTCTGTGAATACTGCTACAGGGGGACTATTTTAATCAGATAGAGATAGATTGCAAGGGGTATAGGCGGTTTTACCGCCCGAGCTGCTCGCGCACCGCCTCGCCGACGGACGCCAGCGCGTCCGGCAGCTTCTCCGGCTCCTTGCCGCCGGCCTGGGCGAAGTCGGGCCGGCCGCCGCCGCCGCCGCCCACGATGGCGGAGAGCTTCTTCACCAGCTCGCCGGCCTTGACGCGGGCGATCAGGTCCTTGCTCACGGCCGCCACCAGGCTGACGTTGCCGTCGCTGCGGCTGCCGATCACCACCACCCCGGAGCCGAGCTTGGAGCGCAGCGCGTCCGCCATGTCGCGCAGCTCGTTGGCCGGCGCCGGCGGCACCTCGCGGGCGAGCACGCGGATGCCCTCCACCAGGATCTCCTCGTCGCCCGCGGGCGAGGCCGTGCCCGAGACGAGCTGCATGCGCAGCCGCCGCATCTCCTGCTCCAGCTCGTTCTGGCGCTGGCGGATTTGCTCCGCCTTTTGGAGCTGCTGGTCGTAGTCGCCCGTGCGGATGCCGAGCCGCGCCACCAGCTCGCCGTAGGCGGCGCGCTGGCGGCGGATCTCTTCGAGCGCGTAGGCGCCCGTCAAAGCCTCGATGCGGCGCACGCCGGAAGCGACGCCGCGCTCGGATTCGACGACGAAGAGGCCGATCTCGCCCGTGTTGTGCACGTGGCAGCCGCCGCACAGCTCCAGGCTGAAGCCGGGGACGTTCACCGTGCGCACCCGCTCGCCGTACTTCTCGCCGAAGAGGGCCATGGCGCCGGCGGCGATGGCCTCCTGGTAGCTGCGCCAGACGAACTCGGTGCCCACCGCGCGGCGGATCCACTCGTTGACCAGATCCTCGACCTGCTCGATCTCCTGGCGGAACATGCCGCGGTGGTAGGTGAAGTCGAAGCGCAGGCGGTCCGGCGCCACCAGCGAGCCGGCCTGCCGCACGCTCTTGCCCAGCACCTGCCGCAGAGCGGCGTGCAGCAGGTGGGTGGCCGTGTGATTGCGCTGGATGGCCAGCCGCCGCTCGTGGTCCACCCGGAGCTGCACCTTCATGTGACGCGAGAGGCTGCCTTCCTCCACCTCGACGAAGTGGAAGATGACGCCGGAGGTGTCCTTCTGGGTGTCCACCACCCGGGCGAGACCCCCCTCGCAGACGATCTCGCCGGTGTCGCCCACCTCGCCTCCCGCCTCGGCGTAGAACACCGTCTGGTCGAGGATGACGACGCCCACCTGCCCCTTCTGCAGCGTCGACACCCGCACCGGCGCGCCCTCGCGCCAGGTGGCGAGGCGCACCACCTCGGCCGGCGTATCGATGAGCTCCGTGCGGTCGTAGCCTTCGAAGTGGGTCTCGGCCAGCTCGGCGTGGCCGCGCAGCACCTCGCGCAGGGCGGAGAGGCGGTTCTGCACCTCGGCCGTCGCCTTGCGCGACTGCTCGCGCTGCGCGTCGAGGGCCTCGTTGAAGCCGGCCTCGTCGATGCGGAAGCGCTCCTCCTCGGCGATCTCGCGGATCACCTCCAGCGGCAGGCCGTAGGTGTCGTAGAGGCGGAAAACCATGGCGCCGGGGAGCACCGTCGAGCCCTGCGGCCGCAGGCGCTCGATCTCCTCCTGCACCTGGCGGGCGCCGTTGGCAACGGTGGAGAGGAACTTCTCCTCCTCGACCTTGATGGTGGCCATCGAGGCCTGGCGCGTCGCCGCGAGCTCCAGGTAGTGGGCGCCCATGACCTCGCCGAGCACCGGGGCCAGCTTGTGCAGGAACGGCTCCTCGAAGCCCAGCCGCATGCCGTGCCGCACCGCCCGGCGCAGGATGCGGCGCAGCACGTAGCCCCGCCCCTCGTTGCCCGGGATGACGCCGTCGGCGAGCAGGAAGGAGACGGCGCGCAGGTGGTCGGCGATGACCCGCAGCGAGATGTCCTTTTCCTCATCCTGGCCATACTTCGTGCCGGCGAGATCGGCCGCGGCGGCGAGGATCGGCTGGAAGAGGTCCGTGTCGTAGTTCGAGTGCACGCCCTGGAGCACGGAGGTGATCCTCTCCAGGCCCATGCCCGTATCGATCGAGGGCTTGGGCAAAGGCGACAAGTTCCCTTTCTCGTCGCGGTCGAACTGCATGAAGACCAGGTTCCAGATCTCGGTGTAGCGTCCGGAGTCCGAGCCCTCCGCGAAAGAGACCTCCGGCAGCTCCGGGTAGAGGTCGACGAAGATCTCGCTGCACGGGCCGCAGGGGCCGGTCTCGCCCATGGCCCAGAAGTTGTCCTTCGCGCCGCAGCGGTGGATCCGTTCGGCCGGCAGGCTCGACAGCTTCAGCCAGAGCTCATGGGCCTCGTCGTCCTCTTCATAGACCGTGGCGAAGAGCCGCTCGGGAGGGATGCCCCAGACGCGCGTCACCAGGTCCCAGCCGAAGCGGATGGCGTCTTCCTTGAAGTAGTCGCCGAACGAGAAGTTGCCGAGCATCTCGAAGAACGTATGGTGGCGCGGGCTGGGGCCGACGTTCTCGAGGTCGTTGTGCTTGCCGGAGACACGCATCACCTTCTGCGCCGAGGCCGCCCGCGGCGACACCGGCTTGCGCGTGCCTAGCAGGTCGTCCTTGAACTGCACCATGCCGGCGTTGGTGAACAGCAGGGTCGGATCGCCTTGCGGCACCAGCGGCGCGCTCGGCACGATCCGATGACCGCGCTCGCGGAAGAATTCGAGAAAGCCTGAACGAATGTCTGCGCTCTTCATGACTCGTCGTCGTCGAGATCGAGCCCGTTTCCGCGGGCGGTTAAAAGGGCAACGATAGCACGGCGGGAAAAGCCCTTGCGGTCGAGGTGGCGGGCGAGCGCCCGCGGATCGCGGCCGCCCTGGCGCTCCCAGCGCTCCGCCGCCGCGCGTGCCGCCGGCAAGTCGTCCTCGGGCGTCAGCTCGGCGAGGACCTCCTCGGCCACCACCTCCGGCGCTCCCCGCTGCAGCAGCTCGGCGAGCAGCCGCGCCCGTCCCTCGCCGCGCCCCGAACGGGATTCGACGAAGCCGCGCGCGGCGGCGTGGTCATCGAGATAGCCCTGGGATTCCAACCGGTTCAAGGTTTCGTCGATCTCCTCAGCGGCATAGCCCCGCTGGACCAGCTTCGCTGACAGCTCCCGTCGGAAATGTGGACGGGCGGCGAGGAGCTGGGCGGCTTTGTCGTAGCAGGAGGAGGGCAACCTAATTCTGCTCGATCTCGAACGGCATGTCGCCGCCGAGGAGATCGCTCTCGCCGGGCATCTGGAGCGACTCCTCCATCTGCTCGCGGGAGATGTCGGCGGTGAACTGGACGCCCTGGATCTTGAGCCGGAACTCGTCCGGATTGGTGGCGCGCCGCAACGCTTCGTCGAGAGTGATCAGGCCGCTCTTGTAAAGCTGGAAGAGCGACTGATCGAAGGTCTGCATGCCGTACTGGCTGGTGCCGAGGGCGATCTGCTCGCGGATGTACTTCGTCTTCTCCTTGTTCTCGATGCACTCACGGATGTAGGCGGTCGAGATCAGCACCTCGACGGCCGGCACGCGGCCCATGCCGTCGGCGCGCGGCATCAGGCGCATGGAGAGGATGGCCTTGAGCACCTGCGAGAGCTGGATGCGGATCTGCTTCTGATGGTGCGGCGGGAAGACCGAGATGATGCGGTTGACCGTCTCCGTGGCGTCCAGGGTGTGCAGGGTCGAGAACACCAGGTGGCCGGTCTCGGCGGCGAGCAGCGCCGTCTCGATCGTCTCGTAGTCGCGCATCTCGCCCACCAGGATGACGTCGGGATCCTGCCGCAGGCCGGCGCGCAGGGCGCCGGAGAAGGCATGGGTGTCGACGTCGATCTCGCGCTGGTTGACGAGCGATTTCTTGTCGCGGTGCAGGAACTCGATCGGATCCTCGATGGTGATGACGTGCTCGGTGCGCGTCGAGTTGATGTAGTCCACCATCGCCGCCAGCGTCGTGGACTTGCCGGAGCCGGTGGTGCCGGTGACGAGAACCAGGCCGCGGCGCTCCTCGCAGATGCGCTCGAGTACCGGTGGCAGCATCAGCTCGCGGATGCTCTGGATGCGCGCCGGAATGACGCGCAGCACCAGGCCGACGGCTCCCCGCTGCTGGAAGACGTTGCAGCGGAAGCGCCCGAGGCCCGGCACCGAGTAGGCGATGTCGATCTCGAGCTCCTCCTTGAAGCGCTGCTTCTGGCGCGCGTTCATGATGGAGAACGCCATGGCGATGGTGTCCTCCTGCATCAGGCGCTTGAGCTCGCCCAGCGGGATCAGGTCGCCGTCGATGCGGATGACCGGATGGCTCCCCACCTTGAGGTGGAGATCGGAGGCCTTCCGCTCCACCGCGATCTTGAGCAGGTCGTTGATATTCATGGCGGGAAACCTCCGGTACAGCGTTTACAGCTACAGCTACTACAGCGCCTTCGCCTGGGGCACCTCGGCGTAGACCGGGTAGAGCCAGCCGTGGCGGTCGTCGATCTCGCCGGAGGTGACGCCTTTGAACTCGGCGAGGAGGCGGCGCGTCACCTCACCCGGGCAGCCGCGTCCCACCGGGATGCGGTCGATCGAGCGGATGGGAGTGATCTCGGCCGCCGTGCCGGTGAAGAACGCCTCGTCGGCCGAATAGAGCAGGCCGCGGGGTATCACCTCCTCGCGCACCGGGATGCCGAGGTCGCGCGCCAGGGTGATCACCGTGTCGCGGGTGATGCCGGAGAGGATCGAGGACACCACGGGCGGCGTGATCAGGGTGCCGTTCTGGACCAGGAAGACGTTCTCGCCCGAGCCCTCGCTGACGCAGCCGCTGGCGTCGAGGCCGATGCCTTCCGCGTAGCCGTTGACGATCGCTTCCATCTTGATGAGCTGGCCGTTGAGATAGATCCCGGTCGCCTTCGCCATCGCCGGCATCGAGTCCGGCGTGACCCGCCGCCACGAGGAGACACAGACGTCGACTCCCTGATCCGCCTCCTCGCCGAGGTACTTGCCCCAATTCCACACCGCGATGAACACCTCGACGGGCGAGCGCAGGGGGTTGACCCCCAGCGTGCCCATGCCGCGGAAGACGATCGGCCGGATGTAGCAGGCCTGCAGCTCGTTGGCGCGGACGGTTTCGCAGCAGGCCTCGGCCAGCTCGTCGGCGGAGAAGGCGATCGGCATGCGGTACGCCTTCGCCGAATTTTCGAGACGGCGGATGTGCTCGGCGAGACGGAAGACCCCCGATCCTTGCTTCGTATCGTAACAGCGGATCCCTTCGAAAACTCCCGAACCGTAGTGCAGCGCATGGCTGAGCACGTGAACGGTGGCCTTCTCGAAGTCGATGAGCTGACCGTTCTTCCAGATCCAACGGATACCGGCAAAGGGATTGGACACAGCGGCCTCCTTTAGGGGCGAGCTTGTGAGGTCCTACCGATGCTAGCCGAACGGTCGGGGCGGGTCAATTTTGGATTTTAGATTTTGGACTTGGGATTCCGGAAGGAGATAGCAGGATGAGGGCGGCTCCCACCACCGCGGCCGTCTCCAGGCGCAGGATGCGCTCGCCGAGGCCGAGGGGAACCCAACCGGCGGTCAGCAACTCGCTTCGTTCCTCCTGCGTCAGACCTCCTTCGGGACCGACGAGGAGGACTCCCTGCGCGGAATCCTGTAGGGGCGGCCCTGCGTGGCCGCCCTGTTCCGAAGGAACCTCCTGGCCTCCCTCCCTCCCAGGGCGGCCACGCAGGGCCGCCCCTACAGGCAATAAAGAGGTTTCCCCGTCCGGATCGAGAAACCAGCGGCACCCGGCGCCTTCGACCAGCCGGCCGATCTCGCTCCAGTCATGGGGACCGGTGATCTCCGGCAGGCGCGAGCGGTGGCACTGCTCCACGGCCGCCGCCGCCACCCGGCGAAGACGCTCGAGGGCGCCGCCGCCGAAGTCCCGCGGCGCCCGCGCGGTATTCAGGAAATGAACGGCGAAGACGCCGACCTCCGTCGCCTTCTCGACCAGCCACGAAGCCCGCTCCGGCCGGCAGGTGGGCACCAGCAGCTCGAGGTGGAAGGCGGGCTCGCGCGGGGGCGCCGGCTCGCCGAGGGCGACCGTGGCGGAGGTGCGGTCCACCCGCGCCACCCTGCCCCAGCGCGCGCGGCCCTGTCCGTCCACGACCCGCATCTCCGTGCCTGCCGCGACCCGCCGCGCCCGAAACAGGTGACTGTAGGACGCTCCCTCGATTCGCACCTCCGAGGCGTCGAAGGAGGCGGCGTCGACGAGGAGCGTAATCATCCTTTTCCTACCCTGAAGGCGATCCAGTCGCCGGCAACGCGGCGGTCCCGCTCGGCAAATCCCAAATCTGCCAGACGGTCCAGCACCTCGTTCCTGCGTTCGCTGAGGATCCCCGACAGGATCATCTCCGCCCCGGGCCGCAGCAGGCGGACCAGATCCGGCATCTCGGGGAGGATCTGCTCTGGCACGACGTTGACGAGGGCGAGATCGAAGAGAGGACGCCCGCGGAGCGCCGCCAGACGGCCGGCGAACCAGCGCGGATGGAGATCGTTCAGCGCGCTGTTGGCGCGGGCATGGAAGGGCGCCGCCACGTCGAGATCGAATCCCACCACGGAACGCGCACCACGGAGCAACGCGGCGAAGGCGAGCACGCCGGTGCCCGTGCCGACATCGAGTACGCGCCGGTCCCGCACCTCCGTCTCCTCCAACAGCTCCAGCGCGAGGGAGGTCGACTCATGGCTCCCCGTGCCGAAGGCGGCGCGGGCAGGCAGACGGAGCAGCCGCCGGCCAGCCGGCACCTCGACCGCCTCCTCCTCGGGCTCGCGGGGGTCCAGATAGAACGTCCGGCCGACGGGGAACGGCCGCGCCTGCTCGCGCCAGGCGGCGAGCCAGTCAGCGTCGGCGACGATCTCCTCGGCCGCGAGCGCGATGCCGGTCCCCACCCGGAGCGGAGCGGCCTCCAGGGGGAACCAGGCCTCGACGCGCAGCCGGCCGTCCGGCGCCGCGGCGGACTGCGCGCCGAGCGTTCCCGCTTGCCACAGCTCGGCGACGAGGGTTTCCTCGAGGTTGGGAGGGAGAAGATAAATGCGTCTGAGATGTGGCATTAAGGGACCTAAAGGACACCAAGAATCGTTTCTTGTCCCTGATGTCCTTGACGTCCCTGGCGTCCTTCTCCGGCATCACCCGAAGAGGTTCTTCACCCGGTCGAGGACCGTCTTCTCCTCCTTCACGGGATAGCCGCCCAGCTCGGCCAACCGGCGAAGGATCTGGGCCTCCTCCTCGGAGAGCTCGCGCGGATGGGGCACCTCGACCTCCATGGTCACCACCTGGTCGCCGCGCCCGCCGCCGTCGAGCCGGTCGATGCCCTGGCCGCGCAGGCGGAAGTCGCGGCCGTGCGGAGTGCCGGCGGGGACGTCGAGCGGCGTCTTGCCGCGCAGCGTGTCCACCTCGACCGTGGTGCCGAGCACGGCCTGCGGGTAGCTGATCGACATGCGCGAGAGCACGGTTGAGCCGTCGCGGCGGAAGTGCTTGTGCAGCCGCACCTGCAGCACGACGTAGAGATCGCCGGGCGGGCCGCCGCGGCGGCCGTGCTCGCCCTCGCCGCTGAGGCGGAGCCGGGCGCCGGTATCCACGCCCGCCGGGATCTTCACGGTGATCGAGCGCTCGCGCTCCACGCGCCCTTCGCCGCGGCACTCCTTGCACGGGTCGCTGATCATCCGCCCCTCGCCCTGGCACTGCGGGCAGGTGCGGGCCACGGTGAAGAACCCCTGCGTGAACCGCACCTGGCCGCGGCCGCCGCAGGCGGTGCAGACGGCGGGCGGCGCGCCGTTGGCGCTGCCGGTGCCGGAGCACTGCGGGCAGCCCTCCAGCCGCGGGATGCGCAGCGCCGTCTCGGTGCCGAAGGCCGCCTCCTCGAAGGTGAGCGTCAGGTCGTAGCGCAGGTCGGCCCCGCGGGTGGCGCCGGAGCCGCCGCGGCGTCCCGAGAAACCGCCGAAGCCGAAGAGGTCGCCCAGGATGTCGGAGAAGTCGGCGAAGATCGTGGGATCGAAACCGCCGGCCCCCACGCCGGAGACGCCCTGGTGGCCGAAGCGGTCGTAGCGCGCCCGCTTGTCGGCGTCGGAGAGCACGGCGTAGGCCTCGGCGGCCTCCTTGAAGCGCTCCTCGGCTTCCTTGTCTCCGGGGTTCTTGTCCGGATGGTCGCGCACGGCGATCTTGCGGTAGGCCGACTTGACCTCCTGCTGACTGGCGGTGCGGGCGATGGCCAGCACCTCGTAATAATCGCGTTTGGCCATTCCTTACTTAACCTTTCGCCGGGCCGGAGCCGCCGGCGCGGGTGAGCATGACGTCGGAGAGCGTGCGGGAGACGGTGTTGAGGTCGAAGATCGCGGCTTCCAGGTCGGCCCGCTTCTCGTTGTCCAGCGCCATGCGCGCCTGCAGGAGGGCTTCGTTGATCTTCTTCGCGTCGGAGTCCTGGAGCATGTCGCGGAACTGCTCGAAGACGCGGTCGTTGCTGTAGATCAACCCCTGCAGGCGGTTCTTGAGCTGGCGGATGTCGCGCCGCTCGGCGTCGGCCTGGGAGCTCTGGTCCGCCTCCGTCACCAGGCGCTGGATCTCATCCTCGGAGAGGCCGCCGGCGGGATTGATCTGGATGCTCTGGGAGAGGTTCGTCGCCACGTCGCGCGCCGAGACGTTGACGATGCCGTTGGAGTCGATGGCGAAGGTCACCTCGATCTGCGGCACGCCGCGCGGCGCCGGCGGAATGCCCACCAGCTCGAAGCGGCCGAGCGACTTGTTCTCGCCGGCGATCTGGCGCTCCCCCTGCAACACGTGGACCTCCACCGTGCCCTGGTTGTCGACGACGGTGGTGAAGACCTGGGTGTTCTTGGTGGGGATCGTCGAGTTGCGGTCGATGAGGCGGGTGAAGAGTCCCCCCTGGGTCTCGACGCCCAGGGAGAGCGGCGTGACGTCGAGGAGCACGAGATCCTTGATGTCGCCGCGCAGGATGCCGCCCTGGATGGCGGCGCCCATCGCCACCACCTCGTCCGGGTTGATCTCGCGGTTGGGCTTGCGGCCGAAGATACGCTCCACCGCCTGCGCCACCAGCGGCGTGCGGGTCTGCCCTCCCACCAGCAGCACCTCGTCGATTTGATCGGCCCGCAGGCCGGCCTCCTTCAAGGCGTCGCGGCAGGGCCCCTCGGTGCGCTCGACGAGGTCGCGCACCAGGTCCTCGAACTGCGCGCGCGTCAAGCTGCGGGCGAGATGGCGCGGGCCGGAGCGGTCCGCCGAGACGAACGGCAGATTGATCGCCGCTTCGTCGGCGGAGGAGAGCTCGCACTTGGCGCGCTCCGCCGCCTCCTTCAGGCGCTGCAGGGCCATGCGGTCCTGGCGCAGGTCGAGGCCGGTCTCGCCCTCGAAGCCCTCCATCAGCCAATCCATGATCCGCTGGTCGAAGTCCTCGCCGCCGAGATAGGTGTCGCCCGCCGTCGAGCGTACCTCGAAGACGCCCTGGGAGAGTTGGAGGATGGAGATGTCGAACGTCCCGCCTCCCAGGTCGTAGACGGCGATGGTGTTGTTGACGCCCTGGCGGTCGAGGCCGTAGGCCAGGGCCGCCGCCGTGGGCTCGTTGAGGATGCGCACCACCTCGAGGCCGGCGATCTTGCCCGCGTCCTTGGTGGCCTGGCGCTGCGAGTCGTTGAAGTACGCCGGCACGGTGATCACCGCCTCGCGCACCTCCTCCTGCAGGCCCTCCTCGACGAACTCCTTGATCTCCCGCAGCACCAGCGCCGAGATCTCTTCCGGGCTGTACTGCCGGTCGCGGATCTCGATCTTCACGTCGCCGTTGACCGCCGCGTTCAGGCTATAGGGGAGGATCTGGCGCGCCCGCTCGACCTGGGAGTCCTTGAACTTGCGGCCGATCAGCCGCTTGACGGCGAAGACCGTGTTCTGGGGATTGGTGATCGCCTGGCGCTTGGCGATCTGGCCGATCAGGCGGTCCCCCTCCTCGGAGAAGGCGACGATGGAGGCCGTCGTGCGGCTGCCCTCGCGGTTGGCCAGCACCACGGGCGCGGTGGCCTCCACGATGGCGGCGCAACTGTTGGTGGTGCCGAGGTCGATGCCGATGATCTTGCTCATCGCGGGTGACTATGGCCGAGTATTGTACAGACAAGGGACAACAGGGACTGCAAGGACAGGCAGCTTTCCTGCTGTCCCTGCAATCCCTGGAGTCCTTCGTTCCGCGAGATTACAGCGCCGGCCCCTCCGCCTCCCCGCCGCCACCCCCCTCGGGCGGCACCGCCACCTTGACCATCGCCGGCCGCAGCAGGCGGTCGTGCATGCGGTAGCCGCGGCGCAGCTCGGCGACGACCGTCGGCGCCTTTACCTCGGCGTTCTCCTCGCGCGACACCGCCTCGTGCAGGGTGGGGTCGAACGGCTGGCCCGCGGCGGCGACCTCGGTGACGCCGAAGCGCCGCATCAGCTCCTGCATCTGGCGGTGGATCATCTCGACGCCGCGCTTCAAGTCCTCGGCGGACCCTTGCGCCGAAAGGGCGAGGTCGAGGTTGTCGGCCACCGTGAGCAGCTCTCGCATGGGCTCCAGCAGGGCGTAGCGCCGCAGCTCCTGGCGCTCGCGCTCGCTGCGCTTGCGGAAGTTGTCGAAGTCCGCCAGGGTGCGCATGGAGCGGTCCCGCAGGTCCGCGATCTCCTGCCGCAGCCTGGCCACTTCGTCGGCCTCGCCGTCGGCTTCCGCCTCCGGCCGGGCGCCCTCTTCGACCCCCTCCACCGCCGCCACGGCCTCGCGCATGGCGGTCTCCAGATCGGGGCTCTGCTCGTCAAGGTCCAGGGCCACCTCGCCGGTGTCCTCCATGTCTCTCAAGTCGTCTGCCATCGCAACCTCACTCATACCTTCCGCTGAAGTTCTCCGCGAGCGCCTGGCTCAGGGTCTCGCGCAGGAAGCTCACCAGCGGGATGATCGTCTCGTAGTCCATGCGGGAGGGGCCGACGATGCCCAGCGTGCCGAGGGTCCGCTCGCCGTCCCCATAAGGGGCCGCCACGACGCTGAAGCCCAGCTCGGAGGTGAGCTCGGAGTCCTCGCCGATCAGCACCCTCACGCCGCCGCCCTGCAGGCACTGGTTGAGCAGCCTCACCAGCCGCGCCTTGTCGGCGAAAGCCTCGAACATCCGCCGCACCCGCTGCACGTCGCCCAGCTCGGGCTTCGAGAGCAGCATCGAGGTGCCGTCCATCACCACTCCCTGGTTCTCGTCCACGGAAAAGCCGCTCCTCGCCAGCTCGATCGTGCGCGCCAGCACGCGGTCCATCTGCGCCCGCTCCTCGCCCATCATGCGCAACAGCCGCTCGCGGATCTCGCGCAGCGTATAGCCGGCGAAGCTCTCGCTCAGGTAGTTCGAGATGCGCACCAGCTCCTCGCGCGGGATCTCCTCCTCGGTCTCGATCACCTTGTTGTCGATGAAGCCGGTCGAGGAGACCACCACGCACAGCACCTTGCGTCCGGAGACCGCGATGAAGTCCACGGCCTTCAGCACCGTCTCCCCCATGGCGGGAGTCACCACGATGCCCACCTGGCTCGACAGCTCCGAGAGCAGATGGGAGGCCGTCCCCATGAGCTGGTCGGCGGCGGACGCCGAGCCCTTGAGATGCTCCTGGATGTAGCGCCGCTCGTTGGCCGGCACCGTGCGCGTCTCCATCATCGAGCCGATGAACAGATGGTAGGCCGAAGCGGTGGGCACGCGGCCGGCCGAGGTGTGGGGCTGCATCAGATAGCCCCACTCCTCCAGATCGGCCATGACGTTGCGGATCGTCGCCGCCGAGAGGCCGAGCTTGCCGTGCTTGGCGACCGAGCGCGAGCTGACGGGCTCGGCCCCCAGGATGTACGTCAGGATGACGTCCTTGAGGATCTCGCGATCGCGACCGCTCAGCCTGGCGTGATCTCTGGTTTCCGGCATGCGCTGTTTCCCGAGCTGCCTTAGCACTCTCACCATGAGAGTGCTAAGACATGGTAACCCGCCGGCTGCGTGATGTCAAGGTGCGCAGGACCCAAATTATTGAAGATAGACAACTTGGAGTTTTTCTAGCAGGGCTGCTATCGTAGCCGCGTGACAGCTCCTCTCGCGGGCCTGCGCTTCTCCCTTGCCGGGCCCGGCAAGGTCGGCTCGACCCTGGCGCGCTGGGCCGTCACCGCCGGCGCGGAGCTGGCCGCCGTGGCCGGCCGGCACCCGGGGGAGGCTGCATGGCCGGGTGGTCCCCCCTGTGGAGACCTGCGGCATCTGGAGACGGCGGGTCAGGATCTCCTCCTCATCGCGGTCAGCGACGGCGCTCTCCCCGCCGTGGCCGCCGAGCTTGCCCGCCGGCCGCAGGCGCGGGTGGTGTTCCACACGTCGGGCATCCTGGACGCCGCAGTCCTCGCTCCGCTGCGCACCGCCGGCTCCGCCGTCGGCTCTCTCCATCCTTTGAAGGCGTTTCCCCGGCCGCTGCCCGATCCCGGGGAGGCGCGCGGGGTGTTCTTCGCCGTCGAAGGCGACGCGGAGGCCCAAACCTTGGCGGTCCGTCTGGCCGGTGCGTGGGGAGGTGCAACCGCCGAGGTGCCGGCTGCGGCCCGCCCGCTCTATCACTTCGCGGCGACCCTCGCGGCGGGCGGAGTGGTTACCCTGCTCGCTGCGGCGGCGGAGATCGCCGGGCGGCTCGGCCTGCCGCAAGAGGTGGCGCGCGGCTATCTCGAGCTGGCTCGGGGCGCCGTCGCCGCCGCCCGTGAAACCCTCGACGCCGGCCGCCCGCTCGGCTCGGCCATCACCGGTCCCGCCGCCCGCGGCGACCGCGCCACCCTGGAGCGGCATTTAGAAGCCTTGCGGCGCCTCTCCCCCGAGAAGCTGGATTTGGCGGCGGCCTTGGCGCAGGAGACGCGCAGGCAGACGGGGCAGGAACCGTAGGAGGGCCCGAACGCTTGCGCGCCCGAGCCCTCTATATATGAAGCGGCGTACCGTTTACCGGCCGTCGCGATCGGCATCGCCGGGCAGAGCGCGCTCGACGTGATGCCAGGCGTCCTTGGTCGCGTCCTTGGCCTCGTGCCAGGCCAGCTTGGAGTTGCCCTTCGCCTTGTCCCAGCCGCGCTCGAGATCGTTTTCGACCTCGTTGTATTTGCGGTCCGCGTAGCGCGTCCGCGACTCCCAGCCGTAGCGATAGGCCGGACCCAGGTCGTCATAGGTGCGGTTGGTGGCGTAGGGCCGCGTCGAGTAGCTCTTGCGCCAGTAGGCCTCCTCCTCGGTGGGGTTCACCGATTCGGCGACGCCCTTGCCGGCGAGGCCGCCGGCGACACCGCCGACGGCGGCGCCGATCAGCGCTCCCGGCGGTCCGCCGACCGCGCCGCCGACGGCAGCGCCGGCCGCCGCGCCGCCCACGGCACCAACGCCGGTGCCCACCGGATGCGCGCCGGGCTCGCCGGTGATGGGATCAAGGTTGGCGTCTTCCTTCGCTTCGTGCTCGAGCTCTACAGTGGTGGTCTTTCCTGTGGTCGTGTAGCGATCGTCTGCCATGCGGGATCTCCTTAGTTGTTAGATCGCAGGTCTTAGCTGCGCACAGAATCAAGTTGCAAGGGCGGGGCCAACATGGGAAAGAGGAGTCAGTAAAAGGACGGCAAGGACATCAAGGACGACAACGACAACGGATACCTTGCTGTTCTCCCTCCTCTCCCACTGGGAGAGGAGGGCCGGGGTGGCGAGGGCTTCGAAGGGCACGCCGCTTCCGCTTTTAAGGAAGACCTTGGAATGAGGGCGCCGCCTTGCCTTCCGCCCCTTCCCGAGATACCCTCCCCGCACACCATGCATTGCAAGAAGTTCCATTCCCTCGGTCTGGTTCTGGCTCTCGCGCTCGGCCTCGCCGCCAGCGGCTGCCGCGACTTGAGCTACGCCGCCGGCGATCCCAAGAAGGTGCACGTCGGCATCGTCTTCGACAGCGGCGGCAAGGACGACCGCTCGTTCAACGCCGCGGCGTTCCGCGGCGTGACGCGGGCGGCGAAGGACTTCCCCATCGTGCTGCGCGACGCCGAGCCGGGCGATCCGGCCTCGCTCGAGCCCGCCATGCGCGCCTTCGCCGAGGTGGACTACGACCTCGTCATCGGCATCGGCTTCGCCCAGACTCCCATCGTCGAGGCGGTGGCGAAGGACTACCCGAAGGTCAACTTCGCCATCGTCGACGGCGTCAGCAACCTGCCCAACGTCGCCTCGCTGATCTTCAAGGAGCACGAGGGGAGCTATCTCGTGGGCATGATCGCCGCGCGCACGACGAAGACGGGGACGATCGGTTTCGTCGGCGGCATGGACGTGCCTCTCATCCGCAAGTTCGAGGTGGGTTACGAGGAGGGAGCGCGCGCCGTCGATCCCAAGATCAAGGTGATCCAGAACTACGTCGGCGTCACCGAGGCGGCGTGGAACAATCCGGGCAAGGGCAAGGAGCTGGCGGTGGCGCAGATCGGCAAGGGGGCGGACGTCGTCTTCGCCGCCGCCGGCAACTCGGGGCTCGGCGTTTTCGACGCCGCCGAGCAGTACGACAAGTTCGTCATCGGCGTCGACTCCAACCAGAACTGGGTCAAACCCGGCCGCGTGCTCACCAGCATGGTGAAGCGGGTCGACAATGCCGTCTACCAGATCATCGCCGACCTGGTGCAGGGCCGCTTCAAGGGCGGCATCCACGTCTACGGCCTGCCGGACGGCGGCATCGGTTACGCCATGGACCAGTACAACGCCAAGCTCATCCCGCCGGAGGTGATCCGCGAGGTCGAGGCGGCCAAAGCGAGGATCATCCGCGGCGAGATCAAGGTCACGGACGCGATGGCGATGTAGCGCCGCCCGCATCCCTATGCTCGAGCTGCGCGACATCACCAAGGGTTTCGGCGACGTGCTCGCCAACGACCGCGTCAATCTCGCGGTGGCGCCGGGCACCATCCACGCCATCGTCGGCGAGAACGGCGCCGGCAAGTCGACGGCGATGCGCATCGCCTACGGCTTCTACTCGGCCGACGCGGGGGACATCGTGGTCGAGGGGCAGGCGTACCGCTTCGACAGCCCGCACGACGCCATCGCGCTCGGCATCGGCATGGTGCACCAGCACTTCATGCTGGTCGAGCCGATGACGGTGGCCGAGAACATCGTGCTGGGTATCGAGCCCGGCTCGCCGCTGGCGCTGGACCTGAAGAGCGCCGAGGCGCGCATCCGCGCCCTCTCCGGGGAGCTCGGGCTGGCCATCGATCCGGCGGCGCGCATCGAGGATCTCTCGGTGGGGCAGCGGCAGCGGGTCGAGCTGCTCAAGGCGCTCTACCGCGAGGCGCGGCTGCTGATTCTCGACGAGCCCACGGCCGTGCTCTCGCCGCAGGCGGTGGCGGAGATGTTCGCCATCCTGCGGCGGATGCGCGCGCAGGGGAAGACCATCGTCATCGTCACCCACAAGCTCTCGGAGGTGCTGGAGATCTCGGACGAGGTCACGGTGATGCGCGACGGCCGCGTGGTGGGCCACCGCAAGACCGCCGAGACGAACGCCGCCGAGCTGGCCCGCCTCATGGTGGGCCGCGACGTGCTGCTGCGGGTGGTCAAGCCCGAGGCCAAGCCGCAGGCGCCGGTGCTCGCCGTGCGCGGCCTCTCCTGGACGATGCCCGAGGGCGAGAAGCGGCTCGACGGCGTCTCCTTCGAGGTGCGCGCCGGCGAGATCGTGGGCATCGCCGGCATCGAGGGCAACGGCCAGACGGAGCTGATCGAGGCCCTGGCCGGCCTCGCGGACGGCGACGCCGTCTCCGGCGCCATCGAGCTCGCGGGGAAGGACGTCGCCGCCCTCTCGGCGCGCGGGCGCCGGGCGCGGGGAATCGCCCACGTGCCGGAGGACCGGCACCGGCGCGGACTGCTGCTGGATTTCGACCTCGCCGAGAACTCCATCCTGGGCGCCGCCGACCGGCCGCCGGTCGCGGTGGGGCCGTGGCGCTCCTGGCTGAACCTCGACGCCATCCGCCGCAAGGTGGAAAAGATCCTCGAGGCGTTCGACGTGCGGCCGCCGAACCGGCAGTTGCCGGCGCGGTCGCTCTCCGGCGGCAATCAGCAGAAGCTGATCCTCGGCCGCGAGCTGGACCTGGAGCCGCGGCTGCTGCTGGTGGCGCAGCCGACGCGCGGCGTCGACATCGGCGGCATCGAATTCATCCACCGCCGGCTGGTGGAGCTGCGCGACGCCGGCTGCGCCCTCCTCCTCGTTTCCTCGGAGCTGGAGGAGGTGACGGCTCTCGCCGACCGCCTGCTGGTGATGCGCCAGGGCCGCATCGTCGGCGAGGTGGACCCCGAGCGGGCCTCGATGGAAGAGATCGGACTGCTGATGACCGGCGGCAGCGCCGCGGCCTGAAATCATGAAATTCCTGCGCGAGATGCTCTTCCCCCTGGCCGCCGTGGTGGCGGCGTTCGTCGTCGGCGGCATCGTGGTGCTGGCGGTGGGCGACAATCCCTTCTCCACCTACACGCTGCTCATCGGCAGCGCCCTCACCTGGCCGGACGGCATCGGCTACACGCTCTTCTACGCCACGCCGCTCATCTTTACCGGCCTCGCGGTGGCGGTGGCCTTCCGCTGCGGCCTGCTCAACATCGGCGCCGAGGGGCAGCTCTACGCCGCCTCCTTCATGACGGCCTGGGTGGGCATCACCTGCGCCGGCCTCTCGGCCTGGCTGCTGGTGCCGCTGTGCTTCCTCACCGCGCTCTTTGCCGGCGGCTTCTGGGGCGCGGTGCCGGGCGTGCTCAAGGCCCGCTTCGGCGCCCACGAGGTCATCACCACCATCATGATGAACTTCATCGCCGTGGCGCTCGCGAGCTACTTCACGCAGTACCACTACAAGCCGGTGGGCGATCCGATCCTGGAGACGGTGCCGATCGGCGAGGGCGGGCACATCGCGCGGCTCGGCCGCTTCGTACCGGGCTTGCCGGAGCGCATCCCGCTCAACCTCGCGTTCCCCCTGGCGCTCGTCGCCTGCGTGGTCGTCTACCTCTTCCTCTGGCGCACGCGCTGGGGCTACGAGATCCGCGCCACCGGCGAGAACCCGGCGGCGGCGCAGTACGGCGGCATCGCCACGGGCCGGCAGATCGTGCTCGCCATGTCGGTCTCGGGAGCGCTCGCCGGCATGGTGGCCGTCAACGAGGTGATGGGCTACCGCTACCGCTACTACGACAGCTTCTCGGCCGGCTACGGCTTCACCGGCATCGCCGTGGCCCTGCTGGGGCGCAACCACCCGGCCGGCGTCATCCTGGCCTCGCTGCTGTTCGGCGCCCTGCTGCGCGGCGGCCTCTTCGTCGACATCTTCACCGAGCACGTGTCGAAAGACCTGGTGATGGTGCTGCAAGGGATCATCATCCTGTTCGTGGCGGCGGAGGCTTATTTCCGCGCCCGCTCGCGGAGGAGGATCAAGGCCGCATGAACATCATCCTGATCCTGCTGGCGTTGGCCGAGCGCTCGGGAATGATCAACATCCTGCTGGCGTCCGCCGTCCGCCAGTCCACGCCGCTGCTGCTGGCGGCGCTGGGCGGTCTCTACTCCGAGCGCTCCGGCGTGATCAACATCGCGCTCGAGGGATTGATGCTCGCCGGCGCCTTCACCGCCGCCACCGTGACCTACGTTTCCGGCAATCCCTGGATCGGCCTCGCCGCGGGCATCGGCGCCGGCGTCCTCGTGGCGCTCATTCACGGCGTCGCCTGCATCCGCTTCAAGGCGGACCAGGTGGTGAGCGGCACGGCGATCAACATCCTCTTTCTCGGCGTGCCGGCGCTCCTCTCGGGCGCCTTCTTCCAGTCGACCGGCGCCACGCCACAGCTCCCGCAGGGCCAGCTCATGCCGCTGGCGCCCATCGTGCTCGCTTTCGTGCTCGTGCCGGTCACCTGGTACGTGCTGAACCGCACGCCTTTCGGGCTGCGCCTGCGGGCGGTGGGGGAGAACCCCGAGGCGGCGGATACGGCGGGGGTCAACGTGGCGCGTGTGCGCTTCGCGGCGGTAATGCTCTCCGGGGCCCTCGCGGCGATCGGCGGCGCCTATCTCTCCATCGGCCAGTCGTCGCTCTTCGCGCGCAACATGTCGGCCGGCCGGGGCTTCATCGCGCTCGCGGCGCTGATCTTCGGCAAGTGGCGGCCGGTGCAGACGATGCTCGCCTGCCTGCTCTTCGGCTTCGCCGACGCGCTGTCGATCCAGATGCAGGGGGTATCGAAGATCCCGGTACAGTTCATCCAGATGGTGCCCTACGTGCTGACCATCGTCGTCCTCGCCGGCTTCATCGGCCACTCGCGGGCGCCTCGGGCTTTGGGGGTTCCGTACCAGGAGAAGCGGTAGGTCGGGCGACTCGGCACGGACGGACACGGACGGCAAAGACGGGCACGGACGGTTAAGACCGCATGGCGGCATCGAGCCGGCACGGGTCGTGCAGTCTTCACCTCCCAAGGGGGGCAAAACGCACCTCGGGAGGTACAACCATGAAAAGAACCCTACAGATCAGTTTCTTGACGGCGCTCGTCGCCGCGGTGGCCGTGCTCGCCGGCTGCAGCTCGTCGGGCATCGGTGATGTTCTCGGCGGCCCTCGCAACGACGACCAGTACGGACAGACCGGCGACGTGCGGGGAACGGTGACCAGCGTGAATACCCGCGACCAGACTATCGTCGTGGATCAGGAAGGCACCGGCACCTACCTGCGCAACGGCGGCTCGGACGAGGTCGTTCTGCGTTACGACAGCAACACCCGGGTCGATTTCGAGGGCCGGACCTACCGGCCGGAGGACCTCGAGCGCGGAGACCGCATCACGGCCAACGTCGACGAGTCGTCGGGCTCCCGCCTCTACGCTCGGGACATCCAGGTGCTCTATGACGTGAGCGGCGGCACCGGCAGCACTGGGGGTTACAACGACACCCTCGGTAACGAACTGCGCGGCGTCGTACGCTACGTCGACACCCGCAGCCACACCCTGGAGATCGAGCCGTCGTCGCGGTACGACTCCCGCTTCCCCACAGACCGCAACGGCGTGGTCGTCGTGTACTACGACTCGCAAACGGACGTCGACTATCAGGGCCGCAACTATGAGCCCGAGAACCTCGAGCGCGGCGACGAGGTGGAGGTCGACATCCGCGATTCCGGCGGGCGGCTGCTGGCCCAGCAGATCACGGTGGTAGCCGAGAACCAGCCGGTCACGCGCTGACTGGAACAGACCCTGCCTGAGGCGGCATTAACCCGCGGGATGGCGACCCGCGGGTTAGCGCCTTTATCGTCGTAGATCTCTTCGCGTCGCCAGGTAGTCGGCGGCGAAGCCTGTTCTGCCGTTGCCGCAACAGCCCGCGCGCCCTCGCGGAGCTCTGCCGCCGCCGGTGCAAGAGCTCGCGGACTGCTACGTCGTTCCGCCGGCCTCGTTGCTTCGCGCCTCGCTTCCGTGGCGATCTCCGCCGGTGCCAATGCAACGACAAAAACGCTCCGATGGAGATCCACCGGCGCCGGTGAAACGCGCAGAGGAGCCAGAAGTCGTCCAGCCGCCGCCAACGCAACAAGCGACGGGCCCGGCGCACGTTGCGCCGGCGCCGGTGCAACGACATCTGCGTCCGGCGCGTGTTTCACCGGAGCCGGCGCAACGTGCAATGAGCCCCGCGGTTGTTGCACCGGCCTCAGTGCATGTTGCAACGGAGCCGGGTGTCGTTTCGCCGGAGCCGGCGTGCGTTTCACCGGCCCCGGAGTGCGTTGCAATGACGCCGGCGGGCGTTTCATTTCCAGCAGATGGGTCTCTCCGCGAGCCATCTGGCTTTGCTTATGCACGGGCGCGTCGCATTGAAACGCCGCCACAAGTCCGCAACGCGTGCCAGCACGTGGCAATCTCGCCGGTGGACAGACGCCCGCGCCTGGAGGTTCTTGCAAAGATCTCCTCGGGTGTTGCGCTCCGGGCGGCGGATCTCCGTGCCGGTCGCGGCGGCGGAGCGTTGCACCAAGAGTCAGCTCGCCGGGGTCTCGTCTGTCGGCCCCTCGGAGGCGGATTCCTCGTCTCTTCTTCGTTGTAGATGATCTCGTAGTCTGCCGGGTGCTTGCCGACGCTTTTGTACTTGAGGGCGATAACGCCTTGCTCGACGAGCCTCTTCATCACGCGATGCAGCGACGCGCGGTCCGGCTCATAGCCGAGGATCTTCACAAGGTCCTGGCGGTTAAAGACTTGCGGCAGGTGATCCAGCGCGGCGTCGATATCTTTCCATATCTGTCCACGCTTCTGGCGGGGACGGGAGGATTCCGGCGGCTGCGGCGCGGCCGGAGTCTGGTCGAGGGCGGCGGGTCGTTCCTCGCGGCGCACCTCAGCCGGAGCGTGCGGCGGGGTCTCCTCCTATTCCGCGGTCGTCGTCCAGTGAGACGCTACCCTCTCGGCCGGCGCTTCCTCGTTGGAGGCGCCGCGGTGCGCAGGGCCGCATAGAGCGCGTCGAACAGCTCGGCGCCTTTCTCGATCCGCTCGCGGTCGCGGGCGTGCCGGGCGACGAGTCCGCTCAACAGGCGCTCGACGCCCGCCGTCTCGGGGTGGCCGTGGCGGGGCTCCTTGAAGTCGATGTCCGCCACGATCTCGCCGATCGTGCGCAGCGCGACGTCCTTCAGGCCCAGCCGGTCGAGCAGGACCTGGAAGGTGCAGCGCTCTCCTTCATGGGTCACGTCACCCTCCGCCACGTCGAAGGTGATCTCGCCTGCCCGGCGGCGTTTCTCCGACGTGGCGGTGAAGCGGAAGCGCGCCCTCGGGTCTATGAAGCGGCGGACGAGCCAGGCGGTGGCGATGCGGTCGACGTAAACGTCCGGACGGGTGACCCAGGTCAGGCCGCGCAGCTCCGCGATCGTCGTCCGCGGCGTGCTCCCGGCAGCGGCGCGTCCCGACTCGCTCTCCAGACGTGCGAGGAGCCGTTCGGCCTCCTCGCGTCCCGGGGCGGCGAACCAGTCGATCGCCGCGATCTCCGCCAGCCGCTGCCGGAACTGTGCCGGCCGCCCTCCCGTGCCGCGGCTGCGCGTCGCCAGCTCCTCGCGGATCTCGGCGGCGAGGGCGCGGTAGTCAGCCTCGCGCGCCTCGGTGAAGCGCTGCCGGAGGTCGTCATCGGTCACGCCGGCGATCCAGTCCGCGGCGGCGATATACGCGGTGCCGCCGCTCGCCGTGGCCTCCTCGGCGATCCACTGCAGGTCCTCCAGACAGGAGTCGCGGCGGGGCAGCACGTAGACGGCATTCTTGAGCGCCAGCGCGCCGATGCGCGCCAGGCGGTTGGCGATCTTGGCGCGGAGATAGGGCGGGTCGGGCGGCAACTGGTGGATGAGCACGTACCAGCCGGCCATGGAGAAAGCCTATCACAGTTGACAGACCGGCTATAACAGTTGCTAGTATTACAGTTGTGAACGCCCAGGCCGACTTTGCGGGCACGCTTCTGCTGACGGGCGGCGAGGTCGCAGCGCTGCTCGACCTCCCCTCTTGCATCGCGGCGGTGGAGGACGTCCTCCGCCTGCACGCCGCCGGCGAGACGGTGCCGCCGCGGGTGCTGGGCCTGCCGTCCACGGGCGGCGGGCTCCACGTCAAAGGCGCCGGATCGCTGGGCTCCGAGCCGCGTCTCGCGGTCAAGGTGAACGCCAACTTTCCGGCCAATCCCGAGCGCTTCGGGCTGCCCACCATCCAGGGCGTGCTGGTGCTCTTCGACGGCGCGTGCGGCCGCCCGCTCGCCATCCTCGACTCGATGATGATCACCGCCCTGCGCACGGCGGCGACGAGCGCTCTGGCGGCGCGCTATCTCGCGCGCCCTGACGCGGCGACCGTCACGGTTTGCGGCTGCGGCCGGCAGGGAGCGATGCATGCGCGCGCCCTCTGCGGCGTCCTGCCGATCGTGCGGGTCTTGCTCTGGGACCTCGATCCGAGCCATGCCGAGCGGCTGGCGGCGGATCTCGCGCCGGATCTCCCTGGCGTCGAGGTGCGCCCAGCGCTGAACCTCGCGGCAGCGCTTGCCGGCACCGACGCCTGCGTTACGTGTACCCCTGCGCGCTCCTTCTTCATTGAAGACGAGGCTGTACGGCCGGGGACGTTCATCGCCGCCGCCGGCGCGGACGACCGCGGCAAGCAGGAGCTGGATCCCCGCCTCGTGGCCCGCGCAACCCTGGTGGTCGACTCGCTGGCGCAGTGCGCCGAGCTGGGGGAGCTTCAGCACGCGCTCGCCGCCGGGCTGATGACGACGGAGCAGGTCCACGCCGAGCTCGCAGAAGTCGTGGCTGGAACGAGGCCCGGCCGCTCCACGCCGGAAGAGATCACGATCTTCGATTCCACCGGCACCGCTCTCCAGGATCTCGCGGCGGCGATCGCGGTCGAAGCGCGGGCGCGGGCTGCAGGCGCCGGCCGGGTGGTCGATCTCGGTGCCTGAGGAGCTTTCATCGTCGGCGGAGACGGCGTCGGCGCAACCCGTTTCTTTCCGCGACGCGCTGCGCTACTGGGCGCGGTTGGGCTGTATCAACTTCGGCGGCCCCGCCGGCCAGATCGCGCTCATGCACCGCGACCTGGTGGAGCGGCGGCGGTGGATCTCTGAAGAGCGGTTTCTCCACGCTCTCAACTTCTGCATGCTGCTGCCGGGGCCGGAGGCGCAGCAGCTCGCGATCTACATCGGCTGGCTGCTGCACGGCGTCGCCGGCGGCATCGTGGCCGGCGCGCTCTTCGTCCTGCCGTCGGTTTTCGTCCTCCTCGGGCTTTCCTGGGTCTATGCGGCGTACGGCGCCTTACCCGTGGTCGTAGCCGCGCTCTGGGGCTTGAAGCCGGTGGTGGTGGCGATCGTGGCGGAGGCGGTGCCGCGCATCGGCCGCCGGGCCTTGCACGGCGTGCCGCACTGGGCGATCGCCGGCGCGGCGTTCCTGGCCGTGCGCCTGTTCGGCGTGCCCTTTCCGCTCGTCGTGCTTGCGGCCGGCGGGCTCGGGCTGCTGCTAGGTGATCGCCGGGCGGATGTCGCGCAGGAGGCGCGCAAGCCGGAGCCTACCCGCACGCCGCCGCGTCCCGTGCGCGTGCTCTCCTGGGGGATCGGCCTCTGGGCCCTGCCGCTCGTGCTCCTCGTGACCACGCTCGGCCTGCGCGGCCTCCACGCCCAGGTCTACCTCTTCTTCACCTGGGCCGCCTTCGTCACCTTTGGCGGCGCCTACGCGGTGCTCGCCTACGTCACGCAGGCCGCGGTCGAGAGGTTCGGCTGGCTCACGGCGCACCAGGCGATCGACGGTCTCGCCCTGGCCGAAACCACCCCCGGCCCGCTCATCATGGTGCTGCAGTTCGTCGGCTTCATGGCGGGCTGGAACCATGCGGCCGGTCTGCCGCCGGCGCTGAGCGCGGTGGCGGCCGCGCTGCTCACCACGTGGGCGACCTTCCTGCCCGGCTTCGTCTTCATCTTCCTCGGCGCCCCGCACATCGAGAGGCTGCGCCACGACCGCCGCTGGACCGCGGCCCTCGGCGGCATCACCGCGGCGGTCGTGGGGGTGATCCTCAACCTCGCCGTCGTCTTCGGCGCCGCCGTGTTCGTCCCGAAAGGGGAGATCGACTTCGCCGCCATAGGGCTGGCGGCGGTCGCGCTCCTGATTCTTCTGCGCTGGCGCGTCGACGTGCAGTGGGTGGTGCTCGGAGGCGCGGTGTGCGGTCTCCTGCGCCTCCTGCTGCGCACCTAGGGCAGCTGCGATTCGTGGGCGTCGATGCTATTTAGCGGCGACGTGAGCCAGCCGCTGCGACCCTGGCGCTGGGCACGCGTCGTGGATCCAGCGCGTCGGCCACCGCAGAGGGATTCTCCGCTGCTACCTTGAGCAAGGCTCGGGCAGGACCCTCGGGTTGACGGCGTCCCTGCTCCCAGTTCTGAAGAGTTGAGACGCTGACGCCGATCATCAGGGCGAACTCGGATTGCGATTTGTCGAGCTTGGTTCGGATCGCCTTGACGTCTTCAGCCCGCACCTCGAACTTGCGCGCCGGAGCCATTTCGCCGCGCCTGATGCGGCCGGCCTGTCTTACGCTGGTAACGAGAAGCTCAAAATCAGAGTCTTTCACTTTAGGTCCTCCTGTACGATTCGCCTCAACAGCTTGAGCTGCTCCGGGGTGAGATCCTCTTGTTGGCTCTTCGAGTAGAGAAACAGCAGGTAAATGAGGTCTTCTCCAGGATGCCAAAAGTAGATAACCCGGAGACCACCGCGCTTCCCCTTGCCGCGAGGTGCCCAGCGAAGTTTACGAAGGCCTCCGCTCCCCGGAATGAGAGCACCCTGTCCCGGACGAAGGACGAGCGCGAGTTGCAGTGCGCGGTAGTCATCGTCCGCGAGAAGCCCGTAGAGTTGATCGGAGAAGACGGGCGTCTCTATGAACCACACAGCTCAACTATACGCCACTGACGGATAAATCGGAACGGGGCGGCCACATAGGGCCGCCCCTACAAAGAGGAAGCTTCGCCGCCGACCTAGGCCCCCCGCGTCATCAGATCCGCCACCGCGCGGTTGAACCGCACGGGGTCCGGCAGCTCACCGCCTTCGGCGATCAGGCCGTAGCCGAAGAGCAGATTGGCGTAGTCGTCGAGGAGGGGATCGGATTGATCCTGCTCGAAACGCGCCTTCATCTTGGCGAGGATCTCGTGGTTGGGGTTGAGCTCCATGATGCGGCGCTGCTTGGGGCCGCCGCCCTTGCCCTTCTGCAGCAGCTTCTCGAGCTGCGGGCTGTAGTCGTGCTCGGCGCCCACCAGGCAGACGGGCGAGTTGGTCAGGCGGTTGGTGAGGCGCACCTGCTTGACGTGCTCGTCGAGCTTCTTCTGCAGGGCCTCGAGGAGCGGCTTCATCTGCTCCTCCTTGGCCTTGAGCTCCTCCTCGCTCTGCTTCTTCTCCTCCTCGCTGCCCAGCGCCACCGAGCCTTTGCCGGCGGACTTCAGCTTTTTGCCGCCGTACTCGTGAAGCGATTGGGTGAGCAGCTCGTCGACGGTGTCCACCAGGTACAGCACCTCGTAGCCCTTCTCCTTGAACGCTTCGAGGTGCGGCGAGTTCTCGACCTGCGAGCGCGACTCTCCCGTCAGGTAATAGATCTCGTTCTGCCCCTCCTTCATCCGCGAGACGTAGTCCTTGAGAGTGGTGAGCTTCTCGGGATCGTTCGAGGACTCGAAGATCAGCAGCTCGAGCAGGCGCTCCTTGTTCTCGTAGTCCGAGCTCGTGCCTTCCTTGATGGCGCGGCCGAACTCGGTCCAGAACTTGAGATAGGTGTCGTAGTCCTTCTCCTTCATCTCGTCGAGGGTGTCGAGCACCTTCTTCGTCAGGCCCTTGCGGATGAGGGTGATGAAGCGGTCCTGCTGCAGCATCTCGCGGGAGACGTTGAGCGCCAGGTCGGGGGAATCGACGACGCCGCGCACGAAGCGCAGGTATTGCGGCAGCAGGTCCTCGCACTTCTCCATGATCTGGACGCGCTTGACGTAGAGCTGCAGGCCCGGCTTCGAGGCGATGTAGTAGAGGTCGTACGGCGCCTGCGAGGGAATGAAGAGCAGCGCCTGATACTCGACGCGACCCTCGGCCTTGTAGGGGATGACCTTGAGCGGCTCGCTCCAGTCGTGGGAGATATGGCGGTAGAAGTCCTTGTACTCGTCCTGAGTGACCTCGGAGGGCGGCCGCGTCCAGATCGGCTTCATCGAGTTGAGGACCTTCTCCTCCAGCGGCATCACCGGCTTCTCGCCCGTCTCCTTCTCCTTGGCGAGGTCCTCGATCTCGGGGTCCTTCTCGGCCTTGAGGATGATGGGGTAGCTGACGAAGTCCGAGTAGCGGTGGACGATGCGGCTGATCACCCAGCGGTCGGAGAAGTCGTCGAGGCCGTTGTCGCGATCCTCGGGCTTGAGGTGAAGGGTGATCGACGTGCCGCGGCCGGGCTTCTCGGCCTCCTCGATGGTGTAGGTGCCGTCGCCCGTGGACTCCCAGCGCGTGCCGGGCTGCTCGCCGGCGCGGCGGGTGACCAGGACGACGCGGTCGGCGGCCATGAAGGAGGAGTAGAAGCCGACGCCAAACTGGCCGATCAGCTCGGCGATCGATTGCTGCGATTCGCCCTGCTTGATGCGCTCGACCAGCTCGCGGGTGCCGGACTTGGCGATGGTGCCGATGTTGGCGATCACCTCTTCGCGGTTCATGCCGATGCCGTTGTCGTGGATGGTGATGGTGCGCGCCTGGCGGTCCGCTTCCAGGCGGATCTCCAGCTTCTCGTCGCCTTCCAGCAGCTCCGGCCGCGTCAGGCCCTCGAACCGCAGGCGGTCGAGGGCGTCGGAGGCGTTGGAGATCAGCTCGCGGAGGAAGATCTCCTTGTTCGAGTACAGCGAGTGGATCATGATGTCGAGGAGCTGCTTGGTTTCGGCTTGAAACTGCAGGGTCTCGACGGTCGCGGTGGTCATGGAAAGGTCCTCCTGAATCGGTTCCGCCTCTTAAGGTGCCGCGGCCCGGCGGTCCTGGGACCGCATCGCTGCACGTCTTTGGACGGGTTAGTTCCCCGGCAGGCCTTCCCGATCGGGAGGCCTCGGTTCTCGGGGTGACATATTTTAAGATGAACCGGGAGGAATCGACAAATGGCTGAGGTAAGAGGCGGAGGCGCGGGCCGGCTGGCCCTGCTGTTGGCGATCGTAGCGCTGCTGGTGGCCTGGGCGGCCTACCGGCGCGAGGGCGGCGAGCTGAAGACGTTGTGGGGCGATCTCACCCGCGGCACCGGCGAGCGCGCGCAGGCCGCGGCGGATGCGGGCGGCGAAGATTTCCGCGCCTGGTTGAAGCGAGCCCAGGAGAGGCTGCAAAGCCGCCGGGGCGACGTGGAGAAAGAGCGCAACCTGCAGGAGGTCCGCCAGGATGTAGCGGACATCCGGGAAAATCTCCAGCGCACCTACCAGGATGCGAGCGCGGAATCAAAGGAACGCTGGAAATCGATGGACTCCAACCTCGAGCGCCTGCAGACCGAGCTCGAGGAGAAGAGCTCCAAGATGCTCGAAGAGCTCGACGCGACGCTGGAGAAGATGAAGCGCGAGATGGCGGCGGAGAAGGGGGAGCGGCCATGAAGAAGTCTCCCTGGCGTGACCCGGTCGTCGAAGAGATCCGGCGTTACCGTGAGGAGTATGCCGAGAAGTTCGATTTTGACCTTGAGAAAATTTTTCTGGATCTGAGAAGGCAACAGGAGGAGACCCCGGGACCGGTGGTGTCCTTCAGTCACAAAACCCCTACCGCAACCACTCCTCCAACTGCACTCGCTCGTCCGTCGAAGCATCGCGATACTTGACGATCACGGGGGTGTAGAGGGAGAGGCCCCAATCCTTGCCGGCGCCGCGCGCGACGGCGCGGGAACCAGGCACGACCACCGCCTCTTCAGGAATCACCAGCGGCAGCTCGTCCGTGGCGCGGTGGATCGTCTCGCGCACGAGGTCGTAGACCGGTGTTGAACGGGTGAGGATCGTCCCTGCTCCGAGCACCGCCCGGCGCTTGACGACCGTTCCCTCGTAGACGCCGCAGTTGCCGCCGATCAGGACGTCGTCCTCGACGATCACCGGCGAGGCGCCCACCGGCTCCAGGACGCCGCCGAGCTGGGCGGCAGCGGAGAGGTGCACGCGCTTGCCGACCTGGGCGCAGCTCCCTACGAGCGCATGGGAGTCGATCAAGGACCCCTCGTCCACCCAGGCTCCGACATTGACGTACATGGGCGGCATGCAGATGACGCCCCGGCCCAGGTAACAGCCGTCACGGATGGAGGAGCCTCCGGGGACGATACGGACGCCCGAACCGACATCGAGAGGCCGCGGCGGGTACGTCGATTTGTCGAGGAACGGCAGCCTGCCGCCGGAGGGGCCGCCCACGGACATGTCCACGACCTCGCCCATGCGGAAACCGGCGAGGATCCCCTGCTTGACCCAGGGATTCACTCGCCAACCGGTGGGCGAAGCCGGATCCGGCTCGGCGGCGCGGATCTCGCCGCGGTTGAGCGCCGCCTTGAAGCGGTCGAAGATCTCGCGATGCTCCGGTCCATACTGAGCCGGTGGCTCCGAGTAGAGCCTCTCGATCTCTTCGCGCAGCGCGCCGAGGACCTCAGCCGGCAAGCCGGGTCTCCACGGCGGTATCGGACTCGGCGACCTCCGGGATGAGGCCGAGATCGAGCAGGATCTTCTCGATCTTCTTCAGGTTCTCGGGTTTCGGCGGCACCATGGGCAGGCGGAAGACCGGCTCGATGAGCCCCATGAGGCCGAGCGCCGCCTTGACCGGTCCGGGGTTCGCCTCGATGAAGTTGATCTCCATCAGGGCGTGCAGCCGGCGCTGGATCTCCCGCGCGGCGGGGAAGTCCCCTTGCAGGCAGAGCGAGGTCAGGCGCGCCATGGCGAAGGGCACCTCGTTGGAGACCACGGAGATGATGCCGACGCCGCCCAGCGCGATCAGCGGCAGGGTGACCGCGTCGTCGCCGGAGAGCACGGCGAAGGTTTCGGGCACGGTCTGGACGATCGCCGCCATCTGCGAGATGTTGCCCGAGGCTTCCTTGACGCCGGTGACGGTGTCGATCTCCGCCAGCCGCGCCAGCGTCGCCGGATCGACGTTGGTGCCGGTGCGGCCGGGGACGTTGTAGACCACGATGGGCAACCGCGTCGCCTTGGCCACGGCGCGATAATGCTGGTAGAGCCCTTCGGGCGTGGGCTTGTTGTAGTAGGGAGTGACGACGAGCAGGCCGTCCGCGCCGAGCCCTTCGAGGTCCCGCGCCAGCTCCACGACCTCCTGCGTGTTGTTGCCGCCGCAGCCGGCGAGCACGGGCGTCTTACCCGCGGCCTCTTCCAGGGTGATCTCGACCACCCGCAGATGCTCTTCGCGGGTGAGCGTTGGATTCTCGCCCGTCGTGCCGCAGGGGACCAGGAAGTGGATTCCGCCTTCGATCTGGCGGCGGAGAAGCCGGCGCAGGCCTTCCTCGTCGAGCGACAGGTCGGAGCGGAACGGGGTGACCAACGCAGTGCCGCATCCTTGGAACATGGCGTTCTCCATGCGCGCCTGGCTAGGTGGCGCGCGGCCTGATTCTAGTCCTCATCCCTTGACGATCTCTTCCCACACCTGGCTGAATTCGTAGAAGCCTCGCCGGCCGATCATCCAGCGGGCGGCGCGGAGGGCGCCGTGGGCGAAGCCGGCGCGGCTGCGGGCCCGGTGCTCGAGGAGGATGGTGTCCGCCTCGGAGTCGAAACCGATCTGGTGCGTGCCGGGAATGGCGCCCGCGCGGTTGCTCGCCACGTCGATCGGCCGGCCGTAGCCCGCCGCCTCCATGACCTTCTTGATCTGCAGCAGGGTGCCCGACGGGGCGTCCTTCTTCATCTTGTGGTGAATCTCATAGGCCCAGGCGTCGTAGGCGGTCTCCGCGGCCAGCAGCCGGGCGGCGGCCTCGGCGAGACGATAGAAGACTTGCACGCCCACCGAGAAGTTGGCGCCGTGGAGCAGGCCGGCGCCGTGCCGTTCGACGGCCTCGCGCACGCGCGGCAGCTCGCTCGTCCAGCCGGTGGTGCCGATCACCAGAGGGACGCCGAGGGCGGCGATCTTCTCCGCGTTCCCGGGCACGGCGGCGGCGCTCGAAAAGTCGATCGCGACGTCCATCCCCTGGAAGCCCTCGGCCGTGATGCCGGAGCCGCCGGCGTTGGAGCTTCCGTCGAGCCGCAGGGCCACTTCGAAGCCGTGCTCGGGGGCGAGCTGCTCGACGAGCTTTCCCATGCGGCCATGGCCGACGAGCGCCAACCTGTTCATTCGACCACCTCGCCGGCGGCGCCCGGCAGCAGCTCTTCGTGGAGCCGCGCGATGAGGCTGGGGAGTTGCTCCTCATCGGTGAGGAGCCGCACGACGGGCGCGGCGACGCCCGAGAGCACGAGCCGCGGCTCGTAGCTTCTCCCCGCTTCCAGGGCGCGCTGGACCAGCTCCGGGTGCGCGGCGAAGTCCTCGGAGACGAGGGAGACCACGGCGCGGCCGCGCGTGATCCACAGCTCGGCCGACTGCCCCACGGCCGAGAGGAGGGCCGAGTGGATCTCCGGCAGCCGGTCGTGGCGGTCCAGGGCGAGATCGCCTTGCGGCCCGAGCACCATGAGGGAGGGGCGGAAGCGGTCGCAGATCTCGAACAGGTGGGCGAGGAGGCCGTCGGCGGCCGCCGCGCCGATCGCCTGAGTGCAGATCAGATGGTCGTTGACGCGGCAGGCGATGGACTTGATGGTGGGCGGCGCCTCCGGGTTGCGGCGGCCGATCACCGTGCCTTCCGCCTCGGGGTGCCGGGAGTCGAGGATGCGGATGGGCACGCCGGCGCGGCTCGCCGGACCCAGGGTGCCGTAGTGGGGTTTCTTCGCCCCGGAGCAGGAGAGCTCGAGCGCTTCGGCGAAGGAGAGCGTGCGGATGCGCCGCGCGCTCGGGTAGAGCTGGGGATCGGCGGTGCGCATGCCGTCCACGTCCGTCCAGATCTGCACCTCTTCCGCGCCCAGGGCGGCGCCGGCGATGGCCGCGGAGAAGTCGGATCCCTCCTTGCCGAGGGTGGTCGTGACTCCCTGCAGCGTGGCGCCGACGTAGCCGCCCAGCACCGGCACCCGGCCGGCGCGCAGCAGCGGCAGGAGCGCCTCGCGCAGGCGCGCGTCCGTGGGGCCGTAGAGCGGCCGCGCGCGGGTGAAATCGTCGTCCGTCACCATCACCCGGCGGCAATCCACCCAGGCGGCGTCGACGCCGCGATGGCTGAGGGCGAAGGAGAGGATGGTGCTCGCCAGCAGCTCGCCATAGCTCGCCACGGCATCGGCGCTGCGCGGGGTGAGCGTCCGGGTGGAGGAGAGCTCGTCGAGCCGCGTCCGCAGCTCGTTGAAGTAAGGATCGAGCGCGGCGTCCAGCGCCGGCCGGCTGGCGGGAGGAACGACGCTGTGAGCCTCTCCCCGGTGGTAGGCCTCCAGGTCCTCGAAAAGGACGCGCGCCACGTCGCGCTTGCCCTCGGCGGCGGCGGTGGCGGCTTCCAGCAGGCGCCGGGTGGTCTTGGCCATGGCGGAGACCACCACCACGGGACGGCGGCCGAGGTTGTCGCGCACGATGGCGGCCACCCGCTCGATCGCCGCGGCGCTGTCGACCGAGCTGCCGCCGAATTTCATCACGATCATGGGAGCCCGCTCATCCCCCGATCAGCCCTTCGCTCCGCATCAGCTCGGCGTTGAGCAGGGCGGCCCCGGCGGCGCCGCGCAGCACGTTGTGCGAGAGCGCGACGAACTTCCAGTCGAGGATGTTGCATTCGCGCAGGCGTCCGACGGCGGTCGCCATGCCCTTCTCGAGGCCGGCGTCCTTGCGCGGCTGCGGGCGGTCCGCGGCGTCCATGAGATGGATCGGCCGGCGGGGAGCCGAGGGCAGCTCGCGCTCCTGCGGCAGCCCCGAGAAGCCGCAGAGGGCGCGCAGGATCTCCTCGCGGCTCGGACGCTGCTCGAGCTCGACGCTCGCAGTGACCAGATGGCCGTTGACGGTGGGGACGCGGTTGCAGCTCGCGCTGACGGTGAACGGCAGCGGCCGGATGTGCCCGTCCTCGAGCTCGCCCAGGATCTTCTGCGGCTCGCTCTCGACCTTCTTCTCTTCATCGCTGCCGATGTAGGGGATGACGTTGCCCAGGATGTCGAGGGACGGCACGCCCGGGTAGCCGGCGCCGGAGACCGCCTGGAAGGTGGTGACCATCACCCGCCGGATACCGAAGGGGCGCAGGGCCGCGAGCGGCATCACCAGCACCACGGCGGCGCAATTAGGGTTGGTGACGATAGCGCCCTCCCAGCCCCGCTCCCGCCGCTGCGCCGGCAACAGGCCCAGATGGTCCGGGTTGATCTCCGGCACCAGCAGGGGAACGTCCGGCGTCATGCGGTAATGGCTGGAGTTGGAGACCACGACGTGGCCGGCGGCGGCGAAGTCGCGTTCGATGTCGCCGGCGAGGCTGGAGGACATCGAGGAGAAGACCAGCTTCGGCCCGCGGCCCGGTACGCATTCCTCGACGATCTGCTCCGCGGCCTCGGCGGGCGGCGGACCTTCGAGCTGCCAGGAGCAGGCCTCGCGGTAGCGCTTGCCGGCGCTACGGTCGCTGGCCGCGAGCCAGCGCAGCTCGAACCACGGATGATTCTCCAGCAGTTGCACGAACCGCTGGCCCACCGTCCCGGTGGCGCCCAGGATGCCGACCTCGATCTTCTGCATTCTTGTCTCCACGCCTCTCGGCGGTCACAGTCTACCGATCTTGCAACCGGCGAACCATCTCTTGGTAGAGGTGCACCGCCGCCTCGAGATCGCGCTTGGCGATCCGCTCCTCGGGCGTGTGGGCGACGTGGATGCTCCCCGGGCCCAGGAGAAAGGGAATGCCCCAGGCGCCGAGCCGCGGCACGTCGGTGGTGTACTTGACGATGGTGGTCTCGAAGCCCGGCAGAGATCCGAGATGGACGGCCGGCGTCTCGCGAATCTCCGCGATCCGCGCTCCCGGCACTGCGTGGACCGCCGCGGCCAACCGTCGGCGCAGCTCCGTCGTGTCGCCGACCGTGCGGAGCGTCACCTCGGCCCGCGCCTGGTCCGCCACTACGTTGTGCGCCCGGCCGCCGCTGAGGGTGCCGATGTTCAACGTCGTCTCGCCCAAGACCGGATCGGAAGGCAGCTGCACGCCTTTCAGCCGAGCCAGCACGTCCAGCAGCTTGTCGATCGCCGAGTCGCCGAGCTCCGGGTAGGCCGAGTGCGCCGCCCGGCCCGCCGCCTCCAGGGCGAGATAGAGCATGCCCTTGGAGCCGAGGGCCAGACGGTTCTCGGTGGGCTCGCCGTTGACCAGATACCGCGAGCCCCGGGGCTGGCGGTTGGCCGCCTGGGCGCCGGCGCTGTCCGTCTCCTCGCCCACTACCAGCAGCAGGCCGAAGCCACGCCGGCCCTCCACGAGGAGCGCCTCGATGGCGTGGATCATCGCCGCGATCGCACCCTTGGTGTCGCAAGCCCCGCGGCCGCGGATGAAGTCGTCGTCCTCAGTTGAAGGAAAGAACGGCGGCACCGTGTCCATATGGGTGGAGAGCACCACGGCCGGTTCACCCCACGTCGCGAACACGTTGAAGCGGTCCTCCGCGACGGCCATGCGTTCGACGGAACCTCCTGTTCGTCCGGTGAGATCCTCGAGATAACGAAGCAGGAAATCGCCGGCCTCGCGTTCGCAGCCGGTCGTCGAGTCGATGTCGATGAGAGCGCGGGTCAGCTCGAAAAGGTGCATGGATGGACGGGAGACAGTTTCGCGGCGAAGGACGGCGATTACGGGGCGGACTACGCTTCTCGCAGCTCGGCTATCTTGCGCTCTCGCTCATCCTCGATGCGGCGGCGCTCGCGGCGGTACTCCTCTTCCTCTTCCTGCCTCTTGGCCGGCTCGTAGATCGTCTTCAGACGGTTCTGGTGGAGGATCTCCAGCTCGGCGAGCTTGGCTTCGGCCTTGCGGCGGACGTCGGCGATCTTCTCCCTCAGCTCGTCGCTGAAGGTCTCCTCCCGGGGCCGCTCGATACCCTGCTTCTCCAGCCTCTCGAGGGCCAGTTCGTAGGCTGACTTCATTCCCGATGCCTTGTCCTTGTCCGCCATGGTTCAAGGATACCATCCCGCGCCAAAGTGGCACGCGGGACGCCGGAAACGACGAATTTTGTAGGGGCGGCCCTGCGTGGCAGCCCTGGGAGCCGGGGTGTCTGGCCACCGTCGCCGCCCTATCCCCCAGGGCGGCCACGCAGGGCCGCCCCTACAGGTCGATCTTTGCTTTACGGCACCCGATTTGCTAAAACCCGCGGGCCGGCGAGATCACGTCTGCTCTTCTTGGGAGGCTCCATGATCGAAGCGCAATCTCTGAGCCGCCGCTATGGCGACTTCACGGCCGTGGACGGCATCTCCTTCTCCGTCAAGGACGGGGAGATCCTGGGAATGCTGGGTCCGAACGGCGCGGGCAAGACGACCACCATCCGCATGATCACCGGCTTCCTGCCCCCCACCAGCGGCAAGGTGACGGTGGCCGGCAAGGACCTCTTCGAGTCTCCCCGCGAGGCGCGGCGCCAGGTCGGCTATCTGCCGGAGAACGTATCGCTCTACCCCGAGATGCGGGTCAGCGAATACCTGGCCTACCGCGGCCGGCTGGAGGGGCTCTCCCGCGCCGAGCTGCGGCAGGCGATCCCCAGCGTGCTGGAGCGCGGCCTGCTCGGCGAGGTGAAGGACCAGATCATCGGCACGCTCTCCAAGGGCTACCGCCAGCGCGTGGGGCTCGCCACCGCCATCCTGCACAACCCGCGCGTCCTGGTGCTCGACGAGCCGACGGTGGGCCTCGATCCGAAGCAGATCATCGCCATCCGCGAGCTCATCCGCCAGCTCGGCCGCGAGCACACGCTGCTGCTCTCCACCCACATCCTGCCCGAGGTCGAGCTGCTGTGCGACCGCGTGGTGATCATCGACCGCGGCAAGATCGTGGCCGAGGGCACGCCGGAGAGCCTGCGGGAGAGCTGGATGGGCAATCCCTTCGTGCGCGTGGCGCTCAAGGACGCTCCCGCCGAAGCCGCCGCGGCGCTCGCGGAGCTGCCGGGCGTGGTGGGCGTGAAGGGCGGCGCCGGCGAGGGCTCCTGGCTGCTGGAGTGCGAGCGCGGCAGCGATCCCCGCGAGGCGGTGTTCCGCGCCGCGGTGGAGCGCGGCTGGGTGCTGCTCGAGCTCGCCCGCGAGCGCGGCGCGACGCTGGAGGACATCTTCGTGCGCCTCACCACGCACGACACGGTCGAGACGCAGGGCGCCGAGCCCGAGCCGGCGCCGGAGGAGCAGCAGGAGGTGGCGTCGTGAACGCGGTGCTGGCGACGTTCCGGCGCGAGCTGCGGGCGTACTTCTTCTCGCCGCTCGCCTACGTGGTGCTGTTCTTCTTCCTGGCGGTCAACGGCATCATCTTCATCTATCTCATCGGCCAGATGAACGATCCGCGCGCCGCCGGGGGCCCGCCGCTCGGCTACTTCTTCCGCGCCACGTGGCTCATGCTGCTGTTGCTCGGCCCGGTGCTGACCATGCGGCTGGTGAGCGAGGAGCTGCGCTCGGGCTCGATCGAGGTGCTGATGACGGCGCCGGCCACCGAGGGGCAGGTGATCGGCGGCAAGTTCCTGGCGGCTTTCGTCTTCTACGGCTTCCTCTGGCTGCCCACCGTGCTCTACGCCGTGGTGATCAACGCCTACGAGAAAGTAGACTGGGGACCCGTGGCCGCCGGCTACCTGGGCATCCTGCTCATCGGCGCGCTCTTCCTTTCGATCGGCATCTTCGCCTCGGCGACGACGCGCAGCCAGCTCCTGGCGGCGATGATGACGGCCGCCATGCTCTTCCTTGCCTTCCTGCTCGGCGTCTTCGAGGAGCTGGTCAGCAACGACGTGGCGAAGAAGGCCCTGGGCTACGTCAGCATCTGGAACCACATCGACGAATTCGCCAACGGCATCGTGGACACTCGCCGGCTGGTCTTCTACCTCTCGGGCACCCTGTTCTTCCTGTTCCTGGCCAGCCGGGCGCTCGAAGACAAGAAGTGGAGATGACGCCGATGGCCGCGATGGATCAAGCGAACCGCCGCCAGCTCGTGAAGACGGGAGTCCTCTCGGCGAGCGTCCTGCTGCTCGCCGCCCTGCTCGTCATGATCAATTACCTCGGCTGGAAGTACTACAAGCGCTTCGACTGGACGAAGAGCCAGCTCTACAGCCTGTCGGAGAAGACGCTCAACGTGCTCGCGGGCCTCAAGGAGGACGTGGATTTCATCGTCTTCCTGACGCCCGAGCAGGGCGAGATCTACCAGCCGACGACGGAGCTGCTGTCGCGCTACGGCGCCGCCTCCCGGCGCGTGCACGTGCGCATCGTCGATGCCGCCAAGAAGCCGGTGGAGGCGCAGCAGCTCGTACAGAAGTACGGCGTGAGGACGACCGGCGTGGTGGTGACGACCGGCAAGGACAAGCGGGTGATCGACAGCAACGATCTCGCCGAGCTCGACTTCCGCACCATGCAATCGACGGGCGCGCCGCAGATGACGGGCTACAAGGGCGAGCAGCTCTTCACCAGCGCCCTCGTGCAGCTCTCCGAGGGGCGCAAGCCGAAGATCCTCTTCACCACCGGCCACGGCGAGCACTCGCTGGACGATCAGAGCGGCAGCGGCCTCTCCGGCGCCCAGCAGCTCCTGGGACGCGACAACTTCGAGCTGGAGGAGTGGGCCTCGCTCGGCAAGCCGGCCGTGCCGGAGGGCACCGACTTGCTGGTCATCGCCGGGCCCACGGGCAGCTTGGTGCAGCCGGAGCTCGACGCCTTCTCGGCCTATCTCAACAACGGCGGTCGGATGCTCGTGATGCTCGATCCGACGCTGGGGCCGGTTCCCGGCGGCCTCGTCACCACCGGTCTCGAAGGCTGGCTCGGCCGCTACGGCATCAAGGCGGGCCAGAACATCGTCGTCGATCCGTCGAATCCGCTGCCGTTCTTCGGCCCGGAGACGATCTTCTCCAAGGAATACGGCGACCATCCCATCACCAAGGCGCTCTCCGAAGGCAGCATCCCGGTGTTGCTCAGCGTCGTGCGCTCGGTCGCGCCGGGGAGCGCTCCCGGCGTCAAGCTGACGGAGCTGGTGCGTACCTCGTCGGAGGGCTGGGGCGAGACCGACCTCGGCAATCTCGACAAGGTGGGCCGCGATCCGCGCGACGTGGCGGGTCCCGTGGGCGTCGCCGTGGTGGCCGAGAGCGACTCGACGGCGCCGGGCAAGCGGCCGATGCGGCTGGTGGCCGTGGGCGATTCCGACTTCGCCGGCAACCAGCTCCTGCAGGCCAACGTCGCCAACAGCGTACTGCTGTCGAACGCCCTCAACTGGCTGGTGGAGCGCGAATCGCTGCTGGGCATCCCGCCGAAGAAGACGGAGCAGGTCAAGCTCACGCTGACGCAGGACGAGATCCGCCGCATCTACCTGCTGGCGGCGGCGCTGCCGATCCTCTCCATCGTGCTGGGCACCGCGGTGTTCTTCCGCCGGCGGAGGTAGCAGGCGATGAAGCCGCGCACCCTGCTCGTCCTGCTGGCGGTCGTCCTCGGCCTCGGCGCTTTCATCTGGTTCTACGAGCGCGAGCTGCCGTCGAGCGAGGAGCGCACCGCGCAGGAGAAGAAGGTCCTCGATCTCAAGAAGGACGAGGTCACCGGGGTGACGATCGAGTCCAAGGTGGGGACCGTTCACCTGGAGCGGATTCCGGCGGCGAAGAAAAAGGACGAAAAGGATTCCAAGGATGACAAGGACGGAGAGGAGGATGAGACCGCTGAGCCCGCGGCGGAGTGGCGGATGACGCGGCCGCTCGCCGCGCGGGCGGACTCCTTCGCCGTGGACCGGCTGCTCGACGCGATCGGCGGCCTGGAGAAGACGCGCACCCTGGAGGACGTCGACGCCAAGGACGTGGGGCTCGACAAGCCGCGCGCCACGCTGCGCCTGGCGATGAAGGAGGGCGAGAAGGTGCTCGCGTTCGGCGCCGAGGTGCCGCCCGGCGGCTCGCTGGTGGCCGGCTTCAAGGGCGCCAAGGAAGCCTACGTGGTGAGCGATACGATCCTCACCGACCTGGAGAAGGCGCCCGGCGACTGGCGCGACAAGCTGATGTTCCGCGGCGACCGCGAAGCCGTGCAGCGCATCACGCTGACCGGCGCCGAAGGAGGCCCCGTCGTGCTGGCCAAGCGGCCGGCCGGCTTCTGGATGCAGATGCCCATCGCCGACCGGGCGGACCGCGACCTCGTGGACGGGCTGCTCTCGGATCTCACCGGCCTCACCGCGGAGCGCTTCGTCGACGGCTCGCGTCCGCTCGCCGAGCTGGGCCTGGCGCCGCCGCGCGACACGGTGGAGGTGGCGTTTCAGGGCGTGGCGCCGCCGGTGCGCATCGAGCTCGGGGGTCCGGTGACCGGCGAGGCGGCGCCGGAAGGGGAGACGAGCGGCGAGCTGACCTACGCCCGCGCGGGGAACACCGTTTTCGAGGTGCGCACCCGTCTGGCCGAGTCCGTCCGCCGCGCGCCGGCCGATTGGCGGGCGCTCCAGCTCTCCGCCTTCGCGGTGCACGACGTCGAGTCGGCCATGGTGCGGGAGGGCCAGACCGCGATGCAGCTCACCCGCTCCGGCACGGACTGGAAGCGGGGGAGCACGCTCATCTCCTACCTGCCGGTGAGCGATCTCCTCTTCGCCGTCACCGGCGCCCGCGCTTCGCGGCTGCTGACGCCGCAGGAAGCCGAGGCGATGCAGGCCGCGTTCGCCAGGCCGCTGCTCACCTTCACCCTGTACACCAAGGACGTGGGGAACGAGACGCTGACCCTCTATCCTGCCGTGAAGGAAGGAGTGCCGGCCAAGGCGAGCGGCCGCGAGGTCGTGCTGCTGCTGCCGGCCGAGACGCTGCGCGAGATCCAGGAGAAGCTGAAGGAAGTGCGGGAGGCTAAAGAGGTGAAGGCGGAGAAGTAGCCCTGGGAGCGCCGGCGTCTCGCCGGCCTTCCTTCTGT
>JBIOVX010000022.1:0-2864 GCA_044868005.1 Thermoanaerobaculia bacterium | reverse complement strand
TGACGAAGGAGGAGGGCGGCCGTCACACGCCGTTCTTCAACGGTTACCGGCCGCAGTTTTACTTCCGGACGACGGACGTGACGGGAGTGGCGAAGCTGCCGGAAGGGACGGAGATGGTGATGCCGGGTGACAACGTGAACCTGGAGGTGGAGCTGATCGCGCCGATCGCGATGGAGAAGGGCGTGCGCTTCGCCATCCGCGAGGGCGGCCGGACGGTCGGCGCCGGCACGGTCACGGACATCCTGGCGTAGGAGAAGAATCGGAAATAGGGCAGTAGCTCTAACGGTAGAGCATCGGTCTCCAAAACCGAGGGTTGGGGGTTCGAATCCCTCCTGCCCTGCCAACCTTGTTGCGGAGTGGCGCCAAGCATGAACTGGTGGACGAAGGCAAAGGAATTCCTGGCTGAGGTTCGCGCCGAGATGCGGAAGGTCACCTTCCCGACTCGCGACGAGGTGGTGGGGACGACGATCGTGGTGATCATCACCAGCGCCGTCTTCGCCGCCTTCCTGTTCATCGCGGACCGGCTGATCATCTGGGCTTACACGGGGATCGTGAAGGTGTTCGGATGACCGAGATGACCGAGACGAAGACCGCCGAGCGCAAGTGGTACATCGTCCACACCTACTCCGGGTTCGAGGAGCGGGTGAAGGAGACGCTGCGCCAGCGCGCCGAGGCGCTCGGCATGGGCGAGGCCTTCGGCGAGATCCGCATCCCCACCGAGACGGTGGTGGAGTACAAGGGCGGCAAGAAGAAGGAGACGCAGCGCAAGTTCTTCCCCGGCTACATCCTGGTCGAGATGGAGATGTCCGACGCGGCCTGGCACGTGGTGAAGAACACGCCGAAGGTGACGGGCTTCGTCGGCACCGGCAAGAAGCCGACGCCGCTCTCCGAGGACGAGGTCAACAACATCCTCGAGCAGGTGGTCACCGCCAAGGAGAAGCCGAAGCCGAAGTACATGTTCGAGAAGTCGGAGCCGGTGCGCATCACCGACGGCCCCTTCAACAACTTCACGGGCGTGGTGGACGAGGTCAATCTCGACCGCAACACCCTCAAGGTCATGGTGACGATCTTCGGCCGGCAGACGCCGGTCGAGCTGGATTTCTCGCAGGTGCAGAAGCTCTAAGGCGGACGACATATGGCCAAGAAAGTCGTAGGACAGATCAAGCTGCAGATCCCGGCCGGCGCGGCGACGCCGGCGCCCCCGGTGGGCCCGGCGCTGGGCCAGGCGGGCGTCAACATCATGGATTTCGTGAAGAACTTCAACGCCCGCACGGCGTCGCAGGCGGGCCTGATCATCCCGGTGGTCGTCACCGTCTACGCCGACCGCAGCTACACCTTCATCACCAAGACGCCGCCGGCGGCGATCCTGCTGATCAAGGCGGCGGGCATCGATAAGGGCTCGGGCGAGCCGAACAAGAAGAAGGTCGGCAAGGTGACGAAGGCGCAGGTCGAGGAGATCGCGCGCACCAAGATGCCGGACTTGAACGCGGCGAACCTGGAGGCGGCGGTGAAGACGATCGAGGGAACGGCCCGCTCGATGGGCCTCGACGTTCAGGGGTAGGAGACGACAATGCCGAAGCATGGAAAGAAGTTCCGCCAGGCGGACGCCAAGGTCGAGCAGCGGCCGTACGCGCTGGCCGAGGCCATCGAGCTCGCCACGCAGGTGAAGTTTGTCAAGTTCGACGAGACGCTGGAGGTGGCGCTGCGCCTGGGCGTCGATCCCAAGCACGCCGACCAGATGGTGCGCGGCACGGTGGTGCTGCCGCACGGCCTCGGCAAGACCGCCCGCGTGCTGGTGTTCGCCAGCGGCGAGAAGATCCGCGAGGCGGAGGAGGCGGGGGCGGACCACGTCGGCGGCGAGGAGCTGGCGAAGAAGATCGAGGGGGGCTGGCTGGACTTCGACTCCGTCGTCGCCACCCCGGACATGATGCGGGTCGTCGGCAGGCTAGGCAAGGTGCTTGGGCCCCGTGGCCTGATGCCGAACCCGAAGGCGGGCACGGTGACGCTCGACGTCGCCAAGGCCATCGGCGAGATCAAGGCCGGCAAGGTGGAATTCCGCGTCGACAAGACGGGGATCATCCACGCCCCGGTCGGCAAGCTCTCCTTCGGCGCCGAGCGCCTGAAGGACAACGCCGAGGCGCTCATCGGCGCCGTGCTCAAGGCCAAGCCGAGCGCGGCCAAGGGCAAGTACGTCAAGGGAGTGAGCCTCTCTTCGACCATGGGCCCCGGCATCAAGGTGGACGAGACGGCTCTGGTGGCCGCCGAAGCCTAGGAGAAACGACATGCCTTTGACCCGCAGCGACAAAGAGCAGCTTCTGGCGGAGTACGAGAACGGCCTGGCGCAGGCACCGCACGCCTTCCTGCTCGGCTACCAGGGGATCACCGTGCCCCAGGTGACCGAGCTGCGCAACCGGGTGCGCGCCTCCGGCGGCGAGTACGTGGTGGTGAAGAACACGCTCGCCCTGCGCGCCATCGACAGCAAGGCCCTGGCGCAGCTCAAGGAGCACTTCGTGGGGCCGACGGCGGTGGTGTTCAGCGTCAAGGACCCGGTGGCGCTGGCGAAGGCCTTGACGGACTCGGCCAAGGAGATCCCGGCCCTGCAGTTCAAGGCCGGTCTGGTGGAGGGGCGCGCCATCCCGGCGGCGCAGATCCGCGACATCGCGACGCTGCCCAGCCGCGAGGAGCTGATCGCCAAGCTCCTGTTCCTGCTGCAGTCGCCGATCATCCGCTTCGCGCGCGTGCTCGCCGCCGTGCCGCAGTCGTTCGTCGCCGTGCTGGATCAGGTGCGGCAGAAGAAGGAAGCGTAGGAGAAAAGAAGAAATGTAGGGGCGGCCCTGTGTGGCCGCCCTGAAGGGTTGACGAGA
>JBIOVX010000021.1:0-26583 GCA_044868005.1 Thermoanaerobaculia bacterium | reverse complement strand
GCCGAAAAGCCAGCTCCTATCAACAAGGCCGGTTGTGAATCGTCCCCCCTCGCCCGTCAGGGAGAGGGGGCAGGGGGTGAGGCTTCGGAGGGCATACCGCTCCGACTTTTACACAACCTTGACACCGCCAACCCGTACCTATTGAAGCCATGAAGCGCCAATCCCTCCTCCCCGCCCTCGCCATCGCCGCGCTCCTCGCGTGGCTCGTCGGATATCCGCTGCTGATGACGCTGCTCGAGGCGCTCGGGGGTGCCGGTCACTGGACGCTCGGTTACTTCTCCGAGTTCTTCAACCGGCCGGACGAGTGGATGGCGCTGTGGCGGAGCCTGTGGATCTCCGCCGCGTCAGTCGTCCTGGCCGCGCTGGTGGGTGTGCCGCTCGCCTTCCTCTTCGAGCGCACCGAGTTCCCGGGCCGGCGGCTCCTCGGAGCGGTCGTCGCGCTGCCGGTCGCCTTGCCGCCGCTGGTCGGCGTGATCGCTTTCCTCTTTCTCTACGGCGAGAGCGGCTTCGTCTCGCGGGCTGTCCAGTCGCTGCTCAACCTTGCGCAGCCGCCGTGGCGGCTGGCGGGGCCGGGCGCGATCCTGCTGGTGCACGCCTACTCGATGTACGTCTACTTCTATCTCTTCACCCGCGCGGGCCTCGCGCGGCTCGACGCGGCGCTGCTCGAGGCCGCGGCTTCGCTCGGCGCCAGCCGGGCGCGCGCCCTTTTCCGCGTCACCCTGCCGCTGCTGCGGCCGGCGCTGGCGGGCGCGGCTCTCCTCACCTTCATGACGGCGCTCGCCTCCTTCTCCGCTCCGTACCTCTTCGGCGGCGGCTTCCGCGTCATGACCACGCAGATCGTCGCCTCCAAGCTCAACGGCGAGCTGGCCCTCGCGCAGGTGGAGACGGTGATGCTGGCGCTCCTCGCCCTACTCGCCCTCGGCGCCATGCGGCGGGTGGACCGGGTCTCCGCCGTGGGCACCGGCGTGCGCGGCATCGCGCCGGCCCGCCGGCGCTTGCGCGGCCCGCTGGCGCGCGTCTCGGCCGGCGTCTTCGGCTGGCTGCTCGCCGCCGTCCTGCTGCTGCCGCACGCGGTGCTCCTGCTGGTCTCGCTCGTGCCCGCCTTCACCTGGACGGCGGAGCCCTTCCCGCCGGTGCTCAACTTCGGCAACTGGACGGCCCTTTTCAGCGAGGCGGAGCGGCTGCGCCCGGTGGTCAATTCGCTGTGGATGGCCGCCGTCGCCACCGTCGCCGCGCTGGGCCTGGGGCTCGCCGCCGCTCGCTTCGCCGTGGCGCGCCGGGACCGCGTGGGCGGCCTGCTGGAAGGCTTGATCGCGGTGCCGTGGGCGGTGCCCGGCACCGTCTTCGCCGTGGCGCTCGCCACCACCTTCAGCGCCAATCAGCCATGGATCGGCCGCTTCGTGCTCATCGGCACGCCGTGGATCCTGCCGCTCGCCTACCTGGTGCGGAACCTGCCGCTCACCGGCCGCGCGGCGCTGGCGGGACTGCGGCAGCTCGATCCCGCGTTGGAAGAGGCGGCGGCCTCGCTCGGCGCCGACCGCTTCCGCCGCCTGGCGCGCGTGACGCTGCCGTTACTGCGTCCCGCCCTCGCCGCAGGCGCCGGCCTCGCCTTCATCACCGCGCTGGGGGACTTCGTGGTCTCCATCGTGCTCTACACTTTCGATACCCGCCCCATCTCGATCGAGATCCTCTCCAGCTTGCGCCTCCAGGATCTCGGCATGGCGGCGGCATACGGAGTCCTGCTGATGGCCGCGAGCGCCGCGGCGTTCCTGCTCTGGGGGCAGGAAGAGGCGCGCTGACGAGTTATGGAGTCCAGCACCCTCAAGCGTCTCAGCGTCCTCATGGCCACGGTCTTCGTGGACATGATCGGCTTCACCATGGTGCTACCGCTGCTGCCGTTCTATGCCACGGAGCTGGGCGCCAAACCCTGGCAGGTGGGAGCGCTGGTGGCCACCTACGCCTTCGCCGCGCTCGTCATGGCTCCCCTCTGGGGCCGCGCTTCCGATCGCGTCGGCCGGCGGCCCTTGATTCTCGCCGGACTCTTGGGATCGGGCATCGCCTACGTGCTCTTCGGGCTGTCGCACACTCTGTGGCTGCTCTTCGCCTCCCGCTTCGTGCAAGGCGCGGGCAGCGGCGGCATCACCGGCGTGGTGCAGGCCTATGTCGCGGACACGGTGCCGCCCGGCGAGCGGGCAAGGGCCTTGGGCTGGGTGACCGCCGCCACCAGCGCGGGCGTGATGTTCGGGCCAGCATTGGGATCTCTCGCCGCCGGACTGTCGCAGGAGGCGCCCGGCTTCCTCGCCGCCGGTCTCTGCCTGCTCAACGTTCTCTCCGCCTGGCGCTGGTTGCCCGAGCCGCCAGCCCACGAGCACACTGGCCAGCCGCCGCGGCGCCTGCGGCGCGCCCTCGTCGAGGTCCTGACGCATCCTATGTCGCCGGTGCACGCCTGCATCTGGCTTTACGCCATCGGCATGCTCGCCTTCATGGGGATGAACGGTGTGCTGGCGCTCTTCCTCAAAGACACCTTCGGCGTGACCAAGCAGACGATCGGCTACTTCTACGTCTACGTCGGAGGCATCGGCCTGATCATGCGGGCGCTGCTCCTAGGACCGGCCGTGCGTCGCTTCGGCGAGTTGGGCGTGGTACGTCTCGGAGCCTTCTCCCTGATGATAGGGCTCGGCTGTATTCCGATTCCAGCTTTTCTCGACGCACCCCTCTCCGTTCGCTTTCCGCTGCTCGCCGTGATCGCGCTGCTGGTCCCGGTGGGTACGGCTCTCCTCTTTCCCGCCACCACCGCTCTCGTCTCCAGCCGCTCCGCGCGTAGTGAAACCGGTCAGACCCTCGGAGTCCAGCAGTCCTTCGGAGGGATCTCACGGATGGTCGGACCGCTGGCGGCCGGAGCCCTCTACGAAGTGAGCTTCGGTTTTCCCTTCTGGGTCGCCTCCGCTCTGATGCTCTGCGGCACCTTCCTGACCCTGCAGTTGCGGAACGAAGCGCCGGTGGCGGAGGGCAAGGAGGAGATGGCACGGGCGGAGGTGGGGTGATCCAATTGTCCGCGCTACTCCTCCTCGTTCTCAGAAGGGGAGAGACGTGCTGCGACTCTCTCATTGAGCCGTCGGAACATTGCCTCCAGCTCGCGGCTGCCCTGGAACACGCCGACCAGCTCAATGCCGTCTGAGACAGGTCTGTAGATAATGGCGTACTTCTTGAAATTGTACCGGCGTAGCTCAGGATTCAGACCTTCGCACCTCCGGCCGAGAACAAACGGAGAGTCGGCCAGTTTCTGACACTCTTGTTCTAAGGCGTCGATAAAGCGATAGGCATTGGCCGGACTATCCTGGGCGATATAGAGGCCGATCTCAATCAGATCTCGTTCAGCCGCCGGGAACTTCTTGACGGTTCCCATTGAGCGGGTCTCTAGCGGCGCTCGCTCTGCCGCGCCTCAACTTCGTCGCGGATTCTTTGCTTGACCTCGTCGAAATCCAAAGGCGTTGCGGGACCGCTCGCCAATCTCTTCTCGATCTCCTCCCGGAACGCCATCGCGCGCGCATCCAGTCCTTGATCCCGCTCGTCGAGCACATGCAGAGCTTCGCTGATCACCTCGTCTGCGGAGCGATAAAGTCCGCGGTCCACCTTTTCCCGGACCAGCCTTTCAAGGTCTCCCGATAGATGTAGATCCATAGGCTGCCTGCTCCTTGCGGTCGTGTCCCGCTGGCCATGATATCGGACCCCGGACATCCGAGGCAATCGAATGTCTGGAGACTAGACTCTACGCCTCCTATCTCCGGTGATGAGCGGACCTCGCGACAGAGTCTCCCGAGCTGGCGGCATATCTATGGACATTGCCGCGACGCGGCGCGATGTTGCGGCATATCTCTGGCTGCTGCCGCAAGACGCCGCGATCTTGCGGCTGCGTGGGCGGATACGCCGCAATATGCGGAGACGTTGCTGCAAAGTCTGCTCATGTCGCGGCGTATCCCTGGATGCAGGGACAACATCTCGGGGTCCGCTCGCCATGTCTCCGGATCTCCGCCGATGCGAGCTCATCTCCTCACGAGGTAAGCAGATATCGGCGCAGATCCGCGGACTCATCGCCGATGTCTGGAGATCTTGCGAGGACACCGGCGGATCTCTGCCGACATGAGCTCATCCGCTGAGGAGATGAGCCGGCATTGCCGCGGATCCCCAGACATTCCGCCGATATCTCGGGGCTTTCTGACAACGTCTACAGATCTCCGCCGATGCGAGCTCACATCGGAACCGCATGAGCCGGCATCGCCGCGGATCCCGAGACGTTGCGACAATGTCCCGAGATGTTGCGGCAGAGTCGGCGGATGTAGCGGCAACCCGAGCCGAGCAGCTTCACCGAATCTTCAGGATGAATTCACGGGGGCTTCATCGGCGAGGAGGCTCCCTGGCGGCGCTGCCGTCGAGCAACGCGGGAGGGAGCCAGCCGGCGCGCAGCACGCGCTGACGCTCGGCGCCGACCAGCCGGCGGATCGTCTCGATGCGGAGCTTGAATTCCGGCTTGGCGCGCAGCCCGGCGAGCATCGGATCGAGGAGGAGCCAATCGCCGTCGCGGTAGCCGCGTTCGATGGCGGCGTCCAAGGCCCGCAGCGCCGCTTCCTCGTCGCCGAAGCCCGCTTCGAGGAGCATCTCGTCGATGGCGGCGTCGGGCCACTCGTCGCCGGCCGCGCGGCCCTGGCGGATGTCGAGCACCTCGTTCCGGTACCGCTGCTCCAAGGCGGGATCGGAACCGCCGCCGGCGCGATGCCTGGCGAGGAGCAGGAGGCGGGCCCTGGCGCGGAGGAACTCGGGATCGATCGACAGCGCTTCTTTGAAGAAGGTCTCGGCTTTCGCCTCGTCGCCTTTCATCAGGGCCACGGTACCGCGGATCGCCGGCAGCTCCGGGCGGTGGATGCCGCGCTGGAGGGCGCGGGCGGCGATCTCGTCCGCCTCGCGCAGGCGGCCTTGCGACAGGCGCATCTGCGCGTACGAGGCGGCGGCGAAGACGTTGTCCGGCCGCAGCTCGACGGCGCGCTCGAACCAGACCTCGGCGGCGCGCTCGAATCCCAGAAGCCCCAACGTCATGCCGATCTGGACCTCCAGGTAGTTGGGGGAATCGCCGCCCTCCTGGAGCACGCGCAAGTTGGCCTCGAGGGCATTGGCGAGGTGTCCCTGGACCTGCATCAGGTAGGCGGCGCTGGCCACCGCCGAGGTGGGATCCGGCTCGAGCTCCGCGGCGCGGAGGTAGGCCTTGAGGGCTGGGGTCACCTGGCCCCTGCTGTCGAGAGCCAGCCCCAAGGCGTGATGCGCCAGGCCGAGCCGCGGATCGCGGGCGAGGGCCTTTTGCGCCAGCGCGACCGCCTGCTCCCTCTCGCCGCCGTGACGATTGAACTTCGTGGCCCGCTGCGCCAGCGCCATGCTCAAGCCCGCCATGGCCACGGGGTTTTCCGGTTCCAGCCGGAGCGCCCGTTGATACAGCTCGATCGCCAGCTCGTTGTCCGACTCCTGGTGCTGGCGCAGATAGGAGCCGGCGCGCGCCAGCAGCTCGGATACGCTCGGCGTGCGCGTCGAGATGACGGCCTCTCCGCTTGAGCGGATCTGCGAGCGGCCGTACGAAGAGAGAAGGAAGTAGAGCGCGACCCCAATACCTATCAGCGTCACGGCGGCGACTGCCGGGATGATCCAGGTCCGCGAGCGCGGCCGCTTCTCCGCTTCGGGAAGCGCTACGACCTCCGGCACGATCTGGTAACCCCGTCCGCGCACCGCCCGCAGGTACCGCGGGCTCTTCGCCTCATCGCCGAGTGCCTTGCGGAGCAGCGCCACCCGCTGGGTGAGGGTCTCGTCGGAAACCGCGGTGCCGTTCCACACCGTGGAGATCAGCTCGTCGGCGGAGATCACGGCCGGCGCCCGGCGCGCCAGCGCCACGAGCAGATCGAAGGAGAGCCGGGGCAGCGGCACGGTCTCGCCATCGCGGCGAGTCACCGAGACGGCGTCGACGTCGAGGGTCAGATCGGCGATCCGATAGCGCTCCCGCTGCATGAACCGAGGATACTCGATCGATCTGATCCCTACCCGTAGCTCTCGCGGTGAATCCGCTCGTCCGGCACGCCGATCGCTTCCAGCGCGTCGAGCACGGATTCGAGGAAGCGGGGCTGCGGCTCCTCGCCCTTCTCTCGCGCCGCCACGCGGTCGAACTTGGTGATGCCGGGACCGCAGGCGAAGACCTCCACGGCCGTCGGGTCGGGAATGTGCTCACGGATCAGGGCCGCGGCGACCCGGCCCTGGCGGACGTTCTCCGACGCGGTGAGATTCGGCTCGCGCGATAGGGTGTGGACGACCCGCACCTTCTCGGAATGTTGCCGGCAGAGATCCTCGAGCTGACTGCGGAAGATGATGTCCTCCCACGTCTTGTTGCCGTAGATCACGGTGTGCCGGATCTTCATCTCCTGCGCCAGGCAGTGCTTGAGGATGCTGACGTTGGGCACGCTCCCGGAGCCGGCGCAGATGTGGACGATGTGGTCCGTGCGCGACTCGATGTCCGGCGGCAGCACGTAGGGGCCGCCGAAGCCCGTCACCACCATACGCGTGCCGGGCGGGGTGCGCCAGACGAGGAAAGGCGAGAGGAGAGGGGGATACTTGGTGAGGCCCGAGACGTACCGCTCCTCCTTCACGGTGACGGCGAGGTGCCGCTCGTGCGGCGCCGAGACGAGGGAGTAGGCGCGCGCCGGCTCCTTCCTCCCCTTCAGGTCCTCGAAGTACTTGCAGAAGCGGTCCAGCGCCTTGAACTGCTGCGGCCTGACGGTGAGGAAGTGCCCCGGCTGATATTCCAGCCGGTCGTTGCCGGTGAACAGCACCAGCGTCGAGGTGTCCGGCGTCTCGCGGATGACCTCGGCCACCATCACCTCCAGCTCCTTGATGCGTGGCCGCGGCGCGGTCTCCGGATCGACGAGATTGGGGTGGAGCTCCTTGCGGAAACCCGGCGCCGCGGCGGGTGGAACGTTGGGCTCGGCCATGGAAGCCTCCGTCGAGAAGGTGTCTCCAGAGAATACTAGGGTTGCGTTGTATAGTCTTTACTTCATCTGGAGCGCGCCATGAATGTGTCCCGCCATGCCCTGGAAGCCGTCGCCGTAGAGGGTTACCGGACAGGCGCTCTGACCGAGACGCAGGTCAGGCGTCTCCTCGGGCTGCAAACGCGGTTCGAGGTTCATGCGCTTTTGAAGGCGCACAGGGTGCCTCTTCAGCTCACCGCGTTCGATTTGGAAGAGGATCTCGCCGCTCATCGAGATCTCGGAATCCTATCCGTCCGATCAATCTGATCACCCCTATTTTTCACGATTGGTTGGGCGAGACTGACTAGCCTCACTCCGAACGCGTAGAGCTCACGTTCACCGGGCTGGTCTGGCGACCGCTGTGGGGTTCATCGACTCGGGTCTGGCTCCAATCGATGCGGTAGAGGGGCACCGGCTGCGCCTTGCCCCGCAACGGCAGCGGCGGCAGGACGGAGACCGGCGGCGGCTCGCCGAGGGTGGCGTAGAGCGGCTGGGCGACGAGGATCTCTCCCGGACCCGCCTCGCGGCAGAGGCGCGCGGCCGTGTTGACGGCGTCGCCGATCACCGTGTATTCCAGCCGCCGGTTGCTGCCGATGTTGCCGGCGAAGACCTCGCCGGCGTTGATGCCGATGCCGGTCGAGAGCTCCTGCCGGCCCTGCAGGCTCCACTCCCGGTTCAGGCGCGCGAGGGCGCGCTGCATGGCGATCGCCGCCCGCACCGCGCGGCCGGCGTCGTCCTCGCCGGCGACGGGAGCGCCCCACAGCGCCATCAGCGCGTCGCCCATGAACTTGTCGAGCGTGCCGCCGTGCTCGAAGACGATCTCCACCATCTCGGTGAAGTACTCGGTGAGCAGGCTCGCGATCTCATCCGGGCTCATCTTCTCCGAGATCGAGGTGAAGCCGCGGATGTCGGAGAACAGCACCACCACCCACCGCTTGGCGCCGCCGAGCTGGACCTCGCCGGTCTGGCCGGCGATCTGCTGCACGAGGTCGGGCGCGAAGTAGCGCTGGAAGTTGGAGAGGACGACGGCCTCCCGCCGCACCCGTTCGATCAGTTGACTGTTCTCCAGGGCCACGGCCGCCATGCCGGAGAACGCGGTGAGGAAATCCAGGTCCTCCTCGGCAAAGGAGTGAGAGGTCCCCAGGTTGTCGAAGTAGATGAGGCCGAGCACCGCTCCCTGCTTGCCGAGCAGCGGCGCGCAGAGGGCGCTCTGCACCCGCTGCGTCCCGGCGGCGTCCTCGAAGCCGCTATGGGCCCCGGCGTTCTCGATGAGCACGGCCACGCGTTCGTCCACCGCCTGGCGGGTGATGGGGCGCGGCACCCGCCAGCTCCCCTCCGGAGTGTCCACGCGGCTGCGCCAGACGCGCGGCGCCAGCTCGCCGTCGGCTTCCGGCATCAGGATGGCCACCCGGTCGACGCGCAACACCTGGAACGTCAGACCCACCACACGGTCGAGCAGGACGTCGATCTCCGTCTGCTGCGAGAGCTCCTTGGCGATGTCGATGAGGAGGGCGAGCTTGCGCGCCTGGCGCTCCTCCTTGGAGGCGCCGCCGATGCGCAGCAGCGAGTCCCCCTGCGGTGCGGCGGAGAGTTGCGCCGCGATGTCCGCCCGGCCGTGCAACGGCACCTGCCGGATGATCGTGGCCTCGAGCAGGTCGTCCCCCGACGCCAGCCGCGGCTCCGGCGCCTCCTGCCGCACCTCGAACTCGGCCTTGCCGAAGCTCAGCCGGGAGCCGGACGTGGCCACCGCGTCGAAGATCCGCTCGCCATTGAGGAAGGTGCCGTTGGTCGATTCCAGGTCGCGGACGCGCAGGCCCGCGTCGACCTGCTCCAGCTCGGCGTGGCGGCGCGACACCGTCGGATCCGGCACCAGCAGATCGCACGCCGCAGTCCGGCCCACGGTGTAGAGCCGCCCTTCCAGGAGATACAGCGAAGGGCTGCCCGCGGAGGCGACGAGGCGAAGGCCCACGCCTGAAACGGTACTACAAAAGGCCGGCAGCCTCGTGCGGCGGCATGGAATGTAGCAGGATCGTTTCGGGTTGAAGGGCCCGAGCCGCCTATGCTACCCTTCGCGCGTCTGGCGGCGGCTCGCCGGACACGTGGCGCATTCGTCTAGGGGTCCAGGACGCCGGCCTCTCACGCCGGTAACACGGGTTCGAATCCCGTATGCGCTACCAAGCAGCTAAATCCTTCCATACCGCGCACACGTACACGCCTCCGCTGGCGATAGTTACTCCGGCCGCATCAGTCCGCGGGTAACGGCCGCGGCCTGCTGGAGAACCTCCTCCAGGGCCGCCAGGTCGAAGGGCTTCGGCAGATGGATGTCGATGCCGGCGCTGAGCAGGCGCTGGCGCTCGTCCGCGCCGACGTGGGCAGTGGTAGCGACGATAAAGAGCCGGTCGCCACCGAGCGTGCGCTCGCGCTCCCGCACGCGCCGGGCGAGCTCCATGCCGTCGATGGCCGGGAGTTGGATGTCGGTGAGCAGGAGGTCGAATCGGTGCGCGTCCAGGGCGATGAGGGCCTCCTCGCCGCTGGCGACCAGGGTGGCCGAGTGCCCAAGCCGGCGGAGCATCGCCGTCACTACTATTTGATTGACGGGATTGTCCTCGCAGACCAGGATGCGAATCGCTTGGGCCTGCGGCTCGACGTCAGGAGGCGGCGCCAACGTTGTGGGGTGCGCGAGCAGATCGCCGGGTCCCGGCGCCGGATCGACGCTCGGCAGGCGGAGCCGCACCGCGAACCGGCTGCCTCGCCCGCGGCTGCTCTCCACCCAGACGCGGCCGTGCATCCGCGTCGCCAGCTCGCGGACGATGGCCAAGCCGAGCCCGGCGCCGCCATGGGCGCGCGCCCCCTCGCCCTGGGTGAACGGCGTGAAGAGCTCCGCCTGAGCCGCCTCGTCGATACCCGGACCGGTATCCGTCACCTCCAGGCGAATGGAGTCCTGGTCGTCGGGCTCGGCCTCCAGACGGACGCTGATGCTGCCCCGGCTGGTGAACTTGAGGGCGTTGCCTACGAGGTTGAGCGCGATCTGGCAGACGCGAAAGTGGTCGCCGTGCCGGACCGCGGCGAGACCGGGAGCCGCGGTGGCAGTGAAATCGAGACCCCGGCTGCGGGCTTCCGCGGCCAGCGGCCGCAGAACCTCGGCGAGAGCCGCATGGAGGGGGAAGGGCTGCTCGTCGAGCACCAGGGCATCGGACTCGGCGCGCGTCAAGTCGAGCACGTTGTCGAGCAGCCCGAGCAGGATCGTCGCCGACTCGTTGGCCGTGGCCACCTGCTGCCGCGCCTCCGCCGGCAGCTCGGCGCGCAGCGCCAGGTCCAGCATCGAGAGGACGCCGTGCAGCGGCGTGCGGATCTCGTGACTGACGTGGGCGAGGAAGCGGCTGCGGGCCTCGCTGGCACGCGCCAGCGCGATGGCGCGGTGGTTGGCGGTGCGGCGGAAGGCGGCGGCCATGCCGATGAGCAATGCGGTGAAAATTACCCGCGCCAGCGAGCGCTCGACCGGCAGCTCGCCTGCAGCGCCGGGGATCTGCACGCGAGGCTCGAGGAGAGTCGTCGCCGATACGACGAGGACAATCAGCACGCCCCAAGCCCACGCCTCCCGTGGCCGGCCGAGCAGCACCATCGCGAAACCGACGAGCGACAGCCACCAGATCGTCGAGCTGATGCCGTACGCGACCGGGAGGAGCAGCGCCAGCGTGGCCACCAGCGCCGTTCCATGGGCGGCGGCCGAGGTCCGCGCCGGCGGGTCTCGGCGGTACCACAGGTAGAGCAGCGCTATCGCTGCGGCGCCCGCGGCGTTGATCCACCAGGGTGTGAGCTTGCCGGAGGAGAGCTGGATGGCGAGCCGGGCCGGCGCGAAGATGGCGCACGCGATGAAGACCGCCGCCATGCCGATGGCCAGGAGCCGATGGCGGTCCCCTGCGATGTCGAGATCGGTGGAGGAAGCGGGCGCGCCCACGACAACCTCTCTCAGCCTGCGGCGGCGAGGCCGAGGCGGTCTCCCACCTGTACGCTCACTGGAGCTCCGCGACCCACACGTCGCCCTCGGTCCCGGTCTCGGTGTAGGTGATCCAGTGGTCGTCGGGCGAGACGCCGACGCTCTTGCCGATGTAGGAGCCGCCGACGTCGAGGAGCGGCTTCGCCTTGCCCGTCGCCGTGTCGAGCAGCGAGATTCCGCGGCGGTCGCGGCAGAGCGCGCGCCGGCCGTCGGCCAGCCAGACGGCGTCGATGAACCCCTCCCCTTCGAGCACGACCCTCGTCCGACCGCTGTCGAGGTCGTGCACCGCCACGACGCGGGCCGTGCCGTCCTTGCGCAACACCGCCCCGATCAGGCGCTTGCCTTCCCGCGACCAGGAGCCGGGCCAGAACGCCGCGTCCCCGAGCTCGGGCGTGGGCACGATGCGCGCCGGTACCGACACCGCGCCTGGCCGCAGATCGGCGAGGCCGAATCCGAGATCGCCACTGCTGCCCCGGAGCGTGGCGACCGTCATGCGCCGCCCGTCCGGCGCATAGACGGGCATGTTGGCGCTGCCGGAAGCGGAGACGATCTCGCGCAGGCCGCTCCCGTCGGCGTGGATGGACCAGATCTGGAGCGTGCCGCCGCGATCGGAGCTGAAGGCGATCTCCTTGCCGTCGGGTGACCACGCCGGGTTGCGGTCGCGGAAGCGGTCGTCGGTGAGGCGCCGGTACTCCGTTCCGTCCAGGCGGGCGATCACGATGTCCTCCTGGGTACCGGTGAGCATGAGAACGACCCACTGGCCATCGGGCGACGTCTCGTGATCGCGGATCGGCTGCGTGCTCCCGAGGACGCGGACCGGCGCACCGGCGACGCGCTCCTGCTGGGGGTCGAAGCCCACGCGCAGGAGCGTCGAGCGCCAGTCCAGGCTCGCGTAGGCGACCCGGCTGCCGTCGCGCGCGAAGCTGACTTCGGCGCTCCAGGGCGACGGCGTCGTCATCGGCTCGGGCTCGCCGAGCGGGCGCCCGCTCGCCTCGTCGATCGGCAGGCGCCAGAGGTTCATCGTGCCGCCGCGGTTGCTCGAGAACCACAGCCACTTGCCGTCGGGCGACCATATGGGACTCCAGTCGAGGGCCGCGTCGTGCGTGGCCTCGTGCGGCGGCGCGTCGCTCTCGGAGCCGTCGGCGGCGACGGTGAAGAGGTCGCGCTCCACCGTGCTTTTGCCCATCCCCCAGAACGCGATGCGCTGGCCGTGCGGCGACCAGCTCGGCCGCATGGCGTGCGCCTGCGAGACGATGCGGCGGCGGCCGCTCGCGACCTCGACGGCGACGAGGCCGCGCGCCCTGGCGGCGAGCTCGGTGGGCGACAGGTAGGTGCCGTTGGCGACGACGATCTCGCGCCCGTCGGGCGACCAGCTCGGATTGAAGCCGAAGTCGGTGAGCCGCCGTACCGACTCCCCCGTCGAGCCCATGAGGAAGATGCCGCCGCCGTCGCGCTCGGAGCGGAAGGCGATCTGCTCGCCGTCCGGCGAGAAGGCCGGTTGCCAGTCGTCCGCCGTCGCGCCGGGGTCGAGGAGCGTCGCGTTGCGGCCGCCGACGCGCTGCAGGTAGAGCTTCATCACGCCCTGAACGCGGCCCACGTAGACGACGCTCTTGCCGTCGGGCGCAAGCGACGGTGACGACTCCACGCCGGGGGCATCGGTGAGCTGCTGGAAGCTCACCGGGCGTGCGGCGTGGGGCGTCACCGGAGCGCGGTGCCCCGCGCGCCACGCGAGCCAGCTCGCAACGAGGAGCGCGACGACGGCGGCCGCCGCGAGCCAGGGCGCCAGCCGCGCGGCCTAGGTGGGCGGGGCCAGGCCGGCGGTCGCGTCCGCGGGCGCGTCGGCGCGACCGGCGAGGGCATCCTGGAGCATCAGCCGCGCGTCGGCGATGTCGTGCAGCCGGTTCCTCGGGTCGCGCTCGAGGCACCGGCGCAGCAGGCGGCGGACCTCGGCCGGCGTGTCGGGCGGCAGTTGCTGCCAGTCGATCTCCTGGCGCAGCACCGCGGCCAGCGTATCGCTCACCGTCTCGGCGGCGAAGAGCTGCCGGCCGGTGAGCATCTCGAAGCAGACGGCACCGAAGGCCCAGATGTCGGCGCGCTTGTCGACGGCGCTGCCGCGCGCCTGCTCGGGGGCCATGTAGGAGACGGTGCCGAGGACCATGCCGAGCTGCGTGCCGTGCACGGCGGTCAACGTTGGTGAATTCGTCAGCATCGGCGACCTCACCGGGCCGGTGCCCGAGGCCGCGCCGCTGTCCATCGCTTTGGCGAGCCCGAAGTCGAGCACCTTGACGGTGCCGTCGGGCCGCACCTTGACGTTCGCCGGCTTCAAATCGCGATGCACGATCCCTTTCTCGTGCGCCGCCTCGAGCGCCTCGGCGATCTGCCGCGCGACCGCCAGCGCCTCCTCGAGCGGCAGCGGTCCCCGCGCGATGCGGGCGGCGAGGTCCTCGCCAGGGACGAGCTCCATGACCAGGGCGCGGGTACCGTCGGACTCCTCGAGACCGAAGACCGAGGCGATGTTCTGATGGTGGAGCTGGGCGAGTAACTGCGCTTCGCGCTCGAAGCGGGCGAGACGTTCCTTGTCCACAGTGAACGCCGCGGGCAGGACCTTGATCGCGACCTCACGCTTGAGCCGCGTGTCCGTCGCGCGCCAGACCTCACCCATCCCGCCCTCGCCCAGCTTGGCGGTGATCTCGTACGGGCCGAAGCAGGTGCCGCGCGCAACGGTCATAGTGCGCCGAGGTAGCCGATCATGAGGAACGCTCGCTGCTAGGGTACCGCAGTTTCGTGGACTTGCCCACGCGACCTGGGGTGAGGTCTACCTACCCCTTCCACCTCGTCTTCTGCCCCCGCGTATCCATGTGCACCATGGGTCCGAAGCGCGGGTTCGGGGGGTAGATGCCGAGGCCGCCCTCGAACGGCTGAAACCAGGTGTCCTTCGACAGCTCGTCGACCATGCCGTAGATGAGCAGGGCGTCGCTGAGGTTGGCCTTGCCGTCGCCGGTGATGTCGTCCATGCGTCCGTCGTCGTTGCGGTCGACGAAGATGTCGGCGGCGTCGCCATAGGAGTGGCGGCTGTACTTGGTCGTGTTGCCGATGGCGGCGTTGTAGAAGGGCGTGCGGTAGCCGCTCATCACGAAGAGGGTGTCGGACGCGACGCCGCGCTCGTGCAGCTCCTCGAGGACCGTCTCCAGCTTGAGCAGCAGCCGTGTGCGCAGGACGAGGTACTTGGGGTAGCCGCTTTCCTGCTTGCCGACGAATTGCGCCAGCCGGAAGTGGGGCGAGACCCAGGTACCGAGATTCGCCCTCGTCACCTCGATCAGCCCGCGCGGCATCGCGTACGCCGGCTGTCCCTTGAGCGGCGTGCGTTGGTAGTGGCCGACGCGGTAGCCGTTGATCTCCTCCTCCCCCTGGTAAGGCACCATCACGAACACGTTGAGGCAGGTGCTCTTCTCCGAGCCTACCTCGCGCACGGCCAGGCAGTGCACGCCGGGCTCCTGCGGCGCCGTCCAGCGCCAGCGATCCGGTCCCAGGGCCACCAGCTCACCCACCTCGACCGAGGCTTCGAGCTGGATCGGCTGATCCGTGAAGACGGCCTCGACCTCGACCTGCTCGCCCGGCAGCACGAAGGTCGAGATCAGGCTGTAGGGGCTCACCTCGTCCTTGAACTTGAGCGAGAACGGCGCGCGAGGGCTCTCGACGGGGCTCTTCCCCTCGGCGTTGCCGGTAATGCCGCCGGTGGCGCCGTAGAGCATGTCCCGGCCGCAGTCTTCCTCGTCGATGCCGATGGCGGTGGCCAGCTCGGTGAGCGGTGACTCGGGGCTGGTCTCGGCCGTCTCCTCATCTGCCACGTCCGCTGGGCGCGGTCCCGCGATGCGCAGCCAGAGCAGCGCCGCGCTGGCGATCGCGATGACCGCGAGGCTTACCGCGATGAGCCAGAGGAGGGCGCGGCGGGCTACCACACGCCGACCCAAACCGAGGTGTCGACGAGGATCATCGCGGTGCGCGGCGGAGTGGCTGCCGGCGCCGCCGCGGAGCCGTGAGCCGCGGTTCGCTCTTGCCCAGCGCCGCAAGCCGGCGCGCTCTCTCACGGGCGATGAGCGCCTGAAGACCGGCGTGGACGAGGGCGGTCTTCTCCTGGACTCCGGTCAATTGGCGAGCTTTCTCGAGCAGAGGATGATGGTCGTTCGCATGTGCATGAGTATGGCAGCCAAAGGCATATCGGGCAACTCGAAGAACCGTTACTACTGTGGCCTCCTAGGGTTTAGCGGCGGAACCGCGAAAGAACCGGCCGGCTTCGGGAGACCTTCACTCCCCCGGAAACCCCACCCGCCGCTCCCGCGTCGCGGTGCCTTCCTGCTCCTTGATCCTCTGCAGCAGGTCCTCCCGGTCTTCGGTGACCTCGACGGAGGCACCGGAAAGAAGGAGGAGACGGGTGCCTCGGCCATGGCGCTCCGGAACGGTGAGGCCGATGATGGACTCCGTGCGCAGCCAGACCTCGCGATTGCCGCCTTCGGTGACCTGAATCCAGGGCATCCGCTCTCCTTTACGTGAGCGCCATTAAAACACGGATCGCGCCAGGCCCCTCCAGAGGACAAAACCGTGCTCCCGTGAGGACAGTTTTTCGTCACCTGCCGATGTCGAAAACCTCGCCGGACCGCGCCCAGCGGACCGGTACATCACCCGCCGCGGCTCGCGCTTCTTCCAGAGAGATGTCGGGATCGAACGTCGGCCAGATGTGCGTGAGCGCCAGCTCGCGCACCCCGCCGCGGCGCGCGGTCTCACCGGCCTGGCGGGCGGTGAGATGGACGGGCCCGCCCACCTTCCCCTCCTGATAGGTGGCCTCGCAGAGCAGAAGATCGCTGCCCCTGGCGAAGCCGGCGAGGTCCGCGCCGGTATGGGTGTCCGCCGAGTAGGTGAGGGTGCCGCCGTCCGTCTCGGCGCGAATGCCGAGCGTATGGGCGGGATGATCCATGCGCAGGAAGCGCAAGCGGACGCCCCCGATCTCCACCGTGTCTCCCGCGTCGACGGTATGGAATTCGAAGGCTTCGCCGAGATCCTCCCAGCCTCCTTCTCCGAGCAGCTTCGCGAGCGTCTCGCGGACTCCCGGGGGGCAGTAGAGGGGAAGGCGTAATCCGGCGTGCTCGCCGTAGCGTATCGCCACATGGAGTGGGAACACGTCCGCGCAATGGTCCGCGTGGACATGGCTGAGCACCAGGGCGTCGATGCCGGTGAAATGGGCCAGCCGCTGCAGCTCGGCGAACGTGCCGTTGCCGGCGTCGATCCACAGCTTCGCCGCGCCATGCTCGAGGACGAAGCCGCTGCTGGGATTGCCGGGAGCCGGATAGCCGCCGGAGCTGCCGAGGACGGTCAGACGCATGGGTCGCACCTCCTGCTCAAGAGAGTATCTCGGAGTGGTCGCGGAGAACTGTGCCGGCCTGCCCTCCGAAGCCTCACCCCCTGTCCCCCTCTCCCTGACGGGCGAGGGGGGACGATTCACAGCCGGTCTTGCCAATAGGAGGCTACCTTTCGGGCAAACCCACCGCAGGCGTCCCCCCTCGCCCGTCAGGGAGAGGGGGACAGGGGGTGAGGCTTCGAAGGGCAGGCCGGTGCAAGCGCCAAGGCGCGTGTGGATCTCCCTTGAAACGAACTTCCACCGCCGGTCACTCGTAAACGGAGATAGGAACAGCTCGCCTGGCACCGCTTATGCACCTATCTATATAGAAGCGGCTTCAAGCAGATCTGAAAGGCAGGGCATCATGTCTGATCTGATCTCCCCGCACTCTCCGCACGACAGCAGTCTTCCCGCCGGCCGCCATGCGGTGGTCGTGGGCGGGAGCATCGGAGGCATGCTCGCGGCGCGCGTGCTCTCCGCGCACTTCGACGCCGTCACCGTCGTCGAGCGCGACGCCCTGCCGGAAGGCATCGAAGACCGGCCCGGCGTGCCGCACGCTCGGCACCTCCACTTCTTCTTCAAGCGCGGCCTGATGGTGGTCGAAGAGCTGTTCCCCGGCGTCACGGCCGACCTCCTGGCGGCGGGCAGCCATCTCCTCGACCAAGGGCGCGACTTCCGCATCCTCTACCGCTCCGGCTGGTCGCCGCGCGGCGTGATTGGGCTCGAGCTCTGCACCTTCACGCGGCCGCTGCTGGAGGCGACGATCCGCCGGCATCTGAAGACCGATCCCAAGATCACGCTCATCGACGGCTTCGAGGTCTCCGGCCTCGTCCTGAATGAAGACCGCACCCAGGTGCAGGGGGTGAAGATCGTCTCCCGCCAGCGGAATTCCGGCGCACCGCCGGAGACCCTGACGCTGCCGGCCGAGCTGGTGATGGATACCAGCGGCCGCGGCTCTCGGGCGCCGGAGTGGCTGGAGGCGGCGGGCCGCGCGAAGCCCGAGGAGACCGTGGTCGACGCCTTCTGGGGCTACGCGACGCGCATCTACGAACCGGTCCCCAACCTGCAGAAGGATTGGAAGACCCTGTTCATTATGAACCGGCCGCCGTACCAGCCGCGGGCGGGGATCATCCAGCCCATCGAGGGCAACCGCTGGCTGGTGACGATCGCCGGCGTGATGCACGACTACCCGCCGACGGACGAGAAGGGCTTCCTCGAATTCGCCCGCAGCCTGCCGTCGCCGGAGCTGCACCGGGCGATCGAGCACGCGCGGCCGCTCTCCCGCATCTACGGCTACCGCCGCACCGCGAACCTCCTGCGCCATTACGACAAGGCAGGCGTGCCGCAGGGGTTCGCGGCGCTGGGGGATTCGGTTTGCGCCTTCAACCCGGTCTACGGCGTCGGCATGACGCTGGCCGGTCTCGAGGCCCTGGAGCTGCGGCGGCTCCTGCAGGAGAACGGCGGCCGTCTCGACAGCCGCCGCTTCCAGAAGCAGGTCGCGAAGCTGGTCACCGGCCCCTGGGCGCTGACTACGGGCGAGGATCTGCGCTGGCCGGCCACGCAGGGCGGCAAGATCACCGCCAAGGTCAAGGTCATGCACTGGTACATCGAGCAGGTGATCCGGCTGATCCCAGGGAGCCAGGAGGTCTTTCACCGCTTCCAGGAGGTCAACCACATGATGAAGTCGCCGGCGGCGCTCTTCCATCCCGCCGTGCTGGGGCGTGTGCTGCGCCAGGCCTTCGGGCCGCGGAAGCGAGCGGTGCCGCAGGCGGAGCCGGCGCGGACGCGGGCGCGGAGCACCACGGAGTCGGCAACGACCTAGCCTACGAGCCGAGTCCGAACAGCTCTTTGGTGTCGAGGATCACCACCTTGGCGCCGCGCCGCTGCGCCTGCTCGACCAGATCCTCGGTGCCGCCCGGACCGTCGCCGGCCTTGCCGTCCCACAGCGCGATAAGGGTTAGGTCCCTCTTCTCGTCCGCCAAGGCGTTGTTCAGCATCCAGAGATTGTTGCGCGGCCACAGGTATTCCTTCGGCTTCTTCGTCGCGAGCCACTGCGGGAGCTCCTCGGTATCCGCAAGCACACGCAGGCGCTTCTCGGCCAAGTGCAGCTTGTGGAGCTCGTTGAAGCGCTCAACCCATTTCGGTCCGGCGCCCTGGACGGACTTGACGATGTATTGGTCTTTCGGCAGGGCGAGATAGAGCCATGTCTTGATGCCGAGCTCGGCGCAGACTTCAAGGAACAGGATGTCCCCTCCGCTGGCCCCTCCGGCGATGCCGTAGGCGATGGGTGAGCGCTGCTGCTCCTCGAGGATCTTCTCCCGGATCGCCAGGCGGGCCGCCTCCTCCGCTTCCTGGGTGCGAGGAAACCGCGGCTTCTCTCGGCTTGCGGCATCGATCCGGTGGCCCGTGAAGAGGAGCACCTTCTCCGGACCCTTCTCCTCTACAGCGACGGGGATGACTTCGAGCGCCGCCTTTACATTGTCCTTCAGGATGCCGAGCTCCTGATACATTTCGAGCTGCTGGCGCGTCGCTTGGAGGTCGAAGACCGAGGCCTTCTCGTGAGCCTTCTTATAGGCGTCAGCCACGCGCCGCGGGCGGTCCGACGTCAGGCTACAAAGATCGGCCGCGCTGATATCCAACCAGATGTCGTCTTTCCCCTCCCTCTCCAGGCGATCCCGGGTCGTATCGAGGCAGACTTCCACGGCAATCGCGAGCTTCTGTGCCTGCTCCCGCAGCTCCTCGAGCTCGTTCTCGGCGTCCCGTGGACGGTCGAAGGCATCGGCCCAGACGTCTGGAAGCGCCTCTGCCAGCGCGAGGCGCACCTTGAGCATCGCCAGAGCGTTGAGGCCAGGATAATAATGGTTCAGGTCCTCCTCGAACGCCATCCGGTACGACCTATAGGACTCCTCCAAGAGGCTGGACCGCAAGGCCTCTTCGGTCTGCTTTTCGGCGAGAGCAGCCTGCCATCCGTTCTTCCAGCGCGTCTTGGCGTTGCGGGCCGACAAAGCGAGCGCTTCGGCGCGTTTCTGCCCCATCACGGCCTTCTGCGCCAGCACGCGCTCGACGGCCTGATCGGAAAGAGTGAGTTCCTTCAGGCGTTCGTAGATGGTTGCTAGCCACGTGTTCGCCTCGATGTCAGCCGGGTCGTAGCGACGAATAAATTCCCAGGTTTCCTTTGCGGCTTCGAACACCTTCAGCCGGAATTGCTCCCGTCCTACTACGCGCAACCCCTCTAGCACCCAAGGGAAGTATCGGGCCTCGGCCGCCAAAAGGCCGAGATCTCCTGCCTGCTTTCGCTCGGCGGCGAGTTCTACCGCCTCCTGGAATCCCCGGGGGACCGGTAAGAAGCGAGCCGGGTCCTGCGCTTCGAGGCCAGGGAGGAGCAGAAAGACCGGGCTGTCCGGTTTCTCCGACAACTTGGTGGCTTCGAGCGCTTGGACGAGATCATCGAGCTTGGATTTGGGATCGGTTCTCGGATAAGTGAGATACCGGTCGGTCTTGAGGTCGAACGGTACTTCGTCGGCAGGCAGATCCTTGTCCGTGTAGCGGATCAGGAACGTGTGTTGATCGCGTAAAGCGTGCCGGATGCCCAGCTCGTAAAAGACGTTGGCATTGTGGATCGAGATATCGGCAATGACCAGATCGGAGGTCAGGAGCAGTTGGAACATGTCGAGCCGGATGTTCCCTTGCTCGGTGATCTCCGCCGTGGTCCGGCCCGGGATGCCCAGCCGGTCGAGCGCCGGGCCGATCAGGTCGCTTTCGACCTTGTCGAAGTTGACCCCTTTCTTCTCCCCGAAGGGACGGACGATGAAGGCGCTGAGAATTCCCATCGTGCCCCTTTACACGAACGACCCGAAGTGCTCGATCTTCACCTCGTCGCCGACGCGCTGGCCGATGCGCCGGAGGTCGGCGATGTTCTGGACGGAGTCGAGACGGCTCACCGCCGCCGGATCGATGTCGCCCATCCCCCAGGCGTTGAGCGCCTTGCTGGTCAGCTCGGCGTTGTAGCGGGCATAGAGGAAGGCCCGGCCGAGATCCCCTGGATCTTGCGGGATCATGTCCCCGAGCTCGCGGTCGATGGGATCGCCGTAGACGCAGCGCCCTACCATGCGGCAGTTGATGTCCTGATCCACCTGCGCGCCGTACATCAGGGCGCCGGGAATGCCGGCCAGGTTCGAGACCGCGTTCTGGCTCGGAGAGGAGGCGTCCGCGCCGAGGGTAGGGGCCGCACCGGTGCCCACCGAGATCAGCAGCAGATTGCTCTCACCCCTCTTCCATCCCAGCCCGTACGCCGGCTCCGTGGCCATGCGGTAGAGGAGGAAAGAGGGATTGTTGTAAGGCGTCATGCCGCCGTCGACGAAGACGAAGTGCTTCGCGGGATCCTTCGGGTCCCACTGCAGGACTTCGGGCGCGAAGAAGATGGGGGCCGCCGTGCTGGCGCGGACGAGCTGCCAGAGCGGGATGCACAGATTGCAATCGGGCCGTTCGGGGAGGTTGTACTTCGCCAAGGGATTGCTGCTGATCGGCCATGGCGAGTCGGTGGTGACGTTGCGGGTGACGACCAGGAGCAGGCACTCGAGATGTTTCGGAAAGAGGTCGGTCTTCTTCCCATAGACCGCCTGCAGCTCCCTCGCCAGAGGTTGCGACTCGTAGAGGTAGCGCAGGCGGTTGAGGATGAACGACTTGTCGAACATGGCGGGGCCGGTCTGGATATAAAAATCGCGCATCTCCTGGGCCGACTTGCCGCGCGCCAGGCCGGCCGCGATGATGGCGCCCGTGCTGGTGCCGGCGATGTAGTCGAAGAACTGGCAGAGCCGGAACGACTCGCCCTTGCCGGTGGCATCGGCGAGGAGCTTCTCCATCTTGCACAGCACTTCCAGAGTGAGGACGCCGCGGATGCCGCCGCCGTCCAGGGCGAGCAGCCGGTGCGGACGGTCCGCGTCTTCGTAGCGCTCGTAGAGCTTCCCCCAGAGCTTTTGCTTCCTCTCCTGGCTGAGGCTTTCCGACGGCATGGCTCTTCCCTCCTGCAGGAAAGCTGTTGATTATTCAGCGAGTTCTTCGAGCCTACTGCCGTCAGCGGAGCAGGTCAATCCGGCGTCGCCTTCCGAATGAACCCCGCAATGGCTCTCTTCAACTTCTGGTGGTCGGCCTTGCGGATGTACATCATGTGGCCGGACTCGAAGAGCTCGACCTGCACGTTGCCGCGCAGCTCCTTGGGCAGGCCGAGGTGGTCGCGGCTGAAGAGAGTGTCGAAGTAAGGGGTGGCCAGATCGTAGACGCCGTTCGCCATCAGCACGTGCAGGTCGGGGTTGCGGGTCATGGCCTGGCGCAGGTACTCGCTCATGTTCACGTACTGGTTCTCGAAGTCGTCCCAGCTCCAGGGCCAGACGTTGCCGCTCCGCTCGTAGACGAGGTCGTTCTCCACCTTGAGCTCGCGCCGCAGATAGTCGTTGATCGCCATCGAGTAGGGTCCGCTGAGAGAGGCCATGGCCGGGTCGTACTCGAAGGTCTCGCCGGCCGCGTCGAGATCGGTGCCGGTGAAGCGGGTGTCGAGACGGCCGACGGTCTTGCCCTGATCGCGGAGCAGCTCCTTGCAGAAGCGATGGATCTCTATGCAAAGGTTTGAGCGTTCGACGTACGCCGTAGAAAGCCCGGTGTAGCGCGCCAGCTTGGCCGCGATCTCCCGGCGCCGCGCGTCGGGCAGCCGGTCGCCCTGGAGGAGGGCCGGCGCGTACTCGTCGAGAGTGAAGGCCTCGGCCTCGGCGAGCGTCTTGAACAGGTCGCCCGAGAGCTCCGGCGCCAGCTTCTTGTGGTACCAGGCCGTGGCGGTATAGGTCGGCAGATGGATGAAGCAGGGATGGTCGTTGCCGACGTGGAAGTCCTGGTCCTGCCAGTTGAGGATGGTGGAGATCAGGATGACGCCGTTGAGGTTCATGCCGTAGCGGTCGGCGAGGTGGTAGGCGAGCCCCGCCGCGCGGGTGGTGCCGTAGCTCTCGCCGGCGACGAACTTCGGGCTGGCCCAACGCTGGTTGCGGGTGGTCCACAGCCGGATGAAGTCGGCGACGGACTCGACGTCCTTCCTCACGCCGTGGAACTGCTTCGGATCCTGCCCCGGCGCCGGACGGCTGAAGCCGGTGCTCACCGGATCGATGAAGACGAGGTCGGTGACGTCGAGGATCGACTGGTCGTTGTCGACCAGCCGGCCGGGCGGCGGCAGGGCCATGCCTTCGTCGGTGCGCTCGACCCGCTTCGGCCCGAAGGCGCCCATGTGGAGCCAGAGCGACGCCGAGCCCGGGCCGCCGTTGAAGGTGAAGGTGACGGGCCGGCCGGCCGGATCCTTCACGCCGTCCAGGGTGTAGGCGATATAGAAGACCGATGCCTTGACGGTGCCGTCGTCGGCCTTGAGCAGCAGATTGCCGGCTGTGGCCGTGTACGGGAGCTTCTGGCCGTCCAGGGTGAAGGTGTGACGGGTGACGGAGGACTTCTCCTCCGGCGGCTTGGCTTCCTTGGCGTCGGGTTTCTTGTCCTTGGCGTCCGGCGCCTGGGCGAGGACCGGCGCGGCGAGCAGGAGCAGGAGAGCGAGGAGCTTCTTCGGCATCGGAGGGTCTCCAGGGAGCGTGGTTGACGGAGGTAGATCCTATGCTGTTTCCCTCTTTGTGGGCTGGTGAATAGCGGCGGGTGATCCTCCCTGCAACTTCGCCTGCCTACATCCGTAGACAACATGGCTGTTCCACGGCCTGAACTTTCAGGGAGGTCCTTCCATGCCTCGCGTCCTTCGCGTCCTTCTTTGTCTCGTTGCCGTCGCTGGCCTCGCCCGCGCGGCCTCCGCGCAGACCAGGCTGCTCCGCTTTCCGGACATCCACGGCGACAAGGTGGTCTTCACTTACGCCGGCGACCTGTGGACCGCCTCATCCTCCGGCGGCACGGCGATCCGGCTGACGGCCCATCCCGGGCTCGAGATGTTCGCCAAGTTCTCGCCGGACGGCAACTGGATCGCCTTCACCGGCCAGTACGACGGCGACGAGCAGGTCTACGTGATGCCGGCGGCCGGCGGCGTGCCGAAGCAACTCACCTTCTATCCCGCCCGCGGGCCCATGCCGCCGCGGTGGGGCTATGACAATCAGGTCTACGGCTGGACGCCGGACGGCAAGTCCGTCGTCTTCCGCTCGCTGCGCGACGGCTGGGACCTCGCCGACAGCCGCGTCTACACGGTGCCGCTGACCGGCGCGCTCGGCGAAGCCCTGCCGATGCCGCTCAGCGGCGCCGCAGCGCTCTCGCCGGACGGCAAACAGGCTGTCTACACACCCTACGCGCGCGACTTCCGCACCTGGAAGCGTTATCAGGGCGGCTGGGCCCAGGACCTGTGGATCTTCGACCTCGCCACCCACGCGGCGAAGAACATCACGAACACCCCACGCTCGGAGCGCGATCCGATGTGGATCGGCAACCGGATCTTCTTCAACTCGGACCGCACCGGCACGCTCAACCTCTTCTCCTACGATCCGGCGAGCGGCGCCACGGCACAGCTCACCCAGAGCACGCAGTGGGACGTCCGCTGGCCCAGCGCCGACGAGGTCGGGCAGATCGTCTACGAGATGGACGGCGAGCTGAACGTCCTCGACACCCGCAACGGCCAGTCGCGGCACCTCTCGATCGCGGTACCCAGCGACCAGCTCGACAGCCGGCCGTCGCAAGTCTCGGCCGCCGGGCAGATCGAGGACGGCGCCCTCTCTCCCAAGGGCGAGCGGGCGGTGTTCGTCGGCCGCGGCGACATCTTCAGCCTGCCCATCGAGAAGGGCGTGACGCGCAATCTCACCCGCAGCTCGAACGCCCACGACAAGCGCGCCCGCTGGTCGCCCGACGGCCGCAAGATCGCGTTCATCTCCGACCGCACGGGGGAAGAGGAAGTCTACGTGATGGACGCCCTCGGCACGGGGCAGCCCGAGCAGCTCACCAGCGGCGGCAAAGCCATGCGCTACGCGCCCGAGTGGTCGCCGGACGGCAAGCGGCTGGCCTTCGCCGACAAGGACCGCAACCTCTACGTGCTCACCGTGGCCGACAAGAAGCTCACGCTCGCGGCCCACGACGCCCGGCGCGAGATCCGCGACTTCACCTGGTCTCCGGGCAGCGACTACCTGGCCTTCAGCATGACCGATCCCAGCCTCTTCCGCTCGATCTGGCTGTGGGGCGTCGAAGACGGCAAGCTCCACCGCGTCACGGACGAAGACTTCGGCGAATTCCAGCCCGTCTGGGATCCGCAGGGCAAATACCTTTATTACCTCTCGGGCCGCGCCTACTCGCCGCAGTTCGACGCCATCGACTTCAACTTCGCCCTCGACCGCAACGTGGGGATCTACGCCCTGGCCTTGCGCAAGGACGTGGAGAATCCCTTCCCACCCGAAGAAGACAAGGTGACCGTGGAGGAGGAGAAGAAGGAAAAGAAGGGCGGCAAGGAAGGTAAGGACGAGAAAGGCGAGGACAAAAAAGAGAAGAAGCCCGCCGCCACCAGGATCGATTTCGAGGGCCTGGCCTCGCGGGTGACGCGCGTGCCGGTGCCGTTCGACAACTACGACGGCCTGAGCGCGGGCGAAGGCAAGCTCGTCTACCTCAAGGTTCCGGCGCAAGGTTTCGGCGAGCCGGCGTCGCAGCCGGAGCTGCGCATCTTCACCTTCAAGGACCGCAAGGCGGGGACCCTCACCGACGGCGTCAACGGCTACGACCTGTCGCGCGACGGCGAGAAGATCCTGGTGGTGCAGAACGGCCAGTACAACCTCTACGACGCCAAGCCGGAAGGCAAGGATTCCAAGAAGGCGATCGATACCTCGGGCATGGTGGTGAACCGGGTGCCCGCCGAGGAGTGGGCCGAAGCGTTCCGCGAGGCCTGGCGGCGGTACCGCGACTTCTTCTACGTCGAGAACATGCATGGCTACGACTGGGAGGCGCTGCGCCGGCAATACGAGCCGCTGCTCGCCTACGTCGGCCACCGCTCGGACCTCAACTACGTCATCGGCGAGATGATCGCCGAGCTCAACGTCTCCCACGCCTATGTCGCGGGCGGCGATTTCGACCTGCCGCCGCGCCCGAAGGTGGCGCTGCCGGGGGCCCGCTTCGAGCTCGACGAGAAGGCCGGCCGCTACCGCATCGCCAGGATCTTCCGCGGCCAGAACGAGGAGGACCTCTACCGCTCGCCGCTCACCGAGGTGGGGGTGGACGTCCACCAAGGCGACTACGTGCTGGCGATCGACGGCGAGGAGCTGGCGGCGAACGACAACCCCTACCGCCTGCTGCGCCACAAGGCGGACCGGCCCGTGCGCCTGACGGTGAATTCCAAGCCTTCCTTCGAAGGCTCGCGCGAGATCACCTTCCGGCCGCGCGATACCGAGACGAACCTGATCTATCTCGATTGGATCACCGGCAACCGCGAGCGCGTGACGAAGCTCTCCGGCGGCCGCGTCGGCTACATCCACATTCCCGACATGGGCGAGGACGGCATGCGGGAGTTCATCAAGCAGTACTTCGGCCAGTTCCGCAAGGAAGGGCTCATCGTGGACGTGCGCGAGAACGGCGGCGGCTTCGTGTCGCAGACGCTGCTCGAGCGGCTGGCGAGGAAGCCTCTGATGGTCGACTACGGCCGCACCAGCGAAGATCCGGGACCCTATCCGGCGATCGTGTTCAACGGCTACATGGCCTGTCTGATCAACGCCGGCTCGGGATCGGACGGCGACATCTTCCCCGCCATGTTCCGGGAGCTCGGGCTCGGGCCGCTGATCGGCGTCCGCACCTGGGGCGGCGTCGTGGGCATCTCCGGCCACGGGCCGCTGATCGACGGCGGGCAGATCTTCGTGCCCGAGGCCGGCTCCGTGTCGCTCGAAGGCAAGTGGGTCATCGAGGGATACGGCGTCGATCCCGACATCGTGGTGGAGAACGATCCCCAGTCCGTCATCGCCGGCCGCGATCCGCAGCTCGAGCGGGGTGTGGCCGAGGTGATGAAGAAGATCGAGGCGGCGCCGAAGGCCTACCCGAAGCGTCCGGCGGATCCGGTGAAGACGCCGTAGGAGCGTCGTCTCCTGCGTTTCCTCGTTGATGCAGGTCTTGTGTAGGGGCGGCCCTATGTGGCCGCCCTGGGCGGGGAACTCAGG
>JBIOVX010000020.1:0-14326 GCA_044868005.1 Thermoanaerobaculia bacterium | reverse complement strand
CCGAGATCGAGAAGATGTCCTCGATCGGCATCAGGAAGTCCTTGTCGATCGCCCGCTCCGGCAGCGGAATGTAGCTGTCCACCGCATCCATCAGCTCCATGATCTTCTGGCCCCACTCGCTGTTGGGATCGCCGCTCTCCAGAGCCTTCAGCGCCGAGCCGCGGATGATCGGCAGGTCGTCGCCCGGAAAGTCGTAGGAGGACAGCAGCTCGCGCAGCTCCAGCTCCACGAGGTCCAGCAACTCCGGATCGTCCACCATGTCGCATTTGTTCATGAACACGACCATCGAGGGCACCCCCACCTGGCGCGACAGCAGGATGTGCTCGCGCGTCTGCGGCATCGGACCGTCCGCCGCCGACACCACCAGGATCGCACCGTCCATCTGCGCCGCCCCGGTGATCATGTTCTTCACGTAGTCGGCATGGCCCGGGCAGTCCACGTGCGCGTAGTGGCGCTTGTCCGTCTGATACTCGACGTGCGCGGTGGCGATGGTGATGCCCCGCTCGCGCTCCTCCGGCGCCTTGTCGATCTGGTCGAAGGCCACGAAGTCCGCCAGGCCCTTGCTCGCCAAGACCTTCGTGATCGCCGCCGTCAGCGTCGTCTTGCCGTGATCGACGTGACCGATGGTGCCGATGTTGACGTGCGGCTTGTTGCGCTCGAATTTTGCCTTACCCATGGCGCTGTCAGATGCCTCCTGAACCGGTGTTTGTTATCGAGAACAACCTTCGTGGCTTGTCCGGGCGGCCTCGCGGGAGGCCGGTTCCTGGAGCCCACGACCGGATTTGAACCGGTGACCCCTTCCTTACCAAGGAAGTGCTCTACCCCTGAGCCACGTGGGCTTGAGACACCGATGGAAACCCCCGAGGCCGGTGCCCTGGGCGTTTCCGACGGTCAAACCGTGCGATCCTACATCCTCCCCCAAATCCTGTAAAGCCCCTTCCTTCAGCGGTCGACCGGCTTTCTGGGAACCCGACGGGGGCGTCCCTTACGGCGGGGACGCCAAGGAGAAGGATGCATAGTGTGCCAGAACGGACCCAAGTTGTCCAGGGCCGATGCGGAGCCTCGGAAGGAATCCTCGGGACCCAGACAACGGCCGGAGCCGGCCTAAAAATTCCCGCCGCCGCGAGGCAGCAGCTCCCGGATCTCGCCCTTGAGGGTCTCCACCATATTCGGCACCCGGCCGGAATGGTAGCGGGCGAGCCGGCCGTCCGGACCGAGGATGACCAGGCTGGGTAGACCCGGGTTGTGGAAGGCGGCGAACGCCTCCTTCCCCGAGTCGAGAAGGACGGAGAGGTCGAGCTTCCGCGCGCGCAGGAACTCGCTGACCCGTCGGCGCTGCTCCTCGGGATCGGCGGTCTCCTCCTGCGTATCCACCGCGAAGACCTCGACCGGCAGGCCGGACGTCTTCGCCCAGGCAGCCAGCTCCGCGGTGTGCCCCAGCACCTCCCAGCACGGCACGCACCAAGTGGCCCAGAAGTCGAGGACCACCACCCTTCCCCGCAGATCGGCCAGGCGCACGGCACCGCCGTCGAGGGAGCGCAGGGTGACGTCCGGCGCCGGTTGGCCGAGGGGATAGCTCCCCGTCTCCAGCTCGGCGAAGGTCCCCACGGCCCTGCGCTCCGCGAGATCCGGCCAGGCCAGGTCGCCGCCCGGCTCTCCGGCGGTGAACCGGAAATGGCCCGAGGCCCGGAACTGCTGCTTGCCCTCCCCCACCCTCAGGCGGACCTCGCGCAGGCGATGCGAGGCCGCGTCCAGCCCCACCGTGACCTCTCCGGAGGCCGAGCGCAGATCCACCTCCGCGACCACCGCCCCTTCTCCGGCCGGCCTGAACCCGGAGATCTCCAACGGTCCCAGGATCCCGAAGCCGAAGGCCGCCACGAAGCTCGCGAGGTCCCCTCCCTGCGCGGCCACGATCGATGGCGACGTCGTCAAACCGACCTGAGCGCCGCCGATCCTCTCCAAGCCCTGCGCGAAGTCACCCGCATACGGCGCCTCTACGTAGCCGCTGGAGATGTTGAATTGGACAGCCACCATCCGCCCCTCCCGGCCGACGATACGGAAGACCTCCTCGCCGTTCGTGGCCATGGTGAAGAAGGCTGCGCCTCCCCTGCCGACGCCATAGGCCAGGACCCGCGGCTCCTTCCGGCCGTCCGACAGCTCGATCGTCAGCTCCAGGACCTCCCGGAACGGCCCCGCCTCGCGATACGCGGCGCGCGCCGCCTCCAGGGCTGCCTTGCCGTCCGCAGCAGCAATACCAGGGACGAGCAGCGCGAGGGAGAAGAGGGCGAGACGAAGCGGTGAGGTCATCGGCAGCTCCTTTCGAGAGGCTGCAGGACCTTACGGGAAGGCGGCGGCGGGAGTTGCAACAGGAGAGTAGAATGGTTCCATGAGCGAGGCCATGAGGACGATCGAAGTGATGCTGCCCGAGGATGTCTTCTCAGCCCTCCGCAAGAACCCGCAGGAGGTCGCGCGGGACGTGCGGGTTGCGGCGACCGTCGGATGGTACGCCGAAGGCCTCGTCTCCCAAGGCAAAGCCGCCGAGCTTGCGGGTTTGAGCCGCGTCGAGTTCCTCGATGAGTTGGCCAAACGCAAGGTGCCGGTCATTCAGATGACCGTGGAGGAGCTCAAGGCGGAGCTGGCGGGTGATTAGGCGCCTTGCCGTCAACAGCTCGCCGCTGATCCTCCTCGGCCGGATTTCGCGCCTCGATCTCCTCCCAGCCCTTGCCGAACGTGTCGTCGTTCCGCGAGCTGTTCTTCAAGAGTTGACGGTCAAACAGGGTCAGGAATGGCTCTCGCGAACGGTCTCTTCTCATCCGGGTTTCGACGTCGTGGAAGACGTCCCTGTGCCTATCGACGTCCGAAAGTGGAATCTGGGCGCTGGCGAATCCTCCGTTGTGGCCTTCTGTCTCGCTAACGCCGGCTACCGGGCGGTGCTCGACGATCTCCGAGGACGACGATGCGCCCAGGCTCTTGGAGTTCCCCTCTTCGGCACCTTGGGAATCATCGTTGACGCTCGGCGGCAAGGCTTGGTGCCGCTGGCCTCGCAGGACCTACAATCTCCCGATGATCTCGAAGCTGAAAGTCCTCCTCTTCCCGCTCTTGGTGTCTCTCGCGCTGCCGGCGCTCGCCGAGGATCCGGCCCCACCGCCCGATCCCGAGCGCGTCCGCTGGGTGGCCGAGCACGCATTGGCGGTGCGCTCCATCGAGCCGGCGGACGAGGACTTCACCGACCTCATGCCGCTCGCCCAGGTGATCGGCAAGGCCCGGGTGGTGCAGCTCGGCGAGGCTACCCACGGCGACGGCTCGACGTTCCTCGCCAAGGGACGGCTGGTCCGCTTCCTTCACCAGGTCATGGGCTTCGACGTCATGGCCTGGGAGTCCGGCTTCTTCGACCTGCAGCGGATCGACGAGGCCCTGCGCGGCGGGCTGCCCTCGGCCGAGGCGGCGGAACGCGGCCTCTATCTCGCCTGGCGGAACCAGGAGTCCATGGCGACCCTCGACTACGTGCGCGCGAGCCAGAAGACGGACCGGCCCATCCTCTCCGTGGGCTTCGACTGCCGGGTCTCCGGGCAGGCCAACCGCGCCGAATTCTTCCCGCGGATGATCTTCGGCTTCTTCGACCGCCTCGATCCCGCGCTGCTCTCGAAGGACGACCGGGAGCGCTTCACGGCCCTCTCCCTGGCCGTGAACACCCTGCCTTCCGAGCGTTACTGGAAGCCGGAGATCCGCGAGCACCTCGCGATCCCCCGGCGTCTCATCGAGACCATCGACCGCCGCCGCGCCGAGCTCCTGATCTATGCCTCGCCGCGCGAGACCGATTACGTCCGCCAGAGCCTGGTGAGCCTGCTCGCCACGGAGCACGCCATCCAGCCCGGCGGCATGACGCTCTCCCCGGACGGCTACCGCCGCGACCAGGCCATGGCCGAGAACCTCCTCTGGTGGCTGAACGGTCCGCTCAAGGACCGCAAGGTGATCGTCTGGGCCCACAACTACCACGTGATGAATTACAACTATCTCGCCAAGACCGAGGCCAACGCGAAAAAGGGCGCTCCCATGGGTTGGTTTCTGAAGACCGAGCTCGGCGCCGGCCTCTACACCATCGGCTTCACCTCCCACAGCGGCAGCTATCTGGATCTCGACGCCGGCGGGGACCAGCCCGTGGCGCCGCGCCCGCTGGAGACGCTGCTCCACGCGGCAGGCCGTCCTTTCCTCTTCCTGGATCTCGCCCACCTGCCCGCGGACCACTGGCTCCGCACGCCCTGGACGGCGAGCTTCTACATGTACGAGCCGATGGAGTCCACCTGGAGCCGGGTGTACGACGGGGTGTTTTTTATCGACGTTCAGAAGCCGGCGACGGCGTTATCCAAGTAGAGGAAATCGGAACGCTTGCCAGCCAGTCCTACTCCGAGTAAGTTTCCGGCATGGCGACGGAAAAAGTCTCCCTCACCCTTGACGAAGAGCTGCTCGCGGAAGCTCGCGAAGCCGTCGGTGCCCGCGGGCTCTCAGGCTATGTCAATCGCGCTCTTTGTCAGCAGTTACAGCATGACCGCCTCGCCGGTCTGCTCGCCGAGCTCGAGCGGCAACATGGACCGATTGACCCGAAGTTGATGGAGGAGGTTCGGCGCGCGTGGCCCCGACCCGGAGAAAAAACCTCCAAGCGTCGTCGCAACCCCTGATCCAAATAGATTGAAGTCGTCCAGCGGCGATCGACTTCACATCACCGGACCCGGCATCCTGTCCTCCGCCTGCGGCAGGAGGCGGTCCCGGTCATAGGGCAGATCTTCGTGGTCAGGGATGAGGTCCTCGGGAAAGTCCTCCCGCCATTGCTGCCGTTCCTCTTCATCGGCGTAATACTTGAGGCGCAGTAGGATGTCTTCCTCGCTGCCGCTGCTGATCAGATCGATGTGCACGGCGTAATCTAGATGATCCGGTAAGAGGACGCCCGGCTCCCGCAGCGCATCGCGCCACAGCTCGGCATACAGCTCGCGGTCGCTGAGGTGGTCCGTGCTGTGGAGGAAAGCTCCGAGCCCCGCCATCGCGTGGATGACCTCCCATAGCTTGCTGCTGACCTGCGTGTCGTCCAACTCTTCCGGCGGAGGCAGCGCCACGCCGCCTTCGATCAGGGCGTCGAACAGCGCCTTCTCCTCCGCGCTGTCGAAAGCTTCGAGGGTGTCCGGGTAATCGGCTTCGGGGTCATCGTTTGACATAGCCTGCCCTCGCAGCCAGTTGAAACCCTCTCACCAGCGGCGCTTGCGCAAAGCGTGGTTGGAATGCGGGACTTCACTCGGCTCAGATGGAGGTTGCAAGAGCTGGTCAGGGTTCAAAGCCTCATGCGACCTGATGTCGCGAACGATCGCGTCGAAATCGTAGTCAAATCGTTCCATGTATTCTTCGCGGCGCTTGTGCAGCTCTTCTACGACCGGATCAATGACTATATTTAGCCTCCTCTATTTGCGAAGCCCTGAGGCTTTTGGGGGAGGCCGAAGCTCCAGGGAAAACTGCCACTATACTGCCCCCTCCTGTTCTTTCATCGACGCGCAGAAGCCCGTGACGGCTGCTAAAGTAGACTTTAGCCGTAACGGAGGCTGTCACCCCTCGTCATTCATCCGACTCGGATCGCCGGCTACCTCCACCTTCGTCTCGGAATAGTGGAATCGAATTCCATAGTGCTCCTGCGCTCTCATAGCGCTCTCATGAGCCAGCTCAATATATCGACCAGGATCGTGCCCAGCCCGTTCGCTCAACTCGCGCTGAACCCTCCACTTGTCTTCGAGTATGTGATTCGTGATCATATTTCTGTCTCCGTAAATAGCTCCATCGGTGTCACAATTTCCGGTACGAACAGTTTAAGCCGAGTGTTTATCACAGCGATGTGCTGTTTCTTGTTCGCGTTTGCCAGATGGTTGCAGTTCCATGTGAGGAGAAACTCACATTTATAGGCCGAAGCGTATGCAAGGTGCAAGGCGTCTCCTGTCGCATCCGATATCACAACACGAAAATTTCCCCTCTCCTCTTCCCACCACTTCTTGGTTATCTCGATAAACTCCCGGATGCTATCCCTCTGGTCAAAAAGATAGCTGGGGATGGTGCTGTCCAGATATACCGTCTTATGCATCTGACCTTTCCACCCGCAGATCGATGACCTCGAGGTTCCGTCCTTGGGCCGCGTTTTCCATCGCCTTCAGCAGCCGCTCGCGGTTGGCGGGAGAGTGAAGCAGGTATGCGGTCTCTTCCTCCGAGCTGTCGGCAGCTTCGCAGATGGCGATCTCAATTTCGCGGCCGTGGAATTGCTGCTTGAGCGTATCCAGGAAGCTCTGGTCCAGCTCATCGGCGTGAAGCTTATAGATCGTGTACATCGATAATCTCCTGACCAAGCCCGCTGCAACTTTACCATGGGCCTCAACACTACGCCGAATACAATGCCTTCCTACATCACCGGCCCCATCGTCCTGTCCTCCGCCTGCGGCAAAAGGCGGTCCCGGTCATAGGGCGGATCTTCATGGTCAGGGATGAAGTCGTCGGGATAGTCTTCCCGCCAATGCCGCCGCTCCTCTTCATCGGCGTAGTACTTGAGGCGCAGTAGATTGTCTTCCTCGCTGCCGCTCCCGATCAGGTCGATATGCCACGCGAAATCCAGATGATCGGGTAGCAGGACCCCGGGCTCCCGCAGCTCCTCGCGCCACAGCACGGTATACAGCTCCCGGTCGCTCAGATGATCCGTGCTGTGGAGGAAAGCTCCGAGCCCCGCCATGGCGTGGATGACCTCCCACACCTTGGCGCTGACCTGCGCGTCGTCCAACTCTTCCGGCGGAGGCAGCGCCACGCCGCCTTCGATCAAGGCGTCGAACAGCGCCTTCTCCTCCGCGTTGTCGAAAGCCTCGAGGGTGTCCGGGTAATCGTCTTCGGGATCATTGGTAGCCATAATGATCTGGGTTCCATGCATCTCTCGCATTTAGCTAACTCGACGCTTAAACGACACCTCCTGATGAACCTGGGCAGCGGATGCTTTAGCTGCTAAATGAGATACCCACTCTCGTTGTTCGGAAGTCTCCGGTACCGGTCGTCCCCGGGTCTTCTCAATACGGCGAAAGGCCTCATCCGGGTCCAGTCCCGCGGAAATGAGCAGAGATGCGACGACCAATGAAGACCTGCCAATACCCTGGCGGCAGTGGACAACGACGTTCTTTCCCGAATTGAGCACCTCCTCCAGCTCGTTGACCAACTTTGCCAGAGCGGTTCGTGACCGAGGCACACCAAGATCGGGTATCGGAAAGGCGTGGAACGCTAATCCTGCTGCACGGAAACGTCCTTCCTCCTCCTGGAGGTCGAACTCGGCCGTTTCTTCCGGGGTCAACAGTGAAGCGACGACATCTACGCCAGAGGCTTTCCACGACCGCGCTTCATCATCGAGCCAGTCGCCCCCTCGCGGCCGCGGGATGATCCCCAGTCGGCCCGGCCAAGGCCCTGGCACCCAATAGATTTCAGCCTTCACCCGGCGCTTCTCCTTCCAGATACTCCCGAGGCAGCGCATCGACATCCACACCACGCTTACGGAGAACGTAGATGCGATGGTGCCCCTCCATCATAGTCCCGTCCGGCTTTACCTTGAGCGCTCCGGGTCCACCCGGACGTAACGAGGCGATCAGATCCTCTGTCGACATCTTCCTAAAGCTGGCCAGCTTCGGCTGGCTCAATGAATCCTCCGAGTGCAGTGACTTCAGCGGTGCGTCCATGCGTGCTTTCCCGACCTTATCCTTTAAGTTTCCCGAACGAAAGAAAACACCACCACATCATGCGCCGTCCCGTGCAGCATCAGACGCTTCCTCAGGATCCCCTCGCGCACGGCGCCGGACTTCTCCGCGACTTGCAGACTCCGGGCATTCTGGGTGGAGACGAGGACTTCCAGCCGGACGAGGTCCGTGTTCTCGAAGCCCCAGCGGACCAGGTGATGAACCGCCGCCGTGGCGACTCCACGCCCTCTTTCCGAGGTGCGGACCCAATATCCGAGGTTGGCCCGGCGATTGACTGCATCGATCTGGTTGAGGCCGCAGCCGCCGAGAAACCGTCCGTCCTGCGACAGGATGACGAGCTCGTAGGCCGTCCGCGCTTCGCGGGCCGCCACCTGCGCTTCGATCCAGGTACGCATCTCTTCCAATGTCAGGCCAGGATGACACCAAGGCATGAAAGGGTAGGCCTCAGGCACCGATTCCAGCGCTGCCTCGAAGAGAGCCGGCGCGTCGTCCATCCGATAGGGGCGAATCGAGACCTCCGGCTCGGGCGCGCTCACGGGCTGCCGTCCGGGCGGCGCCTTCGGTAGAGCGCTTCGTGGTTCGCCTTGCCTTTCTTGACCAGCTCGAGCTGGCCTTCCATGACCAGGCGGCGCAGGACGTCGGACGCGGTCCGGGGACCGACGGGCTCGCGCAGGTGGGGATTGAAACGGCGGTTGGCCTCCACCGCCACGGCGTGCGGACCGAACGGCTCGTTCAGCTCGGAGCTTGCGACGACCCGCCGCAGCAGCTCGCTGACGAACTTCTTGCCGGGCGGTGGGAGCTTCTGCTCGACCTTCGCCGGGGCAGGCTTCACCACCGGTCCGACGAGCTCCACCACGGACGAGGAGACGGCACTGAAGGCCTCGAGGTTCTGCCGCACCTTCTCCAGCTCCGCCTGATGAAGAGCCCGTTGCTCGCGATGATGGATCTGCTGCTGGCCGTGAAAATCCTCCTGCTGCGCGTGGAAGGCCTCCTGGTCGCGGTGGTGGGCCTCGCGCTCCCGCAGATGAGTAAGCAGTTCTTCGACCGACAGCTTCGAGCTCATTCGCCCGCCTTTCGCCTCCAAAGTTGCGGTGAAACCGTCTGCGGGGAATCCTAACACACGGGAGAGCCATAACTTGGGAGAAGTTGCGGTAAAGAGGGATAAGTCGCGGCCAAGATCCTTACATTGCGGCAAAGAAGGATACGTTGCGGCAAAGAAGCTTAAGTCGCGATGCCGAAGCTTATATTGCAGTGAAGCTGCGGACTTGCCGCAATTTCTCCTTACGCTGCGGCGAAGAAGCATACGTTGCGGCAAATTATATTGCGGCAAAAAAGCCGCTGTTGCGGTGTAGAAGAATCTACGCCGCAACACTTCCTTGCGTTGCAGTGTAGAAGGATAAGTCGCGGCAAAGAAGAAGCCGTTGCGGTGAAGAAACACACATTGCGGCAAAGAACGGGAGTGGCCGCAATGTAAGGATACGTTGCGGTGAAGAAGCGGAGGTTGCGGCAAAGAAGCTTACGTTGCGGCAAAGTTGAGGCGCCGCGAGGTGAGAACCCACGTCGCGGCTGATCCGAGGACGCGCTGTCCCGCGCTCAGTGGATCTCCGTGACCTTGATCTTCTTGGTATCCCGGCTGCGCAGCACGGCCAGCGCGGTTCCGGAGTAGCTCTGCCGCGCCTCGGCGACGAGCAGGCGGCCGCCGACCTGCTGGAAGGTGAGGCTCTGTAACTGCGTCGCGTCCAGGGCCGGCCCCAGCCGCGTCTCGAAGGATCTCTCCATGGCGAGAGGAGCACCGGTCTCGTCCAGCCAGACCTTCACCTCGAAAGCGTAGGGCAGGCGATCAGCACGCGCGGACACCTCGGCCTCGTCTTTCCCCTGGGGCGAGAGCGGGCCGGGACGGAACACCAGCAGCCGCGCCGGCTGTCCCTGCCAGCTCGCCTCTTCATCCTTCAGCAGGGTGGCACCGTCCAGGTAGACATCCATCAACGCGGCAGGATTCACCAGATCCTCGGCTTCCACGAAGTCGAGCACCCGGGATTCGCCATCGTCCTTCGATTTTCTCCAGATCGAGAACCGGCTGCCCGTCCCCGTCCACCGCTGTTCGAGCATCTTCACGCCGCGGTCGGGGCTGAAGGCGATCTCCGCCCGGCCGTGCTTCTTGTCGCGGTTCAAGTGCAAGGGAGCCGATCCCCGGTGCCGGACCTCGACGTCCACCTTGACGCGGGTCGGCTGGTCGTTCCGCATACCGGCCAGCCGCACCCGTAGATCCTCCAGCGGCTCGGCCGCCAGCGTGCCGGTGAAGAACAGACCTGCTGCCACAATCCATCCCACGGTTCGTTCTCTCACGTCCTGCCTCCTCCCTGTTGACAACAGCTTTGGTCCTGCTGGCCGCCGCGGGAGTGCAACGGCGATGCCGGCCAGGTAAACGTTTACAGAGCGAGAAAACGACCTCCAAAGAGGACAAAGCGGAATCGAAAGGGTGCTCTCCTAAAAGATTAGTTGACAGGGCATCACACGCCGCCTTATCATCCGAATTCGTTAGGAGGTGCCGATGGCCAGGAAGACCGCCGAGCCGCTGACGCCGCTGGAGCTGGAGATCATGAAGGTGCTGTGGGAGACCGGTCCCGCCGCCGTGCAGACGGTGCAGGAGGCGCTGGCTCCCGGGCGCAAGCTGGCCTACAACACGGTGCAGACGATGCTCAACGTCCTCCTCCGCAAGGACAAGGTGAAGCGGGAGAGCCGGGGCCGCGCCTTTCTCTACGAGCCGGTGGTCAGCCGCACGCAGGCCTCGCGCGTGGCGGTGAGCGATCTGGTGCGCCGGATGTTCGACGGCTCGCCCGAGAGCCTGGTGCTGAGCCTCGTCGAGACGCGCCAGCTCACGCCGGAGAAGCTCGCCGAGCTCGCCAGGCTGGTGGACGCCGCCGAGGGAGAGGGCGATGAGGATTGACACGCTCGTCCTCACCTTCCTGCTCAACGCCCTCTGGCAGGTGCCCGCCGTTGCCGCGGCGGGACTCGCGGGAGAGCGGCTCCTGCATAGGGCTCCGGCGCGGCTGCGCCACGGGCTCTGGCTGGCCGTCGTGGCGCTCTGCGTGATGCTGCCTGCCGCTGGTTTGGTGCGGCTGGAGGAACCTTTACCCAGCGTAAATTCCACACGGCCGGGCACGGACAGTTCCACGGACGGATACGCGTGGCTCGACTGGCTGCCGGAGGGTCCGCGGCCAGCGCGGGTTTCGCCCTCCGCGAGTTCCGCCGCATTGGTGGTCTATGGGTTTCTCGTTCTCCTGCGCGCCTTGCAACTGGGGCGCGCCTGGCGCCGCACGCGCGCGCTCGCCCGGCGGGCCCGGCCGCTGGAGATGCCGGAGCCTATGGCTCCCCTCGTGGCGCGTTGCAGGAAGGCGCTCGGCGTCGAGCGGGCGGTGATCCTCACCTCCGACGAGGTCAGCGGCCCGGTGACGCTGGGCGCACTGCGGCCCGCTATCCTCCTCCCCACCGGATTCCTCGACGGCGCATCGCCGGCGGAGGCGGTCTCGGCGCTCGGCCACGAGCTGGCCCACGTGCGGCGCCGCGACTACGCCGTCAACTTTCTCTGCGAGGCGTTGCTCCTGCCCGTGGCGTTCCATCCGGCGGTCCGCCTGTTGCGCCGCCGGCTCGCGGAAGCCCGGGAGATGGCCTGCGACGAAGCCGCTCTGGAGTCGCTGATCGGGCGCCGCGCCTATGCCCGGTCCCTGCTCTCCCTGGCCGCTGCCGGCGCCGGCCTCGCCCGGCCGTCCATCACCCTGGGCGTTGTCGACGCCCCTACTCTGGAGGCACGTATGAAGCGGATCCTGGATCTTGGTCCTCTCGCGAGCACGCGCCGATCGCGGGCTCTGTTGGGAACGGCTTTGCTGCTCCTCGCCGGGGTGGGCGCCGGGGCGGCATCGTTCTCGGTCGCAGCCGTCGCCGCAGGCACTGGAGATCTCACGCCTTTCGTTGGTACCTGGAGCGGCGACTGGCCGGCCGAGATGGTCGGTCGCGGCGGCGTGCACGCACTCGACATCGAGGTGCGGCCGAACGGCGAGATCGTGGAGACTTTTTACCGCTATCGGAAGGCTGCCGGCGATCCGATCCCGGCCGGCAAGGTGGCGCGGTCGGTCTCGAGCTACAAGGTCGCGGGGACCACGTTGACGCTCACCATCCAGACTGACGACTTCGAGCTCCCGAACGGCCAGTCGGCGCCCGCCGAGATCGAGGGAGCGCTTGAGCTCCAGGGCCGCGACACGGCTCTGTTCACGACCCTGAGGCACTCGTACTTCGAGGCCGCGAAGAAGCGCGGCGAGCAGGTGCCGCCTCCCCCGCCGCCGATTCCGATGCAGCGCCAGCCGGCAGCCGCCGCAGGATCGTGATGAGCTGCCGGTTGCCCTTGAACGCGCCGCGGGACATCCTGGTCGGTTCGGACCCGAAGGTCGCGACGGGCGCGTAGCCCCGCAGGATGCGCCTGACCCGCTCGGCCGGGATCCAAGCCGTTCCGTTGCGCTGGACCAGGGAGCCCATGACGAGGTAATCGGCGTTGCGCTTGGGGATGCGCCGCCTGGCCCGGTCCCAGGGCTTGACGTCGATGCGCGCTTTCAGCGCGGCGATCCGGCCCGGCATGAAGGCCAGCTCCTCCAGGACGAGGACCGCGTCTCCAGCACCGGTGTGCTCGCCGAGCCAGCTCACCGCCTGCTCGCGGGAATCCTCCAGGGTGAGCTGGCCACCAATATACGAAGAGAGAGCCGGCGCAAAGAGGACGACGGGCAGCAGGGCGGCGGCAACGTCCACGAAGAGCGGACGGGGGACCGCCCGGCGGAGACGCGCGTAGAGCAGGGCGATCAGGATGCAGCCGAGCGGCACGAGCGCGAGCAGGTTGCGGAACGCGCGGAACTTGTAGGGCGCCATGAGCAGGCCGGTGGCGGCGCCGAAGAGCAGCCATCCCCAGACCGGCCGGCGCCACCGGCGGTCGAGCAGACCCACGGCGAGGCCGGCGGCGGCGAGGACGAGGAAAACGATCCCCACCTCCGGACGCTCCAGCGGCAGGTCCCATTCGGCGCGGTGGACGGCTTGCTGCCAGTACGAGCCGATCTGCTGCCGGCCGTAGACGCGATCCATCCGCTGCAGGCCGTGGAGCACGTCCACCGGGCGCAGCACGAGCGCCGGCATGGCGGCCACGCACGCGGCCACGGCCGCCGCGCCGGCCAGGAAGAGCCGGCGGAGCTTCTCGCTCCACGCCGCCGGCGAAAGGAGCACGGCGAGACCTACGGCAAGGCAGACGAGAGCCGCCGGGTACTTGCTGGCCGCGGCGAGCCCGGCCATGGCGCCCGCCAGCATCGCACCGCGCCGGGGAGAGTCCTCCTCACGCGCACCCTCCGCGAAGAGGAGCGCGGCGAGCACGAAGAAGGCCATCATGGGATTGATGTTGACGACGGTACCGCGCGCCACGAGAGCGGGTGTCAGCGCCGCGAGCCAGGCCGCGAGCCAGCCGGCGGGAGGACCGGCGACGCGCCGGGCCAGCAGACCGGTGAGCAGGACGAGGCCGAGCGAGAAGGCGAGGGTGACCAGGCGGCCGAGGACGAGGAAGTCCACCGGCTGCACGATGTCGTAGGCCCAGGGCGTGGTGGATCCGAGGTCCCGGCGCAGCGAATGGCCGTGCACGCCGGCGTAGACCGGCGAGTAGACCGCCGCCGCCGCGGCCACGACGTAGAACGGCAGCGAGGGGTAGCTGTAGGTGTCCGGCTCCCAGGTCCCCTTCACCAGATGGTGGACGACGTGGTGCAGTACGTGCCCCTCGTCCACGTAGCCGAGGTACGGCAGGCTGGCCGTGAGCGCGGGCAGGCGCACCGCAGCCGCGACGAGGAGGATCGCCAGCCAGGGAGCCGCCGCCTTGAGTCGCTGCATCACCTCGGGAAGGGGCTTGGAGCGGGAGACGGGATTCGAACCCGCGACCAACAGCTTGGAAGGCTGTGACTCTACCCCTGAGTTACTCCCGCGTCTTCAACCCTTCGAATTCTACCCGTAGTGCCAGCGCGAGAAAAGGCGGCGCGTTCATCCATCTTTCATTTGCCGATTCGTAGCGTGGCCTCTCGCGCGCCCGCCGGAGGGTCGAGGCGCCGCTGGGCTGGAGGCCTGGATGTCGTCGAGTACCGCGGGCAGCTCCACGCACCGCGGGGGGATTGCGAGATTCCACCTGCCGTTCGTGATGGGCGTCGTCTACCTGGGGCTGTCGACGCTCACCCGGATCCTCCTGCTGGCCTTTCACCGTAACTGGTTTCTCGAAGCGCCGCTCGCCGTCGCCCGCAGTCTGGGGGCAGGAGCCGTCTTCGACCTCCTCGCCGGAGCCTGGTGGCTGCTTCCCCTGGCCCTTTACGCGACTTTCCTGCCCGAGCGGTGGTTTTCGGCCCGATGGCACCGGCGCGCAGTCGTGGCCGCGGCGGCCCTGGTGCTGTTTGCCTGGCTGTTCAGCGCCGCCGCCGAGCTCGTCTTCTTCTCCGAGTTCGACGGCCGATTCAATTTCGTCGCCACCGACTACCTCCTCTATCCAACGGAGGTGGGCGAGAACATCT
>JBIOVX010000019.1:0-25314 GCA_044868005.1 Thermoanaerobaculia bacterium | reverse complement strand
CCGAGATCGAGAAGATGTCCTCGATCGGCATCAGGAAGTCCTTGTCGATCGCCCGCTCCGGCAGCGGAATGTAGCTGTCCACCGCATCCATCAGCTCCATGATCTTCTGGCCCCACTCGCTGTTGGGGTCACCGCTCTCCAGAGCCTTCAGCGCCGAGCCGCGGATGATCGGCAGATCGTCGCCCGGAAAGTCGTAGGAGGACAGCAGCTCGCGCAGCTCCAGCTCCACGAGGTCCAGCAACTCCGGATCGTCCACCATGTCGCATTTGTTCATGAACACGACCATCGAGGGCACTCCCACCTGGCGCGACAGCAGAATGTGCTCGCGCGTCTGCGGCATCGGACCGTCCGCCGCCGACACCACCAGGATCGCGCCGTCCATCTGCGCCGCCCCGGTGATCATGTTCTTCACGTAGTCGGCGTGGCCCGGGCAGTCCACGTGCGCGTAGTGGCGCTTGTCCGTCTGGTACTCGACGTGCGCCGTGGCGATGGTGATGCCCCGCTCGCGCTCCTCCGGCGCCTTGTCGATCTGGTCGAAGGCCACGAAGTCCGCCAGACCCTTGCTCGCCAAGACCTTCGTGATCGCCGCCGTCAGCGTTGTCTTGCCGTGATCGACGTGACCGATGGTGCCGATGTTGACGTGCGGCTTGTTGCGCTCGAATTTCGCCTTACCCATGATCTCTCCCTTTCCTTCCCTTTCCTTAACCCGCGGCCTTGGCCACGACCTCCTCGCTGACGCTCTTGGGGGCCTGCTCGTAGGAGGCGAACTGCATCGTGTAGGTGGCGCGGCCCTGCGACTGCGAGCGCAGGTCGGTGGCATAGCCGAACATCTCCGACAGCGGCACCCGGCAGGTGATCACCTGCGCGTTGCCGCGCGCCTCCATCGACTGCACGCGGCCGCGGCGCGACGTGATGTCGCCGATGACCTCGCCCATGTACTCCTCGGGCGTCACCACCTCGACGGCCATGATCGGCTCCATGAGCACCGGCCGCGCCCGCTTGCAGGCGTCCTGGTAGGCCATCGAGCCGGCGATCTTGAAGGCGATCTCCGAGGAGTCGACGTCGTGGAAGCTGCCGTCGTAGAGGTCCACCTCGACGCCGGTGCACGGGAAGCCCGCCAGCGGCCCTGTCTCCATGGCTTCCTTGATGCCCTGCTCGATCGGCTTGACGAACTCCTTGGGGATGACGCCGCCGACGATCTTGTTGTTGAACACGAAGTCCGCCTCGGCGGTCGGCCGCATGTGGATCTTGGCGTGGCCGTACTGGCCGCGGCCGCCGGTCTGGCGCACGTAGCGGCCCTCGCCGTCGGCCTCCGCCGTGATCGTCTCCTTGTAGGCGACCTGCGGCTTGCCGACGTTGGCGCCGACGTTGAACTCGCGCAGCAGGCGGTCGGTGATGATCTCGAGGTGCAGCTCGCCCATGCCGGAGATCAGGGTCTGGCCGGTGTCCTTGTCCGTGTGGACGCGGAACGTCGGGTCCTCCTGCATGAGCTTGGCGAGCGCCATGCCGAGCTTCTCCTGGTCCGCCTTGGTCTTCGGCTCGATCGACACCGCGATCACCGGCTCGGGGAAGCTCATCGCCTCCAGCACCACCGGGTGCTTCGGATCGCAGATGGTGTCGCCCGTGGTGACGTTCTTCAGGCCCACCGCCGCCGCGATGTCGCCCGCCCACACCTCGGAGATCTCCTCGCGCTTGTTGGCGTGCATCTTCAGCAGGCGGCCGATGCGCTCGTTCTGCCCCTTCTTCGAGCCCATCACCGAAGTGCCCGACTCGACGTGCCCGGAGTAGACGCGGAAGAAGACGAGCTGCCCGACGTACGGGTCGCTCATGATCTTGAACACCAGCGCCGCGAACGGCTCGGCGTCGTCCGGCCGCCGCACCACCGGCTGGTCCTTCTGCGGGTCGATGCCTTCCATGGGCGGGATGTCGAGGGGGGAGGGCAGGTATTCCACCACGGCGTCGAGCAGCGGTTGCACGCCCTTGTTCTTGAAGGCGCTGCCGCAGATGACGGGCTGCACCTGGTTGCTGATCGTCGCCCGGCGCAGCGCGGCCTTCAGCTCGTCGTTGGTGACCGCCTCGCCGGAGAGGTACTTCTCCAGCAGCAGGTCGTCCGTCTCCGAGATCGCCTCCACCATCGTCTCGCGCATCTTGTGCGCCTGGTCGAGGTACTCCTCGGGGATGTCCACCACCTCGTAGTCGGCGCCCAGGGTCTCGTCCTTGTAGAAGATCCCCTTCATCTCCAGCAGGTCGATGATGCCCTTGAAGTGTTCCTCGCGGCCCCAGGGGAGCTGCACGACGACGGGATTGGCGGCGAGGCGCGAGCGCATCATCGACACCGTGCGCTCGAAGTCGGCGCCGACGCGGTCCATCTTGTTGACGAAGGCGATGCGCGGCACGCGGTAGCGGTCCGCCTGGCGCCACACCGTCTCCGACTGCGGCTCGACGCCGGCCACCGAGTCGAACACGGCGACGGCGCCGTCGAGCACGCGCAGCGAGCGCTCCACCTCGGCGGTGAAGTCCACGTGGCCCGGCGTGTCGATGATGTTGATGCGGTGGTTGACTCCGTTCTGGGACTTCCAGAAACAGGTGGTGGCGGCGGAGGTGATGGTGATGCCGCGCTCCTGCTCCTGCACCATCCAGTCCATGGTGGCCGTTCCCTCGTGCACCTCGCCGATCTTGTAGTTCACCCCCGTGTAATAGAGGATGCGCTCGGTAGTCGTCGTCTTACCGGCGTCGATGTGCGCCATGATGCCGATGTTGCGCGTGTCTTTGAGGGAAACTTGCCGTGCCATGATCTGACTTCTTTCGTCGCTGAGCTCTTCTTTTCTCTTCTTCTCTTTACCACCGGTAATGCGCGAAGGCCTTGTTGGCCTCGGCCATGCGGTGCGTGTCTTCCTTCTTCTTGATGGCGCCGCCGCGGTTCTCGGCGGCGTCCAGGAGCTCGCCCGCCAACCGCGCGCGCATCGTCTTCTCGCCGCGCGCCATGGCGGTGTTGATGATCCAGCGCATCGAGAGGGCCAGCTTGCGCGACGGGCGCACCTCGACGGGTACCTGGTAGGTCGAGCCCCCGACGCGGCGCGACTTCACCTCCACCGCCGGCTTGACGTTCTCGATCGCCTTCTTGAACACCTTCATCGGGTCGTCCTGCGTCTTCTCCCGGATGTTCTCCAGCGCGTCGTAGAGGATGCGCTCGGCGACCGACTTCTTGCCGTCCTTCATCACCACGTTGACGAACTTGGTGACGAGCTGCGAGTTGTACAGCGGATCCGGCAGGATCTCGCGCTTCGGGACTTCTCTCCGCCTGGGCATGTTCCGATCGCTCCCTTAGGCCTTCGGCCGCTTGGCTCCGTACTTGGAGCGGCCTTGACGGCGGTTCTGCACGCCGACGGCGTCGAGCGTGCCCCGGATGACGTGATAGCGGACGCCGGGGAGATCCTTCACGCGGCCGCCGCGGATCAGCACGATCGAGTGCTCCTGCAGGTTGTGGCCGACCCCGGGGATGTACGTCGTCACCTCGATGCCGTTGGTCAGCCGCACGCGCGCCACCTTGCGCAGCGCCGAGTTCGGCTTCTTGGGCGTCTGGGTGTAGACGCGCACGCAGACTCCGCGCTTCTGGGGCGACCCCTGCAGCGCCGGGCTCTTCGTCTTCCACTGCACGCGCTCGCGGCCTTTGCGCACCAATTGATGAATCGTCGGCATACGTTCCTCGATCTCCCGTCTTGTTCCCGAGTTCGCTTCGCGGAGCGACGACACGAGTCGGAGCCCATCCCGCGATGGGATCCGACGGCCCACACTCCGGCCCCGAACCGTGTTCAGGGTATGGTCTTCGGCTTGAAGACTGTAACCGCCCCCGTCCCTGGCGGGACCATCGGCGGCGAAACCCGCAGAGTCTACTGGAGAGACCAGCGCGCCGTCAAGGCCAGCGCCGGGAGCCCGGTAGGTCGGCCAGCGGGAAGCGAAGTATACCCGGGGGTGCCCCGCACCGCAAGACCGGCGGTTTGAGCCCTCGATTCCAGGGAAGAGGGCTCACCTGCCGGCCCGAAAAAACGGTGGCACGGAGGGAAGAACCGGCCGGAGGGGCGGCGTATTCCAGGAGGCCCTGCCTGACTCGCGGCTGTCTGCCCTCCGAAGCCTCACCCCCTGTCGGCGGCGAGATCAAGATCGTCGACGCCGCATTGGCTGAGCCCAGCAAGGCCGAAGCGGCACGCCAGAAACGCATGATGCGTGAAGGCTAACCGCTCCGCCTGAAGGGAAGCCCACACTGGAGATCCGGCTGGAAAAGCTCCCCGAGTCTACACGCCGTTGGGGCGAAAGTCGTTTACGACCCTAGATTTGGCCCTTCTGCTGGGGGTACAATACGCCTAACTGACAGCGTCCGCTTCGAGCGCGAGGTGGCCGCGTGATCCCCCCGTGAGGATGAGTTGAAGGTGGAAACGGGACTTCCCCAGGAAGTGCTCCTCGAACCGCAGGCTAGCCGCCGCGCCGCGCGGCCAGGGGTACTGTCTTCCCCAGAGCGGCCCGTCCAGCGTTCCTTGTGGGCACCGCCGCAAGAGTCTCGCGAAGACAGATCTCGGGCAACGCTTCCCGGATTCAAGTCCTCCTTCGCGACGGATCTCGGCCGGTTCATCGTCGGCGACTGCCTGGAGATCCTGCGAACGCTTGGAGATGAAACCGTAGATCTGGCGGTGACCTCGCCTCCGTACGACGGTCAGCCCAAGTATGGAAACGGGGAAAAGTACGAGCGGGATTGGTACGCCGGTTTCTTCCTGGACGTTGCGGTGGAGCTCCATAGGGTCCTCAAACCGCATGGCAGCTTCGTCCTGAACTACCGTTCCAAGCGTCACGGCAACGAGCGCGGAACCCTGCAATACGAGCTGATCTTCTGGCTGCGCGAGAAGGGCTTCCTGTTCTGCGAAGATTTCATCTGGGGCAAGCCTTCACCACCTCCAGGGCGCTTCAACCGCTTTCTCAAAGATGCGGTGGAGTACTGCTTTCAATTCTCCAAAACACCTCAGTGGCAGTTCTTCCCCGAGCACTGCCTGTCCCCCGCGCGCTGGGATCCCAAAGACCGCGAGCGCCGGAAGCGGCTGGCGCATAACTTCGAGAGGGTCAACGCGCCATCCGGCCAAGGAAGAAAGCGGGTCCAGGCGGGACCGGATTGGGTGCGACCTTCGACGCTGCTTTCCTTCGAACCCGAGTTCGGTCCCAACCCCGTGCGACACCCCGCGCGTTTCCCGCTGCAGCTTCCGGCGTTCTTCATCAAGCTGCTGTCGAAACCGGGGCAACTCGTTCTCGATCCCTTCGGAGGGACCGGGACAACGGCGTTGGCGGCTGAGCAGCTCGGCCGGCAATGGCTCGTCACCGAGATCGATTCCAAATACGCCGCCGTCGTGCCACAGCGGTTTGCAGAGGGCCGGTAAGCCAGCCATCCCCATGACCGATATCGAGGTCACGGTCGCGGAGGTGGCTGCGGCTCCGGACTGGAACGACCGGGTAAATCTCATCCGACGGATACCGGAGGCTTTCGGCAAAGCCTCGCACCGGGATGTGTACGCGCGGATCGCCGAGCGCGTTTATGTTCCAAGCCTGGCACCAGACTTCGCGTACGTCCATTGGCGTGACGAGTACGAACTCACAGCGATCGAAGAGGCTTACCGGCTGGCCCACGAGCTGACAAGAGGATTCACGGCCACAGATGTCGAGAGCTTGACGGCGGCGATCTCGTCTCAATCCACAACGCTGCGAGTGTTCCGACTTCTCCTGGGGCTCACGCCTCAGGAATTCGCCATGGCGACGCAGATCGTTGCCGAGCGCCATGGCCTCAGAGCGTTGACGTCCGGTCGCATCAAGAGCCTGGAGTCCGGCTCAGCCTGCAGCCGAGAAACCGCCCGATCTTGCGCGCTGGTCATCGATGAAGGCGTGCGCGGCGAGCTGTTCGGTGCACCGCCGAGCGGAGCGGTCCAGCCGAAGATCAACAAACCGGACACGCTCCGGGGCTGGACGACGGTGCAACACTACGCGGCCGAGGGTGTGCCGCTCGCGGTATTCCTCCATCAGCGGCATTACGGCGGCGCGTTCCGCCAACTCCTCGACGCGACGAGCACGCGGCGCGGCGACATCCTCGAGGACGCCGTCGAAGAGCTCTTCCGAGGACACGGAGTGCCGTTCATAAGAACAGGTTCGCATAATCAGGAGGAGATTGCGGATCGCTTCGGTCTGACCGTGAGGCCTTCACCCGACTTCGTGATCTTCAACGGCTCGAACACGCTGCGCGCACTGCTCGAGTGCAAGGTCGCCAACGACGGTGGAACAGCGCGCGACAAAGCCGCACGCTACGCCGCGTTGCGCACCGAGGCCAACCGCCTCGGAGGTGCACCTCTGTTCGCCGTGCTTGCGGGTCTGGGATGGAGGCGTACAGCCGATGCGCTGGGTCCGGTGGTGCGCGACACGGATGGTCGCGTCTTCACGCTTCCGACCCTAACCGAGATGTTGAACGTTCAGCCTTTCCCTGCGCTGATCCAGCGCTGAGGGAAGCCCACTCGCCCGCGAGATGGGACTCCCAAGAGCTGATTCACCTCCGTGAACACCAAGGGCTCTAGCGACTTGGAATGCGGCATCGACGACGTGTTGATCTGCTCGAACTGAGCGAGCCGGCGTTCGCGGAATCACCGGGCAGGCTCATCGGACTGCCCCCCATCGTGGCGCCGCTGACGCCTGGTGTGGCCGAGCAGGTGGCCTGTCCGGCGTGACGGCTTAGCGCGAGCTCCGCTTGAAGATAGGCCGACGGCTCCGCTACCATCACCGGACAAGGCGGTGGAGTCCGCCATCAACCGCAGCTCCGTCCAGGAGCCGCCAATGACTCCTACCCACTACACCAACGTCGAGGGGAATCATGGCGCGCTTGCTTTGGATCTGCCTGGGTGGAGCGATCGGCACCGGGGCCCGTTACCTTCTCTCGGGCTGGCTTCTCCGGGTCCTCGGGCCGGAGTTTCCTTATGGAACCCTGGCGGTCAACGCGCTCGGCTCCTTCCTGTTGGGCGTGTTGATGCAGGTCGCCTTGTCGACCGAGTCCTTCCCGCCGATTCTCCGCCTGACCCTCGCCACCGGCGTCATGGGCGGCTTCACTACCTACTCCACTTTCAATTACGAGACCCTGCAGCTCTTCCAGGAAGGCGCCTGGCTGCTCGGGTTTGCCAACCTCGGAATCACCGTCGCCGGATGCCTCGCGGCGGGAGTGCTCGGGCTCGTGGCCGGCCGGCTGCTCGTCGGCTAGCCCAAGGAGAAGGCATGCGCGTGTTGGATGGAGAAGGAACTCTCGTCCGGGTCTTCATCGGCGAGAGCGACCAGTGGCGGCACCGGCCCCTGGCGCTCTCCATTGTGGAGCGGCTGCGCCGGGAGGGCTATTCCGGAGCCACGGTATTCCGCGGCACGGCCGGCTTCGGCGCCAGGAGCGTGCTCCACACGGCCCAGATCCTCCGGCTCTCGGAAGACCTGCCGGTGGTGATCGAGATCGTAGAGTCGACGGACCGTGTCGAGCCGTTGCTGACCTTGCTTGACGAGATGGTTCCGGAAGGGCTTGTGACCATGGAGAAGGTCCGCATCGTCAAGTATTCTCCCGGGACGCGGCCGTCCGGGGTGTCGTAGCCGTTCATCAGCAGGTGCGTGGGCGCGATCAAATCTGAAGCAGCCGGCTCCGACGCTCGGGGTTCCGAGATCTTGCCGGGAGGCAGGGAGACCGGCTTATTTAAGCGCGCGACCACGCCATGGTCCACGTTGATCTCGGCGTGGTCTACGTTGACCGCGCCTTGGTCTACGTTGACCACGTCATGGTCGACGTTAATCACGTCGTGGTCCACGTTAACCACGACGTGGTCTACGTTAACCGCGTCGTGGTAGTGGCTCATTTTGACCCGGCCTTAAACATGAACACCGGCGGAAGTAAGCCGATCATGTCCTCTACGGTCCACCGCTCGCGCTCAACGCCTGCCGCCTGCGCCGGGGTGCGGCCCTTAAGCGACATGTGCGGGCGGGCGAAGTTGTAGTGAAAGAAGTGGACCGCACAGGCCGCCGTATGGTTCTCCACCTTCTTTGAGAAAGCATTCGTCAATCTGGTAAAACGCCGCATCGACATCCTCATGGTGAGGTTCTGTCTCTCGACGTAGGACGTGCTGACGTGCTTAGGATCGGGGGAGCCTTGGATGCATTTCTTCTCCGCGCCGATGCAGACAGCCGGAGAGTAGCGCGTCTCAGGGCCGCTCGGCTGCGCCCCATAGATCTTGTTCAGCATCGCGTAGTCGATCTCGCCGCCGAAGGCGTCCTCTACTGCCGCGAGATACATTTTGTGGCCGTCCGTGGTCAACTGGACGCGAGAGGCCAGCCGTCCCGCTAGATCCTGGAGGACCGCCGTAGCGCAGCCGGTATCCCGCGAGCCGACGAGCCACGACGGCACCAGCTTCGTCTCGGCGTCGATGGCGGCGAACGTCCACACGTCGCCGTAGCCGAAGATGCCTTTCTTCTCGGCGGGTACGTTCTTCGCCTTGGCGTAGCAGAACTCCCAAATCTCGTCCACCTGGAGACGGCGGCAAGGCAGGTTGACCAAGTGCTCGTCTGAGTACCGAGCGCAGGCTGCCGCGAGGTCTAGCAGCAGCTTGGTGACGGTGTTTCGCGCCACGCCCGTCATGCGGGACGTGGAGCGTATCGAGCAGCCCTCCACCAGGGCGGCGACTACGGCGGCGCGGTCGGCGGTGCTGAGGACGTTTGCCATACTGAGCATTATGCTTGAGCGGACAGGCGATGTCAATAGCTAGACCTCCCCCCTTAGAAGGAAGGAGGCCGACAAGTTTTTACCTAGGAGTTGACAATTATGGGCAGGGTCAATGCGTGTTACACCGGAGGAGGAGTTCCCTAAGGCGTTCGGCGCTCTCGGCCGTTGGTTCCGGCCACGACGGGCTCTGCTGGCTGTCCCCCGTTAGGCTTTTTTCTTGTACGTCTAGGAGTTTGAGCGTTCTTTTCTCCTGCTCCTGCTGGATGTCGTGCGTCGTTCGTTGCTGCTTCATGGGTGTTCTCCCGTGGCTTAGACAACTGCGCCACGAACGATTTCCCGATCTCGTCCGGCGGCACCGCCATCATATCATGCAAGACGATCGCCAACGCTGCCTCCAGCTCCGAAGGCTCGCGAACGTTGACGAACAGGTTCTTCGCCTCCAAGCGGTCGATAGAGACATAGTGAGATGGGTATGCGGCAACCAATTTCTGAAGGGCTTCCTTTTTCAGGTTCTTGGAGATCTCGCTAAGCCGCTGCCCGTAATGCTCGGTGATTTTCATGGCTCGCGTCAGCTCACCCAGGTGCATCGGTTCCACCTGCCCATAGATCGGCGCTAACAGTCCGACTGTCATCTCGCGGGCTGTCTGCATGGCCGTCTTTAACGTGATCATTTGCCCGAAGCTTTCCTCCTTCAGGCTCTTGAGGATGGCAGTAAAGGAGGCTATTGCTCGCTTTTGTAGGCTGACCAATGCTTCGTTAACAACCAAACCAGAACTCATTTCACCCATTTCATCACGGCGAGCAACCTGAATATCAAGCGGCCCAAGATCACCAAAATCACCCACAACTAATTCGTGAGCCCCAAGAGCCAGCAGCGTACCGGCGCTTTTGCAGTAGCTAGGAATGAACGCGGTCACTCTCTTGTAGTATTGCTGTAGGCAGCGCGCAATTCTAAAGGCGATATGAGGATCGCCTCCCCATGTCGCCAAAACCAGCAAACAATTAGCGCGCCGCTGGTTGACCTGATTGCAGCATGAGGCGACGCGCCGATCCAGCGGACACTCTATCGGGCCGATGTAGGCAATTACATCGACATCGCCGGCTTCCGCTATTTTATTCGCGATCTCCGGCAGCAGCACCTTAATCTCGTCAGTATTCACTTCTCTGCTTTCTCCTTTCTCCATCGCGTCTGTGCAGCAGCGCGGGCGATTTCAGACCGTCGCTCGGCTGATAGTCGCTCCGCGCGGATTGGACCACCCTTCAATCCACCCTGGCGGCCCAAGAGAGCGGCGGCGGCCTTTACGGGGTTCTCCGGCTCAGGCTCGGGTTGCGGGGGCGCTGTACCGGTGAGCCGAGCAACCGTATCGAAGGCGCGAGCGTTCATATCGCGGGGGCGCTTAGGCGTGCTTGACCGGTGTTGCATACACCCATGGTAACACAGGGCGGCCAGAGGGGATTCCGGCCGCCCCGGTAGCGCTAGCGCCGGTTGTAGTTATCGGGGTGGTACTTCTGGAACAGCTCTGCCGCCTTGGGTTGCTCGGGAGAACCGAGGAGCACCTTCTCCGGGTCCTCTTGATCCCAATTGATCCAGAGGTAGACCAGCTCGGCAGCGAAGGACTTGCAGGCGCGCTGAGAGATGAGATGCGCGAGGATTCGCCGTGTCGGGAGGTGCGTCAAGGCATAGGCGTGATCGTTCCCTTCCCTTGGACCGTAGACGCTGCCCCGGAAGATCCCAAACCGGCCCGAGACGATGCCCTGCACATCGACCTCCCGATACTGCCAGGGGTGGATCATCATGTCGTAGATGCGCGCCTTGAAGGCTCCCTTGCCCCAGGCGAGGGGGAGACGCTTTCCAGACTTCGCCATCTTTTCGAGGTAGGCATCCGCCGCTTGCGCGAGCCATGCACCTACCGACATCCGCCCGTGCGCGACAGCAGCAGCTTCCCACCGCTCGCGCTGTTGGTCTGTGGAGTGGACGGTGTAGGAGAACGTAGTCATCCCGCTCATGACTCCATCCCCGCCTTAAGCAGCTTGCGCTCGATTCCGTTGGCGATCTGATTCAGGGTGCGGGCGGTATCTCCGGCGAGCTTGGACAGCTTGTGGTCTGCCGGCGCCAGCGTGGACACCTTGCGCTCCTTGCCGATGCTCGCGAGGAAGCCAACCGAGTGCCGGAGATCGGCGAGAGCGGCGCGTAGCTCGGTGCGCGTGCTGGACTCCTCCCACGGCGGCCAGCCTTCCGCGCCGGAGTGTTCCAGGAGGAGCGTAAAGAAGTTCTCAGCGGCGCCGCGCAGAGCCGTGTTGAGGCCGGGCGCGGTGAAGTACATCAGGAACGATTCGCGAAAGACGGCGAAGTCCTCCCAGGCGTCGGGATCTACTGCGGGAGGGACGGCAACGGGCGGACTGGTAGAATCGGGAACTAGCTCGGGCATGGACTAAACCTCCTTGCTCGGGTTAGGTCCGGCAGGGTGTGCCTAGCATCCTGTCGGGCCGTTGGTTTCCCGAGAGGTTACGCCCTTCTTTACGCCTTGTAAACCCCTGATTCTATTGATTCTTTAAGTCGCGGTCAAAATGAGCCACTACCCGCGTCGTGGTCTACGTTGATCACGTCATGGTCTACGTTGACCGCGCCTTGGTCGACGTAGACCACGTCATGGTCGACGTTGATCTCGACGTGGTCCACGTTGATCGCGTCATGGTCCATATAGACCGCGTCGAGATTTATATAGACCACGTCATGGTCTACGTAGACCACAACGCGGTCGCGCGCTTAAATAAGCCGGTCCGCGCTGCCCCGGCAAGGGTAAGTCCTTATTTTGCTGGCGTGTAGGTCGCGACCCCTCGGATCGCCGCCGGCGGTTGAAGAAGTTACATCCCCGGTCCCCAAGTCACTGAGCGGCTTTCTTCTCCTCCAGCTATCGCACCCCCTGAATGAACTCCCCGATGTCTCTCGACAGTTGCTCGAGCGAACCCTGGTTGAGGTACATCATGTGCCCCGCCGGGTAGTTCCGGATCGTCACCCGCGCCGGGTCGATGCCGCTGTGGTGCATCATGTAGGCGTTGGCGAAGTAGGCCGTCGCCAGGTCGTAGTAGCCGCTGGCGGTGAACACGCGCAGCGCCTCGTTGTCCTTGGTGCCCTGCGCCAGGTCGCCGGTGACGTCGACGAAGCCGGCGAAGGCGCCGGCCGAGTTCTTCCGCCGCTTCCAGCTCTGGTTGGCCTCGCCGTTCTGGGGCAGGTAGGGCTCCTGGATGTCGGCGCCGAGCTCATTGCGCAGGTATTGGTGGAAGAGCGAGACGTAGATCGGCCCCGTCTTGGCCTGGAACGGGTCGCTGTTGGGGTACTCCGATGCGTTGTCGAGCTCCTTCTGCGCGTAACGGCTGTCGAGGAAGCCCGCGGCCCTCCCCTCGTCGCGCAGCAGCTCCTTGGCGAAGCGGGGCGCGTAGAGGCGCAGGTCGCTGTTGAGGATGTACTGCTTGGAGACGCCCGTGTAGCGGTGCAGCTTGTCGGCGATCGGCCCCTTCTCCGCCGCCGAGAGCGAATCGCCGCGGAAGAGGGCCTGCATGTACTCGCCGGAGGCGAACTGCTCGACCTCGGCGAGCAACGCCTGCAGGCTCGGCCAGGAATCCGGGAGCTTCTTGTGGTACCACGCCGTCGCGGCGAGCGTCGGCAGGTGCGTGACGTAGGTGAGATCGTTGCCGTTGGTGATGAAGGGCAGGGCGCCCATGTTGATCGCCGGCGAGATGAGGATCACGCCGTTGAGACCGATGTTCATCTGCCCCTGGAGCCGCGGTACGAGCATCGAGCCGCGGATGCCGCCGTAGCTCTCGCCGAGGACGTACTTGGGCGAGTTCCAGCGGTCGTGCACGGTGAGGAAGGCGCGGATGAAGCCGGCGACGGAGTCGGCGTCCTCGTCGTAGCCCCAGAAGTCGGCATCCTTCTTGTCGCCGAGCGCGCGGCTGAAGCCGGTGCCGACCGGGTCGACCTCGACGAGGTCGGTGAAGCGCAGCAGGCTCGACGGGTTGTCCTTGAGCCGGTAGGGCGGCGCGCCCGGATCCTGCGCGTCGCTCGGGATGTCGATGCGCTTGGGGCCGACGAAACCCAGGTGCAGCCAGACCGAGGAGGAGCCCGGCCCGCCGTTGAAGAAGAACGTGATCGGCCGGTCCTCCTGCCGCTTCACACCCTCCGCGATGTAGGAGATCGTGAAAAAGCGCGCCGTGGGCTTGCCGTCGCGGTCCTTGAGGTCGATGTCCTCCGCCGTGGCGGTGTAGGGGATATCCACCCCGCCGGCGGTGAAGCGGTGGTGGGTGACGAACTTGCGGGGTGCGGACGGCGCCGCCGCGGCCTTCTCCCCGCCCTTGTCGCCCGGCGGGTTGTCGCCCTTGGGGACGTCGTCAGCGCGGAGGGCGGCGGTGGTCGAGACGAACAGGGTCAAAAGAATGGCGAGCGTCGCTTTGCGCATGCACAGGATCTCCCTCGTGGTGAGCCAGATACGCCTGGAACGGGCGGAAGTTTCAGGATGCCGTCGGGCGGGTATTTTGACTTCGGGACACTTCGTCACCGCGGGCAGGAGCCCGCGGCCAACGACTCTCTCAGGGCGCGGAAGGTCGCGTGCTCGCGGGCGACCGTCATGGCGCACAAGGTCCAGGGGATTCCTCGCTCCGCCTTCATTCCGATGCAGCGCGTGGCGAAGGATCTCTTGTTATCGGGGTGATAGTTGAGGTTGGCGACGTATGGCCGGTGGGAGGTGTCGACGGTCTGCTCATCGATCCAGGCTTCTTCCGCCTGTCCCTTCCACATGCCACTCACATACTGGCGAAAATCCTCCGGCGTCCCCCCTGTGCCCTTGAGCACCATGATATCCAGACGTTCCTGAGTCTGGTCGTTCTCCCAGAGCCACAGCCTGACGTGGCCCCCGCCGCCTCCCAGATCGGTCCGTTCGCGGAAGCCCGGCCCCGGATCGTCGATCGTGAAGCCGATCGCGTCGTGACAGAGCTTGCCGCCCACCCGTTTCGGGAAGGCGGTTTCCTCGGCGGTGAGAGGCGGCCTTTTCGGGCGGGCGGGCGCAGGAGCCGGCGCCTGCACGTCCGCCAGGAGGGCAAGGGTCAGGAGACAGGTACCCGCAGCCATGGGGATCATCCTTGGTTTCCTCCCAGGTCCAGAAGTTACCTCCCCGTTACGTTCCCCCCCATTCCCAAGTTTATCGTGCGACCCGTCAGCAGGTCTCTTCCGAAAGGAGATGGCCCCATGCGCACGAAGACCGCCGCCTCGTTGATCCTGACGCTGATCGCGCTTTTCTTCCGGAACGCCGCGCTCACCGCGGACCAGCTTCCCGAGCCCGAAGAGCTGGCGCGGACCGTCCTCGACGGTGAACCGGCTGCGGCGTTCGTAGCTACCGCCAGCCTGCAGGAAATGGGCCCGGCCGGCATGGAGGCCATGCTGGCGGTGGGCGCCTCCGGAGAGGCCCTCGACCGGGTCTGCGGCGTGCGGGACTGCGCGGACATCCGCCTCTTCTGGTACACGGACCTCGAAGCAGCCAAGGCGGCGGCGCGCGCGTCGAACAAGCCCATCCTCTCGCTGCGGCTCATGGGCCGGCTCGACGAGGAATTCAGTTGCGCCAACAGCCGGTTCTTCCGCACCGTCTTCTACAAGAACCGCGAGATCAACGCGCTGCTGCGGGAGAAGTTTGTCCTCCACTGGCTCTCGGTACGGCCGGTGCCGAAGGTGACCGTCGATTTCGGCGACGGCAGCCGCCTCGAACGGACCCTCACCGGCAACAGCATCCATTACGTCCTCGACAGCCGCGGCCGCCTGATCGAGGCCTTACCCGGGCTCTACGGACCCACGAAGTTCCAGGGCGCTTTGGAAAAGGCGGCAGCCGAGGCGATCTACGCCGAACGCCTGGATGACTCACAGTTCGCCTCGTGGACGAGCGGGCGTTCTGAAGATTCGTTGAGGCAACGGGCGGAGGCGATGCTGCGCGAGAGAGCGTACGCCGCCGCTGCAAGGAAGGCTGGCGTGCCGATCGATCGGATCTACACGGATGGGCTGACAGGCTCAAAGTCGAGCTACGAAGGACCCGTCCTGCAGGCGGTCACGAACCGCCGCGCCGGGACGCGCGGTAGCGACCCCGAACCGGCGCCGCCTTCCATGCCGCCGGCGCTCGCCAAGCTGACGGACGACGAGCTGCGCGAGCTCGGAGACTTCCACCGTCCGGGCGTCCATCTCGACGCGGACAGCCGCGCCTTCCTATTGCGCAAGCAGGGCGTCACGGACCCGCAGCAAGGCGACCGGCTGGTGGATTCCTTCGAGCAGACGATCGCTCAGGACGAGGTGATCAACGACTACCGCCTGCGGCCCGCGATCCTGCTGAAGCTGAGCGATCCGGAGGTGATGAAGGGTTTCGATCTGGAGGCTTTCAACCTCTGGCTCTACGAAAACGTCTTCCGCACGCCGCTCTCCGATCCCTGGCTCGGCCTGGCGCCGGACGACGTCTACGGAGCCCTGCCGACTTCGGCGCTCATCGAGGCGCCCGAGCCGGGCGGCGGCTGAGGTTGATTCCGAGGCCGCCGCGGGCCGGCGGCGTCACTCCGCGGGAGAGACCCACGACGCAGCCTCGGCATGGCCGCGGCGCTCGTCGATGAAGAACATGCCGATGAAGCCGGCGACGAAGAAGAGGGCCGTCGAGAGCATGGCGGTGCGCTGCGAGCCGGTGGCCGAGGAGATGGCGCCGAAGATCGGCGGCCCCAGCATGTAGGCCCCTTTGCCGGCGAGGCCCCAGAAACCGAAGAACTCGCCGCTCTTCTCCACCGGCGAGAAGAGGCCCACGAGGCCGCGCGAGACGGACTGCAGCGAGCCGATGCCGAGGCCCGCGATGAGCGCGATGATCCAGAAGAGGCCCTTGGTGTGGCAGAGCCAGGTGCCGCCGCAGACGAGGATCCAGAGGACGAGGGCGACCTGGATGCTGCGCGCGGCGCCGAGGCGGTCCTGCAGGAAGCCGAAGAGGAAGGCGCCCCCGGCCGAGGTGAGCTGCAGGGCGATGAAGAGCACGATCTGCTCGTCCGGCGTGAAGCCCAGGGTATTGACGGCGAAGATGCCGGCGAAGGCGATGACCGAGGTGAGCCCCATCGAGTAGAGGAAGAAGACGGAGAGGAACTTCACCAGCTCGGAGAAGTGGCGCACGGAGCGTCCGGTGTCCGCGAGGCGTCGGAAGCCGGCGCGGACGTACTCCATGGCGCTGCCGGTGCCGCGCGGCGCGCGCTCGCGCAGGATGAGGAAGGTGGGCAGGGCCGCGACGAGGAAGAAGAGGGCCGTCACCATCCACGTGAGACGCAGGTTCGCCAGGTTCTCCAGCGTGTAGCCGCCCTGGATCAGCGGCCGCACGAGCACCAGGCAGATCAGGCCGCCGAAGTAGCCGAGGCCCCAGCCGAGCCCGGAGATGCGGCCGATGGTCTGCGGCGTCGAGATCTCCGGCAGGAAGGCGGCGGCGAGGTTCTCGCCGAAGGAGAAGCCGACGAAGGAGAGGACGAAAAAGACCAGGGCGGCGGCCACGTGGCCGGGGGTGGCGAACCAGAGGAGAGCCGTGCCCACGACGCAGGTGGCGTAGGTGCCGGCGAGGAAGAGCTTCTTGCGGCCCGAGTCGTCGGCGATGGCGCCGACCACCGGCGAGAGGAGCAGCACGATGAGGTTGCCCAGGAGGATGCCGAGCCCCCAGAGGAAGTCGGCGGATGCCCTTGGCGCCACCAGCTTGGTGAAGTAGACGCCGAAGGCGACGCTGACGATGATTGTCGTGTAACTGCTGTTGGCGAAGTCGAACATCGCCCAGCTCCAGACCTCGCGCCGGAGGACGGGCTCGCGCACGGACGGCTCGGCTGCCATGATCGGTTTTCCGCTCCTCGCGCACTTCTCCTGTGGGGGGACGAGCGCGCCGTCTAAGGTGGAAGCTGCGCTGGTACGGTGCACCATCTGGCGACGGGGTGTCAAATGCGCTCCTGGGAGCGCCGGCGTCCCCGCCGGCCTTTCGGCTGCCGGCGAGACGCCGGCGCTCCCAGGCGTGCTACCCTCGCCGCAAGGTGCCGGCCTCGCGCAACAACTGAATCGCACAGGAGAACAACGATGGTTCCAGAGACCCCGCAGAAACCCAAGAAGACCTCGCTCGACACCTCCGTCAACATCGCGATCCTCGTGGTCTGCGCGCTGGCGATCTTCGTGCTGATCCCCAAGGCGCACGAGGCCTACCAATGGCTCACCAACTCCCGGCCGGGGCCGCCGCCGATGCAGGAGGTGAAGAAAGGGGAGCGCTTCGATCAGCTCAAGGCCGTGCTGCCTGCCGGCACGAGCCGCGCCCTGGTGGTCGCCGTGTCGCCCGGCTGCCACTTTTGCAACGAGAGCATGCCGTTCTACAAGCAGCTCCTCGACCAGCGCAACCAGAAGAGCTCGCCGGTGAAGTTCATCGCCGCCGTGCCGTTCGCCGAGGCCAAGGCGGAGGAAGCCCAGAAGTTCGCCAGCGCCGGCGCCCAGCCGGACGGCCTGGTGCAGCTCGACTTCGCGGCCGTCAAGGTGCCGGGCACGCCCACCCTCATGCTCGTCGACAACAACGGAGAGGTGCTCGACGTCTGGGTGGGCAAGCTCGAGGAGGACCGCCAGAAGGAAGTGCTGGAGGTGCTGTAGGGTTCCGGGTCGAGGGGCTTACGCGCTCCTCTCCTCCGGCGCGGCCCATTCGCCGAGCCAGCCTTCCGCCTCGCCGACCGTCTGGAAGTGCCGGACGTTGACGCCGCGGTTCCTGGCCACCGTCTCGGCAAACCGCGCCTGCTCCCAATCGTGCCCGGAGCCGGTGTCGACGTAGGCGATCTGCCGCAACCCCACCGCGTACGGCGCTCGCTCCGAGATGATGCTGAAGATGCTGATAATGCTCAGGCTCGGCCCCGAGAGGTTCATCTCCAGCAGGACCGCCGAGAATTTGCCGTGCACCGACGCCTCGTGGACTTCGACGAGGAACCGGCGGGCGTTCTGTGCGTTGTGCGTGCCGCTGACTTTCGCGTGCAGATAAGACGGACGTTCTTCAAGCGTCAGATGGTAGGACATCCTGAATGCCTTGTTTGAGATGTGGTTAGATGCTGAGCGGCGGGACCGCCGCCCTTCGGGCCATGCGAACAGGTTGAGCGGGGCTGTTATTCCTGCCGCGCGGCCATCCGCGCCACGATCTCCCGGAACTCCGCCTCCCGCCGCAGCTCGGCGAACGCCGCCTCGCCCTCCAGGGCCTTCACATCGGCAAAGCCTTTCTCCACGGCCACGCGCAGGGATTCCAGCGCTTTCTTGTGGCCGGCTTTCCCTTTGAGGGCGTGCAGGGTCGCGATCTCCACCCAGGGGCCGGGATCCTCGGGACGGATCTCGGCGCCGATGGAGATCATGAAGATGGCGCGGTCGTACTGCTTCTTGGCGAGGAGCGCCTGCGGCTGGTAGAACGTCATCTGGCCGAGGTACATGTTGAGGATCCGCTTGGCGGAGAGGCTCTCCTCGACGTCGGCCGACTCGGCGCGCTTCTTGAGCTCCGGGATCTTGAGCGCGGCGGCGATCTGGGACACGGTCACCGGCGCGTTGCCCGGATTGGCGCGCGCCAGGATGCCGGGCGCGGCGGCCAGGATCTCCTGGTCCCGGCGGTCCCGCGCCGCGCGCTCGCGCAGCTCCCGCTGGCAGGCCGGTGAAGCCGCCTGCGCCGCCGCCTCGCGCTCGGCCTCCGCCACGTCGCGCAGTCCGGCATAGTCCACGGCCATGGCCGACCAGGTATGGAGGGCGTCCGCCGGATGGCCGGCCGCCTGCGCCCGCGCCCGCTCGCGCTCCGCGGCCCACTCCGCCTCGATGAGCGCGGGGCTCTTCTCGCGCAGGCCCTTCTTCATCGCCTGCAGCTCCATCCAGCCCACCGCCCGGGTGGCGAGATCCGCCGGCGGCCATTCGTGCGTGCCGGCGAAGCCCTCGATGCGGTGCGGCACGGCGACAGCCGCCAGCGCCTGATCGAGGTCCCGCAGCTCGTAATAGTTGAAATCGCGTTCGCCGTACGTGCCGTAGAAGACGAAGGGGTTCCCCGCCTTGGGCGGCGAGCCGATGGGGAATCCGGCGCTGGCCCCGATCACCCCGGCGATCGAGCCGGGCGCCGTGAGGCCGAGGATGCAGGCGAAGCGCACCGTGCCCGAGTAGCCCGCCGCGTAGACGCGCCGGTCGTCGATGGCGAAGCGGGCGTGCGTATCCGCCCACAGCGCCCGCATGGCCGCGAAGTTCCCCTCCATCGGCCGCTCGCCCTCCACGTCGCTCGCCGTGCTCCAGGAGCTGACCACGATCCAGCCATAGGTCTCGGCGGCCTGCCGGAAGAGCTCCGCCACGGGCTTGCCCTGCCCGCGCGCGTCGAAGGCATAGAGGATCGGCCACGGGCGCTTCGGCGTGTAGGTGGAGGGCAGATAGAGCGAGTACGCCTGGTCCGGCTGGCCCTCGCAGACCACCTTCTCGGCCACCGTTCCGCGCGGCAGCTCGGCCGCCGCCGCGACGCCGGCCGCGGCGAGGAAAAGGGTTACCAGGAAGGTCGGCGTACGCGGCACCGAAACATCATACCTGGAGCGCTCCGGCCGGGTGGCGCAGCGGGCGCAGGATCTACGACGAGCAAGTCGGCTACTTGTCTGTGGCCAGCTCCGTGAAGCAGACTCTGCCGCGGAAGAAAGGAGCTGGAGGATGAGACGCCCAGGAACCGACGAGGCCGCAGCCTACTATTTCAACTACATCAACCAGGTGCCGGGCGAGGACATCGTCGGCTACCTGGCGGCGCAGCTCGACGAGACGATGCCCTTCTTCTCCGGCATCTCCGAGGAGAGATCCCTCCACCGCTACGCGCCGGAGAAATGGAGCATCCGCCAGGTGCTGAACCACGTCAACGACGGCGAGCGGCTCTTCGTGTACCGTGCCTTCTGGTTCGCCCGCGGCTTCGACTCTCCCCTGCCGAGCTTCGACCAGGAGGTCAGCGTGAGAGCCGCCAGGGCCGACGAGGTGCCCTGGGCCGAGCACGTCGAGGAATTCCGCGGCCTGCGCCTGGCCACCCTCTCCTTCTTCCGCAATCTGCCGGCGGAGGCGTGGGACCGCAAGGGCATCGCCAGCGACTACCCTTTCACCGTGCGCGCCCTGGCCTTCATCATCGGCGGCCACGTCGCCCACCACGCCGCGATCCTGCGCGAGCGGTACCTCTAGGGCGGCGTCAGGAAGAGCTGCGCGAAGGCCACGGCCGGCCGGCGCGCCGGCGTCACCGGATCTCCATTGCCGAGGATGGCCACTACGACGTCCTGCTCCGGATAGTTGACGATGCAGGCGTTGAATCCCTTTACCGTGCCGCAGTGGTGGACGAAGGACCGCCCGGCGTCGTCCTTGGCGGTCCTCCACAGCAGGGCCTGGGAGGATTCCAGCGTCTGCGACGGACCCTTCTCCTGGTACTGCGGAACCGGCGGCATCGGCTTGTACATGAGCGCGAGGGTTTCAGCCTTGAGCAGGAAACGGTGGTTGAGCGCGGTGCCGAGCCTCACCAGGTCCTCGGCGGAGGAGAGCATGCCGCCGCTGGCGAACTTGTACGTCAGGTCGCCGTAGGGATAGTTGCGGATCTGTCCGTTGCCGACGCTGTAGCCCCTGGCGCGGCGCGGGACGATCCGCGCCGGCACGTCGAAAGCGCTGCCGTACATGCCGGACGGGCTCCAGACGTGCTTCCGCATGTAGTCCTCGAACGCCATGCCGCTCGCCTTCTCGACGACTCCCTGCAACAGGTTCACGGCATACGAGGAGTAGGAGTAGTACTCGCCCGGCTTGAAGAGCAGCGGATCGTCCTTGAAGATCTTGATGCCTTCCTCCAGCGTGGCGATGGGCTTCATGTTCTCGTTGTCTTCCGAGTTCGGGAAGTCCGTCGGGCGATAGTGCCGGATTCCCGAGGTGTGGGTCAGGATGTGCCGGATCGTGATCGGCGAGCCCTTGTCGGGAAAGCTCGGCACGTACTTCTGGATGGAATCGTCGAGAGAGACCTTCCCCTGCTCGACGAGCTGCATGACGGCGACGGCGGTCAGCGCCTTCGACACCGAGCCGATGTTGTAGACCGTCGAGCCGGTGGCGGGCACCAGGTTTTCCAGATCCGCGAAGCCTACGCCGTCCGCGAAGGCGAGCCTCCCCTGCACCATGACCGCCACGGAGATGCCCGGCGTCCCCGTCGAGCGCCACAGCTCCTCCAGGTAAGCCTTCGCCTGGGCCTCGGGCGGCGGACCCGCGGCGTAGGCAGAGGCAGACGCCAGGACCAGGAAGTTTGCTGCCGCACGACATAGCCAGGATCGTGGTTTTGTCATGGTCAATTATACGTAACACGGACTGAGGGAGTTCATCCCCGTTGGAAGCCACTCGAACGCCGGAGCTGGTAGGATTGGGCCAGAAAACGCCTCGACATGATCGATCTTCTGTTCAAGCTGCATGGCTGGAGCGCCCATTCAGCAGCCGTCGACGTCGGACTGCTCGAGCCGCAGGACTGCGCCGTCTGCACCGACAAGCGCACCGTGCGGCTGTGGTTCCTCTATGAGTACTGCACCATGGCGTGGGTGTTCGGCATCGTCAGCCGGGGCCCCGTCTACGCCCTGGTGTGCGGCACCTGCGGCGCGCGGAAGGAGGTGCCGGAGGAGGAGGCGAAGTCATGGTAACCAAGCCGGCGCACGTCCCTTTCATGCGCCGTTATGGGCTCGTACTGATCATCGGGCTGCCGCTGCTGTGGGCGGCGATCTACTTCATCACCGAGCTCGCATGGGTACTGCGGTGAGGATCCTGCGTGCGATCCAAGCTCCAGTACCTCGAGAAGTACGATCCACCAAGATAAAAAAGCGCCCCTCCCGCTCCTCCATCCTCCCGCCGGCGGTGAGGGGAAGCGATGTTTCCGGCCGTTATCTATCCCATGATGAGACGATCGCTTCTTTGCCTGATGCTCCTGCTTTACGTTGCTTCCAGGCTGGCTGCCCAGCAGCCCGGACGGCCCGTCGATCCGACGCCGCTGGCGCGCCCCGAGCCGCTCGTCACCCTGGAGACCGCCAAGCCGGCGGAGCTGCTGGGCCGGCTGAGATCCCTCGTGACGGCGAAGGGTTTTGCCGTCAAGGAGCGCAAGGACGCCGACCTCTACTTCGCGGCGCAGCGGCCTGACGGTCCCGCGGACTACGACCGCATCCTGGTATGGCTGGAGAGGGATGCGCGCGAGCCTCAGAAGGCGGTGCACGTGTATCTGCTCTACGGACGCTTCGAGGAAATGTGGGTCGCGTCGGGCCGCGGCATCCATCGCGTGAAGGTCGACGAGGCGTTCGAGGACGAACGGATCGGAAACCTCAAGGAAGCGATCCTGAACCTGCCCAGCCCCCAGTGAGCCACGCCATGCCGATCGCAAAGATTCGCGCCACCCTCGCCTTGCTAGTGGTCGGCACCTTCATGTTCATTACCGGCTTCATGGCGATTTTTCCGCTCGTCTCTGAAGCCAAGGTAGGCCTGAACGACTACGCGGATTTCTTCTCGAAGACGGCCAGCGTCTACACGGGAATCATCGGCGTCATCATCGGTTACTACTTCGGACGCAGTGAGAAAGACGGCGCCGTCCCGCGGCAGGACGGCGCCGAAAAACCTACAGCAGCTTGATGACGCGGTCGGCGAGGCCGCCATCGCCGAGGACGACGGAGAGGTTGGCCTTCTCGGCCACCTTCTCCAGCACCTCCAGCTCGCGCAGACGCATCAGAGTCGGGTTCGACTCGAAGATGCGGGCCGTGTTGGCCTGCGAGCGGATGGCCGCAGTCTCCTCGCGCCGGGTTACCAGGGTGGCCTCGGCGGCCTTGCGGGCCTCGGTCACCCGGTTGAGAATGTCCTTCATCTCACCCGGCAGGATGATGTCGCGGATGCCCACGGCCTTGACCTCCAGGCCGAAGGCGGCCGCCTCGCCGCGCAGGATGCCCTCGAGCTGGCGGGCGACGCCGTCCTTGTCGGAGAGCAGCCCGTCGAGCTCGCGGGTGCCGACCACGGCCCGCAGCGCGAGCTGGGTCTGGCGGTGCAGGGCCTGCGCGTGGTCCTCGACCTCGGTGACCGCCTTCACCGCGTCAGTCACGCGGAAGGTGACGAGCGCGTTGAGCCGCAGCGTCACCTTGTCGGCGGTCATGATCTCCTGGCCGGTGACGTCGGCCGCCCGCTCGCGCAGGTCGACCGGCAGCACGCGCACCATCGCCTCGCCCCGCCAGAAGGCGTGGACGCCCGGGCCCACCGTCGCCACGTGGCGGCCGTCCTGGAAGACCAGGCCGGTCCAGCCGGCGGCGACCGTGGCCGTCTCGAGCAGCACCTTCGCTCCACGCGCCTGCAGGAGGAGCGGCAGCTCCGCGTGCTCGAAACGCACCGGCCGGGCGTCGATCACCTCGGCGCGCACCTCGTGGAACACGGTCCACAGGGCGTGCAGCCCCGGGCCGCGCACCGACTCGATACGGCCGTCAACCCACACCAGCGCCCGCTCGTGGTCCTTCAAGTCGAGCACGAGCGCCTGGCCGGCGAGCGCGCCCGAGCGCACGATCACCTCGAGATCGCGGTGCTCGAAGCCGGCCTGCCGCACCGACACCCGCTCCACCGCCTTGCGGCCGAGCGGATCGAGGATCCAGTGGCGGCCCGGCATGAGCAGCCGCGCGAAGACCCCGCGCTCGAACAGGAGGCCCCGCTCGTGCTCGCGGATGAGAATGGAACGCATCGGAAACAGCAACACAGCACACCTCCTTTCCACTGAAAACGGTCACCCGGGCGGCGGCGCACCGGTCCCGCCACACCTCCGGCGCGGAGCGCGCTTGAGGACCCGCCGACTCCGCCCTGGCACCGCGCCGGAAAAGCGATCGAAAAGACCCGCTCCGCCGGCGCGGCGTTGCTGCGTTTTGGCGGGTCCGGAATCCGCGCGCCGCAAGGCGCCTTCGCGTGCCGCCGGTCCGCGCGCCCGAAAAGCGAAACATCCACCTTTCGAATCGCGCGGCCGGCCGGCGGAAAGACGCGGCGTCCGCCGTCCCGGTAGACCCTACTGCTGTAAACACCACTTACAGTGGCAGTCGGAGTGGGATTTGAACCCACAACTCCTGGATTATCAGTCCAGTGCTCTTTCCATTGAGCTATCCGTCTTTGGTGGACCTTTCCCCGCCCGGCGGCAGAACCCGTTCGCGGAATACACGGCGTCCAATCGCTCGCGCGAGGCGCGTGCACCGCCGGAAGCCGGACGGTTTCCGGTTCCGAACCGGGCCTTTCGACCCGGAGATCAAAAATCTTTCGAGAGCCCTGAAAGCGAAAAAGCCTTCCAGGGCTCGCCACCCTGGAAGGCTTTCGAAAGAAAGCCGCTGAACAGACCTTCCTAGGGTGTCATCTCCTCGCCGCGCCGAGCCTGATAAATCGCAGCGGTTCCCTTCGCGTCGAAACCAGAAGGTTCGGCGGCGCGGAGCCGGCTCGGCAGCGAATTTGTGATGAAGGTCTGTTGTCTCATGACGCTCCTCTTGTGAGGGAGGGGGAGTGTAGAGGGAAGAAAATCGGTTGTCAAGGGGGGTTCCGAAATTTTTTCGGTTCATCTGGATAGTGATGATTGAAGCGCTTTCGCGCGAAGCCTCACCCCCTGTCCCCCTCTCCCTGACGGGCGAGGGGGACGCATGCGAAGGACCGTGCCGAGATCGAGCCCTCCTATTGGCAATGTCGGTTCTGCATCGTCCCCCCTCGCCCGTCAGGGAGAGGGGGACAGGGGGTGAGGCTTCGGAGGGTATTCCGGTTCGGAAAAGGTTTTACCGCACCCGCTTTCCCTTCCTGGGTTTCTGGCCCTCCGGAGCTTCGCTCTTGGGGGGCTCCGCAGGCGGCGCGGCGAGGGCGGCGCGCACGGCGCTCTGGATGATCTGCTCCAGCTCCTGCGGATTCACCGGCGGACCGGGAGGCGGCGCCGGCTGGGCGCCGAAGCCGAGCTTCTGGAAGCGCCGCAGGAATTCCTCCATCACCACCGCGTCGGAGGACGGCCGGTTCTCCGGGTACAGGGTCTGGAAGTAGACGCTGGGCTCGATGTCGAGCGCGCGCAGGATGGCCAGGATGTGGCGGAACTTGAGCTCCATGCGCCCGGTGAGCACCTGGCTGACGTAACCTGGGCCGGCACCGAGCTTCTGGTCGAGGTCCTTGCGCGTCAGGCCCGCGGCCTGCATGACCGTCTCCAACAACTTCGTCGCCCGCCGCACCTCGTCGTCGATGGCCATGCTATGAGCCTACTACAACACTGAATTTTTCGAAAGAGGTACCCCGGCGTAGACAAGCGTATCGGTTCTATGAAATCACGGGCGGGGCCGGGGGAAAACCGCCGGCGCTGCCTGGCGTGCGCATGGCGCTCGGCGCGCACCGCCGCCGCGTGCTGGCGCTGGTGATCCGCCAGGGGCTGACGCTGGCCACGCTGGGGATCGCCATCAGAGGGGGAGATCCAACAGCAAGTTTTTCGTAGGGGCGGGGCTTGTCCCCGCCCTGAACCGTTGCGGGCGGG
>JBIOVX010000018.1:0-32616 GCA_044868005.1 Thermoanaerobaculia bacterium | reverse complement strand
TACTAGTGGAGTGCGCGGATGTCCCGGGGCGGGACAGTTCCGCCCTCCGAAGCCCTCACTCCCCTAACCCCTCTCTCCCAGAGGGAGAGAGGGGAACAAGAAAAAAACATCTTGGAGATTTTTTTGGATTCTTCTTTCTCCCTCCTCTCCCTATGGGAGAGGAGGGGCGGGGAGGTGAGGGCTTCGGAGGGCGGAACTGTCCCGCCCCGGGACATCCGCGCACTCCACTAGTATGGCCGCGATGACACCCAAGGGTCTCTTCCATGGCATGCGCACCTTCCTGATCCTCTGGTTCGGCCAGTCCGTCTCGGTGCTGGGCAGCGGGCTCGGCAGCTTCGCCCTCGGCGTATGGGTTTATCAGACGACCCGCTCCGCCACGCAGTACGCGATGATCTCCTTCGTCATGGGGCTGGCGCTGATCGTGATGAACCCGGTGGGCGGTGCGCTCGCGGATCGCCGGGACCGCCGCCAGCTCATGATCCTCGCCAACATAGGCTCGGGCGTGATGAGCCTGGTCATGGCCGCCCTGCTGCTCAGCGGCCGGCTGCAGCCTTGGCACGTCTACCCGATCGCGTTCGTGATGGCGAGCTGCACCGCCGTGCAGATGCCGGCCCTGTTCTCCTCGATCTCGCTGCTGGTGCCGCGCGATCAGCTCGCCCGCGCGAGCGGCATGAGCCAGACCTCGCGCGCCGCCGCCCTGATCATCGGACCGCTGGCGGCCGGCGTCCTGGTGGGCACGATCGGCTACGGCGGCGTCATCCTGATCGACTGCCTCAGCTTCTTCTTCGCGGTGGCGACGGTCCTCGCCGTGCGCATCCCGAATCCGCCGCGGTCCGAGACGTCGAAGCGCCAGTCGCTGCCCGCCAGCTTCGTTTTCGGCTGGACCTACCTGCGCCGGCTGCCGGGCCTCTTCGCGTTGATCAGCCTCTTCGCCGCCACCAACTTCTGCATGGCCATGGTCCAGATCCTGCTGACGCCCCTGGTGCTCAGCTTCGCCAAACCGGTCGCCCTGGGCACCGTAGACGCCGTGGCGGCCGGGGGCCTCCTGCTCGGCAGCATCGCGCTGACGATCTGGGGTGGGCCGCGGCGGCGGGTGGTGGCGATCCTGAGCTGCTTCGCCGCCCAGGCGCTGATCCTCTTCCTCGGCGGCGTCAAGCCGAGCATCCCGTTGATCGCCGCGGCCGCTTTTGCCTTCATGTTCACGCTGCCGTTCATCAACGGCTGGACCCAGGTCATCCTGCAGAGCAAGGTGGCGCTCGACGTCCAGGGCCGGGTTTTCGGCGTGGCGACGATGATCGCCCTGGCCAGCGTGCCCCTGGCGTCGCTGGTCGCCGGTCCGCTGGCCGACCGGGTCTTCGAGCCCATGTTCCTGCCCGGCGGCGCGCTGGCCGGCACCGTCGGCCGGCTGATCGGCGTCGGCCAGGGCCGCGGCATCGGCTTCCTCTTCGTCCTCCTCGGAGCGCTGACGCTCGTCGTGCTGGGCCTGGCGTCGCTCAATCCGCGCCTGCGGCGGCTGGAGAGCGAGATTCCGGATGCGCTGCCGGAGGAGAGCGTGGAAGCTCCGGCGGAGGCGGAATTGCAGGAGGCGTGAAGGGCGGGCTCATACCGCGACGAAGCGGCATGCCCTCCGAAGCCTCACCCCCTGTCCCCCTCTCCCTGACGGGCGAGGGGGGACGCCTGCGTAAGGGTTTTGCTGAAAGGTGGCCTTCTATCGGCAACGCCGGCCATGAATCGTCCCCCCTCGCCCGTCAGGGAGAGGGGGACAGGGGGTGAGGCTTCGAAGCGTAAACCGCCCCAGCCGCCACAGCCGCGCTACGGGTAAAACCCCTTCCCCCGCCCCGCCATCTCGCGCAGCAACGCCGCCGGGCGCAGGCGTTCGCCGTGCTTCTCGGCGTAGCCGTCGAGGCGGTCCACCACCCAGGGAAGGCCGTGGCGGTCCGCTTCGCGCAGCAGGCCGCCGCGGAAAGGCGGGAAGCCGAAGCCGAAGATGACCCCGATGTCCACGTCCGCCGGATTGGTGATGATCCCTTCCTCCATGCAGCGGGCCGTCTCGTTGAGCATCTGCAGCCAGCAGCGCTCGACGATCTCCTGATCGTCCACCGGCGCCTCCCGCCAGCCGATCAGGCCGTAGACGGCCTCATCGACCCGCTTGCCGCCCTTTTCCTCGTAGAGGTAGAAGCCGCGCTTGGCCTTGCGGCCCAGCCGGCGGTCCGCGGCCATCTGCTCGAAGACCGGCGGCGCCGCCACCCGCTCGCCCAAAGCCGCGCGCACCACGCCGCCGGCGTGGCGGGCGACGTCGAGCCCCACCTCGTCGAGCAGCGCGAAGGGCCCCACCGGCCACCCCCAGCGGGTCATCGCGCGGTCCACGCGCTCGATGCGCGCTCCCTCGGCGAGCATCCAGGCGGCCTCGTTGAGCATCGTGCCCAGCACGCGGCTGGTGAAGAAGCCGGGGCCGTCGCCGACGACGATCACCGTCTTGCCCATCTTGCGTCCCAGCTCGACCGTGGTGGCCACCGCCTCCTCCGAGGTGCCGGGGTGGCGGATCACCTCCACCAGCGGCATCTTGTGCACCGGGCTGAAGAAGTGCATGCCGACGGCGTTCTCCGGCCGGCGGCTGGCGGTGGCGAGCTGCGCGATGGGGATGGCCGAGGTGTTGGAGGCGAAGATGAGCCCTTCGGGGGCCGCCGCCTCGGTCTCGCGGATCACCGCGCGCTTGACCTCGAGGTCCTCGAAGACCGCCTCGACGACGAAATCGATGCGGTGCAGCGCTTCGTAGTCGACCGTCGGCAGGATGCGCCCGAGGGCGACCTTGGCCTGCGGCTCGCTCAAGCGGCGGCGCTTGACCAGCTCGCGGAACTGCTGCTGGCAGAAGCCGTAGCCGCGGCCGACCGCCGCCAGGTCCTTGTCCTTGAGGACGATGGGCACGCCTTGGTTCGCCAGCACCTGGGCGATGCCGGCGCCCATGAAGCCGGCGCCGAGCACGCCCACGGCGGCCACCGGCCGGGCCGCGCGGGCGGTCTTCGCCGCCCGCGCCTCCACCTCGTTCTTGGCGAAGAAGATGGAGATCAGGTTCTTGGCCGTGTCGGAGACCACCAGCTCGGAGAAGGCGCCGGCCTCGACGTCGAGGGCGCGGCGCAGCGGCAGCTTCAGCCCTTCGCGCATGACGTCGATGGCCACCAGCGGCGCGGGATAGTGACCGCCCGTCTTTTCCATCACTCCGGCGCGCGCCTTGTCCCACACCATGGGTCCGCCGAGGGGCGAGCGGGCGAGCAGGTCCGCGGCGCGCGAGGAGAGCGGCCGGCCCTTCTCCTTCTCGCCGCCGCTGCGCACCAGCCGCTCGGCCGCGGTGCGCAGATCGGCCGGTTGGCAGGTGTCGTCCACCAGCCCCAGGCGCTTGGCCTTGCGGGCGTCCACCTGCTTGCCGGTGAGGATGAGGTCGAGCGCGGCGGGCACGCCGATCAGGCGCGGCAGGCGCTGCGTGCCGCCGAGGCCGGGGATGAGGCCGAGCTGCACCTCGGGCTGCCCGAGCTTCGTCTTGGGATGCTCCGTGGCCACGCGGCGGCGGCAGGCGAGGGCCAGCTCGAGACCGCCGCCGAGGCAGGCGCCGTGGATGGCCGCCACCGTGGGGAACGGCAGGCCGGCCAGCTGCTCCATGAGGTCATGGCCGCGTTGCAGCATGGCGAGCACCGCCGCCTTGTCGGCGGCCGCCAGCAGCTCCTCCAGATCGGCGCCGGCCACGAAGCCGTCCGGCTTGCCGGAGTAGATGACGAGCCCCGCCGGCCGCGCGCGCTCCAACGAAGCCATCTGCTCCTCGAACCAGCCGAGAAGGCGGCTCGAAAGGGTGTTGACCTTCTTCGCGGGATCGTCCAGGCGCAGCCAGGCGATGCCATCTTCGACGGCCAGCGCGGCGGGCGCCGGACCGGATTGGGCTTGGGATGTTCGGGATTCGGTTTCGATGAGGGTCATGGCGGCATCGTAGGGAGCGATGCCGCAGTGTGTCAAGGAAGCCCTAGGCATCGAGCTTCGGCAACCTTTGCGAGCGGAAGAGATGCCTACCTCACGGCGCGGCGGCACTACCTCGCGGCGTGGCGCGCCGGACCGCTTCGAGGGTGTATTCGTGGCTCGTGCGAGACATCATGCCAACTCGCCGAAAGGAGCAGATCATGGAGTCCTGCGCGCTCGAAACCGGCACGCCGCTGAAGACGGCGGAACCTCCCCCCATACCATGGCCGAAGATCAGCGGATTCTCCTCCACACGGCTGGCGAGGATGCACAACACCCTGCGCCGTCACGTGGACCGCGGCCGACTGCCTGGCCTGGTCGCGCTCATCAGCCGGCGGAGCGAAGAGCATATGGACGCTATCGGTACCCTGGCGTTCGACCGCACGGAGCCGATGCGGCGCGACACGATTTTCCGCCTGGCGTCGGTGACGAAGCCGATCACGGCGGTGGCCGCGATGATTCTCGTCGAGGAATGCAAGCTCAGGCTGGACGATCCCGTCGATGAATTCCTGCCGGAGCTGGCGAACCGCAAGGTGCTGCGGACGATCGACAGCGAGCTCGACGACACGGTGCCTGCGAAGCGCCCGATCACGGTGCGCGACCTGCTGACGTTTCGCTCGGGGTACGGCGAAGTGGCGTTCCTCTCGCCGGCGTGCCCGCTCCAGAGGGCGCTGATCGAGGCTCGCCTGCCGCTGAGCGCGATGTTTTCGGGGACTCCCGACGAATTCATGCGGTGCCTCGGCAGCCTGCCGCTCGCGAATCAACCGGGCGAGCGGTGGCTGTATCACATGAGCGCCGAGATCTTGGGTGTTCTGATCGCCCGCGTTGCCGGCATGCCGCTGTCGGCCTTCCTGCGCGAGCGGCTGTTCGAGCCCCTGGGCATGAAGGACACCGGTTTCACCGTGCCGGAGGCAAAGCTCGACCGGGTTGCGACCTGCTACCAGACAGACTTTTCAAGCGGCGAGATCACGGTGCTCGAAGAGGCTCGCAACGATCTCCTCGCGCTCCCGTGCGTCTTCGAGTCGGGCGCCGGCGACCAGCTCGTCTCCACGGCCGACGATCTGCTGGCGTTCGGCCGGATGATGCTGGACCGGGGCATATACGGCAAGGAGCGGATCTTGTCGCGGCTGTCGGTGGAGCTCATGACCACCGATCAGTTGACGCCCGAGCAGAAGGCGGCCTCGCCGTTCTTCGAAAACTTCTGGGATTCGCGTGGCTGGGGCCTGGGCCTTTCGATCGTGACCCGGCGCGACGATGTTGCCGCCGTGCCCGGACGCTTCGGCTGGGACGGCGCTTTCAGCACATCGTTGTACGTGGATCCGCGCGAGGACATGGTCGGTGTCCTCATGGCGCAGTGCCGTCCAGGAGCGTTGCGTCTGCCGCCGGTCGTGCTCGACTTCTGGACGTCCGCCTACCAAGCGATCGACGACTGAGCTCCCACCCGAGCGAGGCGTGACACAGCCGTAGGGCGGCGCGGCCGCGGAGACATTCCGCGGTATACGATTCCGAGCACGATATGAGCCCCGGACAGACCGCGGCGAGGACGTGAGCGGCTGACGGTCGCCGGCGAGACACCTCAGCGATGTACAGATCGATGGACAGGCGTCTCCTGGCCTAAGAGAATGGCGGCATGCGTGGTGAAACCACCTTCACCGAGCTGAGGAACCACGCCAAGACCTTTTTCGACGCCGTCGAGGAGGGCGAGATCGTCCGCGTATACCGCAACGGCCGGCCGGTCGCGGACATCGTTCCAGTCAAGGCGGCGATGCCGGCTTGGAAGAAGTCGCCCCTGACCCGGCTCTCTCTCGGCAACTTGAGCCTCAGCGATGAGGTTCTGGCTGACCGCGACGAGAAGTGATGAAGGTCTTTTTCGATACCTCTGCGCTGACCAAACGCTACGTCGAAGACCTCTCAGACGCCGATCTCTGTGACCTCTCCCAAGATGTCCTCGAGCAGACCATCCGCTGTCTCGAGAATCATGCTCCGCGGACGCTCGACGCTCTTCACGTCAGGTCGGCCTGTCGCCTGCCGTGAAATTCACCGGCGGAAGGAACTCCACGCTAACGTTGGTTCTGCTTGGCCCTCATCGCCAGGTGCATGTCCCAACTGGCGCGAATGGCGTCCGGGCCCTCGCCGAACAGCTCACGTACCGCGGCCAACGCCTGCGGTGTGCGTTCGAGGGTCTTCAGGTACTCCTGGTACGCGGCCTCCGCCGCCGGATCGCCTACGGCCACGGCGCGGCGCGCCTGGAGGAGCACGCCGTCACCAGGAGGTTCACTGCTCAGGGCCGTCGTGTCCATCGCCAAGGGGTTAGGCTGATCGACGCGCTGCGGCCGCGGCAGGAGGAGCTGATCCTGACCCGGCATCCCGAATCGTGCGGCCAACACGGCCAAAATCTCACGATTCTGATAAAACGCGGTCACCAGCTCACTGTCCTGGTGCTCAATCGTGGCGATGGGGACGCTGCCCAGCCGGCTCTTGAGTGAGCGGCTCCCGGACAGCGGCCGCCCCAGGCGTCCATAGCCGTTCACACCGCGCTCCACTAGGACGCGATCCGCCTCCACTGGAACCTGCGCCGCGGCGACGGGCCGGCCGTCGATCGAAACCGTAATCGCGCCGGCTCCGTCGAGCGCCGCGCTCAAGACACCGTCCAGCTCTTGATCGTCATCGCAAAGCAACGTGAGATCGAAATCCTGGAGAGAGCGTTCCGTTCGGCGAACGCAAAACAGCCGTTCGAAGGCCATCAGGTATCCGCGTTCCCAGCGCAGGCTGATGAGCAGCGACACCCATCGCGTCAGATCGTGTTGCCCGGTTTCGTCAGCGCCCGCAAGCACCGAAGCCGCGAGCGCGGCGGTCGCTTCGGCCGCCTTGTAGACGCGGGCCTTGACGTGGGCCATCGCAAACGCATCGAGTGTGTCCTTGAAATCAGGGGCCGTGTTGCGGGATGCCTGCGCAGGTGGCTCGGCGACTAGGGCAGCGACCACGTGGCCCGTGATGCCCCATTCCAGGCGATCGAACCCCTTCGTGTCGTCGAATCCCTCGCTGAAGTCGGCGATCGAAAAACGACTCGTCAGGAGGGACGGGATCTGGCTCAACAGGCCGCCTGGCAACAGCACCGGAATGACGGGAAAGGCTCGACGCGTCGACTCCTCCAGGCAGAGGTCGATCTCCACCTGTTGCCACGTGCCGATGCCGGACGGCCCAACCGCAACCAACACGGCAGGTGCGTCGTGTACGGCCGCCTCGATCTGCCGCTGAAAACCGACGCTTCCCGGCGGCAACTGGCTATCGTCGACCCACACGCGAATGAGCCGGCCCTTCAGATGCTCGAGAAGGACCTCGACCATCGTCCGGTCCTCCGAGTGGTACGAGACGAAAACGTCGAATGAAGAAGCCATACGAGCGATCTAGGCCAGGAGCTCGCGGAGCTCGTCAAAGCCGGCTGTCGCCGACGCTTGCACGAAGGCGAGGCGTTCCGACTGATCGCACAGATCGATGAGGGTCCTTTGGACCGCTCCCGACACGCTGCCGAAGGAGCTCAGCGCCAGGGCCGCGGCCGACGTCGTCTCGGCCAAGTGCAGCAGCTCGAGCGACGCGGCCGCAGCTTTCGCATACTCGACTTGCGGATGGGAAGGCTCGTCGGCCTGCAGTATGGACAGCGGATGCGCCTGGCTCCGGTTGGAGAGAAGGCGGCCGAGAAACGCCGGCTCCCGCGCCACGAGCTGTTCGAGAAATCTCCTGCACTCGGGTGGAAAAAGGTTGGCGTCTCGCCCGCTCAGGATGAGGTCGCAGGCCAGAATGCATTCCCGCTGGGATCGAGACGCTTCGTCGGTGGTCTTGACAGCGATCTGAAACTCGGGCCTTTGTCGCAGGAACGGAGTGCCCGCCAGGAAGGCGAGGGCCCCCAGGAAATAGATGGCCGGCTCGTCTGCACTGCGAATCTCGAGCACGAGCTTTCGGGCGTCCTCCCATTTCCCGGCGAACAGCAGCGAGCGCGCAAAGGCGAAGAGGATGGGCGTTCGCTGCTCCGCGGTCACGACGTTCGCGGGGACCAAGCCGTCGGGGCCTTTCGCAATGGCGAGCGGATAGGGGAACCGCTCGAGCCAAGCAGTGAACTTCTGATAGAGGTCCCGCGTATCAGCGATGCCCAGCGCCGGGCTTGCCAAGGTGCTTTCCCGGAGCGAACAGGAGCGCGAGCCGGATCGAACGCGCATATGGCCCTTGGCCGGATCGACCTCGATCGCGTAGTTGTGAAGATCGACCATCACCCACGGCTCCAGCACGATCTCGGATTGCTTCCCGTCCGGCCGCACGTTGAAGATGACGTTGGCAGCGGCAAGATCCTCGAGCGGGTAGCCGTGCTCCGAGCACCAGGCCGCGACATGCGCCCATATCGTCGGTCCGGCAATGGCGGACCACCGCAGGTAGTCGGTCTGGAACTGCTCGGCCGTCAGCGGCAGGCGGGCCTGCCGTATGGCGGAATCGATGAGCAGCTTCAACGCCAGGATATCGGCCCGACCCCCCGGCTTCGACAGCGCGGTCAGCTTCTCGGACAGCTCTTTGAATCGGCGCTCGAACTCGATAGCCCCGCGCACGATTTGCGGGCGAATCTCTTCCTCGTACTGCCTCCTTGGGACGCGCCGGATCCGCGGCAGCCGCGTCTCCCGGCCCAGGCGGAAGTCGTACTGATGGGTGATCGGCACCTCCGGCCGTCTCTTGCACTCGGCTTGTTGCCGTTCCTCGCCACCAGACTTCCACTCATCAATTTTCAGCTGGTGACCCTCTTTGGCCGCCCTGGCGACAGACTCACGATGCTTCGCATCCCGAATCAGGCTCTCGACGTAGAGAGTGCGCCCGGCCCGAAGGAGCTCGAAGAGGCGCTGTACGCCAAGGGCCTGGTACGGGATTCTGATCGAGATGTCACGCACCTGCCGCTGCCGATCCCAGCCAAGCAGAGGCATTGCGTGCAAGGCCCCGCCCTCGGTACGCACGGCTGGATCCGAACACACGAGCTGCCGGTCCGGCCCGGTGAAGGCGCCGCGAACCGCGTCTTCCAGATCCTGGCCGTCGCGAGAGTCCCATGTTGTCGCGCGGATAAGCCCGCTGCTGGTCTCGATCCTGTGGAACACTTCCGAGACGAGGAGCAGCGACTCCTCGGATGTCAAGGCCAAGCTCGGAGCCTTCCCCGTCGGCTCCCCCATGCCCCCGAGGGTAAGGACGGCGCTCAACAGCGGCTCACCTCCCCTGGACCCCAGGCTGCCATCGGGAGGAGCCAACGACAAGACGGCACCCCCCGTGCTGAGGATCGTCGGCTCGGCGTCGCAGGACAGGGCGGCAGCGAAGAGGGCGTCGTCGAGCCAGGAATTGATCACCGGGTCGGGCGTCCTGCCGGCCAATAGAAGTCGAGCCGGCGCGGCCGACCCGCCCGAGTAAACCGTCGTCATCGCAACGCCGTTGGGTGAGCCGACGCCTCGAATCGCAGCGTCGAATGCCTCCTCGTCCGGTAGAGCGTCGAGCGCTCGCGGTCTGGCCGCCACATGAGCCCACCAGTGCTCGATGGCTTGGGCGGCCTCCGCGTTGTGCGACGTGTGAAGAAGCGACCCGAGCAGGCCGATCGCCCGACAGATGTCGACCGTGGCCGCGGCTGGCTGGTCCCCGACGGCCTGCAGCGCAAACGCCGCAACGGCGTTCACCACCAGGTTGCGGTCCTCTCCGCTGAAGGGCTGCCCTTCGGGCGAGCCCACCAGGGCCGTGACCAACCCGGCGGCGAGCCGCGGCGAGCGGATGGCCAGACTTCGATTCAGCACCCGGCTCAGGTCGATCCAGGTCTTCCAGTCGGCGAGGCGGGGCATCGTGGGATCGGCGGCCAGAAACTGTTGGAGCCGCACGAAGAGGAAGTCCATCAACCCAGGGTCGGCAGGCCATGCTTGCGCTCGCCCGAGTGCCTCGCGAAACGCCGTGTCCTCCAGGCGAAGCCCGATCCCCCTGTCGAGCGCATGGCGGAGCAGCTTTGCCAAAGACTCCGAGTCAGCGTGTTGGCAAAAGGCCCGATGGAGCCGATCCTCAGGAGAGCCGAAAACTCGATCGCGCAGCCATTTCATCGGCGCCACCGAAAAAGAATGTCTACAGCCGTCTTCCCGAGCGAATCGCCGCGATCAGGCCTGCGAGCGAATAACCGGGCTTCGTCACGATCTCGTAGATGATGTCGTTGGACTGCTCGACGGACCAATCGCCGCTCTGCGGGAGGCTCCATCCATAGGCGTGATTCAGCTTGGCAACGAGGCCGCCGGCGACGACGGCCAGCTTGAGCTCTGCAGCCGGAGCCAACCCGTCGATCATCTTTTGCTGGTCGTATCTGGGATCCTGAACGATCTTCATGAGCGTTTCGAGGTGCTTCTTGTCCATTTCAGCGCTCTCCTCTCGGCAGCCACAGATTCCCGCATTGCCCCCTGGGCTCGAGTCCATGCGGCCGGTCAGGCAGCCGCCGCGCGAAGCCCAAAACCCTACTTTTATCGGGAAGCTACCCCTCGCGATCCTGCTCTCAAGGTTCGGGCTCTGTCAAGCTCGAGTCGCTCACGGCAGCGCCTCCCGCAGGCAGCGGAAGCCGGCGTCCCCGGAGCGGCCCGTCGCGGATGGAGAGAGAGGCATCGAGAACCATCCCGAAGGCGTTGCGAACCCCTCGGAACGCCCTGCGAACCGACCGCAACGCGTCCACCGGTCTTCAAACACGTCGCGAACCGTCCGCGCCGGGGTCTCGCAGAAGCTGCTCGGAAGCGGCACGGCCATATCCTCTCGACGGCGTATTCGAGCTGATCCCGCCAGTCACAGCAAGGGAGCCGCGCGCAATGGCGCGGCTCCCGAAGAGTGCGTGGCGCACCGGACCTCGAGCTTCAGCGGTTCTGTGCGATCTGCATCTGCGACGGCACGAATTCCTCCAGCACCGCCTTGCGCAGCAGCGCCGGCGGCAGGATCCCCTGTGCGAGCACGAAGTCGTGGTATGCCTGCCGGTTGAACTTTGGACCCAGCACCCGCTCCACTTCCGTGCGCAGCTCCATCAGCCGGGTATAACCGCAGAAGTGGGACGTCGCCTGGCCGGGAGCGAGGAACGTATAGCGTTGACTTCCTGGAGCGCCATGCCCTCGGAGAGCCCCACCTCCTCGCGCAGGATGCGCGTCGCCTCCTCGCGCGTCACCTTGCCGCTCTGCAGGCCGGGATCGAGGATCGCGCGGGCGGCGCGCATCAGCCGGCTTTGCAGCGCGGCGAGCCGGAAAGGTTTCGCAGTGCCGAGTCATCCGTTGACCTTCTGCTCCTTCCGTCGCCTCACTAGAGAACCCGCCCTCTCGGCGGAAGGAGGAATCCCATGCGTAGCTTTTCAATCGTCAAGGGCGGCTCGGCCTGGGCGAGCCTCGCCGTCCTCGTTGCGCTCGCGAGCGCATCCCCCGCGCCCGTCGCGGCGACCATCATCGAGCCGATGCAGCCGAACGTCTGGCCGGGGGGGAGGGCCGTGGCGGTCACCGTCAGCCCCAACAACTCCTCGGTCGCCATCGTGGCGAGCGAGAGCGGCGGGCTCTTCAAGACCCAGGACGGCGGCCTCACCTGGTCCCATCTCACCGGCCTCCCCCCCTTCCGGATGGCCGACGTCAAGTACAGCCCTGCGTTCTCCCAGAGGATCGTGGCGACCGCCTACGCCGACACCCGCACCGGCAACCGCGGCGGCATCTGGCGCAGCCTCAACGGGGGCGTGAACTGGGAGAAGCCCGCGACCTCCAACCCGCCCGCCGGACCGAAGTGTCCGGCCGCGGCGAACGCCTACGGGATCTCCTACGTCTCGGGCGGCATCTACGTGGGCACCGACTGCGGGCTGGCCATCAGCCACGACAGCGGCGCCACCTGGACGCACGTCGTGCCCGATCCGGCGGCGGCCAACTGGCGCATCGTCTCCGTGGTCGCCCATGGACAGGGGATCGTCGACGTCTGCGGTGACGCCGGGATCTTCCGTTCCACCAATAGCGGAGCGACCTGGGGATCCGGCTCCGCCGGCATCGGCGGTTGCACCCAACAGGGCACGCACCTGATCGACGTGTCGCCGTTCAATTCGGACGTCCTCTTCGTCACCACCTTCCCCGACAAGCTGTTCGAATCCGACGACGGCGGGCGGAGCTGGACGACCTTGAACCCGCCGGCCCCGGTCCACGTGGGGCGCCCCTCCTGGCTGGCGGTGTCGAAGGCGCTCCCCGCCAGTCCGAACCAGTTCGAGGTCTTCTTCGGCAATCCCTACAACCGGGTGCGGCAGACCTGCACCAACCGCAGTGGCAGCCTGAACTGCAACGGCTCGTGGACCCCCTTGACGCTGAATCCTCCCAACGACAACGAGACGAACGCCTTCGCCTTCAACGCTTCGGGCAACGCCGGCAAATTCATCCTCACCGACGGCGGCGTGTTCAACTCGACGGACGGCGGCCAGACCTTCGCGGTCGGCGGCGGGGGCACCGGAGGCTACAACGCGCTCCAGATCTACGAGGTCGCCGGCCAGATCCACCCGGACCACACCGACCTGTTCTTCGGCACGCAGGACAACTGCCTCTGGGCCTCGCCCGATGGCGGCACGAGCTGGATCAACGCCCGCTGCCCGGAGGGCTACGCTCTCCAGATGAAGCGGAGCACGCCCTCCCACACCAACGAGATCGTCACCGGGCAGGACGTGAGCTGGGGGAACTTCAAGAGCTCCGATCACTTCGCCAATTTCGATCCCTGGAACGATCCGCCGAATAACGCGGGCAACCCTTTCCTCATCGACACCGGCAAGTACATCCAGTACACGCAGGCGAGCCCCCCCGCCACGGGGATCGCCCTGACCCTGGACACCGGCGCAAGCTGGAATACGGTCAGGATTCCGGCCAGCACGACGCCGTTCACCATCGCTCGGTCGCTGGTCCATTTCCCGCAGATCGTCGGGCCGCCGGCCAACCCGCGGATCTACCAGGCGGTCAGCCGGCCGGGAAGCAACCCCGCCGGTCCGAACATCGGCCTCATCCGGATCGACCTCGACGTCGCCAACCGCACCGCCACCTCGGCCAACGCGGACGGGAGCGGCCTCGGAAGCCTGGGCAGCCTGGGAGCCTACGGCCCCGGCCAGGGGAGCTTCACCAGCCCCGCCGTCTTCGGCGCCGATCCCGGCGACCCGCAGCACGTGATCGCCACCGACGTCGCGAGCGGCCAGATGAAGGTCACCCAGAACGGCGGCGCCACGTGGACGGCGATGCCGGCGCTGACCGACCTGATCCTCGACGGCGGCCGGTTCCAGTTCAGCGTGCCCGGCGGCCCGCTGCAGGTCCACACCATCGGCTTCAACCCGGACGACACCAGCCAGGTCCTGGTCGGCACCGAGGCCGCCGGGATCTTCGAATCGGCCGACGGCGGCCAGTCCTGGGCCAAGATCCCGTACTCCGACTACTTCATCCGCAGCATCAGCAACTTCTTCTTCGACCGCGACCGGGTCATCGTCGCCACCTACGGCAACGGCCTCTGGAAGCTCGTGCCGGGCAGCTTCCCGCCGCCGGTCCTCTGCGACACCTTCCCGGCCCCCTGTCGGATCGACGTGCGGACGCTCGTGGGCGAGCGCATCTATCCCCGCTGGGCCTGTCCGCACCCCCCCGACCTGCCGACCTGCCACGTGTACGGACTGGAGAGGGGAGTCATCGAGGACATCCGGCTGTCGGAGGAGGGCGCGCTGAAGGCCCTGGCCGTGAACGAGGGCAAGCTGGACGCCTACGACATCGATGGCGAGAGGATCGATCCGTCGCTGCCGGTCGAGCCGACGACGGCGACCCGCCCCGGCGAGTTCTCCGGCTGCCCTGGCTGTCTCGGCATCCTCGCGGAAGGGGGCTCGATCACCGGTTTCATCTACGCGGAGGATCGGGTCACCGCCGTCATCGGCCGCTTCTCGGACCAGCCGGGCGGCGGCAAGGCGGGCCACGCCGCCGCCGGTCCACAGCCGGAGCAGCCGGCGAAGGGGCCTTTACCCTACCTGCAGCTCGTCGGCACGCTCAAGGTCACGGGCCAGCCGACCGCCGTGACCGGTGACGCCGTGCAGGTGTACGGCAGCGGTTTCTGCGCCGCGCCGCGCTGTTCGTCCGTCACCCTCCGCATCGGGAATCGGGTGGTTGCGAAGCGCGTCAAGGTGGACGGCAAAGGTTCCTTCAAGGCGACCGTGAAGGTGACCGAGATGCCCGGCCGGTATCTCGTCAGCGCCACGCAGAAGACGGAGAAGGGGGAGGAGCTGCGCGACGAACGGACGCTGGTGGTGCCGGTCCTGGACCGGGACGAGGAGTAGTCAGCACAAGCAGACGGCGGGTGGGCCGCCCCGTGGACCTGCGCGAGGTAGGGGCGGCTCCCCCGCAGAAAAGGATCTACTTCAGCTTCGCCAGCGCCTCCTTCGCGTCCTTGAGGTCGGGATCGAGCTTCAGGGCCGCCTGGTACTCGGCGCGGGCCAGGGCCTTGTCTCCCTTCTTCTCGTAGACCATTCCCAAGCGGTAATGCGTGTTGGCGAGGGGCGCCTGGTCCTCGGTGGGAGTGTGCGTCAAGTAGCGCTTGAGGCATTCCTCGCCGCGCTCGAGCCGCTTTCCCGAGAGCGCGGCCGCCCGGCCGACCTGGTAGAGAGCGTCCCAGTTGTCGGGGTCCGCCTTGAGGGCCGCCTCCAACGTCTCGAAAGCAGCATCCCACTTCTCCTGGCCCTGATAGATGCCGGCGAGGACGACGCGGGGACGGGGGTCGGCCGGCGCCTTCTGTATCGCTTCCTTGAGCTCACGCTCGGCGGCGGCGAAATCCTTCTGGTTCACATGGATGGTGGCGAAGGCCTGGGCACCGCGCAGGGCGTCGCGCTTCTTGATCTCGGCGGCCTGCTCCTTCGCCTTCTCGACGCTGCCGCCCAGGAAACCGGGCGCGATGAGGTAATACTGGACGAGGTCGCTGCGGGCGTCGAGGTTGTTGGGATCGAGGGCCACCGCCTTGTCCCAGGCCGCCTTGCCCTTCTTCGCCAGCCCCGGCATCTTGAAGACGCTCGCCCGCTGAGCGGCCTGGCCGTAGGCGCGCGCCAGCCAGAGCTGAACCGGGCTCTGCCGGGGCGCCAGCACCGCGGCCTTCTCCAGCCATTCGGCCGAGGTGTCGAACTTCCGCAGGTGAAAGTACGTCCGGCCGAGATAAAAAGCGGCGTCGGCGTCCTTGGGATGGCTGGCCGCGAACGGCTCGAAGAATTTCCGCGCCTCCTCGAATCGCCGGGCTTCGAAGAGCTGGATCCCTGGCGCCAGCGCCTCCGTGGCCGCGCCGGCGGCGAGCGGCGCCAAGGAGAGGGTCGCGATCCCTAGGAGTCGTCTGAACGTAGTTCCTCTCATCGTTCCTCCTCGAACGTGTCTCCTCTACGAAACGGCCCGACGAGGGTTTTCTTACTCCCGGCGAACGACCCGCGTTCCAGCATAGCGATCCCGCGCCTCGTCATAACACTCCCGCGCCTCGTCATAATGATCCCGCGTCTTGTCGTAGCGTTATGCTGGCTCGTCGTACGCCTGGATCGACCGTCATAACAGTCCCGCGCTCCGTTGTAGTGATCCCGCGCCTCGTCATAACGATCCCGCGCCTTGTCGTAGCGGTACGCCGGCTCGTCGTAGCGCTATACAAACCGTCATAGCTGTACCGCAGCCCAGCATAGCGTTATACGAGGCGTCATAACGATAGGACGGCGCGTCGTGGAGTAGCAAACCTGGGACATGATCGAAGTCTGCGCTCGCTGGCCGCTTTGCTGCAAAAGAGTCCACCGGCGAGACGTCGCCGTCCCTCTCCATGGCTGAGGTGCAACATGACCGAAGCCCCATGAAGGCGCCATGCTGCACATTTCGGAGTCTCCCGGCGAGGCCGGTCTCTTACTGAAAGTAGCCGTTCACGTCCAGGATCAGGTGGACTGTCCCAGCATTCATCAGAGAGGGCCGCGCGGAGAGGGTGCCCTGCCCATTCGCAGCAAGGGCCAGAATAGCGTTGTTGGCGCGTGTCACTCCGGTCGGAAAGTTGATCGAGCTTGTATTGACAGTGACTCCCGAGGGCCAGAGGGTTAAGGATCCTCCCGAGCTGGGCTGGACGATCGTCAGGTTGAACGAGACCGCTTTTGCTGTCGAGGGGATGCCGCAGATCCCCGTGATCTGGATCTGGCGCGTCTCTTCGGAAGCAAGCGCTGAGCTATTTTGAGAATCGAAGACGCGGCAGGGCGTCACTGTGTAGAAGGACAGGTCGCCGCCGAAGACAGGTGCGCTCCATTTGGCCCGCACAGTATAGGTTATCGAGCCTGTGTCCCAGTTGTTGACCCCGATCCACCAGCGTCCGGCGGCCGGCGCAGGAAAACTGCACTGTTCGGCGGCGAGACCGCCAGCATAGGGCCGGCAGTTGTAGGAGCCCAGGGTCGGTTTGTCTCCAAACTGTACGTAGAGATCAACGTCCGCCGAAAGGTTGTACAGGTCTACAACGAGGTTCGAGCTCCCGCTGGCGACATCGATCCAGTAATACTTCCAGGAGCCTTGCCGGGTTGTCGCAGTCATCATATCCGGGAGGGCGACGTCATTTTGCAGTGCAACATCGGAGACGGAGAAAGCCGCCGTGACGGTCTGCGCAGAGGTCATGACAATCGTGCAATTCCCTGTGCCGGAACACCCGCTGCTCCACCCGGCGAACGTGGAGCCGGGGGCGGGCTGAGCAGTGAGAGTGACGAAGGCTCCCGCAGTCAAGAGCTCGGAACAATCGGAGCCGCAGGAAATCCCGGCGGGGTAGCTGGTCACCTTGCCGCTGCCAGATCCGTTTTTCGAGACTGCCAAGGTATAGGTGGCGGAAGGCGCCGGCCGGCTGAAGTGGACGATCGCACTGTCGAAGAGACTCCCGACATAGATGTGCCCCTCATCCGGGCTGGCCGCGACGGACTGCGCCCCCCAGAGACCTTGGACACCATTCACACCCCGGCGGTGCGTCTCCCGGTAAGTAAGGCCGCCGCTGTTCACATTGCACTCGAAGAGGGAGAGAGAGGTATCCAGGTCTGCTGCCACGTAGAGATACACGCCATCACGGCTGAAGGCAAGGCCGCTCACGCCGCCAAGACCCTCCATGCCCCCGACGCCGTCACGGAGGATTGTCAGGTAACTCAAGATTCCGCTGGCAGGGTTGCGTTGGAAGATGGAAAGGGCATTCTCATTCTTGCCCGCAACATAAACATGATTGCCATCGGGGCTCACGGCGACACTGAATGCACCTTCCAGCCCATCGACCCCCGCCACGCCGTCCTGGAGCACCTGGGCCAGAGTCAGGGTGCCCACTGCGGCATCTCGGCGGAAGACGACAAGCGCGCTGTCATTCGAGCTTGCGAGATAGAGGTTGTTGCCGTCAGGGCTTATGGCGAGGAGCTCCGGCCGGTCGAACCCCGAGACGCCGGGGTCACCGTTCCGGATCATGCCGATCTGCGCGAGGGTTCCGCTGGTCTCGTCTCGTGTGAACGCAGTCACCGCTCGATCGACGATGCTCGCTGCATACAGGTGCCTTCCGTCCGGGCTCGCGGTCAGGGTCGCAACCCAGAAGAGCCCGTCAACCCCGCCGACACCGTCCCGCACGACCTGACCTGGGGCCAAGAGGCCGGTGGCTGGATCGCGCGCAAGGACGGCAATCGCGCTGTCCAGAAGCCCGGCTACATAGAGGTGCCGGCCATCCGGGCTAAGAGCGAGCGCGCGGGTGCCAGCGAGCCCGTCGACTCCGCCGACACCGTCTTGGAGGACTTGCAGGAGCGCAAGCGCTCCTGTCGAGGGATTCCGGCTCAGGACGAGCACCGCGTTGCTGTAGTAGGCGGCGACATAAATTTGGTTTCCGTCCGAGCTTGCGACGATGGATTCGACCCGATCCATCGGTGAGATGCCGTCCTGTCCGTTAAAATAGGCTCGTACAAATTGCAGGAACGTAGAGATAGAAGTTGAGAACGTTGCGGTGACACTCCGTGCTGCGCTCATCGAGACAACACAGGAGCCGCTGCCCGAGCAGTCGCCGCTCCACCCGGCGAACGTGGAGCCCGAGGCGGGAGTGGCAGTCAGGGTGACGGAAGTCCCCGAGGCATAAGGCTCGGAGCAGTCGGTGCCACAGTAGATGCCCGCCGGTGAGCTGGTCACCGTGCCGGTTCCCGAGCCTGCTTTGGCGGCGGTGAGGGTATAGAGGATAGGGGAGAACGTTGCGGTGACGCTCCGTGCTGCGCTCATCGAGACGACACAGGAGCCAGTTCCCGAGCAGTCACCGCTCCACCCTACGAACGTGGAGCCCGAGGCGGGAGTGGCAGTCAGAGTGACGGAGGTCCCCGAGGCATAAGGCTCGGAGCAGTCGGTGCCACAGTTGATGCCCGCCGGTGAGCTGGTCACTGTGCCGGTTCCCGAGCCTGTTTTCGAGACATTCAGCGTGTAGGCTCCTGCCGTCACGGTCACGGTATCCGAGGCAGGCGTGGGATCCAGGTTGCCGACGGAGCTCACTGCGCGGGCTTCCACGGTGTGCGAGCCCGGTGTAAGGCTGGATGTGTTGAAGTGGAAGCTCTCGACCGGGCCATCGAAGGCGCCATCATCCGGTATGGCTTGAGACCAGGCACTCGCGTCGACGCGGAATTCGACTTTGGTGAGAGCCTGCAAGGTGATGTCATTGCCGCTGCCATAGGGATTCTGGTTGGTCAGCGCGACAACCGTTGCGGTTCCCGTATAACCGAGAACCGTCTGTGTAGTGGGATCCGGAGAGAATGGCGTCAGGGTCGTCTCGGGATTGGTGTCCAAGATATCGTGGATCCCGTCGCCATCGGAGTCACGCCAGCCGATCTGGAGGGTGCTGGCCGCGCAGAGATTCCCCAGATAGTTCTTGTTCATCAGACAGCTAGCGCCATCATTGTCATGCGCATTGAGGTATCCCGAGACCTCACCGAAGTCGTCGTACTCGTCCGTCGCATAGAAGATGTGGCCGGTCTCATGAGCCGGTACGGCCTGATAGTAGTTCGCCGCATTGTAGGCCCAACTGCTGTACCGAGACATGACGAGCCAGGGACCCCCGGGATAGCCCCAGGCATATGCGCCGTCCGTGAAGCGGCCCTGGTTGACCGAAGAGGAGCTGTCCACAACGAAGATCGCATAGGCCCAATTAGTGACGCGGGCAGCGCGCAAGTCGTTGAGGTACTGCCAAATTCCGTAGGAGAAGTAGCCCAGCCCCGTCATGGCTTCGCCGACCCACAGGTAATCATTGGAGGATGGTCCCTGGATCGGCTCATAGGTCGTGGGCTGACGGATGTGGAGGTCGTAGGTGAAGGAGAGATGCGCTGCCGCCCCGCCGCGATTGATCCACCAGTCCATCGCGGCATAGATGCCATTGAGAGTCTGAGTGACCTCGGAATCCGACCAGTTGTAGGTGCTGCCGTTGCTTTCCATCAGGAACACGCCCACGGCGACGGAACCCATGAAAAACTCACTCGTGTCGTAGTACCCGGGGCTCAAGGGGCTCAACGCATTGACCGGTCCGGCAACGGGAGGCTGCGGCCGGTCAAAGGGAAAGATCCGGGCATCGGGTTGCCGCTCCTCCAGCGTCTCGCGGGGTCCCTCGATCACATCCTGGGGCGGTCGAGGGAGTGGCGCGAACCGGTTATTCCAGATCGTGGAGGCGATTCGCGTGGGGAGAACAGACGGATCGACCAGTGCTTGGGGGATGGGGCCGCGATAGATGGCGAGATCGTCTCCCCACTCGGCGGGCTCGCCGGGGGGCAACTCGACCACCGCGGCGTCAGGAGGGAAGATGTGGCGGGCTCTTCCACCCTGGGCCTCGATAGCCGCCAGGAGCTCCTGGAGGGTTGCACCTCTCTCTGCCCGGCGGATCACCAGAGCCTGCTCCGGTGCCGCGTGTGCCGTCCCTGGCGAAGCGAGGCACGGCCAGCACATCGCAAACAGAATGCCCGTTGCCACAGGATTCCTCACAGCCCACCCTCCTCCCGAGCTGCTATTGAGTAGGAACGCTAATATACCACACGCTTAGCAAAGCAGAAACGATGGCGATGATGGTGGTAAATGTGAGAAAGATTGCGGCGCCACCGCCCGGGAGACGCTCCACGGGGCGTCTCTACATTGTGGGGGGCAACCGCAAAGCCGGGATCGCGACGGCCCCGCCTCGGTCATGCCTGCTTCAGTCGGACTGCGGTCTCATGAGGCGCGCCGGTCCTACTTCGGGGTCGCCTCGATGTGGATGTCGCGGTAGATCCAGCCGAACGCCGACACCTCGTCCGGAGTCTTGCCCTCGGGAAAGCATGTCGATGATGAAGCGACACCGATCAGCCCGGAGAAGACGTGCCGTCGGCCGCCGTCAGGCTGATGCCGAAAAAAGGGCCAGCCTTTTTAGAAGAAGGTCCCCATCGACTTCAGACCCGACGGCAGCGACCCCGCCTACGGTGACTTCCCACCGGGTTCGCCGCTGACTCAGACGCCGTTTGCTGACACTCGGACTACAATCGGCGGCAGAACGAGCTGGAAAACACCCGAGGAGGGGCGATGCGCATCTCGAGCTGGGGTCATGCGGTCTTTGCTCTGACCTTGATCGCCCTCGGAATCCTGGGCCTCGTCAAAGGCGATTTCGACCCGACATGGCCGTCCGTGCCCAAGGCTGTGCCTGCGCACGAGCTGCTGGCCTACCTCTGCTCCTTCGTCTATCTGGCAACCGGCATAGGCCTGCTGTGGAAGCGCACGGCCGCCGTCGCTTCCCGCGTGCTGCTCGCCTATCTCCTGGTTTGGCTCCTGCTGCTGAGAGTGCCGCAGCTCTTCCTCCTCCACCCTACGCTCCTGGCCGCTTGGGGCTTCGGTCAGTCCGCGGTGATCGTGGCGGCCGCCTGGGTTCTGTACGTCTGGCTCGCCGGCGACCGGGACGGGCGGCGCCTCGGTTTCGCCACCGGCAACAACGGCCTGCGCATCGCGAGGACGCTCTACGGCCTGGCCTTGATCCCCTTCGGCCTGGCCCATTTCGTCTATCTGAAACAGACCACCGTGCTGGTGCCCGGCTGGCTGGGATCGCCTGTGGCCTGGGCGTACTTCACCGGCGCTGCCTTCATCGCGGCGGGGCTGGCGGTGCTCATCGGTGTGTACGCACGGCTGGCAGCCACGCTCTCGACGTTGCAACTGGGCGGGTTCCTGCTGCTCGTGTGGGTGCCCCGCGTGGCGGCCGGCTCCGTCAACGCCTTCCAATTTGGCGAGTTCGTCACCACCGTGGTGCTGACGGCCGCCGCCTGGGTGGTGGCGGATTCCTACCGCGGCATGCCGTGGCTTGCAGTGGGCAAGCGCGCAGTTCCGGAGCGTGACGTTTAGGCGGAGTTGAGTTATGAGTTTATTTGACGTACCACAAGAGGTCCTCGACGCCCGTCCGCCGGGGGCGAAAGATTTTGACTTCCTTCAGGGGCGGTGGCTCATCCGTCACAAAAAACTGGCAGAGCGTCTGGTTGGTTGCCAGACCTGGTACGAGTTTGAAACCCCTGCTGCCAATCAACTCATCCTTGGCGGGCTTGGAAATGTTGACCACTGTAGAATTGAGTCAGGCGATTTTTATGAGGGTGTTTCTCTTCGCTTGTTTGACAAGAGTGCCAGACTGTGGCGCATTTATTGGATGGATACAAACGGCGCAACCCTCTTTCCTCCCGTTGAAGGTTCTTTCTCCGGCACAGTCGGACTGTTTCGCGGACACGATCAGCATAACGGTATTCCTGTCCTGGTAGAGTTTCGCTGGGACAAGACAAATCCCGAAGCACCAACCTGGCAGCAATCTTTCTCTGCTGACAATGGAAATGCCTGGGAAGTGAATTGGTACATGTACTTCTCGAGAGCTGCCGCCTGACGCGGCACCTTACTTCAGCTTCGCCAGCGCCTTCTTCGAGCCTACTTCGGCGTCGCCTCGATGTGGATGTCGCGGTAGGTCCAGCCGAACGCCGGCACCTCGTCCGGGGTCTTGCCCTCGGGGAATCCCATGTCGATGATGAAGCGGTCGCCGGCCTTGGCCGTGAGCTGGCTGACGTTGGCGACGCCGCGCAGGCGCACGACCTCGCCCGTGCCCTTGTCGGTGATCGTGATGTTGAGCACGCCGGCGGCCATGTCGAGATCGTTCTCGCAGCGGTAGGTGTGGCCGGGGAGCGCCTTGAACGGCTTCACCAGCTTGATCTTCTTGGGGTGGGTCAGGCCGATGCCGTAGCGGGAGAGGGCCGTGTAGGCATTGGGGCCGCGGAAGTAGAGCATGCCCAGCATGTCGAAGTTCTTGTTGAGCACGAACCAGTAGATGAGGTGCTTGCCGTCCGGATCTCCGGGATACCAGGGGCCGACGGAAACGTCGAGCGACATCTTGACGCGCGTGTAGGTGCCCGGCGGCACGGGGAAGGCATAGCGCTTCACCGGGGCTGCCTTCGTGGGCTGGTGGATGACACCCTTGGCATCGAAGCAGAGGACTTTCGAGCCGGTCGCGCAGGGCACGGCTCCGGCCTTCACCTCTTGCGGAGCGGGATCGACGACCGCGACGCCGCCGACCCGGCCGGGTACGACGGCGAAGGCGTAGAAGGGTTGGTCGCAGCTCACGGCCGCCCGCGCTCCGGTAACACCGGTCAGCCCGGAGAAGAGGTCCTCGAGATATTGCTCGGACCGCGGCGCGATCCGCACCCACAGCTCGCCGAGGCTCGTGCCGTCGGCCGCCGTCAGGCTGACGCTACACTGGGCCGCGGCGCCGGAGAGGTTGGCGAGCGACAGGCCGGTCGTGCGGGCGCCGTCGGAGGCGAGCCCTTCCAGGATGAGCTCCCGTCCGGAAGCGCCCAGCTCGTCCGAGGCGATCAAAGGAAGATCCGCGGTACCGGCGTGAGCGGCGGCGGTCAGGGCGGCGGCGAGCAGATAGACGGCGGCACAACGCTTCATGGCTCCCCCTACGGCGGAGTAGTCGTTAGGTCGAGAGAAGAACTGTCCGGGGACGGATCTTCGTGGAGGGGGGATTGTAGCCTATTCGGCCGGTTCCTCGATGCTCTGCACGATCTGGGTGACCTCGACCTCGGCCTTGCGGATCTTGCCGCGGCAGAGCTCGAGGAGCTGGGCGGCGCGGCGCAGCTCCTCGGCGAGGCGGTCGATGTCGATCTCCTCGCCCTCGATGCGTCCGAGGATGCCCTCCAGCTCGTCCATGGCTTCGCGGAAGCTCAGGGCCGGCTCGCCAGGGGCCGGCTCGCTCGCGGTCTCGTTCGCGGGCGGCTCGCCGAAGGGCAGTCCGGTGTTGCGCGGTTCGCTCATGATTCCTCCACTCGGCTCTTGAAGCCGCCTCCGGCGACGCGGGTGGCGATGAGGTCTCCGGGCCGGACCTGCTCCGGCTGCCGGACGATGCGGCCGGCGGCGTCGCGCGTCAGGCTGAAGCCGCGCTCGAGCGTGCGCTCCGGGGAGAGCTGCAGGCTGAGGCGCTCGAGCCCCTGCAACGTGGCGGCCGCCTCGCGCACCCGCCCCCGCGCGGCGGCGGCGACGCGCTCGCCGAGATGCACGCGGTCGCGCGCGCAGGCCGCGAGCCGGCGCGGCGCCAGCTCGGCCAGCCGGCCGGCGAGGTCGGCCTGGCGTCGCCCTTCCGCGCGCAGGACGCTGCGGCCCAGGCGCGCGAGAGCGCGGGCGTGCTCGTCGATGCGGGCGCCGGCGGCGGCGAGCCGCATGCGCGCGAGGCTCACCCCGCGCTCGGCCCGGCCCAGAGCCTCGCGGGCGGCGCGCAGCGGCTCCAGGGCCTCGCGCAGCAACCCCCGCCGCAGATCCTCCAGCTCCTGATCGGCGCGCGCCACCCGCTCGACGAGGAACTCGGCGACCTTGGTGGGCGTCTTGAAGGAGGTGTGCGCCGCGAGGTCGGCGATGGCCTGGTCGATCTCGTGCCCGAGACCGGTGAGCACCGGGAACGGCGCGCGGGCGATGGCCTCGGCGATGGCGCGGCTGTCGAAGGCGGCGAGGTCCGTGCGCGCGCCGCCGCCACGGATCAGCACCGCGCAGTCCACCCCCACCCCGGCGAGGGCGCGCAGGGCGAAGACGACCTCGCGCTCGGCCTCGCGCCCCTGCATGGCGGCGTGCACGAAGAGCACGCGGAAGCCGTAGCCGCTCTCGGCGAGGCCGGAGAGGAAGTCGTGATAGGCGGCGCTGCCGTGCGAGGTGATGAGAGCGATCGAGAGCGGCAGGTCCGCCAGCGCCAGGCCGCGGTTGCGCTCCAGCAGGCCGGCGGCGGTGAGCGCCGCGAGCGTCTCCCGCCGGCGCCGCTCCAGCAGGCCGAGGGTGAACGCCGGGTCCACCTCGCGCACGCAGAGCTGCAGCCGGCCGGAGGGCGCGTAGAAGTCGAGGCTGGCGCGGCAGCGCACCTGCACGCCGTCGGTGAGCCGCTGCTCGGAGGCGGCGAGCAGGCGCTGGATCTTGGCGTAGTCGGTCTTCCAGATCACCGCGTCGAGCTTGCCCACGATCTCGTCGCGCTCGCCCTTCTCGACCAGCTCGAAATAGACGTGCCCGCGGGCGCTCGGCCTCACCCGCTGCGCCTCGCCCACCACCCACACCGAGGGGAAGGCTTCGCCGAGGAAATCGCGCACCTCGCCGCAGAGCTGCGAGACGCTGTAGGTCGGCTCGAGGAGAGGGAGAACGGTCATGAGATCAAACGGTGGACGCGAAATCCTGTAGGGGCGGCCCTGTGGCCGCCCTGCCGGCGGCACGCCTGTGGGAACAACCCCACATGGCCGCCCCTACAGATACGGCTGAGGGAGCGGCACCGCCCGCCTCAATGATACGACTTCAGCTCCTTGCTGGAGGCGAGCGGAATCGACTCCGCCCACTCCACGGCCTTCTTCTCGCCGGCGGTCAGCTTGCCGAGGAAATCGACCGCGTCGTCGCGCTCGCGGAACAGCCGCCAGATGAAGGTGTGGCCGGCGGGCGCCGTGAAGTAGGTGTAGTGGCGGGCGCCGTTCGACAGGTCGAAGCCGAGGTTCGACTCGCCGTTGACCCCCACGCAGGCGAGGGCGATGGCGCGGTAGGCCAGGGCGAGGGCCTTGACGGCGTCCTCGTGCTCCCCGAGCTCCTCGCGGGAGAGCGGCGAGTGATAGACGGAGATCTTGGCCCCGTCCTCCTCGGCCAGCAGGTTGTAGGGGATGTCGTTGCGGTCCATCGCGTCCTTGGTCTCGCTGGTGGTGACGAAGACGTCCTCCGTGCCGGCGACCTTGTAGGTGATCGCGTAGACCTCTTTTTCCAACTGGGCAAACGTCTCGGCGAGGATGCTCTCATCCTCGACCGTGAAGTAGTAGAGACGGTTCATCATGCGTCGCGCAGCCATATGGAAATGACCTCCAAGTCATAACGTCCGATGTCGTTCCGGACGGTCTTCTCCGGGGGCGGTACCCCGGCGGTCCGGTCGATCTGTCGAGGGGACGGGGTGGCGAAGAGAGATCCTTCTCTGCGCCCCGGAGCCCTATTGTATCAGATCGTTACAACCGCCCTCAGTATTCCGGGTGCGGCGGCTCCGGCAGGATGAGGCCGCAGAGGAAACCGGCCGCGCAGCCGCCCAGGTGGGCCGCGTTGTCGATGCCCTTCACCGAGAAGCCGAAGATGACGTTGATGACCGCCCATCCCACGAGCTGCATGAGGAGCGACTTGGCCTGGGGCGTGAGCCGCTCCCGGTGCTTGAGGAGGAAGCCGATGAGGGCTCCCAGCAGCCCGAAGATGGCGCCCGAGGCGCCGACGCTGGGCTCCGAGGTGATGAGCGCGCTGGCGAGCGAGCCGGCGATGCCGCTGATGAAGTAGACCAGCAGCAACGCCAGCCATCCCAGCCAGATCTCGAACAGCCCGGCGAGCTGGTAGAGGGCCCAGCCGTTCACCAGCAGGTGGACGAGGCCGCCGTGGAGGAACATGCTGGTCACCAGCCGCCACCACTGGCCGTGCCAGACCGCCGGCCCGTAATTCGCGTAGGCCGCGATCACCGCGTCGCCCCCCAGCATCTGCAGCACGTACCCGGCCGCGATAGCGAGGAGCAGCACGAAGGTGAGCGGGGTGCGCCGGCCGAAGGCCATGCGGGGGATGGTATCGCGAAACGGCGTCTTTCCCCCGCCCGAGCCCTCACCCCCGGCCCCTCTCCCGCCCCCTCCCTCCCGCCCTCACCGGGAGAGGGGAGAAAGACAGAAACGCGCGTTTTTCTTTGCTGTCCCCGTTGTCCTTGCTGTCCCTTTCGTCCTTGCTAGGATGGCGGCCGCGGCGGAGTAACCCCATGCTCGGCACCACCCTCTCCCACTACCGCGTGCTGCGCCGCCTCGGGGCGGGCGGCATGGGAGAGGTCTACCTCGCCCTCGACACCCGGCTCGAGCGCGAGGTCGCCCTCAAGGTGCTCCCCGCGTCGCTCGCCGATTCCGCCCGGCTCGCCCGTCTCCAGCGCGAAGCGCGCGCCGCCGCCGCCCTCAACCATCCGAACATCGTCACGCTCCACGCCATCGAGGAGGCCGACGGCGTGCCGTTCCTGGTCATGGAGCTGGTGGAGGGGGAGACGCTGCGCCAGCGCATCCCATCCACCGGCTTCGAGCTGGAGGAGCTGCTGCGCCTTGCCGTGCCGCTGGTGGACGCCGTCGCGGCGGCGCACGCGCGGGGCGTGACCCATCGCGACCTCAAGCCCGAGAACGTGATGGTCACCTGGGACGGGCACCTCAAGATCCTCGACTTCGGGCTCGCCAAGCTCCGCGCGCCGCAGTCCGGCGCCGCCATCGACACCGCCGCCGATACCCCCTTCCCCGACGAGGCGGCGACCCGGGAGGGCATGGTGGTGGGCACCCCCGGCCACATGGCGCCCGAGCAGATCCGCGGCCAGCAGGCCGACGCCCGCACGGACGTCTTCGCCCTCGGCCTGCTGCTGTTCGAAGCCGCCACCGGCCGCCATCCGTTTCCGGCCGACGATCCGACGGCCCGCACCCTGGCGGTCCTGCGCGACGCGCCGCTCGCCCTGTCGCGCCTGCGTCCGGATCTGCCGCGCGAGCTGGAGCGCCTCCTCGAACGCTGCCTGGAGAAGGATCCGAACCGGCGCCTGTCGAGCGCCGCCGAGCTGCGCCACGACATCGAGGCCCTCAAGGGGCGCCTGCAGAGGGCGCCGGGCCGGGCCCCCACCGTCGCCGTGCTGCCCTTCGCGGACATGAGCGCCGAGCACGACCAGGCCTATTTCTGCGAGGGCTTGGCCGAGGAGCTCATCAACGCGCTGACCCGCGTCGACGGGCTGCAGGTGACCTCCCGCACCTCGGCCTTCCGCTTCCAGGGGCGGGACCTCGACATCCGCGACATCGGGCGCCAGCTCAACGTGGAGTCGGTGCTCGAAGGCAGCGTGCGTAAGGCGGGCGATCGGGTGCGCATCACCGCGCAGCTCATCGACGTCGCCAACGGCTACCACCTGTGGTCGGAGCGCTTCGACCGCCGGCTCGACGACGTCTTCGCCATCCAGGAAGAGATCGCGGAGCGCTCGGTGGAGGCCCTGCGCGGCGTCCTGCGCGAGGGCGACCGCGAGGTGCTGCGCGGCGCCGGCACGACCTCGCCCGAGGCGTGGGATTTCTATCTCCGCGGCCGCCAGCTCTTCTGGCAGCAGCGCTTCGTGCAGGCGCGGGCGTTCTACTACCGCGCGGTGGAGCTCGAGCCGGCGTTCGCCCGGGCGTGGTCGCAGATCGCCATCCTCCACGCCTGGGTGGACGACTGGTTCGGACCCCGCGAAGAGGATCGCGCGGCGGCGGAGAAGGCCGCGCAGCGCGCCCTCGAGCTGGCTCCCGACCTCGCCGAGGCCCACGTCGGCGCCGGCGTGGCCCTCGCCCACGCCGGCGGCAGTCAGGAGGCGGAGCGTTACCTCGCCCGCGCCCGCGAGCTCGAGCCCGGCTTGTGGGACGCCTGGTATTTCGCCGGCTGCACCGCCTGGCGCCAGGGCAAGCTCGGGGAAGCCCTGACCTTTTTCGAGCGGGCCGCGAAGTTGGATGCGGAGGACTACCAGTCCCTGAGCCTCGCTGCCCAGATCTATGAGGCCCGGGGCGACCGCGAGGCCGCGGTGCGCGCCGACCGCGTCTGCCTGGAGCGCGTCAAGCGCCATCTCGACCGCCACCCCGAGGACGCCCGGGCCACCATCTTCGCCGCCTTCTGCGCCCGCCGCCTCGGCGACCGCGAGCGCGCCCTGGCCTGGGCCGAGCGCGTCGAGCACATGGCTCTCGAGGAGCCGGTGCACTACTACAACCTCGGCTGCTTCTACGCCAACATCGGCGACTACGAGCGTGCTCTGGCGGCGCTCGAGAAGTTCGGCGCCGCCAGCCGGGGCTCCCGCGATTGGATGGAGCACGACACCGATCTCGACCCGCTGCGCGAGGATCCGCGGTTCCAGGCGCTGATGGCGCGGTTCGAGTGAGAGGCAGGGCCGCCGGTGCGCGGCCGGAGACGGCGAAACGGCCCCGCGCTGTCTATGGAGCCGATGCGGCCTCCGCGAGCCCTTCGATCTCGAGGTGGACGTTGTTGAAGTCCGGATCGTCGATGTCGCCGCGGGGGTGGCAGGTCAGGCCTGGTGGCAGGCCCGCCATCCGGATTTCCTCACCTTCGGGGACGATGCCGCCCAGGGCCTGGAGCCCGATGAATCGGTTGAACAGGTCGACGACGGCGGCCCGCTGAGATTCAGCGACGCCTCGCAGACTGAGATCGGGCCGGCCGAACTTCCTCATGCCGCGGGTATGGAACCAGAGCTGGTCCGGCCGCCGGTCTTCGGAGGTGAGGATCACGACGTGCCGGTGCGGCACCGGGCCGTCCGGATCGAAGAATTCGCTCCGCCACCGTTCAGGCGACCACAGGGTGAACGTCTGAGGGTCTAGGACGGCGACCGCGCCGTTGTCCGTGAGATAGGTGAGGAAGCCGACCACGTCGCGCAGGTAGTCGAGCGTGCGCGCGTCCCTGGGCTCGCCCTGGATGATCATGCAGCCGGGCGCCGCGGCCGCGGCCTTCACCAGCTCCGGCGTTTGCGTCTTCAACAGCTCACCCAGCGGACCCTGGAGCCAGGTCGTGCAGACTTCGGAATGGAGCTGCGGCCCGTAAAGCTCGGCGCCGATGCCCTCCGGCAGTCCCGGAGTGCGGTAGTTGCTGCGGGAGACCTTGGGCTCCTCGGGCAGGCTCCCATAGACCACATAGAGGAGGAAGGGCGTGCCACCTCCCGGCTGGAAGCCTGGCCGTTTCCAGGAGCGCGGGGAGGGAGCGGCCGGCTCTTGCGCGGGATGGCAGGAGGTGAGGAGCCCGCCGAGCAGGAGAGTGAAGAGGAGCGGGCGCGGGGAGATCGTCGACATGGCGCGGGATTCTATGTCCCGAGAGGCGAGGCGCGTGCGGTCATCCGCTTGTCGAGCGGCCCGCCAGGCTGACATATTCGCGCTGTTACCAGAGGAGACCACCATGAACCTGACCGACTTTTTCGCCGCTCAACTGGAGCGCGAGGCCGACCGCTCGCGCCGCGCGCTGGAGCGCGTGCCCGAGGGACGCAACGACTGGAAGCCGCACGAGAAATCGATGCCGTTCGGTTACCTGGCGGCGCTCGTCTCGATGATGCCTTCGTGGATCGCCATGGCCATCAGCCAGGACGAGCTGGACCTCAACCCGCCGGGCGGATCAGGCTACCGGCCCGCCTCCTACGCCACGGCGCACGAGCTGGTGCAGGCCCACGACGAGGCCGTCGCCAAGGGGCGCGCCGCGCTCCGCGAGACAACCGAAGAGCATCTGCTCACGCCCTGGCGGCTCCTGGTGGCCGGCCGCGTCGTGGCGGAGGATCCGCGGTACGTCGTCATCGCCGAAACGTTCACTCATCTGGCGCACCACCGCGGCCAGCTCACCGTCTATCTGCGGCTCAACGGCGCGCCGGTGCCGGCCCTCTACGGGCCGTCCGCGGACGACAAGAATTTCTAGCGGAGAGAGAGGCCAGGGGTGAGGGCCTACGGCCGCCCCGGCGACACCCGCGCCTTCAGCCCCCGCTTCACCTTCACCTGGATCGGCCGATATCCATTCGCGTCCGCCGGCCGGTCGGCGGTGTAGGCCAGGAAGTAGCGGCTGCGCAGCTCGTCGCCGATGCGGCTGTAGACGCCGGCGAGCTCCTCGGCGCGGTCGACGAAGTAAGCGCGGCCGCCCGTCACCTCGGCCAGCTCGGTCAGCCGGTTGCGGGCGGCGAGCTTCAGCTCTCCCATCCCCATGCCGATGGTGTAGATGGCGACGCCGCTCCGCTTCGCGTAGGCGAGAGCGTCCTCCCAGGAGGTGGAGCTGATGGTGTCGTCGCCGTCGGTCAGCAGCACCAGGGCGCGCTGGCCAGGCTCGGCGCGGAAGTAGTAGAGGGAGGTGATGATGCCGTCGTAGAGCGCCGTGCGGCCGAAGGCCCGCAGGCCCTCCAGGGAGAGGGCCACGGCCTCGGCGTCGTCCACCGGCGGCACCAGGAGCGTCGGCCGGCCGCCGAACTCCAGCGCGAAGCAGCGGTCCCGCGGCGTGAGCAGATTGTGGACGAACCCGGCGGCGGCGCGCTCGGTCTCGACGAGCGAGGAGGCCATGGAGAACGACGTATCGATGGCGATGCCCAGCGAGAGCGGCAGGTCGTCCACCTGCTCGAAGCGCGCGATCTTCTGCCGCCGGCCGCCTTCGAAGATCTCGAACTCGGATTCCGGCAGGCCCTTCACCGGCCGGCTCGAAGCGTCGAGAGCGGTGACGAAGAGCTCCACCAGATCCACCTCGACTTCGCCGAGGTTGACGGGCGTACGCAGGAAGCGCACGTCCTCGGCCCGGCTGCCGTCGTCGAGGAGCGCTGTCACGGTGAGGTAGGCGAGGTCGCCTTCGGCCGGCACCCGGATCTCCTGCTGCCAGGGCGGCTGGTCGAGGGTGGTGATCTTGCGATCGTTGATGCGGAACTCGACGCTCTCCACCCGGTGTTCCTCCGGCACTACGATCTCGGCGCGTGCCAATACCCTGTCCGCCTTGGAAGCGCCCCGCGGCGGATCGGTGATCAGCACGCGGAAGCGTCCGCGCGCCTGGTTGAGCACGACCTGGTCCCAGGCCACCAGCTCGCCGTTGGCGTCGTAGCCCTCGGCGCGGATCACCTGCTCGCGGGGTATGTCGGCCAGCCGCACCTCGGCCGTGTAGGGAGCCCGGGTGCGCGCGAGCTGCGGCTGGCCGTCGACGAGGAAGACCACCTTCGCGATGCGTTCGCCCGAGACCACGGTCTCGGCCCGCCAGGTGCCCAGCGTCACTTCGGCCGGCGGCGGCATCAGCAGCAGCGTGTCGCGTCCGGTAATGCCGACGGGCTTCGTCATCTCGCCGCCCACGGCCATGGCCTTCAGCTCGCGGGAGAGGCGGAGCTCGGGTTGCTCGGGGACGCGGAAGCCGCGGGTGAGAGAGGTCTCGGCGCCGCTCGTCTCATCCTTGATCCTGAGCCGCAGGACGAAGCTCTGCCCGGGCCGCAGGGGCCGCTCCAGCAGCAGGGCGGCGGGGGCGTCCGGCGCTGGCGGCGACACCTGATAGCGCGTCCGGAAATCCTCGAAGACATCCCCCTCGCGTTCCAGCACGCCGTCGATGACGAGGCGCACGCGCGTCCGGCCCTTGACCTCCGCCGTCGTCATGCCGGTGGCGGACGTCAGGTTGATCAAGGCGCGGGCGAGGAGGCGCTGGCCCTGGTGGCGGGGGAAGTCCAGGGCGAGCTCTCCGGCCGCCAGGGCCTCCGGCGGGCGCGGCAACGGCGTGGCCGCGGCGGTGCGCGCCCAGGAGACAAGATCGGTGGGCGCCCACAGCAGCGCGACGCGGTTCTCCGGGCGCACCCAACGCAAGTCGCGGCCGGCCTCCGGCTGGCGGTCGGCGGCGGCGAAGGCCGCGGTGGAGAGCGGCGAGGGCTCGTCCTTGCCCTTGCCCAGGCCGCTCACGCCGGTGACGCGGTCCACGCGGTCCGAGTCGGGACAGAAGAAGCGGTCGATGCGCGGCCGGCCCGGCAAGCGCATCAGGTCCCACTGCAGCAGCCAGAACTCCATCTCGCTGACATAGAGGGCGCGCTTGGAGTCGATGGGCAGCCAGAGGCGGAAGGGCTCGCCGGCCGAAGGACGGTAGAGGATGAGATCGCGCGGCGAGCCGTCCTCTCCCGGATAGGTCCAGACCTCGAGCGGCTTGAAGGCGGCGGCGCAGTCCACCACCAGCCGTTCGGCGGGCCGGCCGCGGAGGAAGAGGAGCTGGCCGCGCGCATCCCGCGGCGAGGGAAGCTCGCTCAGGGCGAGGCGCAACCGGCGTGAGATCCCCTCGGCCAGCTCGTTCTCCGGCGTCGCCGGGATGGGATCGCGGCCGAGGAAGTCGCGGATCACGCGCTCGCGCCCGGCCTCGTCGGATCCCAGCAGCTCGTCGCGCTCCTCGGCCGAGAGCAGCAGGCCAGGGCCGTCCTGATAGAACGCCCGCTGCGGCTCGGGCCACAGGGTGGGATCGGAGGCTGGGGCGGGTTGGGCGTGGAGGGGGAGGGCGAGGAGGAAAAGCGCTAGAACCAGACCTGTTTTTCGTAGGGGCGGGGCTTGTCCCCGCCCTGGTTGTT
>JBIOVX010000017.1:0-74179 GCA_044868005.1 Thermoanaerobaculia bacterium | reverse complement strand
GGCCTTCGACGAGCAGGAGAACCCGGCCAACCTGTGCTTCCAGGGTGACAACATCTCGCCGGCCATCGGCGGCGCCGACACCTGCTTCCCGCTGGAGACGCAGTGCGTCAGCCTGCAGGGCGGCAACATTCCGGGCGACGATCCGACCCCGCCGTTCCCGTTCGGTTGGATGTACCTCAACCTGAACACGACGGTGGCGGGCGGCTTGTTCAACCCGACGGCGCAGGCCTGGGTGGAGACGATCATGGACGCCGACGGTCGGTTCAGCGTCGGCTTCGACGCGATCAAGCTCGACCAGGCGAACCAGAGGTTCCAGAGCGCCAACCCGGGTGGCGTGATCATCTTCCCTCCGTAGTCCTTCTTTCTCGCGGGTGGGACCGGCTCTCCGCCGGTCCCACCCGTTGTTTCATCCTGGCCGTCAGGCCGCCCTGCAGTGCCCTGGTCCCACGCGAGGGTAGTGCCGAGCGACTGTACAGATGCTGATGCTGAGAGATGCTTATGCTGCAACGTACACATGCAAAGAGGTGCCTAAGGATGTCCAGAAGCTCCGCCTTCCGCTGCTTTCCCCTGCTCCTTTGTCTTGCGGCGCTGTTCGCCGTCGCCGCTCCCACCATGGCCCAGGGTACCTGCAGCGAGGGGTCGCCGGCTTTCGCGACCAACGTCGGGCTGTGGGGGAGCCTGCGTCCGGGCGACGTCGACGCGGCACTTCTGGGCCCGGTGCAGCTTCCCGACGAGCGGGACAGCACCAACTATGACGGCCACGGGCTCCCCAGCGCCTCGCTGCCTCTCTACAGCTCGGTGGATATCGAGAACGACTGGGTCTTCACCTCCTCGGTCACCGGCTTTCAGGTCTGGAATGCCAGCGGGGCCAATGCCGAAAAGCCGGTGAAGGTCGGCGGCGCCGATCTGCGGAGCGGCGGCTGCACGCCGAACACGGCCTTCTGGGCGGTCGTCCCCGAGTGCACGGAGGTGCGGCATTTCATTTACGGCCTCGACGCGCCCGCCGGCAAGGACGACATTCTCGCCGTCGCCGGTCTGCAGCCGGTGGGCATGGCCATCGTCAATACCGCGGACAAAGGCACCCCCCGGCTGCTCTACCAGGACAGCGATACCGGGAGCTCCGCGCCGGACGGGAGCCAGGTCCATGCCGACGTCATCGGTGGCAGGGAGTATGCGTTCTTCGGCGCCCAGGACGGTCTGCAGCTTTACGACATGACGTCCGCCCGCAGCTTGAACAAGTGCTTGCAGAGCTCCGGGCTCTGCTCCGGCGTCAAGAAGCCCCGCATCGGCCCCGCCACTCCCGTCATCTTCGTCGACGGCCTGGCGACCGCAGGCGGCCGCCACTTCGTCGCCACCTCTTCGCTGACCTATGAGTTCGGCTTGCGCATCTGGGACGTCGGCAATCCGCTGGCGCCGCAGAACGTCCACACCGGCGGCTCGCGCTTCCTCAGCAACGAGGTGATCTACGGCATGGCGATGTGGGAGCAGGGGGGGAGCCAGTACCTGGCTGTCCACGTCTCCGGGCAGGGCCGGATCTACAACGTGACGAGCTGCCTGGCCAGCGGTTGTTCCTCGCTTCCCGCACCCACCTGGACCGGCAACTGGTCGACCTACGGAACGGCGCCCGGCAGTGCCACCCGTCTCCTCGTCACCTTCAGCCGCTCCGGAACGACGCCGTTCCTCTACTTCGGCTCCAACGACCAGTGCAGCGGCGGACTCCAGCGCGAGTTCGTCTTCGACGTTTCCAACCCGTCGAGCCCGGACGAGATCACCCCGAACGGCACGATGACCCTCGATGGCAAGACGATCGACTACTGGGGATGGTATTACGCCGGCAATCACAGCAATAACGTTCCGAATCCGAAACACGGCTACAGCCGCGTCATGCCGATGGTGGCCAAGTTCAACGGCCCGGTGCTCTACCGTGCCGCCTATACCGTTTTCGACACCCACGTCTGGACGCAGGCGATACCCACGCCGCCCACGGCCAATTTCAGTTGGACGGACCCGGTCTACGCCAATACTCCGACGACCTTCAACGATACGTCGGCCGGGGTCGTCACCTCGCGCCTCTGGACGTTCCCGGCCGGCACCACGGTATCCAACACCGCGACGACCCCCACCACGGCGACGTTCACCTCGACCGGGGCCAAGCAGGTCACCTTGCGGGTCGACAACCTCGTCGGATTCGACGAAGAGACGAAGACGGTCACGGTGCTCGATCCGGCCCCGAGCATCGGCAGCGTCACCCATGTTCCGGCCTCGCCGCAGACCTGCCAGGCGGTGACATTCACCGCCAACAACGTCACCGGCAACCCCGGGCCGGCGGTCTCCTGGGTGATCATGAACGGCCCGACCCAGGTCTATCCGGCGGCCGGCCAGGCGACCGGCAACCCGCTCAACGTGCCGGGGAGCACGCTGCCGGCGGGCACGTATACCGCCGAGGCGAGGGCCAGCAACGGCGCCGGCCCCGAGGCCCTGGCGACGGAGAGCTTCAGCGTCTTGAGCCCGCCCGCGCTGTCGTTCGGCGGGGCGCCCGTCTGCACCAACTGCACCAGCGGTGCGCCTCCCTCGGGAGTCGCGAACCTCAACGTCACGGCGAGCGGTGCCACCGACTACGCCTGGGACTGCGGCGACGGCACCGGGTTCCACGGCTACAACGACGGCAACAGCCAGTTCAACAGCGCCACCGTCAGCTGCAGTTACACCGCGACCGGCGCGAAGACCATCAAGGCGAAGATCAAGAACTGCGGCGGCGAGCTCACGAGCGCCGACCTGAACGTCACCATCAACCAGGTGCAGCCGGTGACGATCGATCAGTTCCTGGCTCAGGGCTGCCTGTTCGGGTTCTGCAGCTTCGGGGTGAACCAGACCATCACCTTCAACGTGCAGGTCAGCGGTGGGGCAACCCTCTACGAGGCCAACTGGAACGGCGACGGCTCGACCTGGGCCACGGTGACCCCGCAGAACAACACCCTGACCCACAGCTACGGACAGGCAGGCGCCTACAACCCGAAGCTGCGGGTGAGGCGCAATGCCGAGCCTTACATCACCGCGACCCATATCGGCATCATCATCGACGGGAGCCCACCGCCGCCCCCGCCGCCCCCGCAGATCACGATCGGTGGTCCGAGCACCGGGCAGGCGAACCAGTCGCTCGGCTTCTCCGCCTCGGCCAATAATTGCACTCCGGCGGCGACGTGGAGCTGGAGCGCCACGGGCGGCGGTGTGGTCACCGGCACCGGCAGCTCGGTGAGCATCACCTGGGCGAGCGACGGCAGCAAGACGGTCAGCGTCACCAACTCCGGCTGCTCCGGGGCCACGGGCACGAAGAACGTGCAGATCGGCACCGGCAATCCCAATAATGGCTTGGGCGCCAACTTCACCGTCTCGCCAGCGAGCCCGAATGTCGGACAGCAGGTGACCTTGGACGGCGGCTCATCGACGGGGAGCCCGACAGGCTATACCTGGCTGCTTCCCGGTGGCGAGACCCGAACCGGCCAGACGACGACGGTCACTTTCTCCTCCGCCGGCACCTTCCCGGTGACGCTGGAGGTCAGCAAGGCAGGGACGGGCGCCGGTTGCAGTTTCGGCATCTGCACGGCGTCCGTGACCAAGCCCATTACCGTGGGTGGCGGTGGCGGTGGCACGGGCACCCCGCTGGTGCCCGACTTCACCACCACACCGGCGAGCCCCAAGGTGGGCGATGAGGTCACCCTCGACGCCGGCCCCTCGCAGGGTTCCCCGACCGGCTTCACCTGGACCCTGCCGGGCGGCGTGATCAAGAACGGCCAGACCGTGAAATTCACCTTCGGCACCGCCGGCACCCACGCGGTCAGCTTGGAGATCAGCAAGCTGGCCCCCGCCACCGAGTGCCCGCCCATCGGCGTCTGCCTCGCCTCGGTGACCAAGAACGTCCAGGTGGGCGCACAGGCGGCCGCCACCAAGTCGGTGGTGCTCCCCTGGATCGCGCAGACCCGCGGCCTGCTCGAGCAGACCAGCGATCTCTACATCCACAACCCCGGGACGTCGGCGATGAACGTGACGCTGGAGTTCCGCAAGAAGGGCGCACCGGAGACCAATCCGCCGAAGTCCACGAAGACCATCCAGCCGGGGGCGACGCTCTACGTGGCGGACGTGCTCAAGGAACTCTTCAACAAGGAGAACATCGCCGGCTTCATCTCGCTGACGGTGGAGCAGGGTGTGGCGCCGGTCATCACCTCGTTCAACACCACCTTCGACAACAGCGGCAAGGAGTTCGGCCAGACGGTGGGCGGTGTACCGATGACCAGCGGCACGAGCGGCGCCGAGGACAAGTTCCAGAACCTCGTCGGCCTGGTCAGCAACAGCGAGCGCCTGGCCTACTTCGGCCTCAGCAACCCGAGCGATCAGCCGACTACCTACAAGCTGCGTTTCTTCGACAAGACCGGCCGGCAGATCGGCAGCGACAGCCAGGACTTCATCCTCTCCCGCTTCGGCCAGAAGCAGTTCCAGTCGAAGGAGATCTCCGACGACTTCGGCGTCTCGAACGTGGCCGACTACCGGGTGGAGATCGAGACCAAGGCGGGCGGCCACCTCGTGCCTTACGCCTCGAACCTGCGGCTGGCCTCCGAAGATCCTTCGTTCATCCTGGCGGGCGCTTCGCGGGCCGCCAAGGTCTACCTGATCGGCGCCCTCAGCGCGCCGGGCCTCAACAACAGCCTGTGGCAGACCGACGCGCTGCTGTCGAACCCCAGCGGTGAGCCGGTGATCGCGGACCTGACGTTCACCGGCGTCGGCCTCAACGGCACGACGACGGCGCCGTTCCGCTTGACGCTCACCCCCGGCCAGACCGAGCGGCTGGAGAACGTCATCGCCGGCCGGTGGGGAATCAACAACGCCATCGGCGTGTTGACGATCAGCACCATCTCCAGCGGCGCTTTCCCGATCGTCCAGGGCGAGAGCTACGACAACACGGACCCGACGAAGCGCTACGGCCAGTCGATGATGGCCGTCAGCGAGGCCAACGCGGCGAGCGCCGGCCAGGGGCAGTACCTGGTCGGCCTGCGTCAGAACGCCGAGAACCGCACGACCTTCTGGGTCTACAACAACGGCACCGGGACGGCCGAGTACGACGTCATCTATCGCCGCCTCGACGGCACGCCGCTGGGCGACCCGGTGAACGTCCGGCTGGGCGCCGGCAAGCTGCGCCAGTTCAGCCCGGGTCAGCACCCGCTGCCCGCCGGCGGCGTCGCCGACGGCTTCACGGTGCAGATCCAGGTCAAGAGCGGCAAGGTGCTGAGCTCGGCCCAGGTGATCAACAACCTCACCAACGATCCGGCCTACATCCAGGGTGAGGTGCGGTAGCCGGAGGGCTCGCTCTTCCCGGGTTGCGGTGACGGGGCCGCCGGTCGATCAGCCGGCGGCCCTTTCCGTGCCCGGGAAGAGAAGCGGGGCTTGGGTCAGGGCGGCGCTCCTCGCCGGGCTTGCCTTGCTCGCCGCCTGCCGCGAACCTCAACCGTCCGTCACGCCGGCGCCCGCCGCGGACGATTCTGCAACCTCTCAGCCCGAACCGGCCGCCGCTCCGGAGCAGGGAAAGTGGAGCGTCGCCCGCGGATCGGCCTCCGGTGCACCGCCCTCCGACGCTGCCGCCGACGTCCAGGCGCTCCCTTATCTCCAGGGCTACAAAACGGCTGAGGATCGCCCGGTGGTGGCCGAGCGCGATGCCGGCGCCGCCTATCGGGGACTGAACCTCTACGTCTCCGGCCATGCGGCGGAGGCCGTGCTCATGGACATGGCAGGGAAGACCCTCCACCGCTGGCGGTATCCCCTCCGCCGGCTCTGGCCGGACCTCGCCAAGGATCCCGAGATGGCGAAGCTGGAGTACTTCCGGCGCGCCTATCTCTATCCCAACGGCGATCTCCTGGCCATCTATGAGGGGCAGGGGCTCGTCAAGCTGGACGCCCGCTCCCGCGTCCGCTGGGCCTACCGTGGCGGCATCCATCACGATCTCTTCGTGACGGAGGAAGGCCTCATCTACGTCCTCGATCGGGAAGGCAAGGTCATTCCCCGCATCAATCGGAAGCGGGGAGTGCTGGAGGACTTCGTGACCGTGCTCAGCCCCAAGGGACGGTTGCTGCGGCGGATCTCCATCCTGGAGTGCTTCGAAAGCTCGCCGTACGCCAACCTGGTGCAGACCATGCGGAAACGCCAGGGGGACATCTTCCACACCAACACCCTCGAGGTCCTGGACGGCCGTTTCGTCGGTCTCCACCCGGCCTTCCGCAAGGGGAACCTGCTGATCTCGGTGTTCATGCTCAACACCGTCGCGGTCCTCGATCCGGACCGCCGGACGGTGGTATGGGCGAAGGCCGGCGGCTGGCGGCACCAGCACCAGCCGACCTTCCTGGACAACGGCCATCTGCTGGTGTTCGACAACACCGGCGCCAGCCGCGAACGGTCGCGGGTGATCGAGATGGAGCCCGTGAGCGGCAGGATCGTCTGGCAGTACGGCGGCACGCCCGAGGTGGACCTCTTCTCGCGGACCCTGGGCTCCTCGCAGCGGCTGCCGAATGGCAACACTCTGATCACCGAGTCCGAGAACGGGCGCGCGCTCGAGGTGACCCCGGACGGCCGCACCGTCTGGGAGTTCTACAATCCGCATCGCGCAGGGGAGAATGGTGAGCTGGTCGCTTCGCTGTTCGAGATGGTGCGGCTGCCGCCGGATTTCCCGTTCCAGGGCTGAGCGTCCGTCGCCAGCCTGGCGGGGAGGTACAATCGGGGCGATGTACGAGCCGGTAGTGACCGCCGAGAGGCTGACCAAGACCTACAAGGTCTACGCGACGCCCTGGGACCGCCTCGGCGAGGCGATCACGCGGCGGCGCCGCCACCGGGCGTTCCACGCCCTGCAGGACGTGACGTTCACGTTGCCGCGCGGCGAAGGGCTGGCCCTCATCGGCGAGAACGGCGCCGGCAAGAGCACGCTGCTCAAGATCCTCGCCGGCATCACCGCGCCGACCTCCGGCGCGTTCCAGGTGCGGGGCAAGATCGCGTCCATCCTGGAGCTGGGCTCGGGGTTCCATCCCGAGCTCACCGGCCGGCAGAACGTCGTGCTCAACGCCGCCATGCTCGGCCTCTCGCAGGAGGAGTTGCGGCGCAAGATGCCGGAGATCGTCGCCTTCAGCGAGCTGGGGGAGTTCATCGATCAGCCGGTGAAGACGTACTCGACCGGCATGGCGATGCGGCTGGGCTTCTCGATCGCCACCCAGGTCGAGCCGGACGTGCTGATCATCGACGAGGCCCTGTCGGTGGGGGACGGCTATTTCCAGAAGAAGTGCATGGACCGCCTGCGCCTCTTCGTCGACTCGGGAGGCACGCTGCTCTTCTGCTCGCACGCCATGTATTACGTCTCGGCGTTCTGCCGGCGGGCGCTCTGGCTGCGCCAGGGACGCCCCGAGGCGCTCGGAGCCGTGGCCGAGGTGGTGCGCGAGTACGAGAACTTCCTGGTGGCCAAGAGCGCGCAGGCCGCGGCGGCGGCGGCGCCGGCCTCGACCGAGGCCAGGGCATTGCCGGCGCGTATCGTCTCGGCCCGGCTGGTCGAGCCCGAGCGGGACTTCCTCTACAGCTACGGCGACCCTTTAGAGGTGGAGGTGGAGTGGCAGACGGAGGATCCCGGGCTCGCCTTCCATCTCGGCGTCGGCATCAATCGCGCCGACGATCTCGAGGTCTGCTCCTTCGCCACCCACCTCGACGGGCTGCCGCCGCGGACCGGCCAGCGGAGCTACGCCGCGCGGCTCCGCGTTCCCAGTCTGCCGCTGGTCAAGGGGGAGTTCACCTTGTACATCTTCCTGCTCGACGAGGGGGGGCTTCACGTCTATGACCAGCGCCGGCTCGCCAACGCCTTCACCGTCCACAGCCCCACCTATGCCTTCGGCCTGATCCGGGCCGGTCACGCCTGGGAGTTCGACGCGGCGCGCGGCTCCGCCCGTCCCAGGAGCCTGGCGCGGGTCTGAACGGCGCATGCGCATCGCCGTCATCCTGGTCCACTACCGCACGCCGGAGCTGGCGGCGGCGGCGGTGGAGGCGTTGCGAGCCGATGCCGGTCAGAGCGGCCTCGAGCTGGAGGGGATCCTCGTCGACAACGGCAGCGACGACGCGGACCGGGCGCGGCTCGCGAGCCTCTCCTTCGAGCGCCTCGAGCCCGGCGCCAACCTCGGCTTCGCCGGCGGCGTCAATCTCGGGGTGAGCCGCTCGCGGGCGGAACGGATCGTGGTGATGAACCCGGACGTGCGGGTCCTCCCCGGCTGCCTCGGCGCCCTGATGGACGCCTTGAGCGCCGGCGCGGCGATCGCCGGGCCGCGGTTCTTTTGGGACGAAGCCCGCCGCATGCTGCTGCCGCCGGCCGAGGAGCGCAGCCGCACCGCCGAGCTGCTCTCTCTGCTCGCGGCGCGCGGTGAGCGGTGGGCCGTGCGCGCCCGCCGGCGCTGGCGCCGTCACGCCCGCCGGCACTGGGAGGCGGCGCGGCCGGTGGCCAGCCATGCTTTGAGTGGCAGCCTGCTCGCCTTCACGCGCGCCGCCTGGCAACGGGCGGGACCCTTCGACGAAGGCTACCGCCTCTACTTCGAGGAGACCGACTGGCTGCGCCGGGCCGCCCGGCTCGGCCTGCCGGCCCGCTACGTGCCGGCCGCCGAGGCCATCCACCTCTATGCGCAGAGCGCCATTCAGGAGCCGCGGTCGGCCGGTTGGTTCGAGGAATCGGCCCGGCGGTTTCGCCAGCGGCATTATAGCCGCTGGTTCACAGCTCTTCTGGAGAGGCTGGCCGGCCGGCCGCGGCGGGCGCCGGTGCCGCGCGTCGCCTGCGCCGAGGTGGACCTGGCCGGCCTCCCCTTTCCTCTCTGGGTCGAGGTCTCGCCCAACCCGATCGGTTTTCCCGCTGCGGCGGAGCGGCTCACCGCACCTCTGAAGGCTCCTTGGAAGCTGCCCACGGAGGTCGCGGAGCGGCTCGCGGGAGCCCTGGCGTTGCAGGTGGTGGATGCGGCGGGGCGCGAGCTGCTGCGATATAGTCTCGTCGCGACGGCCGGGGGCGGAGATCCGTATATTGGCAACTGAGATGATCGAGCAGCTCATAGGGAGGACGGAAAGGTTCGTCCCCACGGCGGACCGGCTGGTCGTCGAGCCGTTCCTCCATTTCGGCCCCGACCGCATCTACAACATCCTGACGGAGCGCTTCCTCGCCAGCGGCGATGCCGGGTTCCGGGAGCTGCACGAGCTGCGGAGCGGCCACCAGAGAACCGGCGAGCTGCCCGGCGATCTGCTCGCCGATCTGTTCGCCGCCGGGTGGCTGGTCGAATCCGCCGCCGATCTCGGCGCGCGCTTCCGGCTCAAGTACGTGTCGCTCGAAGCGAGCACGGTGTGCAATCAGGCCTGCTACTTCTGCCCGGTCTCCGTGGATCGCCGCGAGGACCACTTCATGAGCATGGAGTTCTACGAGCAGATCGTGGCGCAGCTCGCGGCCCACCGCGCGACCATCGAGGGCGTCTCGATGATCCACTACAACGAGCCCACGGCCGACAAGCACTTCCTCGACCAGGTGCGCGTGCTCAAGCGCTACGGCCTGCCTCCGGCCGTGCTGACCAATGCCACGGGCCTGACGCCGGCGCGGGTGGACGCCATCCTGGAGATGGGCGGGCTCTGCTATCTCTCGATCAATCTTTCGACCCTCGACCGCGAGCGGTACCGGCGCGATCGGGGCGGCGATCACCTTCCCCTGGTCCTGCGGCATCTCGACTACCTCAAGGACAAGCCGCTGGCGCCGCAAATGGACGTCGCGGTGCTCGGCACCGGCGACGAGGTTCACCGCCAGGACTTCGAAGCCATCCGCGAGCGCTTCGGCGGCAGCCGCTTCCAGGTGCACTTCTACGAGGTCATGGACCGCGCGGGCGCCGTGCCTATCGGCCTGCACCCCCTCGGCCGGCATCAGCGCCTGTGCGGCTGTGAGCAGACCGGGTCGCGGCCGGTGCAGTGGGTGCACATCAATCCACTGGGCCAGTGCGTCCTCTGCTGCCAGGACTACCACGACCGCTACGTCGTCGGCGATCTCCACGAGGAGCCGCTGGACGCCATCCTCTCGGGCCCGCGCATGTCGCTGCTGCGGCGCTGGGTCTACGGCATGGAGCCCGCGCCGGCGGACTTCATCTGCCGCCATTGCATCTACGCGCTCACCAGCTAGCATGATCCACTATCTGGTCGCCGACCATCCCGCGCCGAGCTGGGGCACGGGGATGCTCTACGAGCACGTACGGCTGTTGCGCGAGCATGGCCACGAGGCGTGCGTGCTCCATCATCATGCGCCATACCGGCCGGCCTGGCGCGAGCTGGAGGTGCCGGTCCACTACCTCGACCAGCCTGGGTTCGCGCCCTCGGCGAGCGACGTGGTGGTGGTGCCCGAGGTCCTCGCCGCCAGCGAGGCGGTGCGGCGGTATCCCTGGCGGCGGGTGGTCTTCGTCCAGGGCGGTTTCCTCGTCGTGCGGGGTCTCGCGGGCGGGGTCGACTACGCCGCCTTGGGCTATGAGGCGGCGATGGCGGTGCTGCCGCGCGTGGCCGGCGTCGTCGAGCGTCATTTCGGCCTGGCCGCCGACGTCGTGCCGCCGTTCATCGCGCCGTATTTCTTCGAGGCGAATCCGCGTCCCCGCGAGCGGCGGGTCCTCCTCGCCGTCAAGGAGGCCTACCGCCTGGCCGCGGTTCCCGACGAGGAGATCGCCGGCGCCCTGCTCGCCAAGGAGCTCGCGCGGCGGCCGCAGTGGCCGCTCGTCCTGCTCACCGGCATGACCCACCGCGAGGTCGCCGAGCTGATGCAGACCTCCACGTTTCTGATCAATGTCCACTCGCACGAAGCTTTCAACACCACCGTCCCCGAGGCCATGGCCGCGGGTTGCATACCCGTCTGTTATGAGGCCTTCGGCGGCCGCGACTTCCTGCGCGACGGCGAAAACGCGATCGTCTTTCCCAACCAGGAGATCTACGCGCTCGTCGAGCGGGTCTGCGACCTGGTGGACCGGTTCGACGAGGAAAGCGAGCTTCTCGATCGCCTGCGCGCCGGCGGACGCAGCACGGCGGCCTCCTTCCGCCCGGAGGTCACGGCCCGGGCCCTCGCCCGCTTCTTTGCGGACCGGCTGCGGCTTCCGGCGCCATGAAGCTGCCGCCCATCGGCTTCGGCTGCTCGCCGTTCCGTGCGCACGGGCAACGCGTCGACCTGGAAGGCGCCGCGCACACGGCGGCGGCTCTCGGCTACCGCCTTTTCGACCTGGCGGAGCTCTACGGCAACGAGCGCGCGGTGGGCCGGGCCTTGCGCCACGTTCCCCGCGCCGAGCTGTTCATCGTCGGCAAGGTCTGGCGGACCAACTTTCGGCCGGCGGCGCTGCGGCAGGCGTGCGAGAGCTCGCTGCTGCGCCTCGGCCTCGCTGCCTTCGACCTCTACCTCCTGCACGCGCCCGAGGCCTGGCGGCATCGGGGTCCGCTGGTCGATGCCGAGGAAACCGGCTGGGAGGAGCTCGAGCGGCGGGCTCTGCCGCGCGACGCGGAGGGGAACATCGAGACGGACGACGTGCCGCCGGCGGAGACCTGGGCGGCCCTGCGGGACCTGGAACGGCGAGGCCTCGCCGGCCACGTCGGGGTGAGCAACTTCGCGCCGGCGCAGATCGCGGCGCTGGGGCCCGAGCTGCCGGCCGCGAACCAGATCGCCTGCTCGCCTTATCAGCCGAACACGGAGATCGTGGGCTGGTGTGGCGAACGGGGCGTCCGCCTCATGGCCCACTCGCCCCTCTCGGCGGCGGGGCTCCTGGCCGAGCCGTTGCTCGCGGAGCTGGCGGACCGGCATCGGTGCTCCCCCGCACAGATCGTGCTGCGCTGGAACGTGCAGCGCGGCCTCGCGCCGCTGCCCTCCAGCACCGATCCCCTTCATATCGCCGAGAACCTGCGGGCGCTGGAGATCGAGCTCGACGCCGCGGCGATGACCGCCGTGGGCTCCCTGTCGCGTTAGACTTGAGGCTCATGAAGCTCCTGGCCGACCCGAAGGCGTTGCACGCGAGCTACGTCGCCGCGCGCCCCTTCCCGCACGCGGTGATCGACAATCTGTTCCCGGCCGAGACCCTGGAGACCATCCTCGCGGAATTCCCGCGGCCGGAGGAGATCGAGTGGCGGCGGTTCGACAACGCGACGGAGAAGAAGCTCGGCTACTGGCACGAGTCGGCGCTGCGCCCCGCCCTCCAGCTTTTCCTCTATGAGATGAACTCCGTGCCGGTGCTGCGGTTTCTCGAGGCCTTGACCGGCATCGAAGGGCTCATCCCCGACCCCTACTACGGCGGCGCGGGGCCGCACCAGATCCTGCCCGGCGGCTTTCTCAAGGTTCATGTGGATTTCAACTGGCACCCGCTCCTCAAGCTCGACCGCCGGCTCAACCTGCTCGTCTACCTGAACAAGGACTGGCAAGAGGAGTACGGCGGGCACCTCGAGCTGTGGAACCGCGACATGACGCGCTGCGAGCAGAAGATCCTGCCGGTGTTCAACCGCACGGTGGTCTTCAGCACCACGGACTTCTCCTACCACGGCCACCCCGCGCCGCTCGCCTGCCCGGAAGGGACGAGCCGCAAGTCGGTCTCCTTCTACTACTACACGAACGGCCGGCCCGAGGAGGAGCGGTCCGCGCCGCACGACACGATCTTCCAGAAGACCCACGAGCATGACTGGTAGGCGGCCGGACGCATGACCGGCGGCCGGTGGGAGAGGCTCCTGCCGCCGGCGGTCCTCTGCGCTTCGGTGCTGGTCTTCTATGGGCGGGCGCTGAGCCGGCCGTTCACGAGCGAGGACTATCTCCTCATCCGTTTCCTGTTCGAAAACCCTCCGTGGCAGGATCTCCGTTCGCTTTTTATGGCTCCGTGGCTGGAGATCTCGGTGGTCAGGTTCTACCGGCCGGTTTCGACGCTCCTCTACGGGCTCGAGATCGCGGCGTTCGGCGGCCGGCCCTTCGGCTACAACGCCGTCCACCTGTGGGCGCACATGGCGAACACCCTGCTGCTCTGGGCGATCGTCCGCCGGCTGAGCCGAACGCTCGATGGGCCGGGGAAGACGATGACGCCGTTCGCCGCCGCCCTGCTCTTCGCGCTCTATCCGCTCCACCCCAACGCCGTGGTGTTCAGCGCCAGCTTCGCCACCTTGTTCGGAGCGTTCTTCATGCTCGCCGCGACGCTCGCCTATCAGCGTTTCCGGGAGGACGGCTCCAGCGCGGCGTGGGGCGGTGCCCTGGCGCTCTTCGTCCTCGCCCTCGGCTCCTATGAGGCGGCGGCGGTGCTGCCGGTGTTGCTCGCCGCGTACGACCATCTCGGGGCGGTGCGGACGAAGACGGCGCGCCGCCCTCTGGGATATCTACCCTTTTTTGGCGTCCTGGGACTCTACTTCCTGCTGAGAAAGGTGATCTTCGGCGTGTTCGTCGGCGGCTACGAGGAGTACAGTCAGCGGCTCCTCGCGCCGCACCTGCGGCAGGTCGCCGGCGATCTCGCGACCTCCATTCACCAGCTCCACCTGCCGGTGTACGACGGATGGCCGGGACCCTGGACCGCCATCGTCTCGTGCACCGTGCTGGTGGCCGCGCCGGCCGCCTTCTGGCTCCTCCGCGGTCGCTCGCTCGACGGCGGCCACGCTCGGCGCTGGCTGTTCTCCTGGATCTGGATCCTCCTCGCCCAGGCTCCCTTCGCCTTCCGCCCGTCGGTGCCCGGAAACGGCAGGTACTGGTATCTCGCCGCCGCGGGAGCCGCCATGAGCGTGGCCTTCCTGGCGCGCGGGGCCTTCGCCGCCACCCGCCCGCCGTGGCGGCATCTGGCCCCCGCGGCGGCCGGTCTCCTCGCCGTCCTCTGGAGCCTTCTTCTCGCGGGCTACGTCGACTCCTACATCGCCGCGGGGCGTACCGCTCAGCGGATACAGAGCGAGCTGCTGCGCGCCGGCCGGCCGCACGGGCACGAGGAGATGTTCGTCACGCGCTATCCCTACTTCCTGCTGAACCAGGCCCAGGTGCCCATCGCGCAGGTCTACCATTACGGCCTCTGGGACTCCGTCCATCCGCCGTTCGTCCGCGAGCGGGTCTCCCTCTATCCCCTTCCTCCTCTCTCCGGCGCGGAGCTGCTGCCGGCGGCCGGGCGCCCGGTCTATGAGTGGCAGAAGGGTGCGCTGCGGCGCTTCGTCCCCCCGCCGCCGGCCCTCCCCGAATTCCAGGTTCTTCGTCCGGCGGAGGGAGCTGCCGTGAAGCCGGGCCGGGACTTCGCCGAAGTCGCGGTGCCCTCCGGGGAGCACGTGCGGTTCCGCATGATCCTCGTCACCAGGATCAACGGCGCGGTTTTCGATCTCGACGCCGGAGCGGTTCAGGGAGGCGTCCTCAGGGCGAGCTTTTCGGCAGAGATCCTCACTACCTCGGACCGCCTCTACGGCCGGGACGAGCACTACTGGTGGATCGAGGCGCGAAACGCGGCCGGCGCGGTCTCCGGATTCAGCCGCATGCGCCGCTTTCACCTGGCGGACTGAAGTCAGAACAGATCGCTGTCGCCCATCATGTAGTAGAGATGGGCGCGGAGCTCCTCCTCGGGGTCTACGTTGAAGGGGACGAACACGAACCCCAGGTCCTCCGGCTCCGGCCGGCTCTCGAAGCCCAGGCTCTCGGCGCGCTCGCGCCACCAGGCGGGCCGGCCGGTGATCCAGGCCTCGACCGTCTTCACCTCGCGGTGCTGCGGATCCGCGAGAGCTCCAGCGAGGAGCCGCCGGACCGCGCCCGGACGGCCGGGGTCGAACAGCGCGTCGCCCCACAGCAGGCGGTCCCCCTTGCGCCGGAAGACGCTCCAGCCCGCGAGCCTGCCGCGGTGGAAGAGGGCGTAGAGGAAGTACTCGATGTCCGGGCAGCGGGCGTAGCGCCATTCGAGGTAGCGGGCGTCGCGCTCGATCAAGAATCGGTAGGCGCCGCTCACCTGCCGGAAGAACCCGTCCCAACGCTCGTCGAAATGCGTGATCCGCTCGACTCTGTACCCGGCGAGCCGCGAGAGGAACGCATTGGGAACGGGAAGAGGCCGCCTGGCGAGGTCCAGCACGTGGAACGGCAGGTCCTCCAGCCGGCGGGCGCCGACGAAGCTCAGCGAGAAGCGCTGGATGTTGCCGGTGTTGAACCCGTAGTTGAAGTCGACTTGGGCCTCGCAGAAGCGGGCGTAGTAGTGGCGGACGGTCCTGCCGAGCAGGCTGGTCGGTCCGCGTCCCACGTGGCGAAAGGACGGCTCGGTCATGGTGTCGCCGACCTGCAGGGCCTGGAACGTGCGGCGCTCGCCATCGATCTCGCGGTGAAAGCGCACGGGATAGCCGGCGTAGTGAGCGGCGAGCCGTCCGTCCTCGCTGAACGCCTCGCTGATCTTGAGCCCGCCGTAAGGGTTCTCGCGATACTCCCAGTCCCAACGCGCGAGGCTGCGCTCGACGTGGAAGCTGCGATGGAACATCGGCAGGATCTGCGCCTCGTCGCCCTGCCGGTACTCGCGGACGAGGAAGCTGTCGCGGCGGGCCAGGAACGCTTCTTCGGGAGGCGCTCCCCGCGGCGGCTTCAGGATCACGAACCCAGCCTCCGAGAGGGCGATCACGAGTCGCCGGGGATCGAGATCCGCGGGCGGTCCGGGGATCAGCACCTTGCCCCCGTCCCGCAGCAGCCGGTGCGCCACGGCGAGCGTGCCGGCCAGTTGGCCGGCGTCGAGGCCGTCGAGGATCACGACCCCATATAATCCCGCACTGCCCGCCATGGATCTCTCCATTGTCATCCCAGCGTACAACGAAGCGACGCGTCTCGATCCCACGCTGCGGCAGGTGGTGGACTACCTGCGGCGGGACGGCACCGCCTACGAGGTGCTGGTGGTCGACGACGGCAGCACCGACGCCACGGCGGAGGTGGCGGAGAGGTTCTCCGGCGAAGGCGTGCGCGTCCTGCGCCAGGGGGTGAATCGCGGCAAGGGCGCCGTGCTCAAGGCCGGCGTCCTCGCCAGCCAGGGTCGAGAGGTCCTGCTCACGGACGCCGATCTCTCGACGCCCATCGAGGAGCTCGAAAAGCTGCGGCCCCGGCTGGCGGACTCCGAGCTGGTGTTCGGCAGCCGCGCCGTTGCCGGTTCCGAGATCGTCAAGCACCAGCCCTACTATCGCGAGATGATGGGCCGCATCTTCAACCTCATCGTCCGTCTCGCCGGCGTGCGCGGCCTGCGCGATACCCAGTGCGGCTTCAAGCTGCTGGACGGCGACGTGGCCCGCCGCCTCTTCTCCGAGCTCACCATCGAGCGCTTCGCCTACGACGTCGAGCTGGTGTGGCTCGCCCGCCGGCGCGGCTATCGCGTGGTCGAGGTCGGGGTGCGCTGGGCCGACTCGCCCTCTTCGCGAGTCGATCCGCTGACCGACTCCTTCCGCATGCTGCGGGACGTGCTGGCCCTGCGCTGGCGCCATTGGAGGCAGGGCCGCCGGCGTCCCGGCAACGGGGAGCGAGCTTGATCCGGCGTCCGCGTCTCCAGCGCCTCGCGGCTCTCGGCTGCTTCGCCCTGAGCGGCTTGGGCGGCCTGGGATTATCCGGCTGCTCCGGCCGCGCGCTTCCGAGCCAGCTCTCGCTGCTCGACACCGTCAACGCCCGGAGCTTCTCCTTGGGGGAGGCCTCCGCGGATGCCGGCCTCTGGTTCCGCCGTCCTCCGGAGGTCGTCCCCTTCACCTTCGACGGCGAGCGCCGGACGGCGGTGCTCACCGCGCAGGATACCTGGCGGTGGCGCGGGCGCATCCCGGCCGGAGCGGAACTGCACGCCGGCGTGCAGCTCCTCCCGGAAGCCTGGCAGGTCATCCGCAGCTTGCGCGCCTGGGTGGAAGCGAGAAGCGGCGGCGATCGCGAGGTGCTCGACGTGGCCTGGACCGCCGAGCGGCAGCATCCCCAGTGGCTCGATTTCACGGCCGACCTCTCGCGTTGGGCGGAGCGTGAAGTCACCCTGGAGTTCCATGCGGTCCTGGAGGGCCTCCCCCCGGAGCACCTGCACTCCAACCTGGTCGCCTGGGGGCCGGTGACAATGTCGGCCGCCGCCGAGCGGGAGCGGCCCAACGTCATCTTCATCCTCGTCGATACGCTGCGCTTCGACCATCTGACGCCGTACGGTTACCGCCGCGAGACCTCGCCCAATCTCGCGCGGACGCTGGCGCAGCCCGGCGCGGTGGTGGAGGAGGCCTACTCGCAGGCGCCGTGGACCCTGCCCTCCGTCGTCTCCTTCATGACCAGCCGCTATCCGGGCGAGATCCTCGGCCACGATTCGACAACCTATGGCATTCCCGAAGGCACCCAGGCGCTGCCGGAGGCGATGGCGAAGCTCGGCTATGAAACCGGCGGCTTCTTCGCCAACAAGACCTTGCATGCGGGCAATGGGTTCGCGCGCGGTTTTGCCACCTTCTACAGCCCGCCTTCTCTCTCCGCCCGGCAAGGAGTCGGGCAGCCGGACGCCGCGGACCTGACGGCGCGGGTGCAGCCGTGGTTGGAGGCGCACCGCAACGCGCCGTTCTTCCTCTACGTCCATTACGTCGATCCTCACGATCCGTACGACAATCCGGAGATCGTGAACGGACGCTCGCCTTTCCTGCCGGACTACCGGGGCCAGATCACCGGCGGCCACGTGCACGGCGTCTACGCGGGGAAGGTTCCGCTCGCGCACCCGCGGCGCGACACCGAGCAGCTCAAGGCCCTCTATGACAGCGAGATCCATTATGCCGACCGCTTCATCGGCCGGTTGCTCGACGCGATTCCGCCGCGGGTGATGGCCAACACCCTGGTGGTGCTCGCGGCGGATCACGGCGAGGAGCTCGGCGATCACGGCGGCTGGAAGCACGGCTTCACTCTCTATGAGGAGCAGATCCACGTGCCGCTGCTGGCGCGCTGGGACGGCCGCATTCCCGCCGGCTCGCGGCTGCGCGGCACCGTGCGGCTGCTCGACCTCGCGCCCACTCTCGTGCGGGCGGCGGGCGGCGAGGCGGACCCGTCGTGGGAGGGCGTCGATCTGATGCCGGCGCTGACCGGCAACGCTCCCTTGCCGCGCCTGGCCGCCTTCGCCCAGCACATGATGATCGGTCCCCTGCGGGCCGCCGCCGTGCTCGACCGCCGCAAGCTCATCCTGTTCAATCCGCGCACCCCCTATGCGCCGTCGGATCCGCTCCAGGCCCATCTCTGGAGCCTCGATCTCGAGCGGCTGCGGCGCGTCGAGCTCTACGAGCTCGCGCGCGACGCCGCCGAGAAGAGCAACCGGGCCGCCGCCGCGCCCGAAGAGATCGGCCGCCTCCAACCGATCATCGACCGCCAGCTCGACCGCCAGTTGCCGGGGCTGCGCGTCATCGCCTCCGGTCTGCCGCCGGCTTCGCGTCTGCGGGGCTCGATCGTGCTCGACCGGCCGCCGTCCGGCTGGGTCTCGTACTTCCTGGGCGACGAGGACCGCGTCGAGCTCGACGGCGTCCGTGTACGCTTCGACCTCGGCGCGGAGGCGCTGGCGAAGGGTTTTCTGCTCGACGGGGAAGCTTCCGGTGTGCGGTCCGTCGAGGCGCGGCTCGACGACGGCCGGCCGGTCGCCGTCCGCATCGGCCGGGGCATGGTCTATGCTGGAGGTGCCGCGGGCATCGCCGTCCTCACCGCCTCGGCCGCCGCCGCTCCTGCCGGCCCGGTGCTGCGCCTGTGGCTGCCCGGAAACCGCCGCGTGCCCGCGGCCGGGATGGCAGCCCAGCCGGAGACCGAGCGAGGCTTGCGCGCTCTCGGTTATATCCAGTGAACGGAACACTCCAACCTCCCGGCTGGACCGAGCGCGTGCGCGCCGGCAGCGCCCTCGTGCTGGCGCCCCATTACGACGACGAGGTCCTCGGCTGCGGCGGCCTCCTGGCGCAGCTCGCGGCGGCGGGTGCGGCGGTGCGCGTGCTCTTCCTGACCGACGGCGCCGGCGGCGGCGAGGAGATCGCCGACCGCGAGGCCTACGCCCGGCGCCGGCGCGAGGAGGGAGCCCGGGTCTGCCAGCTCCTCGGCCTCGCCGGCTGCGACCATCTGGGCCTGCCCGACGGCGCGCTCGACAGCCGTCTCGAGGAAGCGGTCCAAGGCATTCGCCGGGCCCTCCTCAGCCAGCGCCCCGAGCTGTTGCTGGCACCTTCGCCGCTGGAGACCTCGCGCGATCACCGCGCCGCCTTCGCCGCGCTTCATCGGTTGTTGAGCCCGCTGCGTCCCGGCGATGCGGAGGAGGAGCTCCTGCGCAGCCTGCGCGTTCTCCTCTACGAGGTCAACCATCCCGCGCATCCCGATCTGCTGGTGGACGTCTCCGCCGAGGCGCCCCGGCTCGCCGAGGCCATGGCCGTCTACGCCAGCCAGGAGGAGCGGCATCCCTACTGGAACGCCGCCTCCGGTCTGCGCCGCTTCCGCACCTTGACGCTCGACCCCGGCGTGGAGCTGGCCGAAGGCTACCGGCGCCTGCAGGTCGGGGACTTCACCACCCGCAGCCCGGCCCAGCTCGTGTGTCACCTGGGCGGCCGGCCCGAGATCCACGAGGTGCGGGAAGGACCGCGCATCTCGGTCGTCGTGCGCACGCGGGACCGCCCCGGCCTCCTCGCCGAGGCGCTCGCCAGCCTCGCCGCCGGGGAGTACCGCCGCGCCGAGGTCGTGCTGGTCAACGACGGCGGCGAGCCGCCCGCGGTCCCGGACGGCTATCCGCTGCCCGTGGTCCGCGTGGATCTCGCCGAGAACCGCGGGCGCGCCGCCGCCGCCGAGGCGGGCATCGCCGCCGCGACCGGCGACTATGTGGCGTTCCTCGACGACGACGACCTGGCGGCGCCCGAGCATCTCGCCACCCTGGCCGGCCTGGTCTCGGCCGCCGGGGTGCGCGTCGCCTACACCGACGCCGCCGTGGCCGTCTACGAGCTCGACGGCGATGGCTGGACCTGCCGCGAGCGGCGCCTCCCCTACAGCCGCGACTTCGATCCCGACGTCCTCCTGGTCGACAACTACATCCCCTTCAACACCCTGCTCGTCGAGCGCCCGCTGTTCGCCGAGGCCGGCCCTTTCGATCCTTCTCTGCCGTTCTTCGAGGATTGGGACTTCCTGATCCGCCTCTCCGCCCTCACCGCGTTCCATCACCTGGCGCGCGTCACCTGCGAGTACCGCCACTTCCGCGGCGGCGGCCATCACGTGTTCGGCGAGCGGCCGCGCGAGCGCGCCGACTTCCTGGCGGTGAAGGCGCGGGTGCTCGCCAAGCACGCCGGCCGTCTCCAGCCGGAGGCGCTGGCGCGGGCGGTGGATACCTTGCGCGCCGAGCTGGTGGCCGAGCGGGAAGGAGGGGCCGGCGCCCGCCGAGAGCTCCAGCGGCTGCGCTCCGACCTGGCCGGTCTCGTCCAGGATCATCACGCCCTCTCTCGCGAGCGCTTCCTCTGGGAGGAGCGTTTTCATGCGGCGAGCGGCGAGGCCGTGTCCCTGCGCGGCGACCTGGAGCGCTACAAGGAGGATCGCGGACGCATCGACCTGGAGATCCAACGTCTCCATGACGAGGAAAAGAAGCTCCGCGCCGCCGTCGATGACCAGACGGCGCACCTCGGCCGCACGTATGCGGAGATCGAACGGCTCAACAGGCTGATCCGCGAGATGGAATCGACGCGAGCGTGGCGGATTCATGAATGGTGGGGGAGACGGAGATCGTGAGGTTCACTTGGCATGACCGGTATGCCCGCGGAGGCCTCACCCCCTGTCCCCCTCTCCCTGACGGGCGAGGGGGGACGCAGGCGAAGGAGTCTTGCCGAATCCGAACGCTCCTATTGGCAACGCCCGTTGTGGAGCGTCCCCCCTCGCCCGTCAGGGAGAGGGGGACAGGGGGTGAGGCCTCTGCGGGCATACCGGCTGGGGATTCTCGTCCATGACCCGCATCGCCCTCCTCTCCAGCGAGCCGCTGCGGCCTCGCATGGCGGGGATCGGCATCCGTTATCTCGAGCTCGCCCGGCGGCTGCCGCGGGAGGGGATCGACGTCGTCCTGGTCTCGCCCGCGCCGCCGGAGGAGACGGCGCCGCTGGGCGGGCTCGGCGAGGTCGCCATCCGGCCCTTCGAACGAGGACGGTTGGCCGCCCTGCTCGCCGACTGCGACGGCGCCGTGGCGCAGGGACAGCTCGCCAACGATCTCCTCCTGGAGCTTCCGGATCTGCCGGTGGCCATCGATCTCTACGATCCCTGGCTGATCGAGAACTTCGCCTACCTCGAAGCGCTCGGGCTCGATCCGTACCGCAACGATCACGCGACCTGGACGCTGCAGATGTCGCGCGGCGACTTTTTTCTCTGTTCCTCGGAGGAACAGCGGAGTTTCTATCTGGGGTTCCTCACGGCGCTCGGCCGGGTCAATCCGGAGCGGATCGCGCAGGATCCGGACCTCGCTTCGCTGATCGCGCCGGTTCCGTTCGGCGTGCCAGACGAGCTGCCTCCTCACCGGCCCGTATTGCCACCCCGCGCGCCGGGCGAGGCGCGGCTGCTCTTCGGCGGCCTCTACGACTGGTACGACCCCTGGACGCTGCTCGACGCCCTCGCCGCCTTGGACCGGCCCGTCTGGACGCTGCTGCTGATCCGCAATCCGAATCCGGAAGGCACGCCGCAGCGCCTCTTCGCCGAGGTCGAGGCCCGCTGCCGCGCGCTCGGCTGGTGGGGGAGCCGCGTCCAGGTCCTCGACTGGGTACCGGCCGAGCGGCGGTACGACCTGCTGCGGGACGTGGACCTCCTCGTCGCGCCCCACCGGCCGAGCCTCGAGGCTCGCCTCTCGCTGCGCACTCGCTTCCTCGACGCCATCGCCGCCGGCTGCCCGGTGGTGACCAGCGATGGCGGCGCCATGAGCCGCCTCCTCGCCGAGCACCGCGCCGGCTGGGTGGTGCCGCCCGGCGATGCCTCGGCGCTGGCGCGGGCCATGGCCGAGGCGCTCGACGAGCCGGGCTCCCGGAGCGCCGGCGCGCGCGAGCTCGCCGCCGCCTTCCGTTGGGACCGTGCGCTGGCGCCTCTCGTCCGCTTCTGCCGCGCCCCGGCCGTCGACGCCACCAAGGAGCGCTTCGCCGCGCGGCCGGCCACCGTGGCGCCGCCGGACCCTCTCTCCTTCCGGTTGCGCCGCAAGCTTCGCGTCTGGAAAGGGACCGCTTGACTCCCCTTCGCAAGGTCTCGGTGGCCGTCCTCTCCTGGAACGGCCGGCAGCATCTGGAGACCTGTCTGGAAGCCCTCGCCGCCCAGCAGGTCCGCCAAGTGGATTGGGAGGTGCTCGTCCTCGACAACGGCTCGACGGACGGCACCGCCGCCTGGATGCGCGAGCGCTGGGGCCGGGATCGCCGCGTGCGGCTCGTCGAGAGCCCAGTCAACCTCGGCTTCTGCGCCGGCAACAACCGGCTGGCGGCCGAGGCGGACGGCGACGCCGTGGCCTTCCTCAACAACGACACCCGTCCGGAGCCGGGCTGGCTCGGCGCGCTCGTCGAAGCGCTGGCCGCCTCCCCCGCCGACGTGGCCGCCGTCTCCGGCAAGATCGTCGACTGGAACGGCGAGCGGCTCGACTTCGGCCGCGGCGTGATGACCTTCGACGGCCACGCCTTCCAGCTCGACTTCCGCCGGCCGCTCGCCGCGGCGCGCCTGCCGGCGGCGGGCGAGGAGCTGCCCTTCGCCTGCGGCGGCAACATGCTCGTGCGCCGCGCCTCGTTCCTCGCCGCCGGCGGCTTCGACGAGTCCTACTTCGCCTACCTGGAGGACGTCGACCTCGGCTGGCGCCTGTGGTCCGGCGGCGAGCGCATCGTCTTCGCTCCGGAAGCCGCCGTGCGCCACCGCTCCAGCGCCACGAGCGACCTCCTCGGCCTCTTCAACCGCGGCTTCCTCTTCGAGCGCAACGCCTTCCTCACCGCCTACAAGAACTACGAGCCGGGCCTCTGGGAGCGGTTGATGCCGGCGGTGATGCTCACCCTGACCTCCCGCACCCAGGCGCTCCTGGAGAGCAATCCCGGAGCGGAGATCCTGCGCGTCGATCCTTACGCCGGCCACATCGCCAACACGGGCGGCAACGATGCCGAGATTCCTCCGGCGACCACCTGGGAAGGATTCAAGATCCGCTGGAAAGGGTATGGGCCGCGGGAGTTCCTGCGCCGCGGTCTGCGCAAGCTGGGGATGGGCGCGGCGGCCGCGCCTTCCGCCCCGCCACAGATCACGGACGAGCGCACGGTCGCGCAGTTTCGCGCGCTTCACTGGCTGCTCGGGAACCTCGAAGGCGCAGCGAAGTCGCGCGCCGCCGTGCAGGGCCGTAGGAAACGTCCCGATCGCGAGATCTTCGAGCGATTTCCTCTCTATCTCGTTCCCACGTACCCGGGGGATCAGACTCTCTTCGCGAGTCCCGGGTTTCAAGCATGGCTGCCGGAGGATGTCCCGATCGTGAAGGCGAGTCTCGACGAGATCATGGAGATGGGGTGAGACCGGCCCATGCAGCCCCGCGACCGTAGCGTCCTGGAATTTGTAAGGGAGATATGGGTGGAGACGGACGTTGAGGATTTGAAGATCAAATGGGATTTGCTCGCCGGTACGGGGATGTACCTGGAGGACGTGAGTACGGGCAACACCTACAGGCTGGGTTGGATCAACCGCTGGAAGATGCTGGCGCCCGCGCAACAGGAGGCGATTTGCCGCGGCTTGAATCGCCCGGACTGGCTGGTTTTACTGGGATTAGCCAACCCGGACTAGACGGTCGCGAGGGTAAGCTTCGCCCGAAGCTCCGGAATTCCCCTGACGGCATTGAGGAGGCGAGAGAACCAGGATTCCTTGAGTTCCGCGACGCTCACCTGCTGCGCCTCAGAGTACATCCGCCAGAATTTCTCGGGAGACTTGGGGAAGGTCTCGAATGGGCGCTTTCCACGGGAGATGTCCAAAACCGCCTGCCCACGCAACTGGCGCGCGATCTTCTTCGGCAAGTCGTTCTTTTTCCGTGAAGCGACGCAGATGTCTACCTCGAGGCACTGAGCAACCCACCACCCCCGATCAAAGAAGATTACGGCCTGGAAAGCTGTAGGAGCGGTGTCCATATCTCTATCATACCATCCGTCCGCGGCCGTATCCGGGATCGGAAGGCCCGTTGATCCTGCCGCCTGGAGTAATCTCTCTCCATGGTTTCACCCGAAGTCTCCGTCGTCATCCCCACCCACAACCGCCTGGAGGTCCTCGCCGAGGTCCTGCAGGCGTTGGAGTTCCAGTATGCCGCGCCCGCCTTCGAGGTGGTGGTGGTCGATGACGGCTCGACGGACGGCACCGGCGACTGGCTGCGCAGCCGGACGTTCCAGATGCCGTTGCGCGCCATCGTGCAGGAGAACCACGGCCCGGCGGCGGCGCGGAACACGGGCGTCGCCGCCGCCTCCGGCCGCTGGGTGGCCTTTCTTGGGGACGACACCGTCCCATCGCCAGGATGGCTCGCCGCCCATCGCACGGCCCACCGGCAGCGCGGCGACGATCCTCACGTAGCTGTCCTCGGCTACACCGGCTGGCACCGGCGCATGCGCGTCAATCCATTCCTGCGCTACATCAACGAGCAGGGACTGCAGTTCGGCTACGCGCTGATCCGCGATAAAGAAGACGTACCGTTCAATTTCCTATACACCTCCAACCTCTCGCTGGGGCGCGATCTGCTGCTGGCGGAGCCTTTCGACCTGCGCTTTCCCTACCCGGCCTGGGAGGACATCGAGCTCTCCTATCGATTGAAACGGCGCGGGTTGCGGCTCGTCTACGAGCCCAGGGCCGCGGTGGCGCACGATCATCCGACGGACCTGGCGCGCTTCGCCGCGCGCCAGGAGAAGGCCGGCTACTGCGCCGTGGTGTTCTACCGCCTCCATCCGGAGCTCGGGTCTTTCCTGGGGCTCGGTCCCGGCGGCCCGCCGCCGCTGCCGCCCGTGGCTCCTCAGAAGCGCAAGGAGCTCCTGGTCCGCGCCTTGCAAAAACTGCCGATAGGAACCCCAAAGTTATGGGAAGATGTACTGAGGTTCCACTACATCCGAGGTCTTCACCGCGCCTGGTCCGACCTCGGCGCGGAGATGGAAAAGGAGAGCACCCATGATCACCCAGAGTCCCGCCGTCATGCGGCTCCCGCGTAAGGCGTTTCCTCTCGCGGCCGCCGCCCTCCTGCTCGCGAGCCTGCCCCTTCTCGCCGGCCAGGAATTCTCCCGGCCGGACGACAGCAGTGACTTCGGCCGGACCGCTCCCGAGGTGGATTTCGGCAGCTTCGACTCCCCGAGCGCTCCCAGCGAGCCGAGCATGCCGAGCGTGTCGAGCGAGCCCAGCGCTCCAGCCGAACCCAGCGCGCCGAGCGAAGCGAGCGCACCGAACGTGCCGAGCGAGACCGGCGGAGCGGCCGAGCCGAGCGTGCCGAGCACAGAGGAGCTCTCGCCGCCGATTCGCCTCGCCCAGGAGCGTTCCCGGCCGAGCGACAGCAGCGACGCCGGCCGGACCGCCCACGAGATCGGCTCCCACGTGTCGTCGTCGAGCGGCTCGAGCGGCGGCTCGTCCTCGTCTTCGGGCTCGGATTCGGGGCGTACGGCCCGTCCGGTAGGTCCCGGCGACAACGGGCCGCACCGCCAGCCGCCCTCCCGCGGCAGCAGCGGCGATCATCATGGCGGCGGCCATCACGGCGGCGGCTATTACGGCGGCGGCTACCATGGCGGCTACTACTATCCCTACGGCTACTATGGCTACGGCTTCTGGCCCTTCTCCTCCTGGTGGTGGGGAGGGTGGTGGGGCTATGGCTATCCGTACTATCCCCCCTATGGATACGGGTACGGGCAGCCCGGGTACTACGGCCACGGCGAAGTCGGCGCCCTCGACTTCGACGTCTCTCCCGCGCGCACGGAGATCTACCTCGACGGCCAATACGTCGGCAAGGTGGACGGCTTCGACGGCTGGCCGCGCTACCTCTGGCTGCCGAAGGGGACCTACGACGTCGTCCTCTACCTCGACGGCTTCAAGACCATCGCCCGCCAGATCTCGGTCTACCCCGGCTCGGTGATCAGTCTCGATGACCGGATGGAGCCCGGCGACTCGGTGCGGCCGGAGGATCTCGCCTCGAAGTCGCACGAACGGCGCGACGAGCGGCTGAGCTACGAGCGTGAGCGGCGAGAGCGCCTGGAGCGCGGCGAGCCGGGAGACGACGACGAAGAGGATTGGCAGGACCGCGTCCGCCGCGAGCGCGGATACCGGCCCGACGACCGCGATGAGGAGGACGAGGCGGAAGAGATCGCGGAGCAGAAGGGCCGCCTGCGCCTGGAAGTCTATCCCCAGGATGCCTCGGTCTACCTCGACGGCCATTTCGTCGGTACGGGTACCGAGCTCACGATGATGCGCAGCGGCTTGCCGGTCAGCCCTGGCGAGCACCTTCTAGCGGTGGTGCGGCCTGGCCGCAAGGCCGAGGAGCGGAGCTTCGAGGTGGAAGCGGGTGAGGAGATCAAGCTGGAGCTGGAGCTCGAATCCGACTCCCGGTAGACGAGAGCCGTTATTTCCCCACAAAGGAGTAGGGGCGCAGCGAGCTGCGCCCCTACCAGGTCTACCATCCGAGAACGGTGGGCGGCGTCAAGAGAGCACCCCTGCTGTTTCCATCGCGCCGCCCTCCCGCCTCGTCTTGATTCAGTTTCAAGAGGCGTGCCATGCCGTTGCTGGAGTCGGAGCTCTTCGGCTGCGAGCGCGACGCCTCCAGGCTCGCGGACTCACGCCCCAGGATGGGGGAGCCGCATCTGAGCTTGCGGCGCCGTATCTCAGATGAGGGAGCGCCGCCCCAACCTTGCGGCGCGATTTCTGAGATCGGGGAGCGCCGCCCCCATCCTGCGGCGGGATTTCTGAGCTTGGGGCGCGGCGCCCTCATCTGGGGGAGCGCCTTCTGATCTTGCGGCGCGCCTCCCTCATCTTGGGGCGCCGCATCTTAGATGACGGAACGCCGCCCCGAGCTTGCGGCGCGCCTTCTGACCTTGCGGCGCGGCGCCTCCATCCGGGGGAACGCCTTCTGATCCTGCGGAGCGCCGCCCCGAGCTTGTGGCGCGATTTCTGAGCTTGGGGAGCGGCGCTCTCATCTTGGGGCGTCGCATCTAAGTTGACGGAACGCCGCCCCGAGCTTGCGGCGGGATTTCTGAGCTTGTGGCGCGCCGGCCTCATCCGGGGGAACGCCTTCTGATCCTGCGGAGCGCCGCCCCAACCTTGCGGCGCGATTTCTGAGCCCGGGGAGCGGCACCCTCATCTTGGGGCGTCGCATCTCAGTTGACGGAACGCTGCCCCGAGCTTGCGGCGGGATTTCTGAGCTTGTGGCGCACCGCCCTCATCTCAGATATGGCTCCCCCATCTTGGGGAATGCCGCCCTCATCTCAGATGCGGCTCCCCCATCCTGGGGAACGCCGCCGCGAGCCTCGATGATCAACGCTTGAGGTATGCTGTAACGGCACGAAACGTTTGCAGACGATTCGCCATTCGTAGTCGATGATGCAGGGAGCGCCCCTATGAAAAGTGTACTTCGCCTTCTTCTCATCCCAGCTTGTCTGGCCCCGTTGGCGGGCGGCTTCCACGCCGCGGCCGCGGCGGATTTCCCTCCCGTCACCGAGGCGGAGCGTACGCTGACGGCCGTGCCGGGCGAGCCGAATGCGCCGGCGGTGGTGCTGTTCAAGAAAGGCGAGTTCCTGCTGGCGGGTTACGGGGTGCAGCAGGGCAGCCTCGCCTCGTCGCTGCGCGTGCAGGTGCGCATGAAGATCCTCACCGAGGAAGGCAAGGCCAATGGCGAGATCGCCATCGCGCACAACGACGCCTACCGGCTCCACGGCTTTCAGGCGCGCACCGTGCTGCCGGACGGCCGGGTGGTCCCCGTGCCCTCCGACGCCAAGTTCGTGCGCAAGGCCTCCCGCTCCCGCAAGAGCTTCGTCACCGCGGTGGCGTTTCCCTCCGTCCAGGTGGGAGCGATCCTCGATTACCAGTACACGCTGGGGTTCGACTCGATCTTCTATCTGGAGCCCTGGTTCTTCTCCGAAGAGGTCCCGGTGCGCTACGCCGAGGTCGTCTTCAAGGCGCCTTCCAATCTCGAGGCGAGGGCCTGGGGGCGCACCCCGGAGCAGGTGCAGATGCAGAATGAGACCAAGAGAAACGTCAGCGGCACCGAGACCCGGGTGTGGGCGGAGAACCTGCCCTCCGTGCCGGACGACCTCTATGGCCCGCCCTTCCGGGATCTGGCGGCGCAGATGCTGCTGCTGCCGACCGCCATGGGAGGGGGCGCCTACGGGCGCGAGCCGCTGCTGGAGAGCTGGGCCAAAGTCTGCGAGCTGATCTTCGAGTACTCCTACGATCCCGCCCGCCACAAGGACGGCGGTGTGGCCAAGCGGGCGCGCGAGATCGCCGCCGCCGGTACGCCGCGGGAGAAGGCCCTCGGCCTCTATCGCTTCGTCCGCGATGAGATCGAGACCGATCCCGCCACCGGCGTCGACCTGAGAGAAGGCTCCTCCCTGGCCAAGGTCCTGCGCGAAGGCAAGGGCGACAGCGCCGAGAAGGCTCTGCTCCTCCAGGCCATGCTAGCGGCGGTCAAGATCGACTCGCGCCTGGTGTGGGCCGCGGACCGCAACCGCGGCGCCGTGGATCTGGAGCTGCCGAACCCCGAGTGGTTCGATGCCGTGTTCGTGGCGGTGGACCTCGACGGCAAGCGCGTGTTCCTCGATCCCTCCGACCGCGCCCTGGCCTTCGGCCGGCTGCGCTCCGGCTACGACGGCACGCCGGCGCTGCTCTTCGACGCCAAGAAGCCGGAGAGGATCTCGCTGCCCGAGTCGTCGGCCGACCAGAACCTGCGGCGCGCCGAGGTCGTGCTGGCGCTGGACGAGAAAGGCCGCTTGGGGGGCACGGGCACCCTGCGCCTGACCGGCCATCATGCCTGGGAGAAGATCGACTGGCGGGAGGATGAGGCGGCGACCCTCAAGGCCTGGGGAGACTGGCTCGCCGGGAGCTACCGCGACTTCCAGATCTCGGAGATCAAGGCCCTGGAGTCGCCTGACGAGAACCAGGTCACCGTCACTTGGGCAATGGCGCAACGGGAGGAGGAGGTGCTGGGCGACGAGGCCGAGGTGGTGCCCAGCGCGCCGCTGGGACCGATGGTCCAGCCCCTGGTGCAGCCCGTCACCAGCCGGCGCAGCGCCGTGATGTTCAACTACCCGGACCGCGACGAGGTCGAGCTGCGCCTGAGCTGGCCCGAGGGATGGAACGTCGAGGGCAAGCCGCGGGAGGCCGCGGTCACCAACGCCGCCGGCACGCTGGCGGTGGAGGTGCAGCAGGGAGAGCGCTCGGTGGTGGTCAAGCGGCGCCTCGACGTCACCCGCAAGACCCTCGCGACCTCGCAGGAGTACGAGGCCATCCGCTCGTTGTTCGCCCAGACGGAGAAGAGCGATGCCCAGAAGCTGCTGCTGGTCCGCCGCTAGCCTCCTGCTCCTCGCTCTCGCCGCGCCGGCGCGCGGCGCCACGGTGCTCGAGCGGGCAATCGACGTCGAGATCCGGCCCGACGGCTCGGTCGCCGAGCGCAGGCGCCTGCGGGTGAGGCTCGACGAGCCCGGCGACTTCTCGCTCTGGTCTCCCTACCCCGTGGCGCTCGACGAGAACCGCGAGCTGGTGGACCTCACGGCGACCGCCACCCGGCCGGACGGCAGGGTCCTCAAAGTGTCTCGCCGGGACCTCGACACCCAGCAGGTGACGGGCGCCGGCGAGCTGCACTCGTCGCTGCGGCTGCGCACCGTCAGCTTCCCGGCCGTGCCCGTGGGCTCGGTGCTGAGCGTGGACTTCGAGGTGCGCGAGCGGCCCTACTTCCCGGCGGGCCACCTGGACCTCGGCTCCACGGATCCCGTCGAGTCGCTGCGCGTCTCGGTGCACGGCGGCGGCGCCGGCTGGCGCTGGCGGATCGACGGTGAGCTCCCCGGGCTCGACGTCCAGGAGTCGGCGGGCGGGGTCACCGTCGCGGCGTCCCATCTGCCGCGCCTGGCGCCGCCGGAGCGCGCACCCGGCATCGCCTACGACGGCGCCGTGCTGCGCTATGCCTGGGGCGATTCGGCGGGATGGGAAGCCGTGGCCCGGTGGTTCGAAGGGCTGACCGCGCAGATTCCCCGCGGCGCCGAGCCGGTGCGGCACAAGGCGCGCGAGCTGATCGCCGGCGTCGCCGGCCGCGAGCGGCAGATGGAGATCCTTACCGACTTCGCGCGCCGGCAGGTGCGATATGTCGCCGTCGAGATCGGCATCGGCGGTTTCCGTCCCGCCCCGCCGGAGCAGGTCGTCGGGCGGCTCTGGGGCGACTGCAAGGACAAGGCCCTGCTGCTCATCGACCTGCTGCGCGAGGCCGGCGTCGAGGCCTACCCGGCCCTCATCCGGCTCGATCCGAAAGGCCGGGTGGACCGCGAGTTCGCGTCGCCCTATCAGTTCAACCACATGATCGTCGCCGTGCCCGCCGCCGGTCTCGCTCTGGGTGAGCAGGCGCCGGTCTCCGGCGGCTACCTCTTCCTCGACGCCACGCAGGAGACCGGCGGGCTCGGCTGGCTGCAGCCGGCCGTGCAGGATCAGGAGGCTCTGGTGATGCGCGGCGGCCGTGCCGAGCTGGTGCGGACGCCGATCCGCAGCGGCGAGGAAGGGCGCCGGCTGGAAGCGGATCTCGACCTGGCGGCGAGCGGCGAAGCGAGCGGCGCCGTGCGCCTGGACCTCTCCGGCGAGGCCGGCGCCGACTTTCTCCGGCTGCACGCCGACGGCAGGCCGCAGGACGTCGACCGGGTGGTGCGCGAAGTCTTCGCCGCCTTCCTGCCCGCCGGCGCCACGGTGGACGGCATCCGCCTGCAACCGGTCGCCGGTGGCGTGCCCGCCGTGAGGCTGGAAGCGAAGGTGCGCGTGCCGTCCCTGGGGGTGTCCGCCGGGGAAAGCGCCCTGCCGGCGATTCCCTTGCCATACATGGTGGATATGCCCGCCTCCGGGCTGCTCGACGGCCGCTCCGTGCCCTTGGTGCTTCGCCCCTTTGCCAGCCGCGTCGCCTGGCGCGTCACCCTGCCCAGGGACGCCTGCAAGGTCGAAGGGCAGGACGTGACGGTGCAGAACGATCTCGGCGCCTTCCGCCAGCAGCTCGCCGTCAAGGGCAGGGTGCTGGTCCTCGAGCGGGGCACCGAGCTGCGCCAGCGCTGGATCGATCCCGCGGCCTTCCCCACCCTCAAGGAGATCGCCCTCGCCGAGTCGCGCACCAACAAGCGGCGGCTGCGGCTGACGTGCGAATGACGCCGAGCCGAGCTCGATCGCATATCATCGAGGCCGGCGAGATGACGACCTCCCCCGAAGGCCGCGACTACGCTCAGCTCCTGGAGGCGATGAACGAGCTCCTGGCGGTGCTGGCGAGCGAGGCCGGCGAGGAGGCGGCTCTGCGCGCCTCGTTCACCGCCGCGGCGCGGGGGTTCGGCGCCCGCAAGGCCCTGCTCCTGCTGGTGGAGGAGCGCGAGCCCTTGCGCCTGCGCAACATCGAGACCGTCGGCAGGCTCACCCCGGAACAGATCGCGGCGTGCGAGAGAGGCGAGTCCGTCCCGGGGGTGAGCCCCTCTCTGATCCAACGCGTCATCGCGACCGGCGAGCCGGAGCTGATCGAGGATCCGCGGCTGCGCGCCGACGTCTCGCGCACACCCTCGCTGGAGGACGGTCCTTTCAGCGTGCTCTGCGCGCCGATCCGCGATCCGGTCCGCGACGCGGTGCTCGCCGTGGTCTACTTCCAGAACCGCGGCCTCACCGAGGCCTATCGAGAGGAGGACCGCGCCTGGCTGGCGAGATACGCGGCGGCGGTGGGCCGGACCTGCGGCTTCTACTTCCGCCAGGAGCGGCAGGCGCGCGAGCTGCGCGATCTCCTCGCCGCCGCGGATGAGAGCGCCGACGCGCCGGAGATCCTGGGCGACTCGGCGGCCACCGAGGCGCTGCGGCACGCGCTGCACGAGACGTACATCCCTGCCCTGGACACGGAGAATCCCGAGCCCATCCTGATCCTGGGAGAGCGAGGCACGGGCAAGGACCTCGTCGCGCGCTACCTGCACGCCTACAGCTCGCGCAGCCGCAAACCCCTGGTGGTGGTCAACTGCGCCGAGATCACGGAGGAGCTCGCGGCCTCCCGCTTCTTCGGCCACAAGAAGGGTTCCTACACCGGCGCCATCACCGACGAGCCCGGTTTCTTCCGCGCGGCCAACGGCGGCATCCTCTTCCTCGACGAGGTGGCCGATCTCACGCTGCGGGCGCAGGCCCATCTGCTGCGGGTGCTCGAGAACCATCGCGTCGTCCCCGTCGGGCAGACGCGGGAGATCCCGGTCGACGTGGCGGTCGTGCTGGCCACCAACCGCGATCTTGCCGAGGCGGTCCGCAAGGGAACCCTGCGGGCGGACTTCTACGACCGCTTCCGCTCGCTCGCCATCCGGCTCCTGCCGTTGCGCGAGCGGCCGCGGGACATCCCGCTGCTGCTGGAGCACTTCCGGCGGCACCACGAGAGCAAGCACCGCAAGCGGACGCTCGGCTTCACCCGCGAGGCGGTGCGCGCGCTCGTCTCCTACGGTTGGCCGGGCAACGTGCGGGAGGTGGCGCGCGCCTGCTCGCTGTTCGTGATCCACGCGCGGCCCGGCGCCCGGATCGATCCGGCGCTGATCGAAAGCTGCCTGCCTGAAGTCGTGCGTGGAGAACCCAACCCCAAGGCCGCTCCCCTGCTGGGCGACGGCTCGATGCGCGACGCTCTGCGCGACTTCCAGCGCGAGCTCATCCAGTCGCGTCTGGAGCTTCACGGCGGCAACGTCAAGGCCGCCCGGGAGAGCCTGGGGCTCACCAAGGCGACCTTTCACCGGTATATGAAGAGTCTGGGGATCTCGGCCGCGGGCGGCGGAGCGGACGACTGATCCGGCCGGATCGCGAAGATCCGGCCGGACTCGTCAACCGGGGTCGGTTACAAATCGATGATTACGGCCCTGGCTCCTGCTTTGACGTGTGTCGCGACGCGCATTGAGATCACCTCCTTTCGATAGTTTTTCTTCCGCTCGCTGCCACGGAGAGCAATTTCGGCACCTGGCACAACGGTGCTCACAAGTCGTTGAAAAACCGAGCGATCGCGTTCGCGGGGGGCCGCCCAGTGGAAGGGGTGGGGCGAGCCGGACTTATTTCCGGGACCATCTCACTCCACCATCAATTCCATCTCACCCTGTCCCGATGTCGTTATCGGTCTTGTCAAGCTCCGCCCGTCCGGCGACTCCACCCGGATCTGCCAGCGGCCGGCCGGGACGCCTTCGATCGACGCCTTGCCGCCCACGAGCGGCCACCTGTCCTGGAGGCTGCCTCCCGGACCCACGACCCAGAAGGGCTGGTCCGCCGCGCTCAAGGTCACCGTGGCGCGGAGATCCGAAGTGACCAAGGCGGGGACTCGGATATGTAATTGGCCGGCCCCGGGGAGAGTCACGCGGAGAAGCTCTCCGGGAACCGTGACCGGGACCACGGCGGTGGCGCTGCCGGGCGTGCTCAGAAGCAGGATCCAGCTCCCCTCGGGCAGGGTCGCAAGATCGACCTTGCCGGACGGATCGATCGGCCGGGTCTCCGTGAGGACCACGGCGCCGGTCGGGCTCACCACCCGGAGGTGGACTCGATCGGGAAGGCGGCCCGAGGCCAGACGGACCATCAGCTCCAGACCGCGTGTGGGCGCGAGGGCAACCTCCAGGCCCGACACGTCCTGCCCGGCCGAGACGGCGAGGTCTTGCTCCGCGGGAGAATAGCCGGAAGCACGCGCGGTCAAGAGATAGGAACCCGCCGGAACACGGTGGACGCTGAAGGCGCCGTCCTCCCCTGCGCTGTCGCTGATGAGGAATTCCGCTCCTTCGACGTGGCGGAGGGTGAGATGGGCGTGAGGAATGGGACGCCCGCTCTTCCCGTCCGTGACGAAGCCGCTGACGGTGGAGGGCCGGAGCCGGATGGTGATCTCGCGATCCGCGGACAGCTCGACGATGTCGTTGTGGACGAGAAGCTCGCGGGAATGGCTCAAGCCGAGCCGATAGGTGTCCGGCTCCAGGTCTTCGAAGCGGAATCCTCCTTGGTAGTCGGTCTCCACCGAGCGCTCCATCGCCAGACGGCTCCCGCGGATGGAGATCCTGGCTTCCGAGAGCGGCTCTTCCTGATAGAGCACCTGACCGGAGAGGGTCAGGCGGGAAACGAACTGCAGATCGCGCACGGCTTCCGCGTCTCCCGGCGGCAAAGCCACCCGGGCCTGCACCTGCCGCTGTCCTGATTCGAGGGCCGCCCGCACCAGGTAGTCGCCGGGGGGAAGATGGCGGATCTCGTAGCGGCCGTCGGCGTCCACCATGGCCGGGAAGGACTCGCCGTCGTCGCCCTCGGCTGCCACTGCCACGCGGGCGAGCTGTTCCGCATCGAGGCCCAGGATCCGGCCGGTGACGGTGCCGCCGCGTTCGAGCACGACCTCCAGACCCTCGAGGGGCTCGTCCTCGACGACGACGGGCTGCTTCCATTCCGTCGCGGCGTAGCTCTCGCCGCCCGCGGTCAGGCGGTAGTGGCCCCGGGCGACCGCCGCGAACCGGAAGCTCCCGTCGTCGTCGGTGCGCTCGCGATAGGCTCCCCAGTCCCTTCGCGCCTGCCGGAGGAGGACGACCTGGGCTCCCGCCACGGGCGCTCCCCGGCCGTCTCTCACCCGGCCCGAGACCTCCAGCCCTGCTTCGAAGGTGACGTCCAGCGGATTGGTGCCCGGCTGGATCTCGATCACGCGCCGGAACAGCTTGTAGGAGGGGTGAAAGACCTGGACCTCGGTGCGCCCCAGGGGGACCCCTTGCACGGTGTAGGCGCCTTCGTCGTCGGATACGTCGGCGGCGTCCTGGGCCGAGATGCGGGCTCCCGAGACCGGCTGGCCCGCGGTGGTGGCGATGCGGCCGCTGAGCATCGCCCCTCTCTTCAGGGTGAGCGTCAGCTCGCGGTCCGCATCGCGCCAGGGGACCGCGGTTTCGAAACCTTCGATCGACACGAAGCCCGGGGCGGAAACGGCGAGGCGCACGGGGCCGGCGGGAGCATCCCGGATCTCGAACGAGCCGTCGCGGCCGGCGATGTCCGAGCGATTGACGGGAGATCCGGCCGGCCGGTCCGGATTTTCAGGTGCGGTCGGATGCCAGGTAAGCATCACCCGGGCGCCGCCTACAGGCGCCCCCTGCTCGTCGACGACGCGGCCGCGCAGCATCGCGGCCGGCTCGAGGCGGACGATCAAGGGCTGCGATACCGGGGCGCGCACGCCTGCCACACCGGCCGGCAGGTGGCCGGAAGCGCGCACCAGGAGATGCAGCGGGGTCGCCTGGGGGAGATCCTCGATGAGAAAGGAGCCGTCGGCTCCGGTCATGGCATCCGGGGTCTCGGCCGCGAGCCGCGCGCTCTCCCGCTCCAGATGGTCGAGGCTCTCTACGAGGTGGACAGCGGCCCCCGCTACAGGAGCGCCCCGGCGGTCGACGACGCGCCCCGGGAGGCGGGCTCCGGGCTTCAGGATGACGGTGCCCAGATCCGCGGGTCCCTCTCCCGGAGGGATGCGGATGCCGCGAACGTGTCCGGTGGCGTAGCCGGGTTGGCGGGCCGTGAGGTCCACCCGCTCCGCCGGGACCCCGTCGAGCCGGAAGCGGCCTTCCCCGTCCGTGCGGGCGGCGAAGGGATCGCTCGCCTCGTCGGCCTCCTTCGCCGGACGCCGGACGCCGGGAGCGAGCGCCGGCTCGAGGCGGATCTCGGCTCCCGAGACGGGTCTGCCGGCAGCATCCCGGACCCTGCCGTGGGCCGCGCGGGCGGCGGCGAGGACGATCTTCAGGGCCGGCGCGTCCCCGGACGGCGCCGGCATCCTGGTGGAAGCCGGCAGATAGCCCGGACGGACCGTCCTGATCTCATAGGAGGTTCCGGCACGCAGCCGCCGGAGCTCGAAGCGGCCGGAGCCGTCGGTCGCGCTGCGTTCCAGGGCCGCCGCGGCACCGGGCTCCGTGCTCCGCTCGGGGGAGGCGAGAACGGCGGCGCCGGCGAGGGGCAACCCCCGGGCATCGACCACCAGGCCGCGGAGCGCCGAGGCCCGCGTCAAGGCTACCGTGGGAATCCGCCCCGCTCGCACGTGGGGCGGGGTGATGCGGAGAGACTTGGGCAGGCGGAGGAGGGCCTGCACCCGCAACGGAAATCCCTGGGGATCGGGGGCCACCAGCCGATAGCCTCCATCCGCGCCCGCAAGCACGAACGCTCCGGGATCGAGACCCGGACTGACGAGCGCGCCGGCCAGCGGTTGCCCGGTCTCCTGTTGGGTGATGCGGCCCGCTACCAGGGCGGGCTCGGCGAGGGTGACGACCACCTCGGAATCCGCCGTTTCGGCAGGCAGATCCACGCTCTGCTGCCGGCCGTCTGCAGCCACCAGCCGGAGCTTCCCGGATTGTCCCGGCGCACGAGGAATCTGCAGCCGGCCGTCGCCATCCGTGAGCCCGACGGGCCAGGCCAGGCCGCCGGCGCGGACCAGGACGCCGCCCGCGGGTTCGCCCTTGGTGGAGAGCACCCGCACGCGGTGGACGGCCGCTTCACCCGCCTTGACGGTCATCGTTCCTCCGGCCCAGTCGAGCTGCTGCAGCTCGGCGCCTCCCGGAGGAAAGACGCTGACGTCCAGCCGCTCTCCCTCCCGCCTGGGAAGTGAAACGGTGCCGTCCTCGCCGGTCAGGCCGAGCCGGAAGTCCGCCCGCCAGCCGGCGACGGCGCGGCCTTGCGTCCTTCCTTCGTCGCTGCTCGCGGCGAACACCCAGGCCCTGGCCTGAGGCCGGCCGGCGGCGTCCTGGATGACCGCTCGGGCGCCGGCATCGGCGGTCAGCGAGACCGGTGGGAGCTCCTCATCCTGCACCAGCAGGAGCGGCGAGTACTGCATCGGTAGCCGGCCTAGGTCGCGGACGACGACCTTGAATACGCCGGCAGCGGGGGCCTGCAGGGCATAGCGGCCCGCGGCGTCGCTCTTGCCTTGGGCGACGGGACGGGGATCCTGCTGCCCGGCGAGGCGCAATCGCCCTGCCTCGAAGTTGCTCAGCACCGGAACGAGCTCGACGCGAGCACCGGCGAGGGGTTGGCCCGCAGGTCCGAAGACCGTGCCCGTGACGGCAGTCTCAGCCGCCAGGGGCGCTGCGGAGAGAGCGATCAGGAGAGCGAGGCAGCATCTGCTGCGCACAGAGTTTGCCGGCATGGGATCCTCAATCGAGAACGCGGGAGCACCTCCGCAGAGGCGCTCCCGTTGGTTGGCCGAAGGAAGACCTAAAACTCGCAGCTCGTGAGCGATTCTCCCGCGACGCAGGTATCCGTGCCGGTCATGCCGTCGAGCGTGTCCCAGCCGCTGCCGCCGTCCAGGTAATCGTTTTCGCCGCCGCCGTAAACGTAGTCGTTCCCCTCGTCGCCATAGAGGGTGTCGTCTCCATGCCGGCCCTCCATGTAATCGACGTTTGAACCGCCTTCCATGTAATCGGTGCCCGCCGCGCCGTCGAGCTCGTCTGAGCCGACAGCGCCGTACACCAGGTCGGGCCCGTCACCGCCGTTGATGTAGTCATCGGCGCTGGACCCCCAAAGGTTGTCATGTCCCCCGCCGCCGAAGATGCAATCCTCCTGGGTCGTCCCATTGATGACGTCGTCGCCCGACGTGCCGTAGAAGTAGTTGACGCACGCCGAGGCCGGCGCGGCGCTGAGCATCAGCACCATCGCCGCGATACCCGCAAAGAAAAGCGCTTTGTTCAACCGAATCATCCTTTTCTCCTTTCGTAGTCGTGCCCTCTCTCGATAACGAAGCTCAGATATCTGATCGCCTGTCATCCCTGCCGGCTTGGTCGAGAGGGTGCAGAAGTCGGACCAGGTGAGGGAAGAGGCTTAAGTGACTCGAAGTAAACGGACAGCTTTGCAAGGCCTTGGCGCAAGGTTTCATTTGTGAGACCTCGCGGAGCGGGATCCGTCTCAGATTTGAACCGCTTGCGGCTCTCGAGAGACGCGCTCACCGCCAATCGCCGAACAGCTCGAACGCCGCCCAGTGGAAGGGATGGGAGGAGCCGGCCTTGCCGCGGATCTGGTCGATCTGCGCCGCCCGCAGGGCCTCGTCTTTCGACTTGCCATTGCGGAGGTAGCGATAAAAGCGCTTCATGAAGCGTTCGGTGGAGACGTCGGAGATGCTCCATAGCGAGGCGAGGACGGTGCGGGCGCCGGCGTATTGAAAGGCGCGGGTGAGCCCGACGAGGCCTTCGCCGCCCATCTCCTTGCCCAACGCCGTGTCGCAAGCGGAGAGGGTCACCAGGTCGGCGTCGAGGCGCACGCTCTCGAAGATCTCCCACGCCTGGAGCAGGCCGTTGTCCTGACCTTCGGCTGGATGCTCGGGCAAGGAAAGCGCCAGCGCGGAGTTGAGCGGAAAGCGCTCGTCGAGCAGGCCATGACAGGCGAAGTGAACGAGGCGCGACCCGGGACCGATGGCTTTGGCCTTCTCCTCCGTGGCGTCGCGGCCGAGGTAGGACCGTGCCCCAGGATAGAGGGCGGCGATGCTCTCCACCTCCGCCCGCGTGGCGGGAAGAGGCTTCAGCACGGCACCGCGCCGCAAGACCTCCCGGAGCTCGAGGTCGGCCGGGACGTCCGGAGTGGATTTCGGATAGACCGGATCGCCGAAAGCCGCGAGGCTCTCCTCGCCGGGACCGGACGTGTCCGGACGCGCACGCTTGAGCTCGGCGTAGACGGTGGCGGAAATGACGGTGTGGACAGGCTTCTCCTCGACCAGGAAACGGCGCTTGCGGACCAGGGCGGCGAAAGGCAGGGTGTGGAGCGGGCCGTCAGGAGAGATGAGGAGCCGCGAGGCCGCGGCGATGCGCGCGTCGGCGGGCCGCAGCAGGACGTCGTAGATCTCCTTCGCCTGTGCGGCGATCGTTTTCGAGTCCGATCCTCTGCGCTGCAGAAGGTTGCGGAAAGACGCCACTCGCTCCCGCAGGGCCCGATCGCCAAGGGCAAGAGAAAAGACCTCGAGGCCTGAGCCGGGCGCTCCTGCCGGCCGGACGACGAAGAGGAAAGATCTCTCCTTGCCGACGGACCACGCGAGGAGCACGGTGCCGGGATCGAGCGCGGCCCGAACGCCCTCCAGGTCGAGCGGCCGCGGGTCTTGCAGCGCGGAGGTCCGTGGCGAGATCTGGCGGATCGTTGCCGCGATCTTTTCCTGCCGGGACCGGATCTCCCGGAGCTGAACGATCAGGCGGCTCACCTCTGCCGGATCGCGCTCAGCGCTCAGACGGGCGAGGGCCGCCTGCGTGCGGTCGTACTCGGCATGCGTGAGCTTTCGCTCGCGGGCGAGCTCGGGCGGCAGATCGGCCGTCCACGTCAGATCGCGCTCCGCCAGCAGGTCGAGGAACGAGCGGGCACGTCCGCGCTCCAGAACCTGAAAGGCCCTTTCCGGCTGGCCGACGTCGACGAGGGCACCGAGGCAATCGCGGTAGGACTCCGCGGTCGTGCTGCCGAAGGCGGACCTCTCCTCGGCGGTCCCGCCGAGCTTCTTCCGCTGCTGGTCGAACACCTCGGTGGCGCGGCAGAAGTGGTCCGCCGCCTTCTCGCGCCCGCCCGACCGGCGGTAAACCTGCCCCAGGTCGTTCAAGGACAGCCCTACTGGAGCGCTGCCCGGCGCCACCTTCTCGCGGGTGGCCAGCGCGCGCCGAAAGAGCTCCTCGGCTTTCGGCAGGTCTCCGCGCGCGAGGGCGATGGTCCCCAGGCCCCCCAGGCTGTCGGCGACGGAGAGGCTCCCCTGCTGTTGCTTTTCCAGAAACGCGAGCGCGCGGCCGTAGAGCTCCTCGGCCAGAGCCAGGTCGCCCCGCTCCACGGCGATCGTAGCTCGCTCGATGCGCATCATCGCGGTGGTCCCGCTCTCCGCCGAGCGCTGGTCAAAGATCTCCAGCGCGCGCCGCAAGGAATCGTCGGCTTTCGCCAGGTCCCCCTTGCGGCGCTGGCAGCGACCCAGGCTGGCGAGGTTGCCGGCAAACTCCAGGGAGTGAGGGGAGATCTTCTCGCTCATTTCGACGGCGCGGCGGAGGAGATCCTCGGCCGCCGCGAAATCCCCCCGTTGCTCGGCCAGGTTGCCCAGCTTCGTAAGGCTTCCCGCGATGCGGAGACTCTCGGGCGCCAGCTTTTGCTGGATGGCCAACGCACGCCGGTAGTGCTCCTCTGCCAAGGCGAGCTCACCGCGATTCGCCTCGACCTCGCCAAGATTATTGAGGGCGCGCGTGAGCTCGGGGTCTTGCGGATTCTGCCGCTCGATCAGGGCGATCGCGCGCCGGTAGCGCTCCTCGGCGGCAACCAGGTCGCCCCGCGCCAAGGCGGTGTTTCCCAGGTTGATGATGGTCCCGGCCACCAGGATGCTGTCCGCCGCGAGCCGCTGCTGCACCTCCAACGCCTGCGAGAAGAGCTCGTCCGCGGCTGCCGGTTCGCCGCGGATCGCCGCCAGGATCCCGAGCTCGCTCCTGCTCGACGCCAGGTCGAGGCTCCCGGGAGCCAGCTTGTCGCGGATGGCATAGGCCTGATGGAAGAGACCCTCGGCGTCCGCAAAGTCGCCTCGGCGGCGCGCGATGTAGCCCAGGGCGCTGAGCTCCCGCGCCGCCTCGAGGCTGTCCTCCGGCTCCAGGCGGAGAGCCCGGCGGTAACACGCCTCGGCGCGATCCCAGGCGCTGCGCTGTTGCAGCGCCTCTCCCCACGCGCGCAGGATCTGCACCGCAGCCGGCGCCCATTGCGGCTCGACTCGGAGCGCCGCCCGCTCCCAGGCCGCGTCCGCCTCGGGCCACCGCCCGGCCGCGGCGAACGCCTTCGCCAACTGGCCTTCCAGCCAGGAGGCTTGCTGCAACGCGGCCTGCCGCTCCAGGGATTCGATGGCCGACCGCCAGAGCGCCGCGCCCGCGTCGAGGTCCCCGGACGCGATCCGTTGCCGCCCCTGCTCGTAGAGCGCGAGGAGGTCGGGTTCGAGGGTGGGGATGATCTCTGCGGCGTAAGCAGCAGGGAAGAGGAGCATGCAGACGGCGGTCAGCGTCCTGGCGAGGCTCATCGCCAGTCGCCGAACAGCTCGAACGCCGCCCAGTGGAAGGGATGCGACGAGCCGGACCTGTCGCGGATCTGATCGATCTGCGCCGCCCGCAACGCCTCGTCCTTCGGCTTGCCGCTGCGGAGGTAGCCGTAGAAGCGCTTCATGAAGCCAGCGGTGGAATCGTCGGAGATGCTCCACAGCGACGCCAGGACGGTGCGGGCGCCGGCGAACTGGAAGGCGCGGGTCAGCCCGACGAGGCCTTCGCCGCCCATCTCCTTTCCCAGCGCCGTATCGCACGCGGAGAGGGTGACCAGGTCGGCGTCGAGGCGCACGCTCTCGATGACTTCCCAGGCCTGGAGCAGGCCGTTCTCCTGGCCTTCGGCGGGACGCTCGGGGATGCTGAGGGCCAGGGCCGAATTGAGAGGGAATCGCTCGTCGAGCAGCCCGTGGCAGGCGAAATGGAGATAGCGCGCGTCCTTGCCCATGGACTTGGCCCGTTCTTCGGTCGCCTCGGCGCCCAGGAAGGTCCGCGCCCCAGGGTAGAGGCCGGCGATCTCGAGGATCTCTGCGCGAGCGGAAGGGAGCGGCGTGAGAGAGAGGCCGCGGGCTACCGCTGCGCGGACCTCGGGCTGGGCCGCGCCCGGCTCGCCGGCCGGCGACGGAGGTCCGCGGCGAGGCCTGGCGGACCTTGGCCGCGACAGAGCGTTGAGGTCCCAGGCGGCCGCCAGGCTCTCCGCGGCGTCGAGCGCCAGCGCCCGGCGGTAACACTCTTCGGCACGGTCCCAGAGGTTGCGCCGTTGGAACGACTCGCCCCACTGCCGCAGCAGTTGCGCCGCCGCGGGCCCGGGCGGCTCCAGCCGCGCGACGGCGCGCTCCCAAGCCTCGTCCGCCTCGGCCCAGCGGGCGGCGCCGGCGAGCTCCCGCGCCAGACGGCTCTGCAGCCAGGCGGCGCGGAGGGAATCCTGCCGGCGGTCGGCGGCTTCCACGGCGGAGCGCCAGTCTCCGATTCCCTCCGCGAGGTCTCCGGCGGCGATGCGGTCCCGGCCCTGCCGGTAGACCGCGAGGAGCGGCTCCGGGAAGGTGGGCCTCGCCTTGATTCCCCAGGAGCCTGGCGGCAGGGTCCATTCCGCGCTCGCACCCTCCCTCGCACCTCGGAGGACGACCGCGCCGCGGGGAGCCTGCTCGATCTCGACCGGAGGGAGCTCGAAAGGAGATCGCACCGGGCCGCTCAGCCCGTCCCCTCGCGACCAGGAGAGGATCGCGTCCCCCGGTTGCAGGCCCGCCCTCGCGGCCGCCGAGCCCGGAGCCACCTCTTCCACGACGGCTCCTTCCTCTGGCTCTTCCGCCAGGAGGATCGCGGTGCTGAAGCAGCAGGAGAGCGCGACGAGGATCCCGCAGGTCAAAGGTCGATGATCAGGCAGGCGTCTCAATTCTGAACCCATCGCGGAGCTCTCCCGTCCCAAAAATGAAACGGCAAGCCTACCCTTACCGCCAATCGCCGAACAGCTCGAAAGCCGCCCAGTGGAAGGGATGGGAAGAGCCGGACTTGCCGCGGATCTGATCGATCTGCGCCGCCCGCAAGGCCTCGTCTTTTGACTTGCCGTCGCGGAGATAGCCGTAGAAGCGCTGCATGATGCGGGAGGTGGAGAGGTCGGAGATGCTCCACAGCGAGGCGAGGACGGTGCGGGCGCCGGCATACTGGAAGGCGCGCGTGAGCCCGACGAGGCCTTCGCCGCCCATCTCCCTTCCCAACGCCGTGTCGCAGGCCGAGAGGGTCACCAGGTCGGCGTTCAGGCGCACGCTCTCCAGGATCTCCCAGGCCTGGAGCAGGCCGTTGTCCCGCCCCGGCGCCGGATGCTCGGGAATGGTCAGCGCCAGCGCGGAGTTGAGCGGAAAACGCTCGTCGAGCAGGCCGTGGCAGGCAAAATGGACGAGGCGCGCCTCGGCGCCGAGAGATTTCGCCTTCTCCTCCGTGGCCTCGCCGCCGAGATAGGTCTCTGCCTGCGGATAGAGGCTGGCGATTCCTTCCACCTCCCGCCGGGTGGCCGGGATGGGCTCGAGAGAGAGGCCGCGGCTGGCCGCCGTGAGGATCTCGAGCGTCGCCGCCGGAGCCGCATTCCTGTCCTTGGGCAGCGGCGGATAGACCGGGTCGCCGAAGGCGACGACCTGGCCTCGCGTAAGGTCTGCGGGCGCGCGCCGCGCTTTCTTCAGCTCCGCGTACACGGTCGCCGAGAGGACGAAATGAACCGGTTTCCACTCGACGAGGTAGCGGTCCTTGCGCATCAGCGTGGCGAAGGGCAGCGTGTGGAGGGGACCGCTCGGCGAGACGAGGAGACGCTTCGCGGCGGCAATCTGAGCCTCGGCAGGTCCGATCAACAAGGCGTAGAGCTTCCTGGACTGGGCAGTCAACGCCGCGCGATCGGAGCGGGCGTCCTGCAAGAGGTTGTCGAGCGAGGCGATCGCTTCCCGCAATGGCTTGGCGCCGACCGGAATGCGGAAGACCGCGAGGCCGGGGCCCGCGAGCTCGGGCGGCTGCACCACGAACAGATAGCTCTCTTCCTCGCCGACCGCGTAGGAGAGCAGCACCGTCTCCGGATCCAGGATGCGGCGCGCGCCGGCGAGGTCGAGCGGCTCGGGATATTGCAGAGAGGCGAGGCGGGGAGAGCTCTTGCGGATTTGCGCGGTCAGCTCCCGCTGCCGGTCCTGAATTTCCCGCAGGCGGTTGAGGAGGCGTTCGATTTCGGCCGCGTCCTGAGCCGGGTTGAGGCGAGCCAGAGCCCCTTGGGCGGACTCGAGATCCTGGTTGAGCTCCGTTTTCCTGCGGGCGATCTCCGGCGGAAGATTGGCGGCGAACAGCAGGTCGCGCTCGGCGAGCTGCTTGAGGAAGGCGCGGGCACGCCCCCGCTCGAGGACGTGGAAAGCCTCCGCCACCTGGCCGAGCTCGACCCGCGCCGCGAGGCAGTCGGTGAAGAGGCTCGCCTCTTGCGTTTCCTTCCTGTCGCTGCGCTCCCATGGGGTTTCGGAAACGTCGATGGCCCGGCAGAGAGCCTCCATGGCATCGAGCGGGTGGCCCTGGCGCCGGAGTGTCAAGCCCAGGCTGTGCAATGAGGCGCCTGCTGTGCCTGGGGCCAGCTTTTCCCGGATGGCCAGCGCCTGCCGGTAGCGAGCTTCCGCCTCCGCCAGGTCTCCGCACTCCAGGCCTATGTCGCCGAGAGCTTCCAGGGTCTGGGCGTCGCTGAGGCTGCCGGGGCTCAGCCGCTGCTGGATGGCGAAGGCACGTTGGAGATGGGTCTCGGCCGTGGCGCAATCCTGCCGCCGGAGAGCGACGACGCCGAGGTTCTTGAGCCCGCGCGCGAAGGCGAGGCCTTCCGGCTCCAATTTCTCCTCCAGGCTCAAGGCACGCCGGAGATACTCCTCGGCCCTCTCCAGGTTCCCGCGGTCCAGTGCCTGGAGCCCCAGGTTTTCCAGGGTGATCGCCAGGCCCGCGCCGCTGGGGTCGCGCTTCTCTTCGATCGCCAGGGCTCGCTGCAGAAAATACTCCGAGGTTTCCGTATCGTACGAGTCGGCGGCGAGGTCGCTGAGGTTCTTCAGGGCCTTGGCCAGCTCGAGGCTCTCGGGCCTGGTCCTCTCGTAGATGGCCTTGGCGCGGCGGAGGAGCTCCTCCGATTCCGCGAAATTCCCGCGAGCGCCGACGAGGCTGCCCAGGTTGAGCAGAGTGCCCGCGATTTCCGCGCTTCCGGGAGCCAGATCCTCCTGGATCGACAAGGCTCGTCGCAGCGTGTCCTCCGCGGAGGCCAAGTCTCCCCGGAGCTGTATCACGTTGCCCAGATTCATCAGGGTCGCGGCGAGACTGAGGCTGCGCGGGGCCAATCTTTCCCGGATGGCCAACGCCTGCCGGAGATGCTCTTCGGCCGCTTTCAGATCGCTGTGCTGGGCCGCCATGGTGCCGAGGGTGTGGAGGTCCCAGGACACGGCCAGGCCTTGCGGGTCGGCTTTCCGGTCGAGGTCCAGCGACCGGCGGAGGAGGTCTTCCGCCTCCTGCCAGGAGCCGCGCCGCTGAAAGGCCTTTCCCCAGACCTTCGCGATCCAGGCGTCCAGCTTCGCCGCGCCGGGAAGGCGTGCCTGCTCCGCTGCCTCACTGAAGAGTGCGTCGGCCGACGGCCATTTCCTCGCTTCGGCCAGGGCGCAGGCGGCCCGCAACAGGAACCAGACGGCGAGCCGGCCGTCACCGGCATGCCCGGCTGCGCGCGCTGCCGAACGCCAGCGCTCGACCGCCATATCCAACTGCTCCGCTCCGGCGAGGCTCCGGCCTTCCTCATAGAGCGCCAGGAGATCCTCTGTGAGGACGGGACGGACCTTGATCGACTGGGAGCCCGGAAGAAGAACCCAGGCGGTGCCGACCGCGGCGCGTTTTCCCAGGATCCTGACGCCGCCTCGCGGCGCCTCTTCGAGCTCCATCGCTTCGAAATCGAAGGGGGTCTCGAATCTCCCCGCGGCGAGGCAGGGTCCATCCGGCGAGGCCGCCCTGCACCAGGAGACCAGGAGATCGCCGGCCTGCAGGCCCGCGCGAGCCCCCAGCGATTCCGCGGCCACCTCCTCGACGAGAACGCCGGGGGCTCGCGCAACGTTCTCCTCATGAGGCCCCCGGACGCCGGCGGCGGTGCAGGCCACCACCAGCCCAAGGCTGAGCCAGATCGCGGGATGGGGCTTCCTCATGGCGGGTCTGGGCGCCGGCCGAGCGTTTCGGCCAGAGTGGTGTCCCCTGGGGATTCCTGGAGCGCCGCCCGGAATTCTTCCCTGGCTTCGGCCAGCAGGCCGAGACTGCGATCGACTTCGGCCAACAGCGCGAGGAGAGAGCCGTCTGCCGCCGCTTCGACAGCCTGGCGCAGGGCCTCTCTCGCTTCCGCCGTGCGTTGCGGCAAGGTCACGAGCTCCGCTTCCCCGCGCGCCACGGGGCCTGCGCGCTCCACCGTGGAGACCCACCAGCGGTAGCGCCGGCCCGGCTGCAGGATCCCTGCCGGGAGACGCACCGTAGAGTCGGCCGTTTCGGTTGCGAAGACGCTGCGACCCCGATCATCCTGCACCTCGATACGGTACCCGCGGGTGGCCGCCACCGGTTGAAAGCGGAGGACGGTCTTCTCCGCCAACGCCGTCGCGCCGCGGTCCGGATAAAGGTCGGTGAGGCTTTCCGCCCGAATCCTCACAGCTCCGGCCTTTGCCCCCGGGCGGTCCTTCGCCGCGATCGGTGAAATGCGGGGCAGTGGAGGAACGCGGGGGAGCGCGCGCACGGGCCCGCTGCGAGTGGCGAGGTCCTTCGCACCGAGCGTCACCCGGGAACGTTCGCCCAGCTCGTAGCGGCGTCCGGTCACGAACGCCAGTGCCAGGCGAGCGCCCGGGCCGACCTGCACGGTCGTTCCGGCCCCCAGACGATCGAAGAGCCGCAGCGGCCGGCGGGCCGCATGGGGAGCGGCGAGCGAGGCCTCGCCGGCCAGCGAATAGACGATGGCGACGGGTGCGTTCGCCGCGGCCGTCCCCATCACCATGAGACCGCACGACAGCGCGGCGAGGGCGCCGAATCTTCTCCTGCTCAGGACGCTCATGATTCTAAGACCTCCGGCGGTGAAGGAAGGTTCCGCCGCAGAACGTATGCAACGAGGAAGCCGAGCAGGACGAGGAGCGCGGGAGCCGTGATCGGCAGCCCCAGGCCCGTCCACCAGAAAACCGGGAACGACAGGATCATGTAGAGGCTCGCCGCCGCGGCGAGCCCGAGAGCGACTCGGCCCGCCCGCGGCGCGCAGAGGGCCCCGGCCGCGGCGAGGAGGGCTGCCAGGGCCGCGGTGGCGAGCACGAAGATCCGGTGCGGATCGCGAACGGGCAGACCGGCGCCGATCGTGTCCACCATCAAAGCCTGCAGCGCGAGCCCGGACAAGACCGTGCTGGAGCGATGAGCGATGCGGTAAATGTCGTCCCCGGAGCCGCGGAAGTCCCCGCCGACGAGCACGAGCCGGCCCCGGAACAGCCCGGGATTCCGCTCGAGAGCGGCGGGGAGCTGGCGCCAGGAGATGCGTGCATAGCGAGTCCAATCGATCCGTGTGTCGACCCAGAATCTTCGGGACACTTCGTCCTCCCGAGCCTTGCCGGAGCCGAGGCGCCGCGCCGCCTGCGCGGCCCACGACGGCTGTTCGCCTCTTTCGCGGTCGCGAAACCACAGCCTTCCCTGGCGGACGACGCCGTCCCGGTCTTCATCCATGTTGGCGAAGCCGAAGGTCCCGGCGAGGCGTTGCGGGCCGAGGGCCGCCGCCGTCAGAGCGTCCACGCACTCGGTGCCGACGACCTTGCCGTCGGGATTGGAGAACACGGCGAGCGTCAGGCGGTCCGCGTGCCGCAGGAGCAGGTCCGAGAAGCCCGGCGACGCGCTCCACCGCGCGTGCGGCAGGAGATCGACCGCTACGCCGCGCGCTCCCGCCTCGAGGATCCGTGAGAGTGTGCGCCCGATCTCGTCCGCCCGCTCGGCCAGGGAAAGTGGGCTGCTGTCGAGGCTCGCCTCGTCCAGGGTGACCAGCAGGATGCGCGGGTCCGGCTGCCTCGCCGGCGAGGTGCGGACGCGCAGATCGCCGAGCCAGCGCTCGGCCGGCGGCACCGGCGGCCACGGAAGAAAGAAACCCAGTGCGGCCAGCGATGCCGCGAGGAAAGCCGCGAGGCGCAGCCGGCGTGGTATTTCGTCGGCTCTCCAACGCTCCCGCTCCGCCTCCAGCACCGCGCTCCGCAGCCCGCGCACGACGTCGCCGGCGGTGCGGGGCCGCAGGGCAGGATCTTTTTGCAGCGCGTTCCGCAGGGCGCGCCAGACCGGGGAGGGCAGGGGGAGCGGGGGAGGCTCCGCTTCGAGATGGCCCATGAGAACCTCGCCCATCGAGCCGCGGAACGGTGGTTGACCGCCGAGGATCTCGTAGGCGATCACGCCGAGGGAGTAGACGTCCGAGGCCCGGCTGGCCTCGCCGTGCCGGATCAGCTCCGGCGCGGCGTAGAGCGGCGTGCCGTGGAGAGCGTCCGTCGAGGTCAGGCTGGGGAGATCCTCCTCGCCGAGGTGCGAAGAGGCCGCGGTCTCCGCGGGCGTCGCGAGCAGCTCGGCGAGCCCGAAATCCAGTACCTTGACGCGCGGCTGATCGGCGCTCCCATCGACGAAGATATTGCCGGGCTTGAGGTCGCGATGGAGCACGCCCGCGCCATGCGCCGCATCGACGGCCTCGGCGATCTGCTCCAGGAGGGGAAGCGCCCGGGCGAGCGGCAGGGGGCCGTGCTCGCGGCAGAAGTCCGAGAGCGGTTTCCCGTCGAGGAGCTCCATGACCAGGTACGGCGCGCCGGAGAGCTCGTCGATTCCGGAGTCCGTGACGACGACGATGTTGGGATGCTGGAGACGCCCGAGCGCCACCGCCTCCCGGCGGAAGCGCGCCAGGGCGGCCGGCGCTCCGGACTTTTTGAGCAGCTTGAGCGCGAAGGACTTCTCCAGGCCGAGGTGGATGGCGCGGTAGACGACGCCGAGAGCCCCTTCATCGAGGCGCTCCTTCAGCCGGTACTTGCCACCAATGGGATGCTGAAGATCGCTGAGGACGATCATGGAAGATGTTGATTGCACAGCGCTCACGGAAATTCCTCGCGGCGAACAGCGACTTCCAGGTCACTCGCGTATGGGTTAGCCTCATTTTTACCACTCCTGAGTGCTCAATGGAAGCGATTTGTTTCTCCAGGAATGCTGGGGGTGGCAGCAGCCGGCGCCCTGGTATAATTGCGGAGAAGCTTCCGTAAGGAGACCATCATGAAACGCATCGTCGTTTCCGCTGTTGCCGTTCTCTGCGTCCTGGTTCTCCGTGCCGCTCCCGTGGGCGCCGCGTTTTTCGGCAGCATCACGTCCCAAGGGTACTTTCCTCCCCCCGGCGTCACCGTCACCTGGCGGATCGCCGGCCAGTCGGATGTCACCAAGCGGCTCGATCCCGCGGTTCTCTTCACCAGCCTCGGCGATGTTGCGGGGTTCCTCTGCCGGTATGCCGAGTGTGACCAAACCGTAGTGGGCCGGCAGATCGTTCCCTTTGTCACCTCCGAGCATGGCGGCGGTGAAGGCTTCGCGATTCTCCAGGAGCTTTTTCGCCAGTCGGGATTGACGCGCGATCCCAGCCTGCAGGAGGCGTACGACTGGATGATCGCCAACGGCGGGGGACGGGCGCTCTTCACGTGCTCGGATTTCCTCCAGTACACCGGCCATGCGCGACCCGGCTGCCAGGACATCGAGCCCGGTGGCGGAGGCGGCGGTTCCAAGCTGAGGCTTCAGCCGAACGATCCTCCCGGCTGCTGCCCTTCGACGCTCCCCTGTACCTTACGGAATGAGGCCGGCCGCAAGGACGGAGAGGAATGGACGGAACCCGTGCAAACGCCGCAAGGCGGCCGCATCGGCTGCCGGCTCCGCAATGTCGTCGTCGAGGGAGGGCCTGGCGAGCCGCCCCCCGAGCCCGGCGAACCGCCGCCTGGTACCCCGCCGGAGTGCCCGCCGGTCGATGGGGAGGCCTGTCTGGCGTTTACGAAACCGATCCGCGCCGCGCTCACCACCAGCCAGGCTCAGGCGAGGGCGTGCACAGACGAGAAGGCCGTTCTGACGACGCGGGTCCAGGATCTCGAGCAGACGCTCGCCTCCAGGCAGACGGAGATCACCGCTCTGAAGGCGCGGGTGACCGAGTTGGAAGGGCGCAGGTTCGACACCCTCGACACGACGAGGTTCACGGCAGCCCTCCAGGGCATGAACCGGCCGGGCCAGGTGACCATTCGCCCCCGGGCCGCCCAGGAGATCCAGGCGACGACGGACTTCCTGCGCAGCCTGCACCAGCGGCAGTGTCTGACTGTGCCTTGAGGCCGCGCGGGAATCCCGGGGATGCTCAAGATCAAGGTCCTCTGACGGGCTGAGGGCCGCGCGGACCGGGGGATGAGCCTCGGAAACCGTGGCGCGGCGCCCTATACGCCGGCAAAACAAGGACTTACCCTTGCCGCGGGCGGCGTGGACCGGCTTATTTAAGCGCGCGACCGCGTCGTGGTCTACGTAGACCACGATGTGGTCTATATAAATCTCGACGCGGTCTATATAGACCACGACGCGGTCAACGTAGACCACGACGAGGGTAGTGTCCCTTTTTGAAATATGGCCTCTTGACACGGCCTTTCCTGCCTGAGTTGCGCTAGCGTCCTCTCCAGGTGGGAGGATCGCCCTCCCCATAAACAACAAGCGGCCCGAGCGGAGCGCGAGCACGTCCCGCCCGGACCTAACCCGAGCACAGGGAGCACCTATGCCCGAGCTGACGCAGGATTCTACCAGCCCGCCCGCCGTCCCCCCTTCCATCGATCCCGCCGAATGGGAGAGCTTTCCGCTCTTCAGAGAATCGGCCTTGCTGTACATCTCCGAACCTCGGTTCAATGCCGCCGTGCGAGTGGCCGGGGAGATGTTCTACGGCATGCTCCTGGAGTCCTACGGCGACTGGCCGGAATGGGCGGAAAGCAGCACTAGAACCGAGCTGCGCGCCGCCGTGGCCGATCTGCGGCACCTCACCGGCTTCCTCGCTTCTATCGGCTTGGAGCGAAAGAAGTCGGCTCTATCCGAGGCGGACGCGAAGCTGTCCAAATTCGCCGCAGACACGGCCCGCACCCTGAATCAGATCGCCAACGGAATCGAGCGCAAGCTGGCGAAAGAGGCGTCCTCATGAGCGACATGAAGACGTTTTCCTACACGGTCCACGCCTCAGACCATCAGCGGGAACGGTGGGAAGCCGCCGCCGTCGCGCACGGGCGCATGTCCGTAGGCGCATGGCTCGCGCAGTCGGCGGACGCCTACCTCGAAAAGATGGCGAAGTCTGGAAAGCGTCTCCCCCTCGCCTGGGGCAAGGGGGCGTTCAAGGCGCGCATCTACGACATGATGATCCACCCCTGGCAGTATCGGGAGGTCGATGTGCAGGGCATCGTCTCGGGCCGGTTTGGGATCTTCCGGGGGAGCGTCTACGGTCCAAGGGAAGGGAACGACCACGCCTACGCCTTGACGCACCTCCCAACGCGGCGAATCCTCGCGCATCTCATCTCGCAACGCGCTTGCAAGTCCTTCGCTGCCGAGCTGGTCTACCTCTGGATCAATTGGGATCAAGAGGACCCGGAGAAGGTGCTGCTCGGTTCTCCCGAGCAACCCAAGGCGGCAGAGCTGTTCCAGAAGTACCACCCCGACAACTACAACCGCAGGTAGCAGGCACGGGCGGCCGGAATCTTCCCTCCGGCCGCCCGTGTTACCATGGATGCCATGCCTAAGCGCCCACGTAGGCCCCGCGATCCGAACGAGCTGGCCTTTCAGGTGTTCCAGGAAGCTATCGGGGAAGCCCCAAGGTTCGCCCCAGAACCCGAATCTGCGGGAAGGGCAAAGCAGCGGCTCGGCGGTGCTAAAGGCGCCAAGGCTAGGGCGACGAAACTTACTCCTGCAGAGCGCTCAGAAATAGCAAGAGTGGCCGCTGCGGCTCGCTGGAAGAAGTCTGGCCATTAACTGGCGAGTTCGTCTTCGTCGGGTGCGTTCTTTCTCCATTCCACATCGTCTGTCAAATCAAGCGGAATCTGAATTGGCTCCTCGTTGGGATTGATGCTGTTCCAGTGATCGGCATCGAAGCTAAGCTGAAGCCCGTCGCCCACCATCTGCTCACGCCTATTGATAAGCGACTTTAGCATCTTGTACCTAGGCGCCTGATCTATATCGAAGTACAGTGGCATTTGGCTGCCATCCGGGTGGTAAGCATGGTTGACCCGGTACGGCTTGCCTGTCACTTGGTCGCGTTTGATCTCTTCTCGTGCGGCGCGCGCAAACTCCTTTGCCAGAAGCTTAATAGGGTCGGTCGGAAGCGACAGCGGCCATCCCATCTGGGTGGCGAATAACGCCACCTTCTCCATGTCCACGTCAGCCTCGCCGCTTTGGTCACGGTACTGCCTAATGATCGCCTGCATTTGATGATGCTTGCTTGCCACGGTGTTTCCTTCTCCTTTCTATGGTCCCACTGGGGCAACGTCGCCCCATCCGTCAACGATGGCGCTAGGTGCTACAGAGGAGCGGATCTTGACTAGGTGCTGCCTGAACAGCTCATAGCGACCCGTTCGGCGCTGAAGCTGACCAGCTACAAGTCCAGGGTGCACTCCTATTGTGCGCGCAAATCCTATGATGTCGCGCTCGGCGAATATCGGGGCCTTACGCGCAATAAAGCGCTCCATCTTGTCCGGTGGAACGCAGAACGCCGCGGCGGCTTCATTAGCAACTCGCTCCTCTTCTGGTATGCCTGCGCCGATCCCCGCGTTTTCACCTTCAAGCTCGTAGTCCAGAGCTACGGCGGTGCGACCGTGCAGGCGAAGAACATGCTCCAACTCGTGCCGAAGCACAAACCAGAAGTTGTCTATGCGGTCGTACCGCAGCGACATCCCTATCACGGGGGATTGGTCGTCCAGCCAGAAGCAGACTCCGTCGATGTTAGCTGACGGAAGAGTCTCGACAATCACGTAACGGATTCCGCTCTCATTTAGAATGCGGGGCACTTTCCTAGCTTCTTCGGGCGCCGAGAGCAGGGACGAAAGCCTCTTGATTGCTTCCCTCACAGCCGCAGGGGAGTAGCGGGGAACGAGCGTATCGCTGGCGATCTGCTTCACGCGATAGAGCCAGGCCAACTGGGCAGGGCTCGCCGCTGAAGTCAGATGGGTTTTCTTCGCGGCATGGGGGAGAATCTCAATCTCGTTTACCGAGGGAACACTGAAGAAGCGCGCCAGCTCCGCCTCAACTCTGGGCACGTCGAGAACGGTCTCCGCCTGGAGCCAGCCGCGGGAGATCATTTCAGATACTGGTAAGCCGCCGAAGAGATGAGCGCGAGTTGCGCGTCCAGGATCGGGGCGAGCGACGATGCGAGCCATGGCTAAATCGTATGATTTCTGAAGTTCTAGGAATTTCTCGGCTGGTACGCCGAACACCTCGGAAAAGACGAGCGCCAGTTGGGCAGTCACCGGCTGTTTATCCGAAGCGATCTTGTTCACGACCGTCTCGCCCATCCCGACGATGAGAGCTAAAGTCCGCAGACTCCAGCCGTTGACCTCCAAAAGCCCCCTGAGGAGCTGCCCCGGGGTTCGACAAGCTTCAAGATCAGCAGTCATGAACCTAGACTAAACCAGTTTGCGCAAAATAGCAAACTAGATCTTGTGCTTGACTTTTAGGTCGATCCCCGATACGATTCAACCCATGGCAAACGTGCTCAGCACCGCGAAGCGAGTCCAGATCGTGTCCGCCCTGGTGGAGGGTGTCGGCATCCGAGCTACCGCCCGCATGGCCGACGTTTCAAAGGACACCGTCATGAAGCTGTGGCGGGAGATCGGAGAGGCGTGCGTCCGGTACATGGACGGCGCGCTGGTGAACCTCCCCTGCAAGCGTCTCCAGGTAGACGAGATTTGGAGCTTTGTCTACGCGAAGCAGAAGAACGTCCCCGTCGAGAAGCGGGACACCTTCGGCTTTGGGGATGTCTGGACGTTCACGGCGATTGACGCCGAGACGAAGCTGATGCCTTCCTTCCTGGTCGGCTCGCGGGATGCCGGGTGCGCCACGGAGTTTATGCAGGATCTAGCGCGGCGCCTTGTGAACCGCGTCCAGCTCACGACGGACGGTCACAAGATGTACCTGTCCGCGGTCCTGGACGCCTTCGTGGGCGAGATCGACTACGCCATGCTCAACAAGATCTATGCGGCGCAGCCGAGCGGCCCTGAGACGCGCTACAGCCCCGCCGAGTGCATCGGATGCGAGAAGAAGGCCATCATCGGCGAGCCGGACCCAAAGCATGTTTCTACGTCCTACGTGGAGCGCTCGAATCTCACCATCCGCATGAGCCTGCGCCGGTTCACCCGCCTAACCAATGCGTTCTCTAAGAAGCTGGTGAACCATGCCGCCGCCATCGGCCTGTTCCACGCCCATTACAACTTCTGCCGGATTCACCGGAGCCTGAGAATCACCCCGGCCATGGCGGCGGGAGTCACGAAGACGGTATGGGAAATCGAGGATCTAGTGGCCCTGTTGCCGACCGCGAAGGGGCAAAAACGGGGTCCGTACCGGAAGGGAAATTCAAACTAGGACACTACCACGACGAGATCAACGTCGACCATGACGTGGTCAACGTGGACCACGACGTGGTTAACGTCGACCATGACGTGGTTAACGTAGACCACGACGAGATCAACGTCGACCATGACGTGATCAACGTGGACCACGACGCGGTTAACGTAGACCACGACGAGATCAACGTCGACCAAGACGAGATCAACGTCGACCATGACGTGATCAACGTAGACCATGACGTGATCAACGTAGACCATGACGAGATTAACGTCGACCAAGGCGTGGTCGCACGCTTAAATAAGACGGTCCGGGCGGGACTAAGGCGCTTCCACCTGGGACTCTGGCGCCCGCTCGCTTGCGGAGGACCCAACATGCTCTACTTGACCGCGATCCTCGTGCTCCTCGGCTCTCTCGGCGCCGGTCAGGATGATGTGACCGCCCTTGAGCAACGCTTCACCTCGGCGCTCCTCGCCAGGGACGCCGCGGCGTTCGACCGCCTGATGGCGGACAACCTCGTCCACATCGGCTTCGAAGGGCAGATCGCCGGCAAGGAAACCTACATGGATTTCTTCAAGCGGGGGGCCTGGCGATACATCAAGTATCAGCCGTCCAACGTCACCGTGAAGCCGCTCGGCACCGCCGCCGTGGTCACGGGCCGGGTGGACCGCACCATCCTCGTGAACGACAAGGAGATCACGGGCGCCTTCGCCTTCACTCATGTCTGGGTGCGCTCGGAGGATGGTTGGCGCCTTACCTCCTCGCAGGTGACGAACGTAGCCAATCCGCAGCAAGAGAAGAGGTGACAGCGATGCGGCCGGTCTCTTCCTCATATACTGCCCCCTATGGCCAAGCGACTCGTCGACATTGATGACGATCTCCTGGAGCGAGCCCGGAGCATCGCTGGCACCGGCACGATCAAGGAAACCGTGAACGTCGCGCTACAGCGGCTCGCGGATGACGAGAAGGTGGTTCGACACATCGAGCGGCTGAGGGGCGCGGGGGCGCTCGACCCGGCGAGGGTCGAGGAAGCTCGTCGTCCGCGCACCGCTCGCTGAGCCATGCGCTACCTCGTCGGTCGGTGCTCGCGCCCGCCAGGATCTCGTGGGGGAGCGGCTGATCGTGCTGGCACAGGCCGTTCAGCTATGGGCCGCGATCGGCTTCGGCACCGGATCGCCGTCCTGTTCCAGAATCCGGATTCCCTCGCGGGTCACGCGTCGGATGCCCAGCAACGCTGCCTCGGGGGTTTTCGCCAGCCAGCTCAATCCTGGCATCTCGACGCAGGCCCCAACGTACTCATGGTCCTCAGGCGACCAGAAGACCCGATAGGAAAATTGATCCCAGACCTGCATCGTCATCTGTTTCTCTTTCGCGTCGGCGCGGTTGCCGATATGGATATACTAACCCTATGGCCAAGCGACTCGTCGATGCCGGGACCGGCGACGTTCTTGTCGATCTTGGCTTCGCAGATGCCGGTGAGCGGAAGCTGCGTGTACAGCTCCCAATGCGGCTGAACGAGCTGATCGCCGCCCGCCGTCTGAGCCAGGCGCGTGCGGCTCAGTTGTTCGGCATTCCACAGCCACACGTTTCCGAGCTCAAGAACTACAAGCTGAGCCGCTTCTCCTCCGAACGGCTGCTGCGCTTCGTGACTCTCCTCGATCGTGACGTCGAGATCGTCATCCGGCCGAAGGCCAAGGGGCACTCGTCGGGTGTTGTCTCAGTGTCGGTTGCTTGACGGTGCACATCGCAGGCGCTTACGATGGAACGATTCAGGGAGTCGTTGCCGCCTAGTCTCGACGCTTACGCTTCTTTAGCTCGTCTCGGACTTCCTTGCGCCTTTTAACCAGTCGCTTAGCTGCACGTTGGAGAATGGCTAGGGGAAAATGTTCCCATAGCTTAGCAACCCAGGGCTGCCGTTGCCACAGGCCTGGGTGCCCTCCTTCGAGTACGATATCCAGTAGGCACAAACGACGTGTCGCGTCGGCTTCTGCTAGAAACGCGTCGACCAAACGGTCGATCTCACGGGCGTGCCAGAGGCGGTCGAGAGCCTGGTTTGCAGCATTGCGAACATACCAATCCACATCGTAGAGGAGATCCCGCAAGGTACACGCAAGATCATCAGCCCATGGAAGAACTTCTGCGGCTATACAGGCTCCTTCACGAACTTTCGACGACGGGTCTCTAAGCCAACCCAAAAGAATTGCGCTCTGACCTATTGCGTAGAGATTCTCGCCGATTGCCGCCATCACTAAGACTTCATCCTCCAGTTCTAGCCGCTCGCGAAGTAACGGGAGCGCACGGGTGGGATCGATGTCGAGGAGCAGCCTGGGCGCTTCCTCCCGATTGGCGCCATCTAGTTCCATGAGTCGGAGCGCGGCGTCGAAAGGGCGAACTGTATCTCGGTGGGCCAATGCACGAATGGCACCAGCTTTAGTGCCGAAGTCGAGATAATCCTCGTCGTCAAAGGCTAACCCATAAAGCCAGTCATCCACATCAGAGCGTTCGAGTTCAGCGAAGGCCGATAGATTGCCCTGCACGACGAATAGGATGCGATGACGATCAAGCTCCTCCCATAGGATTGCTGCTACTTCCCGCCGGGCTTCCTTGATTCGCAAAAGATTCACTGCGATAAACACCGCGTTGTCTGAAGAGCTCAGTGGCTCCTTTTTAAGGCCGGCAAGCCGAGCTTTTAGCTTGGCGAGTGCGTGCGGAGTGCGGATCTTTAGAAGGCCGAGGGTGCAGATGTGCTCCGTCTTAGGCGAGTTCAAATGGGTCAGGAATGCGCGCACAGTATCGTCCGAGTGATCTCCGATAGCATAGAGGGCGAGTAGGCAGGCAAAGGCTAGATCCGATCCTTGCGGTGCCCTCTCAAGGAGTTGGCAAATGATGGGTATATCTTCCACTCTACGACCTAATCCGATCGTCAGGACGACATTGGGAATCGGTTCATCGTTCTCCATGAGGACTTGTCGGGCTGGCTGAAGGTCAGCTTCGGTTGGCCGATACTCCTTGAACAGGTCGATTACTTCCCAGGAAAACTTGAGAGCCCACTTCATCGCCCCACGCACAGCCAGATCAGTGCGTCCGATAGCCAGAAGTGCGCCTATTGCTGTCCTCTGGGCGAAAGGGTAGTAGTCGGCCCCTTCCACTTCTTCGCGTATCGCGATCTCGAATAACAACTCAGCCGTGCGCTCGTCAGGCCGCAGAAGGGCGAGTTCAATCGCCTTCTCAAGAGCCCAGAATGTGCGGCTGTCACGCAGCCAACAGTATGCCACCTGGGTCAGTGTCTCGCCGCCGGTCCGTTCGAGTGTGCGTACGGCTCTTTCTTCGCGGTATTGGTTGTAATGCTCGCTGTTAGGATTAAGTGGGCATAGCCATTGGCCCAGCTTAAGCTCGAAGTCGCTGCCTCGCCGAGCCTCAAATCGCTCGATCAGTCGCAAACTTCTGACATTACCCAGGAAAAGAAACGGCGCCCAAAGTGGATCTCTGTTATCGGGGGACGGTGCAGAAATCTCATTGGCCAGAAGCTCGGCCGTGGTATCGAGTAAACGGTCCAAAGTTTCCGGTGCAATTCGACTCTCAAAGCCAGACAAAAGGGACCAAGCTACGTTCCATGGATCCTCGGAGCTTTGTACTGTTCTGGCGATAAACGATTCCGCGAGGGCGGGGTCCGCGTTGACGTGTGGTAATAGCCACCACCCCCGGCCGACACCCAACAACCTCGCTTCGCCTTCTATTGGATCGGGCTGCCGTCCAGGCTCAAGTATGAAGAGAGCACGTCGGGCTGCTGCTCCAATAAGGTCGTTTCTTCGGGCGTGGGCCTTCAGCCAGTCCAAGTGGCCAGCGTCGTGAAACTCCTCAAGGCAGACTACTATGCACCGCTCCTGCTTTTTAGAGACCTTGACGAAGATAATCTCCTTGAGTTCGAACCACAGATGTCGGCCATTTTCCATTTGTGGAAGCAAGTACACCAAAGCATGGACTGGCTCTGAGGCTGGATCGGCATGTCGGATCGCGTGCCGTACCCAATCGTCCGCCCGCCTCGCGCACGAGGATAGGGCTTTGTCGGCAATAACGTGAATAGCGTTGAGATCTTGGGGTTCCTGTCGTTCCAACTCGCAGCGCAGGGACCAGAGGGCATCGAGTGCATCCGGCGTTGGCTGGCCTATCAAGATCTGGGCCGCGGCGAGGCGGGTATCCATGTCGGCGGCCCCGAGCAAATCAACGGACTGCGCGGAGATCTCCGAAGACGGAATCGCTTTGAGAGCCTGAATCTCGTAATAGCCGTCATTCGGCTCCTTCCGGATACGCCGAATCAGGACCGATACGACCCGATCGCCGAGGAGAGTGAGCGCCTCGGGTCTCAGCTCATCCTCAAGTTCTGGTAGGATTTGTTCTACGAGTTGGCTGAACCCCGTTCCGGGCTCGAGTAAGAGCCAAAGAACATCAAGAACTGCATCGCCCATCCATCGCCGCCCCCAACGTGCTTCGGGAATGCTTGGATTGCGGAGCCCTCTCAAGTATTCGACAATCCCTTCTGACGTCATCTGCCCGTCGCGAATCAAGGCGACCAAACCCTCGGCGGCCGCCCAGCTCAGGAGTCGATCATGCCAAAGCCCTACTGCCCGACCATCTGCGCTATGTCGTAGCAGACCCTTCTCGATCAGGAAAAGGACCGCTACCTCCTCGATTCCCGATTCCCTTAAAGTTCGCATTGTCCACGGATACGCCCGCCCGGCCGGCGGCTGGGCCGCTAACTCGGCGATGGCTGTAACGGCCAGTGGTCGAATTCGTGCGAATCTGTACCAGTAGCTCGCCAGAAGGGGAAACTCGCTTGTCGGTAGGACGGGTGCCGTTTCGTCGCCAACCAGATCGCAGAAGATACTGGCCATCAGCGGTTGGTGCAGGATCGAGCCTTCGGAGTAAGGCACCTGCAAAGCTCGATTGTCGAGTCGCCGGCGGAGATAGTCGTGCAGCTCGCGCGTGGAAAAGTCGGCGACGTTCTTTTCTTGGCAGATTCGATGAAGCGAGTCCGGCAAGTCGGTGCCGCCGGTTGTAAGCGAGAAGCTGAGTCGGATCCCATAACTGCTCCAATCGTACGAAGCTAGCTGCTCGGCCAAGTCGAGGCTCTGGACTCCATCAACTAAGAGTTCGAGCCAGTCTGCAGCATGTCCTGGATCGGCGGTCTTGAGCCTCTCGTGCAAGCGTTCGAGGGGGATGTGTCCGTCGTGCCCCCAGACTTCGTGACAGAAGACTGCCGCCGCTCGCTCGCAGGTTGTGCTGCGATCTGCGGCTGCATCTACGAGAAGTACCAGTCGGCCTTGTTCTGCCAGGCTGAGGGCACGTGCATAGAGAGCCCATGACTTTCCTTTTCCGCTCTCACCAAAAAAGACCAGAGGTTTTACCTCTGCGGCGGGCGGCTCTAGTACTGCAGCCCAGCGCGAAGCACGTACGTCCTGGTCGGCAGCGTAGCGACGCTGGTCAAGCCTCCGTTCGAGTAGGCTTCGCCCACGCTCCAGCAGCATCTCGCGATCCTTGAGGGCGATGTCGGCCAAGCCATGGCGCGTAAGCAGGTCTCGGGGGTTGATTCCTGAGCTGTCCTTCCCCTTTTCGAGGAAGTCTCCAAGTAGCTGCAGGAGAACAAGCTCGGTGTTTTCTGCTGTAAGAACTCGACCCCGAACGTGGGCGAGAACGGCTGCCCTAACACTATCGCCAGCCATCCGCTCGAACCGAAAGGCCCTCAACAGCTCCCAGACCCGACGTTCCTCCTCGGGGCTGGGGTTTGGGGACTTAGTGAGGATCTGAGCTATGTAGCGGAATAGTCCTCGCTTTGTGAAGTGTAGTCCGGCCTCCGCCATCTTCGCCTTGAGTCCAGAGGTGTTGATCCGGAGCTGATCTGAGTCGTCCAGGTGTACGGAAGGCGGCTCAGGGTCAGATCCGCAGGGTCCCAGTGTTCGGAAGAATTCCTCGATCGCCCACCAATTGCCGCGCCTTGCATTAGTCCCAAAACGAGCCTCGCGGACGGGGCGGTGTGGGTCCCGATCGGCAAAGGCCCTGTAAAGGTTAGGTAGAACCTCGTGGATGACTTCGTAGAGAGGCCATGCGCCGTGTGAACGGACCTTCATCTGTTCTACATGGATTACGTCGGGAGCCTCAAGTTGGAGGTCTCCTCCGTCTGGAGGTTCGAGCACCAGCTTGTACCATTTCGGTTCGTCAGAATCGTCAAAGCTCAAGTCAAGAATACGACCCGCATGGAAGAGCGAATGAAGAAGCTGATAATGGATGCCGCTTAGGTTGGCAGGGCCCCCGGTTCGATGTTCATTAGGCACGGTTACTTCGCCTTTTGAGAGGAGGAGATTGGTGGAGCAGAAGGGATTCGAACCCTCGGTCCCCACGTTGCGAACGTGGTGCTCGTTCAACCGCTTGAGCATTGCCGACTGCTGCTTGACGACGGTATGGCAATGGAAGGAAGAGCGCCCGTTGGTTCATCTTCTGGACGCGCCTCCTATTACCTCGCGGAATGAGCCGAAGGGCATCTTGAACCGTTGCTTCTCGAGCTTTTCCTTGTCCGCGTCCGCCTCGTCGAGGGTGAGTAGGCCGGCACGGATCGCGACCATGAAGATGTCCGCTGTGCCAATAATCCGGTCCTTCCCAATTCGGGCGGCCGCTTCGCGCTGGAATCGTCTCTTCTCATCGGATGCCACGGTCCAGCCGTTCTTTACAGCGAGCACCAGGCAAGCCGCTTCGCCCCGGCCGAGACGGCGTATGAGCTCCGCGAACAAGGTAATGCCATCCGGATCGGTAATGGTCGCGATGCTCAGATGTCCCTCGGCTACTGCCCTATCGAGCATCGATCGTTGGTTCGCTCCTGTGATCTCGTCTCGGACGTGATCGGGAACGACGAACTCGAGACCCGGCAGGCGAGTGCAAAGATCCAAGCGAGCCACGTGCATCAGATTGATCAAGACGTTGGCGTCAGAGACGACGATCGTGAGTAGCGGGTCTGTCACCGTTCAAGTTCCGCGGCAACTGACTCGTCTTCGAGGCCAGAGTCCTCGAGGAGCTTGCCGACGCGATGGCGATCAAGGCCTAGCATGGACGCGAGCTCATCGAGCTTGCCGCGTGAGATCTCCTCTCGGCGATAGGCCTCGAGAGCCAACCCAAGGACTCGATGCTGGAACCTGTCGCGGACCTCCGTATGATCAGGCTCCGGCAAGCCCAGGTGTTCCCCGATCTGCCTGCCGCGGCCTGCGTCGTCGAGCTCCTTCAAGCGGTCAAAGTCGCCTTTGGAGATCAGCCGTAGGTTACGCATGCGGTATAGCGCGGCGATACGGCTGACTTCAAAGTGGTGCGCTAGCTGTACGACGTCGTAGAGCTGCACGGTTTGGCTCCCAGGCATCGTGCGACCTTCGACATCGAGGCTCTCGACTTCGTCGAAGACATCCGTGTAGACACGGCTCGGTTTTCCCTTGCCCAGACCAGCAACGAATCGTCGGACTCCGTCGTCGGGCATTAGAAAGGCCGCCGCGAACGCATTGGCCCTCACCTCGGTGAGGTTGTCTCGTTCCGAGGAGCGGCTCACCAGCCCGAAGCGGTCTCGATCAGCGAGCACGTGCGCATATTCATGAGCGAACGAGAAGCGACGGCGAAGTACGTGATGGTCGCGGTTGGCGACCACGAAGAGTCCCACCCTGCGATCGTTCAGAGTCAGGCCCGATACATCCATGGGCAGGCTGACGACGCCCGTCCGAATACCCTGCGCTTCGAGCAACTCGGTAAGATCGGAGAGCGCAGTATCGCCAAGCCCAAGGCGCCGTCGTTCCTCGCTGGCGAGGCGCTCTCCTTGCTGTATCGCCTCCCAACGATTGCCGGGTATCGGTAAAGGATAGGCAGCCGGCGCAGCCGTTCCGCCCTCGACGCCGATCAGGCGTTCGAGACTGGTGATCTCGCGACCCAGCGCAACGCAATCCCGGAGGGCGCCCGCCACTGCGGGATCGGACAATACCTCTGGCTGCGCACGAAACAGGGCCGCCAGCGAGTCGGCCTCGTCGAAAGCCTCGGCTACGAACTCGCGGATGTCCTTGCCCAAGAGATGAGCGAGCCTGTCCAACTCGAGGCTCGATACTGCACGGTTGCCGGCTTCGATCTGAGCGATGGTTGGGCGGGATGCGCCAAGGTGCTCCGCAACCTGCTCCTGGGTCAGTCGGCAGGCCTCTCGTGCACTGCGAATCCGACGGCCGAGCTCTTCTTGAGTGATGGCCATCCGCCGCCTCCTCGTTGGGTCGAACTGAGACTCTTCAAGGTCCGGTCGGGCTACTTCCTCGACGATTGTAGGTTAGCATATCGAACGCTGAACGTCAAGCTGAGGTTTTGTTGTTTGAGCTCCTGGTGGAGCAGAAGAGATTCGAACCTACGACCCCACGTTGCAGCTCAGCGTGGCGGAGAAATTGCCCGTCGCCCCCTCGGGACTCTGAGATTGCGGAGTGGCTCCGGCTGTGGGAGGTCCAAGCCTGGAGCTTGGCGGTTGGAGAGCGGGTGAATCCGCTCCTTGACCTGCCGTCAAGATGGAGAGGGGAATGGGAACGGCATGGTATGCTGTGTCCATGACGGCTACCATTGATAAGGCAGGGCGCGTGGTTATCCCTGCCGAGGTGCGAAAGCGGCTCGGTCTTACTGCTGGAACAGAGCTAGAGATGGTGATCGATGGCTTCTCCCTCCGCCTCGTTCGGGCGGTGGCCGGTCCTCAGCTTGTCCGGCGTGGCGAGCGTCTGATTGTCCGCCCCCGGGCCGCAGAGGGACAGCGCACCGAGATCGATGTGGCACAGTTGATCGAAGAGGAGAGGGACCGGTGGCCGGCCTGACGGGCACCTTCTTCGACACCAGTGTGCTCATTGCCGGAACGATTGATTTTGGCCGCAGCTCGCACCACGCCTTGCTGCTGATGGATGCGGTGGCGGATGGCCGAATCGAGCGCCCGCTGACGGCTTGGCACTGCTGCCTCGAGTTCTACTCGGTGACAACGCGTCTGCCGGAGGAATACCGCCTCGAACCGGAGACTGCCTTGCGGCTTCTCCGGGAAGAGATCTTTCCGCGCTTCTCGGTCCACGACCTCCAAGCAGCGCTCCGCGAGGAGTTCCTGGTTTCTGCCGCAGGAGATGGAACGACAGGCGGCAGGATCTACGATGCACACATCGCCGAGATCGCAAGACAGGCGGGCGCGCGTCTCATTGCCACCGAAAACCGCCGCCATTTCACCCCTCTGCTTCGCCATGGCATCCGTGTGCTGGTCAGCTCCGAGTTGGTTGATGAGATCGGGCTCTGAGCGAGCCCGCCGCGGGAGGGACCTCCCGCGGCGGGATGAAGAGAGAGACGACAGTTACGGCAGGTACTGGTTGCAGACGTTGGCGGGGGCGGTGCCGGCGATCAGCTCGCCCGCGGCCTGGGCCACGCCGCGGGCTACGACGAAGCGCAGCCAGTCGTCGATGACGGCGGTACCGCTGCCGCCCTGGCCGTCGGTCTCATCGGTGCGCACCGCGCTCGACTGCTCGAGCTGGATGCCGCCCCGGCCCGGCACGCCCAGGGCGTTGGGCGACAGGCGGTTGACGAGCTCGTCCTCGTCCTGGGCGGAGTAGGAGGGGCTGTTGGTCGGGGTCTGGCTGTCCGCGTCGGCGATCGCGATGTTCCCCTCCATGTCGTGGATAAAGAAACCGATCTCCTGCTCGTTTTCGGTTCCCCGCGAGGCCAGCAGCTCGTCCTGGATGCGCCGCACCACCAGGCACTTCTCCTCGCGGTCGGCCCGGCCGCCGATGATGATCCCCTTCTGGCTCGAGTCGTAGCCGTGGAGGGCCACGGCGTACTGGAAGGGCACGCCAAGCGCGAAGTCGTTCCGGCTCAACAGCTCCTCCAGGGCGGGGAAGGTCTCGGGCATGATGGCCGACCCGGTGACGTGCCAGCGCCAGTAGGTCTGGACCAGCCCCCAGGTGCCGCGGCTCTCCCAGAGGTTGGCCTTCACGTCCGAGTCGGCGTCGAGCTTGAGGAGGATGGGATCGATCTGATCGCTGGTCTTCACCTCGATGTCGCCGCCGTGGGGCACCAGCAGGGCGAAGCGCTTGTCGTCGTCGATGACGGCCCGCTCGACGAAGCCGTTGCCGCCGTTGGCGTCCGGCTCGCAGTAGTGCTCATCCTCGGTGGCGACGCCGTTCTCCTCCACCGTGCTGGTGCTCGCCGGGCTGATCAGGACCCGCGCATAGACGTCGCGGATGTCGCCGGTGGGGAAGGTTTTGGTGAGGTCCACGTCCTGAGGGGCCGCATCCTTGAACAGCTTGAACTGGCCGCTGTTCTTGTCGCTGGAATTCAAGCTCCGGTAGACGCGGATGCGAGGGGACCCGGAGGTGAAGACGCCGGCCACGGTGAAGACGGCGCTCGACTGCCGGCCGTCGATCGACGGCGACTCGATGATCACCCGCACCTGCGGGTTGACGTCGGCGCCCTGGGTGAAGTTGAGGAGGGGGGTCGAGTCGTAGGGCCCGATCCCCAGTTGCGCGGCCAGCGAGCTGGAGAGTTGGATGTGCTCGCGGCGGTCCTCCGCATCGCTCGGCGCGGTCATCAGGCCGACGGTGACATCGTCAACGCCACGGAAGATCGTGCACGAGGCCTGAGCGGTGGCCGGGATGGAGGAGCCCGCGACGAGGGCCGTCGCGAGCGCCAGGATGGTGAGGCGATCGTTCGTTTTCATGGTATGGCTCTCCTTCAGTTATCAGTCGATGTTTTGCCTCGGCGGAGGGTCAATCCCTGCCGCCGAGATCCGCAGCGTCGAGCCGCGGGATTTCTGTTCCCTGGTAGCTACGCAGAAAGGCGGCAAAACCCGCCACGTCGTGCGACTGCGAGGGAAGCTAGGATGTCTTGTGTGAGGCGCGGGATGGCAAAAGCGTGGTAGGATGATGCATCGGACGAAAGGTACGATCATGCCAAAAGCCAAGGTTTCCGTGACGGTCGAGGGTTCTTTGCTCCGGCAGGTGGATCGGATGGCGCACGGGGCGAGCCGTAGCGAGGTGTTCGAGGATGCGCTCGCCAGTTGGCTGCGGAATCGCCGTCGCGAGAGGCTCGAAGAGGAGATCGAGATCTATTACCGCTCCCTCGACGCCGCCGAGCGCGAGGAAGACGCTGCTTGGGCGGAGCTCTCCGGTCGATTGCTCGGCGAGAGCTGGAGATGAACGGCGGCCCGCTGCGGGGGTGCCTCTACTGGGTGAAGATTCCGGGCGAGCCTGAGGCGAAGCGGCGGCCGGCGCTCGTCGTCTCGGTGGACGCGCGCAACCGTCTGGCCAATGATGTTCTCGTAGTTCCAGCCAGCACGACCCTGCGCCCCGCCCCGACCCACGTGCGGCTGAAGAAAGGCGCCGGAGGAGTGCCGAGGGACTCCGTGCTGAAATGCGAGCAGATCACGACGCTGCCCAAGCACCTTCTCGGCGAGAGGGCGCTCGGCGGACCGCTTTCGGCCGCGCTTCTCGAGGAGGTCGAGAGGGGCGTTCTGTGCGCGATCGGAGTCGCGGTGTGACCTTTTCAGGCCAACGCTCGAAGCTCGTCCTGAACCGCCGCGACTGAGAAGTACTCGAAGTGGTTGCAGGGCACCAGGGTCGGCTGTTTTTTTCCAGCCCCCAGCGCCGAGGTCGTCGGCACTACCATGTCATTCGGCTGCCCGTCGAACCCGCCGCTCAGGGCCTCGCCGAATGCGTAAGCGCATGCCCCATCTGCCAGCTTCCGCAGGTCATATTCGCCGCCGCAGGAGACCAACTGGAACGGCTCCTCACCGAATCTCCACGCTTTGAGCGTCTCGCTGTCCGTCCGCATCACGTCGAGACCTTCCGGCAGCTTGGACCAGGTCAATGCTTTGAACGCCAGCTTCGCGGCGAGTGACGCCGGATCCCACGAGAAAATGCCGCCCACCGCCGTTCTGCCCATCGAGAGAAGGGCATTCAGCATGCGGCCTCCGGCATTGGCCAGCGGCGTTCCCATGTGCGGAGTGCCGTAGGTTCGAACCGTCACCTTGTGGCCTTTGGCCGTCAGCTCCCGGGCCGCAAGCCGCGCCACCAATCCTCCGCGCGAGTGGGCCACGAAGTGAAGCTCGTGGCCCGTCAGGTAGCCACGGGCCGACTCCACCAGGCGCTGCGCATTCTCCGAGATCGAGAGAAAGGTATCGTGCTCGAATCGGTACGCCGGCATCCCAAGAGGATCGAGCACCGCCAGGTTCGGAACCGCGCAGGAAAAAGTGCCATGGATGAAGACCATCGCCGGCCCATCGGCTGGTTCGTGGTGAATCGCCCGGAACAATCCAGGGTCCGTCTTGTACATGCTCAAGTCCGGATACTTCTCGGCGATCGCGGGGTGTTTCGCTTCGAAGTGGCGCAGCCGCGCGTGCATGAAACGATCCCGGCTCGGCTCGCTCGGCCTTCCCATCCAGCCCAGGACGCGGCCGACCAGCATGCCCGCCGAGCCGAGCAGCTTCATACGGATGGTTGGTTGTTTCCCGCCGGGCTCTTCTTCAAACGCCGACTCGCCCTCGCTGATCAGGGTGCCCTCTCCCAGATACGCCCGCCACTCGAGAAAGGAGCCCGACAGCTCCAGTTGCGGCGCCGCCCCTTGAACGAAGGGCTCGTTTTCGACGAGCACGAGCTCCCGCAAGCCGGAGATGTCGGCGACCAGCGCATCCGGTGAATGAAACGCCAGCCACGCTGGCTTCTCCCATTCGTGCGCGATGAAACCCCGCACCTCCACGCCGTCGGCCGTCCCTGCCACGACGTCGAAGATGAGGCTCGATCCATAATTCGGCGGGCCGACCAGCTCCACGGCCCGCGCTCCCCAGGATTCGATGCTGTCGATTCCGGGAAGGGGATCGTCGGCTTCCATCTCGCGCTCGAACGCCTTCGGCAGGCGCTCTCCCATCAACTCGCGGGCAGTGGCCCATATCGCCTCGCGGGAGGGCGAATTCTTCAGCTCACGCCAGGGAACGTCCACGGCTCTCCCATCTTTATCGACGCCTCTAAGCTGCCACATCGCACCTCCGGAAGCGCAGAGCCATCACCACCGATATTCGACGATTTTAAACGCGGCTGATCCAAAAGGAGGGAGACGGGAAACGGATGGTGGAGCAGAAGGGATTCGAACCCTCGACCCCCACGTTGCGAACGTGGTGCTCTCCCAGCTGAGCTACTGCCCCACGGTGCGGGAGGGCGGTATTGTAGCCGCGGGGGCAAGCTCTTGCAAGGACGACGTTTCCGCGGCCTTCGGCGCCTCCAGCAGATCCGCCACCGTTAGCGAGCCAAGCGTTCCGGCCCGGCCGGCGGCGAGGTCGCCGATCAGCTCTTCCAGGCGCGCAGCGATCTCGCCTCCCACCAGCCCGGCGCCGCGGCGCGCCCGGTGGTCGTAGGCGGCGAGGACCTGCTCCACTCCTATCTCGTGCGGATCGGCGGCGAGGACGTACTCTTTGCCGCCGTGGATCTTGAGCAGGCCTTGGGTGAGGAGCGGATGAAGGATGCGCTCCACCTCGCCCACGGTCAGGCTCAGGCGGTCGGCGAGGACCTCGCGGGAGAGCGCCGGCTCGCCGCGGGTGAAGCGGCGGGCGATCAGCGTCAGGGCGGCTAATCCCACCCAGCTCGCCTGCACCGGCGGATGGCGGTGCAGGCCGCGGGCGAGGATGCCGAAGTGCTGCGCCGTGTACGCCGCCTCGCCGCCGAAGAGGATGATCGTCCACGTCAGCTCGAGCGACACCATGAAGAGCAGCGCGAAGGCGTAGCCGCCGTAAACGACGTTGACGTTGCGGAAGAGGTCGACGTAGGAGCCGAAGCCCTGGCGCAGCATCTCGAGCAGGATGCCGGCGAGCAGCCCGCCGGCCAAGGCGTTCCTCCACCGTACCGCCGTGTAGGGCACCACCCAGTACAGGATGGTGAGGCCGGCGACGGTGGCCACGAAGGGCAGCAGGTTGAGCAGCACCGACTCCTGGAACACCCGCCGCAACGCCGGGCTCTGGCGCAGCAGGATGAGGCTGGAGAAGGTGGCGCCGATGAGCATGGGACCGAAGAAGAGGAGGAGGACGAAGGAGAGCAGGCGCACCCGGAAAGGCCGGCGCTGATAGACGATCCAGATCTTGTTGAGGCTCTCCTCGACGGTGGAGAAGAGCAGCAGCGTGGTGAGGAAGAAGACGACGACGCCGAAGCCGTGGATGGTCTCCGCCTGGTCGAGGAACTCGGAGATCTTCTCGACGACGCTCTTGTCCGTGTAGGGAAGGATCTGGACGAAGACCTCCAGGCTGCGCTGCGGATACTGGCTGAACACCCGCGCGCCGACGAAGGAGAAGGCGGTCAGCAGCGGGATGAGCGAGAGCACGGTGACGAAGGCGAGCGCCGAGGCGGTGAGGAGGATCGAGTCCTCGTACGACTGGCGGAAGGTGAGGTGGAAGTAGCGGGCGAGCTTGCCGGCGAGCGACGGGCCGCCGCGGTCGCGGCGGGGAAGCGGACCGATCGACGTGACGTCGCCGGAGGTCTCGACGTCTACCAAGGCGCGGTCTCTCCGGTGAGCGGCAGGTGCGGCCGCGGCCAGCCCAGCTCGTCGGCGATGGCCGCGGCGAGCGCCTTGCGCGCCGGGTCTTCGCCGTGGTTCAGGAAGATCCGCTGCGGCGGCGCGGGCAGCGCCCGGCACCAGCGCAGCAGCTCGTCGCGGTCGGCGTGGGCCGAGAGCCCCTGGAGCTGGAGGATGCGCGCCTTCACCCACACCGTCTGGCCGTGGATGGCGATCGTCTCGGCGCCGTCCACCAGGGCGCGGCCACGGGTGCCGGCCGCCTGATAGCCGACGAAGACCACGGAGCTCCGCGGATCGCCCAGGCGATGGAGCAGGTGGTGAACCACGCGGCCGCCGTTGGCCATGCCGCTCGAGGCCACGATGACCGCCGGCTGGGAGCGGCTGTTGAGCACCTTGGACTGATCGACGGTGCGCACGCGGACGAAGCGGCTGGCCTGGAGCGGATCGTTGGCGAGGGCCGAGAACTCCTCGTCGTGCTCGGCTTCGGCCCGCTGGTAGATGTCGGTGGCATCGATCGCCATCGGGCTGTCCAGGAAGACGGTCGAGGGATCGAGCCGGCCGGCATCCGCGAGCGCCGAGAGGTGATAGAGCACCTCTTGCGTGCGGCCGAGGGCGAAGGCGGGGATGATCACCATGCCGCCGCGGCCGTAGGTCTCCTCGATGATCTTCCTCAGCGCTTCCGCCGCATCCTCCGGAGAATGCCGGCGGTCGCCGTAGGTGGATTCGAGCAGGAGGGCGGCGGCCTGCGCGGGAGGCGGCTCGGGATCCCTGAGGATGGGCACGCCGTAGCGGCCGACGTCGCCCGAGAAGCACCAGGTGCGGCGCTCGCCGTCGGCGCCTTTGCCGGAGATCTCGACGCTGGCCGCGCCCAGCAGGTGGCCGGCGCGGGTGAAGCGCACGCGCACGCCCGGGAAGAGCTCCCGCTCCTCGTCGAACGGCACCGTCTCCAGGAGCTTCAGCGTCCGGCGGGCGTCTTCGGAGGTATAGAGCGGCTGCGGCTCGCGATGCCGGCTGTAGCCCTTCTGGCGCGCGTAGCGGGCCTCCTCCTCCTGCAGCTCGCCGGCGTCCTGGAGGACGAGCGAGATGAGGCCCCGGCTCGCCTTCGTGCAGTAGATGGGCCCCGAGAAGCCCTCGGCGGCCAGGCGCGGCAGCAGGCCCGTGTGGTCGAGATGCGCATGGGTGACGACGACGGCGGTCAGCTCGGACGGCCGGTACGGGAACGGGTTGCGGTTGCGCAGCTCCAGCTCCTCGCCGCCCTGATACATGCCGCAGTCGACGAGGACCTTGTGCTCCCCCCAGTCGAGGTGGGTGGAGCTGCCGGTCACGACGCCGCAGGCGCCGTGGAAGGTGACGGTAGGCATGGCGGGGGCAGTTTAACAGGGGCGCCGAAGCGGAGCCCGGAGGGCCGGGGGTGGATGGAGGGATCTGCCCTTCGAAGCCTCACCCCCTGTCCCCCTCTCCCTGACGGGCGAGGGGGGGACGATCCACAGCCGGTTTTGCCGGTAGGAGGCCGCCTCCTGGGCAATATCCTTCGCATGCGTCCCCCCTCGCCCGTCAGGGAGAGGGGGACAGGGGGTGAGGCTTCGAAGCGTGACCGGCCCGAATTGGGCTCCCCCCCTAACCCCGCTCAGCCGTTGACTTTTTCTCCGACATCTCAGACCATATGGATTGTGTTAAGGGTCCACGCCTCCTTCCAGGAGAGACGTGGCGGCTCCAATGAGGCTTGGGCGGCCCACGGAGCTGGGCGGGCTGGGACCCGCCGGTTATGGATACGCCCAGGAAGGAGGTGGTCCAGTGAACGAAGGTAAACACGGTTCTGTGGAGGTGGCGTCCTCGTAAGGGGATCCTCCACGTGTCCGTGGCACATGGAGGGTGTGACCCCTAGAGGGCCAACCCAACGCCACCGAAACGGACCCTTAAACCCCCGGTACCCTCGTGGACCGGGGGTTTTCGTTTTTGGGTAAACTGGTCCCATGTGCGCCCAGCCTCTCTCGCATCCGGGTCCCGCTACCGAGCGAGATCTGGAGGATCTGCCGGAGGACGTCATCGGCCAGATCGTCAACGGGGAGCTGATCGTTCATCCGCGGCCCGACCCGCCGCACACGGAAGCTGCCTCGGCCCTTACAGGCTTTCTCTTCGCACCTCTTCGACAGGGCATCGGCGGCCCGGGAGGCTGGGTCATCCTGGTGGAGCCCAAGATCCGCTTTGGCTCCCAGATCCTCGTTCCGGACCTGGCTGGCTGGCGACGGGAACGCTTTGTCTCGCCACGCAAGGGCCCCTATACCGTCGTCCCGGACTGGCTGTGCGAGGTCCTCTCACCCTCGACGATGCGGTTCGACCGGGTCACCAAGCTGCCTATCTATGCTCGGGAAGGGGTAGCACACGTCTGGCTGCTGGAGCCGGTGGCACGCACTCTGGAAGTCCTGCGTCTTCAGGAAGGCCGCTGGCTGATCGCCGGGGTCCATGCCAATGAGGACAAGGTGCGGGCTGAGCCCTTCGAGGCGGTGGAGATCGATCTGTCGCTGATCTGGGGAGAGATCCCTCCAGAGCCGGACGAAGAAGAGCCGGTCTGACGATCTCTTACGCGTTCGGATACAACCGCTTCAGCAACTGAATCTGTCCCGCATGGTAGATGTCGTGCCGGGCCACGCCGAGCACGAGATCGAGGACGCGGGTCTTGCTCCCTTCGGGGATCTCTTCCAGATCGCCGTCGCGCAGGGCCGCCACGGCGGCGCGGAGGCGGCGGTGCATGTCCGCCAGGAGCTGCAGGTCCGCCTTCCAGGCCCGCTCGGTGGCTTCGCCTTCGGGGCGCGGGAACCAGTTGCTCCCCTTCACGGGAAAGCGGATGTCCTCCTCCCGGCGCAGACGGCGGAGGATGGAGTATTTCCAGTAGGCGGCGTGGACGGCGAGCTCCCAGATGTTGTGGCGGCCCGGGGCCGGACGCCAGGCGGCCTGCCCGGCGGAGACGCCGCGCAACGCGCCGCGCAGGACGGGACCGTGCCACGACTTGTGGTCGTAGCACTGATCGAGGTCGCGGAGGAGGACGGCGACGCGGGGGTTTTGCATGGCGCTACGCCGGCGGCACGATCGAATTCAGGGCGTCGATGATGGCGGGCACGTCCTTGCTCTCGGTGTCGCGGATGAGGCGCACGGCGCTCGCCACGATTCCCACCGGCTGCGCGATGACCTTGCCGAGGAAGGAGACCTTGGCGTCCAGGGCCTTGACGGTGAGCGGCCACATCGCCGGCGGCTGGTGCGAGAGGATCACGGCGTGCAGCCAGGCGTCGTCGCGGGCGGCGTCCATGCTGAAGTCGAGCACCTCGACGGCGTCCTTGCCGCCGATCTTCTCGAGGACGCCGAGCAGGGGCGAGAAGCGGGTGATGACGGTTTCCACGGGCGGGATGAGGGCGCCGAGGATGTCGTTGATCTTGTCGAAGTCGCCGTGGAAGTCCTGGAGGGCCGGGCCCGGGAAGCTCTCGCCGGCGGCGACGCCGAGGTCGAGGTTGATGTGGGCGTTGATGCCCACCAGCAGGTCCTGGAGGATGATGAGCTGTCCCGACTGGGTGGAGCTGAAGGCCACCTGCCAGCTCTTGCTCGGGGTGCCGCCCGAGCGGCAGGCGTCGTAGGCGGCGAAGTAGCGGTTGGCGAACAGGGCGTCGAAGCGGTCCATGCGCGGACCGTCGTCGAAGAAGCCGGCCGCGATGCCCTGCTTCACCTTGAGGGTGACCTGCCGGTAGAGGGCGGGAAAGTAGCCCATGGGATCGCTCGCCGCCTTGCAGTCGGCGATGATGCCGTCGAGGATCTGCAGCACGTCGTTGATGCCGTTGGCCTGCATGGGGCCCTCCCAAGGAGACATGGACGGATACGGACGGATCGGACGGATGGAGAGACTATCAGTGGTGAACCAAAACCTCGCGCAGGTGCGCCGCCACGCCTCGTAAATCATTTACGAACAGTTCCCGCGCGGCATGGCGCTCGGTCTCCGTGCGCATGCGGAGGATCGCCGAGGGGTGATAGGTGGCGGTGAGCCAGGGAGCCCAGGGGGTCTCGAAGAACTTGCCGCGCTCGACGGTGATCTTGAACTTGGGTCCCATCAGCGACTGCGCGGCGGTGGCGCCGAGGCAGACGATGACCCGCGGCTTGATCAGCGCGAGCTCGGTCTCCAGCCATGGGCGGCAGGCCTTGATCTCGCCCATCGAGGGCTTCTCGTGCAGTCGCCGCTTGCCGCGGGGCCGCCACTTGAAATGCTTCACGGCATTGGTGACGAAGACGTCCTCGCGCGGGATGCCGGCCTCGGCCAGCGCTTCGTCGAGCACGCGGCCGGAGGGACCGACGAAAGGCTTGCCCGCGAGGTCCTCCTGGTCCCCCGGCTGCTCGCCGATGAAGAAGGCTGCGGCTTCCCGCGGCCCCTCGCCGAGCACCGCCTGCGTCGCGTTCTTGTAGAGATCGCAGGCCCGGCATCCCTGAGCGGCCTGCCAGAGCTTCGGGATCGTCGGCCGCTCAGGGATGAACTCGAAGGCGGGAGGGTGGAGGGTCTTCGGCACCGGCGCGTCTACCGTCCCCGCAACGGCCCGGCCTTGGCCTTGAGGAGCAGGTCCACGCGGCGGTTCTGCTGCCGGCCGGACTCCGAGTCGTTGCTCGCCACCGGATAACCCTCGCCCATGCCGACGGCTGCCACGCGGTTCGCGTCCACGCCGCGGCTCACGAGATAGCCTTCCACCGAGCTGGCCCGCCGCTCGGAGAGCATCTGGTTGTGCTCCTCGCTGCCGGTGGAGTCGGTGTGGCCCTGTACGATGACGGCGGTCTTGTTGTACTGGTTGACGACGCCGGCCACGTCCTCCAGGGTGGACTGGCCGCTGGAGTCGAGAGAGGCGGAATCGACGTCGAAGAGGACGTCGGACTCGAAGTGGACCAGGAGGGTGTCGTCGTCCACGCGCTCGACGGTGGTGCCGGGGATGCGCGCCAGCTTCTCCTGCTGGGCGTCCATGTAGGCGCCGATGCCGCCGCCGATGACGGCGCCGATGGCGGCGCCGGCGAGGATCTCGTCGGCCTCGCGCTTGCCCTTGAGCACGGCCGCGGCGGCTCCTGCGGCGGCGCCGATTCCCGCACCCTTGGCGGTGCGGTCCCGCTTGGTGACGCGCTCCTCGCGCGGCGGACGCGGCGCCGTGGAGGCGCAGCCGGCGAACAGGGAGAGGATCAGCACGGAAGCCGTCAGGCCTCCGAGGGTCTTCTTGCTATGCAGGTTGAGCATGTTGGTCTCCTTCCGTTGCGTCCGTTCGGACGTACCCGTGCCTCCTTCAATCAAGAGCCGTGCCAGGAGAAAGAAATTTCCGCGAGAGGTCTTCGTAGGGGCGGGGGG
>JBIOVX010000016.1:0-12831 GCA_044868005.1 Thermoanaerobaculia bacterium | reverse complement strand
ACAGACGGCGGGCACGTAGGCCCGCCGCTACGACCCTCCGGCATCTGCTGTTCTCCCTCGGCGCTCAATACCGAATCAGCGACTCGACCTCATACCCCTTGAGCTTCTCGCGCCCGGGTAGGAAGGTCAGCTCGATGATGAAGCCGAAGCCGGCCACCTTGCCTCCCAGGGACTCCACCATCTTCGCGGCGGCTAAGGCGGTGCCGCCGGTGGCTACCAAGTCGTCTACCACCAGCACGTGCTCTCCGGGCTTGACGGCGTCTTCGTGCATCTCCACCTTGTCGGTGCCGTATTCCAGGTCGTAGCTCTGGCTGATCTTCTTGTAGGGAAGCTTCCCCGGCTTGCGCACCGGCACGAAGCCGGCGTTCAGGTCGTAGGCCACGCTCGGCCCGAACATGAAGCCTCGCGACTCGATGCCCACCACCTTGTCGATCTGCTTGCTGGCGAACAGCCAGACGAAACGGTCCACGGTCATGCGCAGGGCCAGGGGGTCCTGCAGCAAGGTGGTGATGTCGTAGAAGTTGATCCCCGGCTTCGGGAAGTCGGGCACCTCGCGGATATACGCTTTCAAATCATCCATTCCTCTCTCCTCACGCTAGTGGTCGATGACGAATCCTTCCCAGGCCGGCACCGGTGACAACTCTTCCTCCTCGAGGTGCGTCACCCGTGCCCCAGGCGGGCCTTTCCGCAGCCGCTCGCGGAAGGTATCCAGCTTCTCGGTGCTGCCCGCGACCTCGACTTCCACGCGGCCGTCCGGCAGGTTGCGCACCTTCCCGGCCAGGCCGAGGTCCTGCGCCGCCCGGCGGGTGAACCAGCGGAAGCCGACTCCCTGGACACGGCCGGTGAGTCGGATGCGGACCGCCCGATCCTCGCTCATTTCTGTTTCCAGCCATGGCGGCCGAGGAGCGGCACGAAGGCCACCTCCTCGCCCTCCAGGCGCCGGATCCCCCCGCGCGCCGATTTGCGATAGAGCACCAGCCGCTGCACCGCGAGATTCCCTTCCGGTACTACAAGTGCGCCTCCCGGCGCGAGCTGGCCCAGCAGGGGCTCGGGCACCTTCGGCGCGCCGGCGGTGACCAGGATGCGGTCGTAAGGCGCCCACTCGCTCCATCCCACGGTGCCGTCGAACACCTGGATCTTGACGTTGTCGAGGCCGAGCTGGCGCATGCGGGGGATGGCCGTCTGCACCAGCTCCGGCACCAGCTCCAGGCTGTAGACCCGGCGCGCCAGTTGAGCCAGCACCGCCGTCTGGTAGCCCGAGCCCGTGCCCACCTCCAGCACCGAGTGCTCGGGCTTCACCTCCAGCAGCTCGCTCATGCGCGCCACGATGTAGGGCTGCGAGATGGTCTGCCCGCCGCCGATGGGCAGCGCGTGATCGCCGTAGGCCTGGATGCGCAGGGTGTCCTTGACGAACAGGTGGCGGGGGACCTTGCGCATCGCGGCCAGCACCCGCTCGTCCTTGACGCCGCGGGCAGCGATCAGGTCGCGAACCATGCGCTCGCGCTGGACGCCGTAGTCGCTCATGTCCGCCGTGGCGGGAAGGGTAAAGCCGTGAGCTTGTCGCGCAGCGCGCCGAAGCTCTCAAGCCCCGGATAATAGGTGAGATCGAGGTGCAGCGGCGTCACCGAGATCCGTCCGGAGGAAATCGCCTCGAAATCCGTGCCGGCGGCGCGCTTCCATTGCGGCGTGCCGGCGATCCAGTAGTACTTGCGCCCGCGCGGGTCCAGCTTCTCGATCACCGATTGCTTGTAGACCCGGCGGCCGAGCTTGGCGAAGCTCACGCCCTGGATCGGCCCGGCCGGCACGTTGACGTTGAGCAGCAGGTCTTCCGGCAGCTCCTCGGTGAGCAGGATCTCGACCAGCGTGCGGGCGAACTCGGCGGCGGGCGCGAAGGAGAAACCCTCCGCCACTTCCTGGCTGAAGGCCACCGACGGGATGCCGAGCAGCGTGCCCTCGAAGGTCGCGCTCACCGTGCCGGAGTAGGTGACGTCGTCGCCCAGGTTGAGCCCGAAGTTGATGCCGGAGCAGACGAGATCCGGCGGGCGGTCCTTGAGCAGCGAGAGCACCCCGAGGTTGACGCAGTCGGTGGGCGTGCCGTCGACGGCGTACCAGTTCTCCTCCACCTTCTGCATGCGCAGCGGCCGCGAGAGGGTGAGGGCGTGGCCGGTGGCGCTCTGCTCACGGTCCGGCGCCACCACCACGACCTCGGCGAGCTCGGAGAGCGAGGAGGCGAGCAGCCGGATCCCCTGCGAGAAGATGCCGTCGTCGTTGGTGATCAGGATGCGGGTCAAGAAAAAGCTCCGTTGCCTCCAAAGGACCTCAAGGACGACAGGGACAGCAGGGTTCCTGGGGTCCTCGTTGTCCGTCCTTGTCGTCCCTGGTGTCCTTGTTGTCCTTTCTATCCTTGCTTCAGGTATTTCCCAACAATGGGCTCCAGCGCCGCGAGCGTCTCCGCCGGAATCAGCGTCCGCTCGGTGATCAGGGAGTACTTGAGCGCCTCGCCGCAGCCGCAGGCGCGAGGCGCGTCGTCGGGCACGCGGGCGAGGATCTCGCGGATGACGCGCTGGGACATGGCCACGTTCGCCATTACCACCTGCATCACGGCCTCGCCGGAGACCGCCTCCTCCGTCTCGTGCCAGCAGTCGTAGTCCGTGATCATGCAGAGCGTGGCGTAGCAGATCTCGGCCTCGCGGGCGAGCCTCGCCTCGGTGAGGTTGGTCATGCCGATGACGTCGAAGCCGTGCCGGCGGTAGGTCTCGGACTCGGCGCGGGTCGAGAACTGCGGCCCTTCCATGTTGACGTAGACGCCGCCGCGGTGCGTCGTGGCGCCGGCGGCGCGCGAGGCCTCCACGAACGGATCGATCAGCCGCGGGCAGACCGGCTTGGCGAGCGAGGTGTGCGCCACCAGGCCGTTGCCGAAGAAGGTGTCCTGGCGGTGGCGGGTGCGGTCGTAGAACTGGTCGGCGACGAGGATGTCCGTCGGCTTGTACTCCAGCTTCAGCGAGCCCACGGCGGAGACCGAGATGAGCTGCTCGACCCCCAGCACCTTGAAGCCGTAGATGTTGGCGCGATAGTTGAGCTCGGTGGGCAGCAGGCGGTGGCCGCGGCCGTGGCGGGGCAGGAAGGCCACCGTGCGGCCTTCCAGCTCGCCGAGGATGTAGGCGTCCGAAGGATCGCCGAACGGTGTCTGGATCCGGCGCTCCTCGCGGACCGTCATCCCGTCCATCTGGTACAGGCCGCTGCCGCCGATCACACCGATACGGATGTCAGTCATCAGGGAAACTCCTCCTTCTCCGTGGGAATCTAGACAGCCGGTGGTAGAAACCGGCGGGAGAGTCTAGCAGCCTGGAGGCGTCCGGGCGAGCACCGCCCCCACCCAGGGCGGCTACAGGTCGTCTGGAGGTAATTTCACCTTCGTACCCATGACGCACCGAACCCCAGATCGACCACAGAACGATCTGTAGGGGCGGCCCTGCGTGGCCGCCCTGGGGTGGGGGGTGCTCGCTTACCGAATCGCCTCCACCACCGCCAGCGCCGTCTCCAGCGCCCGGCGCCCCTGCTGGCCGTCCACCCGCGGCGCGTCCTCTCCCCGGCAGGCGGCGAGGAACGCCTCCAGCTCGCGCTTGAGGGGCTCGGCGCTCTCCACCGGCAGGTCGTCCGGCAGGATGCGCCGCTGCGTGCCGGTCTCCTCCAGGCGGTAGCCCTTGATCTCCTGCGCCTGGTAGTCGAGCGAGTAGTAGCGGTTCGGCAGGAAGGCCCGCAGCTTGCGCACCCGCTCGGAGGAGACCCGCGACGCGGTCAGGTTGGCGACGCCGCCCGAGGCCAGCTCGATGCGCACGTTGGCGATGTCGATGCGCGGCGAGAGCACGGCGATGCCGGTGGCGCGCACCTCGGCGACCCCGCTCGAGTCCAGGGCGTGGAGGATCTGCAGGTCGTGGATCATCACGTCGAGGATCACGTCCACGTCGAGGCTGCGCGGCGAGAAGATCCCCAGGCGCTGCACCTCGACGAAGCGCGGCGCGTGGCCGACCGCCAGCAAGGCCTGCACGGCGGGGTTGTAGAACTCGACGTGCCCCACCGCCAGCACGCGGTCGCCGGCCTGCTCCAGCAGGCGGTCCGCTTCGGCGAGGGACGACGCCAGGGGCTTTTCGATCAGCACGTGCAGACCGCGGCCGAGCAGCGCGCAGCCCATCTCGGCGTGGGCCGCCGTGGGCGCCGCCACCACCGCCGCCTCGATCTCGCCGGCGAGCTCCTCCAGCCGCGGGAAGACCCGGGCGCCATGCTCGCGGGCCATGCCTTCGGCGGCCTCCGGCTTGGGGTCGTACACTCCCACCAACTCGGCGCCGGGCAGCGACGACAGCAGGCGGACGTGATTGCGGCCCATGGCGCCGGTGCCGAAGACGCCGACGCGGAGAGGGGACTGGCTATTCAGGCTCGCCCCCTCCTCTCCCGCCGCCGCGGGGAAGCGACTTGTAGACGCCGCGCCTGGCGCTCTCGACGAAGGCGATCAGGTAGTCCACTTGCGGGTCGCCGGCCAGCTCGGCGCGCAGCCGCTCCAGGGCCTGGGCCGTGTTGAGGTGGGAACGCACCAGGATGCGGTACGCCTGGTCGAGCCGGGCGATCGTCTCCGGCGGCACACCCTTGCGCTTGAGGCCGATGGAGTTCAGGCCGTAGCAGGCCGGCTTGAGACCGACCGTCTTCACGAACGGCAGGGCGTCCATGGTGACCACGCTGTAGCCCCCCACGTAGGCGTGGCGGCCGACGCGGCAGAACTGATGCACGGCCGAGAAGGCGCTGACGTTGGCGTCGTCGTGGACCTCGACGTGGCCCGCGAGCGTGGCATTGTTGGCGAAGATCACCCGGCTCCCCACCTGGCAGTCGTGGGCCACGTGGGTGTAGACCATGAAGAGATTGTCGCTGCCGATGCGGGTCACGCCGCCGCCCTTGGCGGTGCCGCGGTGGATGGTGCAGAACTCCCGGAACTGATTCTTGTCGCCGATCTCCAGCCGGACTTCCTCGCCTTGAAACTTGAGGTCCTGGGGCTCGAAGCCGATGGCGGCCTGCGGAAAGATGCGGTTCTCGCGGCCGATGCGGGTCGGACCTTGGATCTGCGCGCCGGCTCCAACCTCGGTGCCGTCGCCGATCTCGACGCCGGGGCCGATCACCGCGAAGGGACCCACCGTGACGCCCTCGCCCAGGCGGGCGGCGGAGTCTACGGAGGCGAGGGGGTGGATCAGATCGGTCATAGCGGACCGGTCCGTCCGATCTCCAAGAGACCCATGAAGGCCACCCTCACCGATCCACCATCGCCGAGGAGCACACCGCCTCGGCGGCGAGCTGCCCGTCGACCAGGGCTTTCCCCGCCAGCCGGCAGTAGGTGCTGCGCAGCCGCAGCACTTCGACCTCGTAGCGGATCTGGTCGCCGGGGACCACCGGCCGGCGGAACTTCGCCTCTTCGATCGAGGCGAAGTAGAGCAGCTTTTTGGCGCGGTCCGGCAGGTCGTGCAGCAGCAGCAGACCGCCCACCTGCGCCAGGCCCTCGATCAGCAGCACGCCGGGCATCACCGGCCGGCCCGGGAAGTGGCCGAGGAAGAAGGGTTCGTTGATGGTGACGTTCTTGATGGCGACGATACGGCGGCCGGGCTCCATCTCCAGCACGCGGTCCACCAGCAACAGCGGGTAACGGTGAGGCAGCACCGACTGAATCCACTCGACGTCCCACTTCGGAGTCGGATCGCTCAACTCATCCCTCCTCGCCTTCGCCGGATTTCCCGTCTTGTCGAGAAACCCCGAGCCGCTTCTCCAGGGCGCGCAACCGCCGGCTCATCTCCTCCAGCCGCGACAACAGGGCGACCTGGCGCCGCCAGCGGCGCAGCTCGACGGCGGGGATTCCCGCCACGACCTTGCCGGGCTCGACCGAGGCCAGGGCGGCCGACTTGGCGGCCACCTGGACCCGGTCTCCGAGCTGAATATGACCCGCGACGCCCGCCTGGCCGGCGAGCACCACGCCGTCTCCCAGCGACGTGCTGCCGGCGATGCCCGCCTGGCCGCACAGGATACAGTGCCGGCCGACGCGCACGTTGTGACCGACCTGGACGAGGTTGTCGATCTTCGTCCCCTCGCCGATCCGCGTCTCGCCCAGGGTCGCCCGGTCGATGGCCGAGTTGGCGCCGATCTCGACGTCCGCCTCCAGCACCACCCGGCCCACCTGCGGCACCTTGTGATGCGTGCCGTCCTGGGTGGCGTAGCCGAAGCCGTCGGCTCCCAGCACGGCTCCCGCGTGGACGACGCTCCCAGGACCTACCTCCGTGCCGTCGTAGAGCACGGCGTGGGGATGGAGCACGGCGCCCTCCCCCACCACGCAGCCGCGGCCGACCGAGACGGCGGCGTGGAGGACGGCGCCCGGGCCGATATGGCTGCCGGCGCCGATGACCGCATAGGGCCCGACGGAGGCCGAGGGGTCCACCTCGCATCCCGGCTCCAGCACGGCCGTGGGGTGGACGCCCGGCTCCCGCCGCGCCGGCGGGTGGAGCACCTCCACGAGGCGGGCCAGCGCATAGTCCGGATCGCCGGCCACCAGCAGGTCGCGGCCGGGCACCGCGCCGGCGAGGGCCGGCACCACCAGCAGGGCACCGGCCCGGCTGGCTTCCGCCTGTCCGCGATAGCGGGGATTCTTCAGCACCGAGAGGTCGAGGGGACCGGCGGCCTCCAGAGAGCGGATCGCCTCGACGGTACGGTCCGGATCTCCCTCGACCCGGCCGCCGACGAGCTCGGCGAGCTCGGCGAGCCGGTAGCCCACGCCGCTACTTGCCTTGGCCCGCAGCGTCCAACCGCTGGATGATGGTGCCGGTGATGTCGATCGCCTCGTCGGCGTAGATCAGGCCGCTCTCGAACTTGCGGAAGATCAGCGTGTAGCCGAGGTCCTTGCCCACCTGGTTGATGACGGGCATGACCCGGTTGTCGATCTGCGCCAGCATCTCGTCCCGCTTCTTGTTGAGCTCGCGGGTGGCGTCGTCCTGTTGGCGCCGCAGCGTGATCTCCTTCTCCTCGTACTGCTTGGAGAGCTCCGCCAGCTTGTCCTGGGCGAGCGACAGGCGGCCCTCGGAGATCTTCGTCTGCAGGTCCTTGAGCTCCTGGGCCTTGCCACGCAGCTCGGTCTCCCGCTGCTCCTGGAGCTTCTTGAGATCCGCCAGGGCCTTCTTGCCCGCCTGCGAGGAGAGCAGGATCTTCTCGGTGTCGATGACGGCGATCTTGATCGCGCCGCCGGGCGCCGCCGCCGGCGGCTGGGCGGCCGGCTGGGCGGCCGGCTGGGCGGCCGCCGGAGCGGCCGCGAGAGCGAGCCCCAGGACGCCGGCCACGGCGGCTCGCGAGAGGAAGGAACGATGGAACGACATGGTCTTCTTTCTCCTTATGCTTTTATGGGATCCGTTTTTATGGGATCAATTTTATAGGGATCGATTAGAAGCTCGTGCCGATACTGAACTGGAAATCCTCGAAACTGTCCTGCGGCAGCGGGTCGAGGTTCTTCGCGTAGATGAAACGCAAAGGCGCGCCGAACACCGGCAGGAAGACCCTCAGCTCGACGCCCGCGGTAGTGCGCAGGTTCGACAGATCCAAGGACTGGTCCTCGCCATAGACGTTACCCGCGTCGGCGAACAGCAGCACGCGGAACGGTCCGCCGAGCAGGAAATGGTACTCCAAATTGAACTGGGCGAACTTGTCGCCGCCGAGGATGACCTGGGTGACCGGATCGCGCACCGGGTCCCCGTTGGGCTGGCGCAGGAAGATCGAGCGGTAGCGGTGGCCGCGGATGCTGTTCTCGCCGCCGAGGAAGAAACGCTCGAGCGAGGAGAGCTCGCGGCCGCTGAAAGGCTCGATCAGGCCCGCCTCGGCGTTGAAGGCCAGCACCGTCTTGGTGGGATAGTTGCTCAGCGGCTGGAAGATGCTGAACGACATCTCCGGCCGGATGAAGTAGTTGTCGCCGCCGAGGAAACCGCCGGCGTACTCGACCGCCAGCGTCAGCCGCTTGCCGTGGTTCGGCTCGAACGGGTTGTCCCGGCTGTCGATGACGTAGGACGGCCGCAGCGACGAGTTGTTGATGACGATCCTCTGCGTGATCACATCGCCGGGCTTGACGCCTTCCGGCAGGGGAACGCCGGTGATGGCCGGGTCCTGGGCGGTGATCCGCGTCTCGTCGTTGTACCGCGAGTTGTTGTAGCTGATGCTCGCCGACTGGAAGAGACGGAAGTTGCGGCCGTAGGTGAGCACCGCGCCCTTGCTGTCGCGCAGGTATTGCTCCTGGTCCGAGAAGAGCCCGTACTGCAGGCTCTGGTCGTAGGCGCGGATGCCGACGCTCTGCGGCCGGTCGAGGAACCAGGGCACGTAATACGAGAGGTCGAAGAAGTCGCGCAGCTTGCCGGTCTGCACCGAGACGCCGACCTGCTCGCCGCGGCCGAGGAAGTTCTTGGTGTTGACGGCGAACTGGCCGAAGAAGCCGTCGAGCTCGCTCCAGCCGCCGCCGAACTGCAGCTCCGTGCGATCCGCTTCGTCCCCCTTGAACATCAGGTTGACTTTCTTCTTCTCGGTGTCGGTGTCGATCTCCACCGGGTCCTCTTCGTTCAGCTTGAAGTAGCCGAGCTGATTGACCTTGAGGACGCTGTTGCGGATGGCCGTGACGTTCATCAGGCCGCCTTCGTAGAGGCGCAGCTCGCGGCGCAGCACCTTGTCCTTCGTGCGGTCGTTGCCCTGGAACTCGATGCGCCCGACGGTGAACTGATCGCCTTCGCGCACGTGGATCACCAAGTCGGCGACGCGGTTCTCGCGCTCGATGAGCTCCGGATCGACGCGGGCGAAGATGTAGCCGGTGTTGTGATAGGCGTCGGTGATCTGCTTGACGCCGTCGTCGATCACCTTCGACCGCAGCCAGCCGCCGGTCTTGTGGATGAACGCCCGCATCAGCAGCTCGTCGGAGTAGATCTGATTGCCCTCGATCGTCACCTGGCCGAACTTCCAGCGCTCCCCCTCCTCGATCGGCACGGTGATGAACATGCGGCGCTTCTGCTCCTTGGGATCGGCGGCGCCGGGGTTGAGCGCCCGCACCTCGACCTTGGGATCGCCGATGACCACGTTCTTGTAGCCGGCGCCGCGGTAGATGTCGCGCACCTTGTCGAGGTCTTCCTGCAGCTTGGCGGGATCGTAGATGTCCTTCTTCGACAGGCGGGTGATGGGGCCGGTCTCCTTCGTCTTCTTCATCGCCAGCCGCAGGCGCAGGTCGTTGAAGACCGTGTTGCCCTCGAAGTCGATGTCGGAGATGCGGACGCGGTTGCCCTCGTCCACGGTGAAGATCACCTTCTTCTCGTTGGTGCCGACGTCCTCGACGGTGTACTGCGCGGTGGCGAAGCGGTAGCCCTTCTCGCCGTACATCTCCTCGATCAGCGTCTTCACCCGCTGCAGCTCGCCGAGCGAGAGCGGATCGCCCTCGTGAATGCGGATGCGCTGGGTCGTCATCTTGTCCTGCAGATCGGTCTTCGAGATCCGCTTCAGACCCTCATACTCGATCGAGCGCAGCACGGGGCGCTCGACGACCGTGATCACCAGCTTCACCCCCGCCGGGGTGGGGATGCTCTCCACCGAGACGTCGTCCACCAGGTTGCGGTCCCAGAGCTGCTTGATGTGGGAGTTGAGGTCTTCCTCGTTCAACGGCTTGCCGGGCTCGAGGCCGAGGTAGTAGCGCAGGGTATCTTCGGAGAGCGCCTTCAGGCCGCGGAATTCGATCGCCTCGATGGTGCGGCCGTTGACGGACTCCTGGGCGCGGGCGGGAATGCCTCCGGAGAGCACCAGAGGAAGGAGCAGCGCCGCGAGCAGGCGGCGCATGATCTTCCACCGGCGCGATCCACGCCGGCCCACGATGAGATCGGGCATCGTCTCGTCCTTTCCTGACCGCGGCGGCCAGTGAGCCGCCGCGGGAAAACGCCCACCTTTGCTGGGAGCCGAGCCGCCGGCCGGCGGGTCAGCGCCTGGGAATGACGATCTCCTGGGCGCCGGCCTGGAACGTCAGCTCACCGCCCTCCAGATCCACGTCGATACGATCGATCGCCTCTCCGTGCTGATTGATCAGGATCTCCGACACCGCATCCTGGATGTGGCGCTGGATGGTCCGCCGCAACGGGCGCGCTCCGGTGGCGGGCTCGACGCCCGCCTTCGCCAGGAGCCACTCCTTGGCCGGGTCCGAGACCTCCAGCCGGAGGTTCCGTTCGGCGAGGGTATTGTTCACATCCTCGAGCAGAATGTCCACGATGGAGCGGAGCTCCCGCTCGCCGAGAGGGTTGAACACGATGACCTCGTCGATGCGGTTGATGAACTCGGGGCTGAAAGTGCGCCGCAGCTCGGCCAGGATCTCCTCCTCGATGCGCTGGAAGCTCGCCTCCTCGCTGCCCTCGCCGAAGCCCATGCGGCCGCCCCGCAGCACCAGCTTGCTGCCGATGTTGGAGGTCATCAGCACCAGGGTGTTGCGGAAGTCCACCTGGTTGCCGTAGGCGTCGGTGAGCTGGCCGTCCTCCAGGATCTGCAGCAGGAGGTTGGCGACGTCCGGGTGCGCCTTCTCGATCTCGTCGAAGAGGATCAGCGAGTAGGGCTGGCGCCGCACGCGCTCGGTGAGCTGGCCGCCTTCCTCGTGGCCGACGTAGCCGGGCGGCGAGCCGATGAGCTTGGAGACCGCGTGCTTCTCCATGTACTCGCTCATGTCGAACCGCACCAGGGTCCGCTGGCTGCCGAAGAGGAACTCCGAGAGCTGGCGGGCCACCTCGGTCTTGCCGACGCCCGAGGGTCCCAGGAAGATGAACGAGCCCACCGGCCGCTGCGGGTTGGAGACCCCGAGCCGCGAGCGGCGGATGGCCCGGCTGATGGCGTTGATCGAGCGGTCCTGGCCCACCACGCGCCGCTTGAGGATCTCCTCCATCTTCAGCAGCCGCTCGGCTTCCTCGCTCTGCAGGGCCGCCACCGGGATGCCCGTCCAGGAGGAGATGACCTCCTCGATGTCGTGCCGGGTCACCTCCAGGGTGCCGGTCTCGTCCGTCGCCACGCTCATCCGCTCGAGGTCCTCGCGCAGCTCGATCTCCCGCTCGCGCAGGTAGACGGCGCGCTCGAAGTCCTTGTCGGAGATCGCCACCTTCATCTCCTTGACCACCTGGCGGATCTCCTGCTCCAGCCGGCGCAGGTTCTGGGTGTCGCGCACGCGGCGGAGCTTGACCCGCGCCCCGGCTTCGTCGATGACGTCGATCGCCTTGTCGGGCAGGTGGCGGTCCGGGATGTAGCGGCTCGACTGGTAGATCGCCGTGCGCAGCGCCTCCGGGCGGTAGCGCACCTTGTGGAACGACTCGTAGCGGTCCTTGACCCCCTCGAGGATCTCCTGCGTCTGCTCGGGCGTCGGCGGATTGACCTGGATGGCCTGGAAGCGGCGCAGCAGCGAGCGGTCCTTCTCGATGTACTTGCGGTATTCCTTGAGCGTGGTGGCGCCGATGCACGAAATCTCGCCGCGCGAGAGCGCCGGCTTGAGGATGTTGGCGGCGTCGAGCGAGCCCTCGGCCGAGCCGGCGCCGATGAGGGAGTGGATCTCGTCGATGAAGACGATCAGCTCCTTGCTCTCCTTGAGCTCCTTGAGGATGCCTTTCAACCGCTCCTCGAACTGGCCGCGGTACTTGGTGCCGGCCACGATCAGCGACAGGTCGAGCGCCATGATGCGCTTGTTGGCGAGGAAGATGGGCACCCGGCCCTCGATGATGCGCTGCGCCAGGCCCTCGACGATGGCGGTCTTGCCGACGCCGGGCTCGCCGAGCAGAATGGGGTTGTTCTTCGTCCGCCGGGAGAGGATCTGGATGATGCGGTCCACCTCCTCGTCGCGGCCGATCAAGGGATCGAACGTCTGCTCGGCGGCGAGCGACGTCAGGTCGCGCCCGTACTCGGAGAGGAACGGCAGCTCCTTCTTCTGTTGCGAGGCCTCGCGCTCCTTGGCGATGGCGAGCACCTCCTCGCGCACGGTGTAGACGTCGAAGCCGTGCTGGGCGAGGATGCGCATCGCCGTGCAGCCCTCGACGCGCAGGATGCCGATGAGCAGGTGCTCCGAGCCGACGGTGGCGTGCAGCATGGACTCCGCCTCGTGCGAGGCGTATGCCAGGATCTTCTTGGACTCTTCGGAGAGGGGCAGCTCGGCGGTGGAGGAGATGCGCTCGACGAAGACCCGCTCGCCCTCGATCTCGCGGCGGATATCCTCCGGCTTGACCTGAAAGCGCCGGAAGATCTCGCTGACCGTCTCCTCCCCTTCGCGCAGGATCCCCAACAGGATGTGCTCGGACTCGATGACGCGGCTACCCAGCTTGCTGGCTTCGTAGCGGGCGAAGAAGAGCGCTCGGCGGGCCTTCTCGTTGTACTTCTCAAACATGCGATTCAACCTCTGACGCTAGCGCGCGGCACCGCATTTCGCGATGCAGGCACTTGGAGAGCCACAGTGCGTCTGGTTCAAGCAGCTCGAATTCTAACACGCCTGCCGTCTCCCAGGAGGCTCGGCACCTCACACGGTACCGCTGCCGGCTCTCCGGTCCTTACCTCGATGAAGCAGGCGCCGGGGGGTCAAAATTCCCTCGGCCCCATAGTCGGGAATCTCGCACGAACGGCAGAAAAACCGGACGGGTCCAGGGGTGACGTACAGAAGGGCGTTGCCGATTGAAGCGAGGTACCCTCCGAAGCCTCACCCCCTGGCCCCCTCTCCGTAACCGGAGAGGGGGAGCTGGAAAAGCAAGACCCGATTCTTCTTGTTTTCTTCCCCCTCTCCCGTCC
>JBIOVX010000015.1:0-10396 GCA_044868005.1 Thermoanaerobaculia bacterium | reverse complement strand
CCCGCAACGTCTCAGGGCGGGGACAAGCCCCGCCCCTACGAACAGCTTCCGCGGGGGGTGAGGGACCCACCGGCGCCAAGACGTTCAGAATATAGACGCCATGGGAATCGGAAAACTGAGGATCGGCTTGTTCCACCGCGGCCTGCATCGCGCCGCTCAGTGGTTCCGGTTCCGTCATCCTTCGCGCGAGACGCTCGAGCGCTTCGTGCGCGGGGAGCTTCCTCCGGCGGCGACGTCGCGGGTGTTCCAGCACCTCCTCCGCGGCTGCGAGCGCTGCCGCGCCGTCACGGCTATGCAGTGGGATATCGGCACTCCTCCCGCGGAGGCTCCGGCCGGCTACGAGCCGATGTTCGAGCGGGTATTCTCGGCCGCGCGGCAAGCCAAGGAGGAGCTGGAGACGGGACGCCTGGAGGCGGAGCGGCTGGCGGCCGAGCTGGAGGATCTGCCCGCCCTGCAACGGCGCGAGCGGGCGCGCAACGAGGAGCGCTTCCGCAGCCCGGCGCTCTTCGAGCTGCTGCTGCGGCAGAGCCGGGAGAGCGCGGGGGATCCCCGCCGGGCCGAGCTGCTCGGCGAGCTGGCGATCGCCGTCGCCGAAGGCCTCGGCCAGCAGACCCCGTCGCTCGCCAATCATGATCTGCAGGCGGCGGCCTGGGGGGCTCTCGCCGCGGCGCGCCGGCGGGTGCCGGACTTCGTGGGCGCCGACTCGGCGCTCGCCACCGCCTGGACGCACCTGGCGCGGGGAACGGGCGATCGGCTGGAGAAGGCGCGGCTGCTGGGAGTCGAAGCGTCGTTGCGCGAGGCTCAGGGGCGAGCCGCGGAGGCCTCGCGCCTGCGCAGCCGCGCCGAGGCCCTCTACCGCCGGCTCGGATAGGAGGCGGCGCCCGCGGTCACTCTCCAGAGCCCCGTCACGATCAGCACGAGGCCGATCCCTTCCATCCAGCCGAAGCGCTCGCCGAGGAAGCTCGCCGCCAGCGCCGCCGCCACCAGCGGCTGCAACGTGCTGTAGGCCGCGACGAGAGCGGAGGAGGAGCGGCGGACGGCCCAGGTGCTGGCGGCGTAGGCGAAGACGGTGGGGAACAGGATGATGTAGACGACGCCGAGCCAGGTCGAGCCCGGCACCGCCGCCGGCTGCAGCGCGATGAGGTCCGGCACGGCCACGGCCAGCACGCCGGCGGCGCCGAAGAGAAACGACCAGGCGATCACCGTCCGCCACGGGATGCGCGCCAGGATCGGCCGCTGCAGCACGAGGAACAGCGAGTAGCAGAGGCAGTTGACGAGGATCAGCGCGTTGCCGAGCGCGCCGCCGCGGTCGGCGGTGAAGCGCAGCGGATTGACCAGCACCAGGGCGCCAGCCACCGAGAGGAGGATCCCCACGAGCCGGCCGGCGTTGAGCTTCTCGATCCCCAGCGCGGCCGCGGCGCCCGCCGTGAGCACCGGCAGCGAGGTCATCAGGATCGAGGCGTTGATCGCCGTCGTGTACTTGAGGCCGGTGATGAACAGCACCTGGTTGCCGAAGACGCCGAGGCCGCCGAGCAGCGCCAGCATGGGCAGGTCGCGGCGGGAGGGGAGGAAGCGGTCCCGCCGCCAGGCGAGGGCGAGCAGGATGGGCGTCGCCACGCCGACGCGGATCGCCGCGAGGGCCATCGGCGCCAGATCCGCGAGCGCCGCCTTGGCCACCACGTGGAACCCGCCGAACGACGCCTGCACGAGCAGCAGCGTGAGGTGGACGCGGCTGGCGGGGACGGGGGAGGGAGGCGGATTGGCGGGGTCGGGATCGGCCATGAAGGCGGAAGGATAACTGTGTTCAGAGGGTTGTGCTCGGTGGCAGCGTTCTGCCCTTCGAGACCTCACCCCCTGGCCCCCTCTCCCTGACGGGCGAGGGGGAACGCCTATGAAGGGTTTTGCCGAAAGGGTGGCCTCCTACCAGCAAGACCGGCTTGGGATCGTCCCCCCTCGCCCGTCAGGGAGAGGGGGCCAGGGGGTGAGGCTTCGGAGGGTAGACCCGTCCGAAGACCTCGGCCAAAAAATGAGCCACTGTCCGCGGGTGGCCGGGGAACCGGCGCCCTCATCCGCCGGTCTACAATAGAGCCATGCTGATGATCGAAGTCATCATCTCGTTCATCTGCCTCGCCACCTTGATCATCATCCTGCTCGAGGCGCAGCATTTCGGCGGCTTCCGGCGGAAGTGGCCGATCGCGATCTGGGCGTTCAGCCTCGTGGCGCTGGCCCTGCTGGCGCTGCTGCGCGTCTTCGTCAACCTCGACGACTGGAGCGACGCCCGTATTCTCATGGGCGTCATGGGCGCCGGCAATTTCCTCTTCGGCGCCGGGCTGCTCGTGCGCTGGCTGTTCTGGTCGCCGCCTTCTCCCGGCGGCCGCTGAGCGGATCGATCTAACGCAAGATCACGTCGATCTCGCCCACCCCGCAGTCCACCGTCACGCCGGCGCGTCCCGTACCCTTGTCCCACCGCAGCTCGCGGGAGATCAGTCCGGCGCTCTCGTAGTGCCGGCCGCCCGCCAGGAGGCTGGCCTCGCCGACGCCGGTGTCGAGGTCCACCGAGCCGATCGCCTCCTTGGGCAGGGTGATGTTGACCTCGCCGACGCCCAGGCCCACGGTGAGATCGCTCTCGGTACCCTGGATGTTCATCTCGCCGACGCCGAGCTCCACGTGCAGCGGGATGTTGCGCGGCACGTTGATGCGGGCCAGCACGTGCAGCCCCTTGGTGCCGAACTTGGGCCAGTTCTTGACCTCGACGCGCAGGCGGTCGCCGGAGTTGTCATAGACGAGCCGCACGTTCTTGGCGGCCTCGGCGCAGCGATTGCTCCGGTGGTTGCAGGCGAGCTTGATGTCGAGATCCACCTGCGAGCCCTCCCAGGCCTCGACGGTGAGCTCGCCGACTGGAAAGTCCAGGGTGATCTTCTCGGCGTTCCCCGCCGGGATCTGCTGACGGAACGAACGGACGACCTCCTCCGCGCCGGCCGAAGCCGCCCACAGCAGCGCGAGGGATATCAGTAAAGCGGTCCTCTTCATGGGTTTCTCCTCCTGTCTCGGGGAGCACTACGAAGAAGACCGCTCCAGGGTTACAAGCGGCGCGGATTTGTTTTACTCAGGCTTTGTCCGGCGGCGCCCACTTCTCCAGGAAGGCCAGGATCAGGTCCGGCGCGTACTTGTTGCCGCTCATGAGCGCGTCCGGATTGTGCGACAGCAGCAGGGAGCCGTCGGAGTCGAGCACGAAGAGGTGGGGATAGGACTGGATCTTCGGGAACCTGGAGAGGAAAGCCTCGTTGCGCACGTCCGGACTGAAGTTGACCTTGAGGACGATGAAGCTGGCGTCGAGGCGCCGGGTGAGGCGCTCGTCGTCGTGGATGGTTTTGTTGAGCAGGCGGCAGAAGATGCACCACTCGCCGCCGACCTCGATGAGGATGCGCTTGTTCTCCTGCTGGGCCTGCACGACGGCGGCGCGCAGATCCGCGGCGGGATCGCGCGTCTTGTCATAGCCCGCCGGCGGCAGGTTCGCGGGGGGAGCGCCGAAGGCCGCCGCGGTCCACAGGAGGGCGGAGAGAGCCAGGGACATCGTCTTCCACTTCATCGCAATCTCCTCAGATCAGAATCGTTGGTTCCGCGGTGCGGCCTCGGGAGTGATCGACACGGTGCGCGTCTCGCGGCCGCGCTGGAAACGCAGCTCGACGGTCTCGTCGGGACGGAGCTTGCCGAGCGCGCGGCCGTCCTCGATGCCGCCCAAGGTGAGACCGTCGATCTCCAGTAGCACGTCGCCGGGCTCCAGGCCGGCGACGTCGCCCGGCCCCCCGGGCTCTACGGCGCGCACGACCGGCGCGACGGGAGAGAACCAAAGGAGGGCTCCCTTGGGCGAGGAGAACCAGCCGCACGGACCGCACGCGAGCTCGAGGCCGAAGCTGAACGGCGCGTCCGTGCGAGTCATGCGGACCTGCGCCTGCCGCGCCGCCTCGACCGCCAAGGCCTCCTGCGAGCCGAGCGGCGCCTTGGCGGGCCGGGCCGCCGGACCGCTTCCTCCCAGGACCGCGAGCCGCGGCATGTTACAGCCGAGCCGGGGCACCAGGGTCACGTCCATTTCCTTACCCCCGCGGCGGATGCGCAGGGTGACCGGCACGCCGGGCTTCAGGCTGGCCAGGCGCCGCCCGCCTTCGCGGGTGGTGATCAGGGCTCCGTCGATGGCGATGATGACGTCGCCGTCTTGAAGCCTGCCGTCCGCGGGACCACCGCGCAGGACGCCGTCGACCCGCGGCTCGGTGGAGAACTCGTGCCGGTACCCGCTGCCGGTCCACAGGTTGACCTGGCACGAGCCGCTGACGCAGAGCAGGGAGAGGATACCGATGTCGCCGGTTTCCGGGTGACCTTCCGGGCACCGGCTCATTGCGACCCCTGCCGTCTCGGCGCCTAAGGGACCGGCGAGGGAGAAGGTGAGGAGGAGGGCTGTGCAGAGCTTCGTTTTCATCGATCTTCCTCCCGGTCAGAAGCTCACCGTCCGCCCCTTGGGCGCGCGGCAGTCGGAGACGGCGTCGAGGATCTCGCCGGCGCCCGGATCGTGAGGCGCCATGCGCACCAGCTCGCTGGCGGCGCCGTAGAACGCCGAGAGGGCGGCTTCGCGCCCCTGCTCGCGCGCGCCGGAGCCGTCCGTACACTCGGCCAGCGAACGCAGCGCGGCCACGTATTCGGTGCCGGTGCGCTGGACTTCGGCGGCGGCCACGAACGGATCGCGCGGCGATGCGGTGCGGACCGCCGCGCCTTCGCGGGCTCCCCAGCGGTGGCCGGCCGCGACGCCGCTGGCGAAGAGGAGCAGGGCCGCGGCGGCCTGCACCAGCCAGCGGCGGGGGGATCGGGGCTTCGACTGCGCGGGCGCGGCGATGCGCGCCGCCACCGCGGGCCACAGATCGCCCGCCGGCTCCGCCTCCAGCGGCAGGACGGCGAGCCGCTGCAGGATCTCGGTCTCCTCGGGGGTATCGTTCACAACGTCGTCTTCGATCATGGTTTCAGGACCTCCATCAACAATCGCCGGGCGCGGTGGATCTGCGCCTTGATCGTTCCCGCAGCGAGTCCGAGCAATCTGGCGATCTCCTCGTACTTGTAGCCCTCGACAGCGTAGAGAAGGAGCGGGATGCGTGCCCCTTCCGGCAGGCCGGCGAAGGCTTTTTCCAGCGCCAGGTTCGTCTCGGGCATGGCGCGTTGAGCCTCGCCGAGATAGCTTTCCAGGACGTCCGCCGCCTCGAACCGCTCCGCCCACCGCCTCTCGGCCCGCGACCGTTCGAGGAAGACGCGCACCGCGAGCCCGTGCAGCCAGGTGGCGAACGAGCTGTCGCCGCGGAAGCCGGCGAGCGCCTCCCAGGCGCGCACGAAGGCGTCCTGGGTCAGCTCCTCGGCGCGGCCGCGGTCCCGCGTCAGGCGCAGGGCGAGCGCGTAGATGCGGCGGTGGTGCTGCCGGTACAGCTCCTCGAAGGCGCGAGCGTCGCCCTGGCGCGCGCGCACCACCAGCAGCTCGGCGACCTGCGGTTGCGGTCCGGCGGAGGCGTGCGTGCTGTTCAGGGCGGGCTCCGTCATGCTCGGCTCGGTGATGAGTGTCTCGCGGAACGGGAAAAGTTTGAACCCGGCCCACCTTTCGCGCCTCCGGCGCTGGCCCTCACTCCCCCAACCCCCTCTCTCCCGCCCCCTCCCTCCCGCCCACACCGGGAGAGAGGGGGCTTTAAAAACAGATTTTCCTGTTTTTCTCCCTCCTCTCCCGGTGAGGGTGGGAGGGACGGACACGGACGGTCAAGGACAGAACAAGGACGATAACGCTCTTGCCTTTCTCCCTCCTCTCCCGGTGAGGGGGGGAGGGAGGGGGCGGGAGAGGAGGGTCGGGGAGGTGAGGGGGGCGGGCGGAGGCTATGATCGCGGGACCGTGGCTGTCCTCAAAGCACCTTGCGACGAAGGCGTCATCCGTTTCGGAGCGGTGGCAATCCCCTGCGGCCGGCGGGCGGAGCCGTGGATCCTCGCGGCGGCCATCCTCGGCTCCGGCATGTCCTTCATCGACGGCACGGCGGTCAACGTCGCCCTGCCGGCCTTGCAGAAGGATCTCGGCGCGACGGTGGCGCAGGTGCAGTGGGTGGTCGAGGCCTACTCGCTCTTCCTCTCCGCGCTGCTGCTGGTGGGCGGCTCGCTCGGCGACCGCTTCGGCCGGCGGCGGATCTTCCTCTTTGGCATCGCCGGCTTCGCACTGGCTTCGGCGTGGTGCGGCCTGGCGCCAGGGATCGGCCAGCTCATCGCGGCGCGGGCGGTGCAGGGGATCGCCGCGGCGCTGCTGGTGCCGGGGAGCCTGGCCCTGATCTCCGCTTCGTTCGACGGCAAGCGGCGGGGGAAGGCCATCGGCACCTGGTCCGGCTTCAGCGCCATCACCGCGGCGGTGGGTCCGCTGGTGGGCGGCTGGCTGATCGACCATGCGTCGTGGCGGTGGGTGTTCTTTCTCAACCTGCCGCTGGCTCTGGCGGTCGTCGTGATTTCCCTGCTCTTCGTGCCGGAGAGCCGGGACCCAGAGGCCGCTGAGAGCCTCGATCTCCTTGGCGCCCTGCTCGCCACGGCGGGGCTCGGCGGCGTCACCTTCGGGCTCATCGAGTCCTCGCATCGGGGATGGAGCGATCCGTGGGTACTGGGGGCGCTGGCGCTCGGCGCGCTCTCGCTCGTGGGCTTTCTGTGGAGGGAGTCGCACGCGCCGGCGCCGATGATGCCGCTGTCGCTCTTCCGCTCGCGCACCTTCGCCGGGACCAACCTGCTGACCTTGTGGCTCTACTCCGCGCTCGGCGGCGCGCTGTTCTTCCTGCCGTTCAACCTCATCCAGGTGCAGGGCTACAGCGCGACCGCAGCCGGCGCCGCCCTGCTGCCCTTCGTGCTCCTGATGTTCCTCTTCTCCCGCTGGTCCGGCGGCCTGGTGGAGCGCTTCGGCGCCCGCTGGCCGCTGATCGTGGGGCCGGCGGTGGTCGCGGTCGCGTATGCCCTGTTCGTCCTGCCGGGGAAGGGGGGCAGCTACTGGACGACGTTCTTCCCGGCCATCCTCGTGCTGGGGATCGGCATGACGATCAGCGTCGCTCCCTTGACGACGACGGTCATGGGAGCGGTGGAGAAGCGCCACGCGGGTCTCGCGTCCGGCATCAACAACGCCGTCTCCCGCACCGCCGGCGTGCTGGCGATCGCGGCGCTGGGCGTGGTCCTCCTGGGCGTCTTCAACCGCGGCCTGGACCGCCGGCTGGGCGGGCTCGATCTATCCCCCGCGGCCCGGCAGGAGCTCGACCAGGAGCGCACGCGGCTGGCCGCCTTGGAGGCTCCCTCCTCGGCCGACAAAGATACGAAGGAGCGGATCGAGGACGCGGTGGACGAATCCTTCGTGAAGGGATTCCGGGTCGTCATGGGTTGCGCGGCCGGGCTGGCGTTGTTGGCCTCGGCGAGCGCGGCTTGGTTGATTCGGGAGACGGAACGGTGAAAATAACTCAACAAGGACATCAAGGACACCAGGGACAGCAAGGACGATAACCGTCCTTCGAATCCTTGCTGTCCTTGTTTGTCCTTTGGGTCCTTTCAACTCGGCTCCCCGCGCAATTCCCGCCCGGTCTATCCTGTTCTCCCTGCGGGGACCATCATGGCCGACTTCGACCGACTCGCCGAGCGCATTCACGAGCTGCCCGACCGGCCCGGCATCTACATCTTCAAGGACGCCGGGGGGAAGCCGCTCTACGTCGGCAAGGCGAAGTCGCTGCGCAAGCGGGCCTCCTCCTATCTGACGAAGGATCACGAGCCGCGCCTCGCCGCCATGGTGGCCGAAGCGGCCGACCTGGAGTTCGTCGCGACCGACTCCGAGGCCGAGGCGCTGCTGCTGGAGAACACCTGGATCAAGCGGCGGCGGCCCCGCTACAACGTCCTGCTGCGGGACGACAAGACGTATCCCTATCTCAAGCTGACGCTGAGCGACGAGTATCCGCGCCTCGCCTTCACCCGGCGCATCCGCGACGACGGCGGCGAGTACTTCGGCCCCTTCCTCCCCGGCGGGCTCGCGCGCAAGGCCATCAAGCTGGTGCAGAAGCTTTTCCAGGTGCGCGTCTGCCGCATCGAGATCGACGGCTCGTTGCCGCGGCCGTGCCTCTATTACGACATGCACCGCTGCTTGGGGCCCTGCTCGGCCGGGCTGACGACGAAGCAGGCCTACGACGAGGCGGTGCGCCAGGCCAGGCTGTTCCTCGCCGGGCGCAACGAGCATCTCGTCAAGCAGCTCAAGCGCGAGATGTGGGAGGCCGCCGAGGCCACGGACTACGAGCGCGCCGCCCATCTCCGCGACGCGCTGGCGGAGGTAGAGGCGATCAGCCAGCGGCGCAAGCTCTCCTCCGTGGAGGAGGAGGACCTCGACGTCTACGGCGTCCACATCTCCGGCGGCAACGCCGCCATGGCGGTGCTCGTCATGCGCGGCGGCCAGGTGCTCGACCGGCGCGAGCTGTTCTGGGAGGGCGTCGGGCAGATCACTCCCGAGCACCTCCTCTCGCAGGTGCTGCCGCAGATCTACGACCGCACGAGCTTCATTCCCAAGGAGATCCACCTGCCGGTGCCGATCGAGGGCGAGGAGGCGCTGGTGGAGTGGCTGTGCGAGAAGAAGGGGGAGAAGGTCTATCTGCGCATGCCGTCGCGCGGTCCCAAGGCCGAGCGTGTGACCCTCGCCATGCACAACGCCCAGCTCGCCCACAAGCGGCGGTTCCGCGGCGGCAAGGTGACTCCCGGGGCCGTCTCGCTCGAGCGGCATCTCGGCCTCGAGGAGCCGCCGCGGCGCGTCGAGGGCTTCGACATCTCCCACTTCCAGGGCGGCGAAACGGTGGCCTCCATGGTGGTCTGGGAGGAGGGCCGCATGCGCAAGGGCGAGTACCGCAGCTTCAACATCCGCGACGTGCGCCAGCCGGACGACTTCGCCTCCATGCGCCAGGCCGTCGAGCGCCGCTACCGGCGGGTGCTGGAGGAGACCGGCGCGATGCCGGACCTTATCCTCATCGACGGCGGCCGCGGCCAGCTCAACGCCGCGCTCGCCGCGTTGACCGAGCTGGGGGTGGAGGAGACGGCGGTCGTCTCTCTCGCCAAACGGGAGGAGGAGATCTATCTGCCGGAGGCGCCCGAGCCGCTGCGTCTCGGACGCGACGACGCCGGCCTGCGGCTGCTCCAGGAGATCCGCGACGAGGCCCACCGCTTCGCCGTCTCGCGTCACCGCCGCCGCCGCTCGGCGCGCACCCTGCACAGCCGGCTGGACGAGCTGGCGGGTGTCGGTCCTCGCCGCCGCAAGCTCCTCATCCAGACCTTCGGCAGCGTCCAGAGCGTGCGCGAGGCGAGCCTCGAAGACCTGCAGAAGGCGCTCGGGTCCGTCATGGGGCGAAAGGTTTTCGAGCAGATGCACACCGGGGAGCAGGAGGCGCCGGAGGCCGCGGCGGACCCGGAGCGTTTGCGGGTACAATAGAACCAGGCTTTTATGAGCAGCGACGTTCCACGCCTCAGCGAGGAGGAGCTCCGGCTCTTCACGGCGAAAGTCGCCCGCCGTCTCGCCGATCGGCCGCTCGATCTCGATCCCGCCTCCCATCGGGAACGCGTGGCGGGCCTCCTCCGCCAGGCGGGCGAGGCGAGCTTCTACCAGCTCCTCGGCATCGTCCCCACGGCGGCGACGCAGGAAGTCCACGAGGCTTACGAGCAGATCTCCCAGCTCGTCCACCCCGCCAATGCCTCGCGCCTCGGGCTGGTGGGGCGGGAGGCCGTGCTGGAGATGCTCTTCGAGCGCATCACCCACGCCTATCTCACCCTCTTCCAGCCCGACCGGCGAAAGGCCTACGACCGCGAGCTGTCGCCGAAGGCCTGGTCCGAGGCCTGGGCGCCGGCCCAGGGGCGCCGCCGGGAGGAGATCCGGGAGATCGCGCAGAGCTTCTACGATCGGGCGGCGGCTCTCGCCGAGGCCGAGGACTTCCACTTCGCCATCGAGCTGCTCCAGCAGGCGGTGCGCGCCGATCCCCGCGCCGAGTTCTATGCGTTGCTCGGCAAGCTGCAGGCGAAGAATCCCCGCTGGCTGCGCGCCGCCGGGGAGAGCCTGCGGCGGTCCCTGGAGCTGGGGTCCCGGGACCCTGAGCTGCAGGCCGCCCTGGAGGAGGTCCAGAAGCGGCTCCAGGCCGGCGAAGCACTGCAGCAGGACGCCACCTCCACCGCCGCCTCGCCCGCGGCCCGCGCGGCCAAGCAGGAAGCGCCGGAAGTGGAGTTCCTCGATCCGGGCGGCGACTACGAGTCGTTCACCAAGACGCGGAAGGGGTTTCGGCGGTAGGGCTTTCACCCTGGCCGAGACCTCCTGCCCTCCGAAGCCCTCACTCCCCTGGCCCCTCTC
>JBIOVX010000014.1:0-4130 GCA_044868005.1 Thermoanaerobaculia bacterium | reverse complement strand
GGGTGGGAGGGCGGGGACAAGCCCCGCCCCTACGAAATCATCCGGAGTTTGATCCTTTCTGCTTGACCCTCTCCCGCAGCGCCCGGAATCTCTCCAAACGACCCTTCAACTCCGCCTCGAACCCTTCTCCCTTCGGCTCGTAGAAACGCGTTCCCTGCAGCGACTCGGGGAGGCAGTCGAGCCCGCCGACGCCTTCTTCGGTATGGGGCGCGTAGACGTAGCCGGCGCCGTAGCCGACGTCTTTCATCAGCCTCGTCGGCGCGTTGCGGATCGCCATCGGCACGGGATCGGCGGGGCGCTCCTCGACCGTCCTCCGCGCGGCCTTGTAACCCTCATAGGCGGCGACGCTCTTCGGCGCCAGGGCGAGGTAGAGGACGGCCTGCGCCAGGGCGAGCTCGCCCTCCGGCGAGCCCAGCCGGTGGTACGAATCCCAGGCGGCGAGGGCCTGCGGCAGCGCCTGCGGATCGGCGAGGCCCACGTCCTCGCTGGCGAAGCGGATCATCCGGCGGGCCACGTACAGAGGGTCCTCGCCGGAGGCGAGCATGCGGGCGAGCCAGTAGATGGCGGCGTCCGGATCGCTCTCGCCGGGCCGCATGTCCGGGTTGAGGCGCGCCTTCACCCGCACCTCTCCGAGATCGTTCCACACCCGCACCGTATCGCCGTCGGAGAGGCCGCGGGCCTCGGCGTCGCGCGGGTGGATCTCCAGGGGGATGCGCTTGCGCACGAGCTGTCCGAAAGTGGAGCTGATCGTGCGGTTCGTCGCGGGAGAGATCAGCGCCAGTGGGTAGTGCCCGTTCGCGCGCTCCTCCTGGAAGGTGTAGAGGCCGTGGGGCGCTTCGCGATTGAGCGCCTCGGGAACCAGGTGAACCTTGTGGTCCGGAGTGGCCGGGAAGGAATCGGCGAACTGGATGGGCGCGAAGCCGCAATCCGGATGGGCGATGCCGTCGCGCTCCAGCTCGCCGCGGATCCGTTCGGAGCGTCCGAGCAGCGCCGCGGCGAGGTCCTCCGCCGTCTCCGGCTCGCCGGGCCGGGCGAGCTCCAGCCGCCGGATGAGCTCGGCGAAGACCTCGGGGTTGGGCCGCGCCTCGCCCGCCGCCGCGGCAACAGCGGGGGTACGATGGAGTACGTACACGCCGTACCCACGGGACATTTCCGTGTGCTCCATGAAGTGGGTGGCCGGCAGCACGAGATCCGCCATGCGGGCCGTATCCGTCCACGCCTGCTCGAAGACGATGGTGAAGAGGTCTTCGCGCGCCAGGCCGCGGCGCACCTTCTCCTGGTTCGGCATCGTCGCCAGCGGATTGCAGTTGTAGACGAAGAGCACCTGGACCGGCGGATCGTCCCGCTCCAGCAGGGTCTCGCCGAGGCGGTTCATGTTGATCACGCGGGTGGACGCCTCGGGCTCCGCCACGGCCGCCGCGGAGTCGAGCGACCAGGCGCCGGAGTTGCTCAGGACGAAGCCGCCGCCGCGCACGCCGAACTTCCCGGCCACCGCTGGCAGGGCCAAGACGGAGGCCACGGCCGAGCCGCCGTTGCGGTTGCGCTCCAGTCCCCAGCCACAGCGGATCACGGCCGGTGAGGTCTCCGCGTACAGGCGAACGAACCGCTCGATGTCCTCGGCCGCGACTCCGGACACCTCCGCGGCGCGCTCGAAGGTCCACGGCTCGGCCCGCCGCCGCAGCTCCTCCCAGCCAGTAGCGTGGGCAGCGAGGAAATCAAGATCTGCTTGGCCCTCCTCGAACAGCCAACGGATCGCCGAGAGGGCAACGGCGAGGTCGCTCCCCGGCCGCAGCGGCAGATAGAGGTCCGCCTGCTTCGCCAGCGGCGTGCGGCGCGGATCGACTACGACCAGGCGGGCCCCCGCCCGCTGCGCCTCCTGGATGAAGGGCACCTGGTGGATGCCCGACGCCGACGGGTTCACTCCCCAGAGCACGATCAGGCGGGCATGGACGAAGTCCTGGAAGGCCACGCCGGGCATCTTGCCGTAGAGGCCCGTCGCGGCCCGGCCGGTGGCGGCGGCGCAGACGGTGCGCGCCATGCGCGAGGCCCCCAGCCGGCGGAAGAGACGGGCGTCCGTGGTGTCCTGCGTGAGGACACCGTTGGAGCCGCCGTAGTAGAAGGGGAGGATCGACTCGCCGCCCCAGCGCTCGCGCGTCTCCCGGATCTTCTCCACAGCGAGCCCGAGCGCCTCGTCCCAGGAGAGCCGCTCGTATTCGCCCGAACCCTTTGGGCCGACGCGTCGCGCCGGATACAACAGCCGCTCCGGACCGTAGAGATACTCCGGCAGCCGGCGCACCTTGGAGCAGATGAACCCCTCCGTGATGGGATTCCGGTGGCTGCCGTCCACCTTGACCACCCGGCCGTCCTCCACCCGCACCTCCAGGCTGCAGGCGTCCGGGCAGTCGAGCGGGCAGGCGCTCGGGAAGACGTTGGGGTGGGGAGCGGAATGGAGGATCTCGGCCATAGAGGTGATTGTAGCCGCTTGGCGAAGCCGAGGAGCGTTTCAAGGAACCACTGTTAGGGCCTGCCGGTAGTGCGGACCTACGCGGATGACGGAGAAATGGGTCCGATCGGAGGTCAATATACGGTACTGCCGTCGCCGTTCCGCCACTGTAGCTACGGTGGCATCGACCAAGCCGAGACCGAGATCCGCGAACTTGGTGTCGATCTCCAGAGCTCGGACGAGATCCACCGGGAGAACCGGCTCCAGCTCGTAGGTTGTCATCGGATCGAGAATCTCCGCGATGACCTTCCTCATCGCACGCCGCTCTTCGCGCAAGAAGTAATCTACTTCGGACAGGATAAGGGTTGGAACGATGACGGCGGACGCTTCTCTAAGAGCCTCGGTGTAATCCGGCCATGCCGGGGTACCATTAGGGCGAAGTGCCAAAGCCCGAAGGAGGCCACCCGTATCGGCAACGAGGCCCGGCCTCAACTCTCCAGATCCTTGAACAGCTCCGACTCCTCGCCCAGCTTCATGTCGGTGGTCACGAACAGGCCCGTCGACGGAGGACGGCGGTTGCGGTAGTAACGCGAGGCAACAATGCGCAGACCCTTCCGGATGATCTCGGATGACGACAATCCGTCTTCACGCGCTCTGGCAAGGGCTTCCGCATCTTCGGGGTCCAGGCGTACGGTGGTCGTGAGCTTGCGTGCCATACACTCACTATACACTGACCACACCTCGACCGCAATAGGCGAAGCGGCTCATACCAGGCCACCGGCCCTCACCTCCACGGCCTCCTCTCCCATAGACTTCTCTGTATGAAAGCCATACGGGTCCGGTTTGAGGAGGAAGTTCTCGCCGAGTTGGACAGTACCGCTGAGGTTCGCGAAAGGGGCCGGTCCGCGGTGCTGCGAGAACTCGCCAGAGACTTCCTGCGGCGGCGGCGGCGCGAGATCGACGCACAATACGAGCGTGCTTATGCGGGAGTCGAGGACCCGCTCGGTAAGGAATTCGAAGGATGGGAGGAAGAGGGAGTATGGCTCCCGAGTGAACCAGGGTGATCTGACTCTACTTGTGGATCGTCCGACAAACACTGGCCGGTCTTGGCGTCTTCTCGCAAGAAGGCGAGATTAGCCCGCCTGGCCGATTAGGAATAATACAAAACTGCCATATGGATTGGGCCTTGGTACATGCCTTCGTTTGAAACAACCATGCTTGAAGGGCTAATCAAAACAGATGAGGCTATTCTCTCGTTTAGCTCCTCTACGCCTAGAGTGGCCGTCAACACCCCCATGATGTATTGGCGAGCGATGCGCGCCACGTCCCATGCGCGCTTAAAGATTTGTTCCCTTTGCAGTTCACTTAGCGCATCCGCCGCTCCGTGTGCGATATCATGACGCAGATCGTACAATGATTTACCTTCAACCTTCTCGGTGAAAAGGAGCGAAGGGATTTCAGGATTGGATTTGAACACATTTTCAAGGTGGCCTACCAGCTTCTTTGTTATTGTTATTACACAATCGAAGTAGGCTCTCTCAATAGCCTTTTTCGAGTCTTGGTCTAACCTCAATGTGACAAAAAATCAGGCGGCCCGTAAGAGACCTTGGTGGATAGAGGCGAAGCGTCGTTTGACCGGAGGACTGGTTCCTACATCGAGGGTGTTGCGTCCTTCGGGTCGGACCAG
>JBIOVX010000013.1:0-119022 GCA_044868005.1 Thermoanaerobaculia bacterium | reverse complement strand
AACAAGAGGCCGGCAGGGATGCCGGCGCTCCCAGGTTAGGAGGCGAGAGTTTTTTCCAACCACGCCACCTCCCGCTCCCGCCGCCCATACCCGGTCTCGTTCACCAGCTCCCGCGACCGCGCCACATGCCGGCGCGCCGTGGCGAGATCCCCCTGGTCTCGCCAGAGGCGCGCCCACTCGAGGTGCGCGTCGCACTCGTGCAGCCGCATCGGGCCGCGCTCGGCGATCTCCAGGGCTTCGGTGAGGTCTGCTGCGGCGCCGGGGAAGTCGGCACAAAAGCGCCGGAGGGCAGCGCGGGCTAGGAGGCCCCAAGGCAGATTGTGTTCGGTGCCGGCACGCCGCAGGCCGTCCACCGCCCGGTTCAGAGGCTCGGCGACCTGGGCGAGCCTAACGGTGCGGTCTTCTCCAGGAACCGTCAAGGCCAAGCCGAGGTGGGCGCGGCCCAGGGTGAGGTGATCGAGGGCTATGTCGAGAAGGAAATACCAGCCCTCCTTCTCGTACTCCAGCGTCTGCCTCGCCCGCTCCAGCACCTCTCTGCAGGCCTGCCGGAACCGCTTCGCCTCCTTCGGCTGAGAACCTGTCCCGGTGAGCCCGTCTAATCCGGACCCGTCCTCCGGCTCCGCCCGGCCCAGCAGCAGATCGCAGTACCGAAAACCCGGTAGCGAGTAGAGCCGGGGATACTTGGGCTGCCACTCCGCCTCTATCGCCTCAGCCTCGCGGAGGGCCGACGCGCTCTGCTCCCACCGGCCCGCTTGGTGCAGGGCGTCAGCCCACGTCGTCCGCTTGCTCATGCGCTGAGGGGCCTCGCCGCTGCGGTCGGCCAGCTCGACGCTTTGCTCGCCGAACGCTACAGCACCCGGCACGGCCCCTAGGGTCAGGGTCAGCTCGCTGAGATTACCGGCGCGAATGGCGGCTTGCTTCCAGTCTTCTTGAGCGATGCACGCCTCGAGGCTCGCCTGCATCGGCTCGACCGCCTCCGCCAGGCGGCCCAGGGCGCGCAGGTAGAAGGAGGCATCGTTCAGGACCAACGCTTGATCCGCCGCCGTGAGGCGGGCGGAGGGTTTGGACCAGGGGCGATCGAAGAAGCCAGCCAGCGCCGTCAACTCCGAGCCGAAGGCCCCGAGTGTCCTCACACTGAATGCGTCGTTTCCTCGCCGGATTCGCCACCAGAAGATCTCATCCATCGCTTCCTGCTGCCGTCCCGCCCTGCAGCCGTGGACGACGGCAGCATAGAGGGGCTGCATCGCTTCCAGGGTGTCGGGGAAATCCGGTGCTGCCTGACGCAGGTGCTCGTAGAGGCGGCGGTTGCCTTCCTGCCAGGCGTCGGGACGGTGGCTCTCGAGCTCTTCCGCGAAGCAGGCGCGCACCAGCGGATGGGCGTCGAGGGTCTCCGGCTCCCGCGGATCGGCCGCCACCAGCAGGGTGTGGTCCCGCAGGGTGGCGATGGCGAGTCGCCAGTCCTCCTCTGAAAGATCCACCAGGGACTCCGTGAGCTCGGGGATAGGCGGCGCGGCGCGCAGGGCATTTAGGGCCGGGGCCTCCGCGGGGCGGTCGAAGAGGCCGAGGAGGCGGAGGATCGCCAGCTCCGGACCCTCTCCCAGCCAGCGGGCATAGGCGGCGATCACGCGGAAGGCGTGGCCGCCCTGCTTCTCGTCGGCCCGGTGGAGATCGACCTCGTGCCGCTTGCGGATGTCACCGCCGTGGGCCCGGCGCAGGAATTTGCCGAGGAGTGTCAAGGTGAGGGCGTGGCGTTGGAACTCCTCGACCGCGGCATAGAGTTGGTCCTCCCGGCCGTCCACGCCGAGCTGGCGGAGCAAGGCCACGGCCGCATCGGGCTCGAGCTCTTCTAGAGGGATCTGAGGTGCGGTCTTCTGAGAACCGGCGAGGTCGGCAATCCGTTCTCGGGTCGTCACCACGCAGAGGCCCGGATTCGCGCCAGCGAGCCCTTTGAGCAAGGCGGCGAGGCCGGGATCTTTGAGGCGGCCTTCCATAGGACCCGGCGGGTATTGCAGTGGCTCGATGCCGTCGAGGACGAGCAGGGAGCGCTCTTTCCTGATCAGTCCGGCGAGGCGAGTGCCGCGGTCGTGCAGCGAGCCGGCCTTGGGGTCGGAATCACCGAAGAAGCGGAGGGCATGGTCGATGAACGGCTCGGCGGAGGTGACCCGGTCCTCCATGCCTTGACTGTAGAACGACCAGTCGAGCACCCGCGTGGCCCCGTGCCAGCCGTCGGCCGCCATGCGGTCCATCCAGCGGGCCACCAGCGCCGACTTGCCGACGCCTCCGAAGGCCACCAGGGTGAGGACGTGGGTAGCTGGGTCTTCCCAGGCCTTGTCCAGACGGGCCAGCTCCGAGTCTCGTCCGACGAAGTTCGGGCCGGGGATGGGCAGGCGGCCGATATCGAGCTGAGGGAGGCCCTCACCCCCGGCCCCTCTCCCAGCTCCCATTCGGTCCATGGGAGAGGGGGGACCAGCAGAATCGGGTCCCCGCAGGAGGGTTCGGAGCTCCGAGGCCAGGTCGGCAAGAGCTTGATCGACTGTGGCCTTACGCATCCTTGCAAGTGGTCGGCCGTCCTTCGGTCGGCATTGGATCGAGGCCAGCCATTCGATGTCCTTCCAGGCACAGGGATGGACAATGAGGGGGATGACGCGCAGGCCGTTCGCCGCCCGCAATTGGAGGAGGCGGGGTACCTCTTTGCCGCGGATGAAGTCCGAGATCAGGAAGTCAGCCGAGATGAGGAGGACCGCGGCCCGGGCGCCCTCCATGGCCGTCTCGATCTCGACCTTCCAGGCGTCGCCCGCGGCGATTTTCCGATCGTCCCAGAGCTCATATGCGCCCTCCAGGGCTAGGACGCGCAGCTGGCGGACGAGGCGATCCTTCCAGACCTCGTCCAGATGACTGTAGCTGATGAAGACCGTCGGGCCGCTCATGGTGCGTTCCGGGAAACACGAAGATTGTAGCGGAGACCGCCCGGCTCGCCCTGAGGCGCCACTGGAAGACCGGATAAGGCCAGGCTATTTGACTTTCGTAACCTTGCCCTCTGCGATCATCGTCCATGGCCCACCGTCGACCGACGCCTCGGCCTGGTACGTGAAGAGCGTCGGCGACACTTGCACCTCGGTGTACCTGAGCTTGACCGGCTTCCCTTCCATTTCGCTATTCATGACGAAGGTCTTCTTGTTTCCGACGATGGAACCACCCGTGGTGTATTCGCTCTCGCCGAAGTTGCTGATGCCATACTCGGTGTAGGTCTTCGCCGTCTCGTCGTAGGAGCGGATGTTCAGGAAGGTTCGCTCTCCCGTCGGGCCACTCTGCTCGCCTCGACACACGAGTTGGAATCCTCCCGCGAACCACTCGCAGGTCGTCGTGCTCGAGAGTTTTCCGGCGGGCCCGAACGGGCCGCCCTTCGCCTCGCCCTCACCTCGCCAAGTGCCGAGGTAGTAGCCCAACTTCCGGACTTCCGGACCGGGCTGGGGCTGCTGAGCTGCGGCGGCATGGCCGGAAACGACGTGCGCTACGATCAACAGAAACGAGCCCATGGTGAGCAGTCTCATGCTGGTTGCTCCTAACCGAAAAGTTTGTTTTTCGGGTCGCACTACGCGACACCCCGGGCCAGGGTTTCGCGCCGCGCCATCGGGCCGCTCATGATGCGTTCCGGGAAGCACGAAGATTGTAGCGGAGGGCTGTTGCAAGGGACCCGGACGCGCGCCGTCCAGCCGCCGGCCTCGTTGCTCCGCACTACGATCGATCCACGCCCGCTCCTCCGCAACACCGCGTGCGCTCGCAGGTCATTCCGACGGCGCCGTTGCGACACCACGCGCGCCCGACGCACCGCACACCAGCGCCATTGCGACACCACGCTTGCCCAACGCTCCACACGCCGACGCCATTGCGACACCACCCGCACCCAACGCATGATGCGCTGGCGCCAGCGCGATGTGCTCTGGGTCCATCGCTTGTCGCGCTGGCCCCATTGCATGTTGCGTTGACCCGAGCGCATGTTGCACTGGCTCCAGCGCATGATGCGTTGAGTCCATCGCATGGTGCGTTGGCGCCCGTGCATGTCGCGTTCGCCTCGGCTTATGTTGCGCCGGCGCCGTTTCATGGTGCGCCGGCGCCGTTGCGTAGGGCTTTTCGGCCGGCGGACGTGCGCGCCGCCGCGGTGGGTGTTGCGGTGAAGTCAGGTGAGCGAGCGGCGAGTCGGCCGGTCAGCCCGCCGGGACCGGCTCGGCTCCACCGCGGCGCCGGCGGCTGAGCAAGAGGGCCGCCGCTCCGCAGCCCGCCGCCAGCAGCGACACCGCGGCGCCGAGGCCGACCCAGGGTTCCCGGTAGCGGAGGACGAGCCGGTGTTCCCCCGCGGGCAGCGCAATGCCGATCTGGCAGGCCGCGGTCGGGTAGGTCTCGATCCGCCGGCCCTCGACGGAGGCCCGCCAGCCCCGGTCGAAGGTCGTCGCGGCGACGAAAAACGCCCTCTCCGTGGAGCGATAGCGGACCTGGATCCGCCCTCCCGAATCGACAACCTCCAGCAGGCGTGCCGAGGGGCTCGACGCTTCCGGCCTTCCATTCCCCACCCAGTGCTCGCCGCCGCCGGCGGCCCAGCCGCGGGAGCGGGCGGCGGCCAGGGCGGCGCCGTAGCTGCGGTGGAACGTCACCCGCGGTACGAAGCGAAACCGCGGGAGGACGCAAGGATTCTCCACCCGGCGCAACGGCTCGGCGGCGGGATCGCGAAGCGCCGCCACCTGTTCCCGAAAGCTCTTCTGCAGGAAGAGCGTCCCCACGTTCCAAGCGCCCAGGTAGCGATAGCTGCCGGGCGAGAGGGCCCGTTCGCCCTGGAAGGCTTCCATCGCCTTGCGCCCCCAGCCGGTGAGCATGAGCTCGAAGTCGGACTCCAAAGCATACGGAAGATGCCAGAGCGCGCCCGAGTAGGGCTCGATCTGGAGAAGGTACGAGCGGGTGAGCAGGGTCTGCGCCTCACCGAAGCGCCGGAACACCTGCGGCGCGCCACCCCGCGCCTCCTGCACGAAGATGCGGTCGCGGGCCGGCAGGAGCCCCGCCGCCAGCGGCGGCGGCGTGCGATAGGCGTCGGAGTCGATCGTCTGGACGAGGCCGTGGCCGTAATGCCAGAGATCCGCGGCCAGGATGAGGACCGCCACGGTCTCGAGCAGGCGCCGGGACGGGCGCGGCCACCGGCAGAGGGCGAGGAAGAAGGCGACGGCCGCCGCCGCCCGTACCGCGGCCCAGCCCTCGCCGCGGAGATATTCCAAGGCGAGAGCCTGTCTGGCCGCGGGGAGGCCGGGAGCGCCATAGGAAGCGATGAACCAGGCGGCGGCGCGGGGCGCCCAGTAAAGCAGGGCGGCCAGGGTCAGTGCGGTGGCCAGGGACACCAGCGCGAGGGCCAGCGGAAAGTCCGCGGACTGCGGCCTGCCCGCCTCACGGTCGTCGAGCAGCCGCTGCCATCCGAGGGCGCCGGCCACCACCAGGGTGAGGACGGCGAGGATCATGAACTTCTCCGGGTAGCGGAGGACCGCCAGCACCGGGATCGCCTCCCGGAGCCCCTCGTAGACCGGGTTGTGACGCCCGAGCGCGAGAAAAAAGCCGAGGACGAAGAGGAGAGCCCAGGCCGCCCACCGGGGGACGCGTCCGGCGAGCAGCACCGCGGCCCCCAGCACGGCCAGCAGGAGGCCCGGATAGAGCGACTCGACGTACGGGTAGTCCCGGTCGTTGAGATTCCAGCCGAAGTAGAAGCCCTCCACGTCCCGCTTCGGATCGCCGAAGAAGCGGGGAAAGACGATCTCGACCAGGCGTTGCGGCGGCATCGACCAGGTGGTGGCGATGCGGGAGGGGAGCGCCTTGCGCGGCGAGTCCGCCAGGCGGCTCAAGGTCGGCAGCACCTGCACTGCGGCGAGCGCGGCCGCGAACAGGTAGGGCACCAACACCCGCAGCGCCGCGGCCCGCCGCCGGAAGGCTGCGGCGGCGGCCAGGGCGACGAGGGCCAGGCCGCTCATGACGGCCGGCGACGGCTCACCGCTGAGGAGCTGCAGGCCGAGGGCGCCGCCGGCCAGCACGGCCGGCCGCCACCAGCGGCGCCCTTCGGGCAGGCGCAGGGCCTCGTCTCCCCAGGCGAGCACCCACGGCAGCCAGGCGATGCTGGCGAACAGGTTGTAGGCGCTGAGCAGGGAGAGGTAGGCACCGCAGCCGGTGTAGCCGATGCCGGCCAGCGCCGCCGCTCCCCGGCCGCCGCCGAAGTGCCGCGCCAGCCGCCAGGCGCCCGCGAAAGCGAGGGCCGCGTGCAGCACCGTCATCAGGCTCAGCGCATAAGCGGGAGGGGCGGCGAAAATCAGCCAGCTCGGCGGATAGAAAGCGCCATAGCTGGGATTCGAGAGGATGGGCTGGCCGCCGTGCAGCCAAGGGTTCCACACCGGCAGCCCGAAGGCCGCCAGATCGCGAAACCCAGCCCGCAGCGGCAGATGAAAAACGGCGACGTCGCGGTTCGCCAGGGCCCGGGCGGGCGAGAGCAACGGGCCGAAGAGGCAGAGAAGCCAGCCCGTGCCCAACAGGAACGGCCAGGCCGCGGTCGCCCAGCGCTGGAACCGCGGATCCCTCACCAACTCACTTCTGCGGCCAGCGCGCGAAGAACCCGTCGGTCCAGACGATGTCCTGGTCGTAGTCCGTGGGATCGAAGCCCCCGACGTCGTACACCGGGCCGGCCGACGACCCATCGGCGCCGTCGCTGGAGACCGCCAGCACGTGCCGGGAATGGAGGTCGTCGACGTTGCAGAAGTAGTCGTAGGGCCTCTTCCAGCCGTCGAGCATCGGTATGGTTTCGATGTACACCGGCACCAGGAGATCCCGCAAGTCGTCGGTGGTGATGGACGGATAATCCGAGAGATCGATGCTGGTGTTGGCTTGGCCGGCGGCGGCCGCGCCGATCTCGTCCGTCATCCAGGCGAACATCGCGGTGCCGACGATCCGTTCGTCGGCGATGGTCTTCTTCTGCTTGGCCTTCTGCATGGCATCCAGCAGGTTGGGAATGATCATCGCGGCGAGGATGCCGATGATGGCGATCACGATCAACAGCTCGATCAGCGTAAAGCCCGTCTGCGCGTTCCCGAGTCTACGCTTCATCCAAAACCTCCTCCCATCGAATACAGCACCTCCGGGGCAAGGCTCGTGCCAAGGTCGGAGCAGCCGAAGCCTTTGAAAATAAACATCCTTCTATATATGCTAGTGCATCTGCTGGCAAAAAGCGTCACCGCTCAGTCATTGGATGTCACGCCCTTCGGCGCCGCATAGAAATATAGGATTTGGCGCATTCTTTTGATGCCGCGATCGAGCTCCGCCAGCGGTATCCGCTCGTCGGGGCCATGGATGCCTCGCGAGTCTTCCGATCCGATCTTGAACGGCGAGACGCCGTAGGCGGGAATTCCCCGCTGGCGGAAGAACCGCGCGTCGGTGATGCCGGGGATGAAGGCGGGCACCACAGGCCCTTCGGGTGCGAGCGCCCGCTGGAGGACCTGGTAGAGCGGCCCGGAGGCCGGCGAGGACGCCGCCGGGGGTGAGCTGAGCAGGACCTTGACCTCGACTCCCGGGCCCAACCGCTGTTTGACGTCGGCCAGGAAGGCCTTCTCGTCGGTATCGGGAAGCAGCCGGATATCCAGGCGCGCCCGGGCGTTCCCGGGGATGACGTTGATGCGCTCGCCGCCGCGCAGCACGGTCACCTGTACGGTGTCGACGAACAGGTTCGCCATCCCCGGCATCAGGAACTCGCGCGGACCGCTGGCGGTGATCACCGCGTCGATGTTCGAGAAGACGCGGCGCCAATGCGGGTTGTGCAGCGGCGCGATGGCGCGGCAGTAGGCCCGCCCCGGAGGGGTCACCCGCCACCGCGCCGGGGCCGCCAGCAGCCGGGCCAGCCCCTGAATGAGCTGGTGGTTGGCGCTGTCGGGATTGAGCCCCGAACCGTGTCCCCCGCGGCCGGAGGCCGAGAGCTCGAGCCAGAGGGGGCGCTTCTGGGCCACCTCGATGCCCCACCACAAGAGCTTCCCCTTGGCTCCCATCTGGCTGCGCCCTCCTTCACCGAGCACCACCTCGACTCCCCGGAAAAGCTCGGGGTGGGCGGCGAGGAGCCAGCCCGTTCCTTGGGCGCCGCCGTTCTCTTCGTCCGCCGCGGCCAGGAAGATCACGTCGCGCGCCAGCGGGATCCGCCGCCGCCGGAGGTCGATCAGCGCGGCGAGATGGGCGACGCCGAGGCTCTTGTCGTCCAGCGCGCCGCGGCCCCAGAGGTAGCCGCCGCGCAGCCGGCCGGCGAAGGGCTCGACGCTCCAGCCCGGTCCGGCCGGCACCACGTCCATATGGTGCAGCAGGAGGACGGCGCGGCCTTTGCTCCCGGGTGACGAGAGGCGGGCGTAGAGGTTGGGGCGCCCCGCCGGCGACGTGAGGACCCGTGCCGGCACGCCTTCCCGCCGCAGGATGCCGGAGAGGAAGGAGACCGCCCGCGCTTCGTTGCCCGGCGGGCTCGTCGTGTCGAGACGCAGGTACTGCTGCAGCCAGGCCGCCGGCTCTGAGAGGGCGGCCGGCTCAGCGCAGCGCGCCGAGAGGGCGGCGAGCAGGAGCGCGGCGAGGGCGGTGAGGGCGGTGAGGCGCCGGCGATGCATCCTTCGGCTGGAGGGCCTTGAAGAAAGGGGGGCCGCCCAAAGGAGGCCCCCAGGGAGAAAAGAGTGTGGACCGGTTCGAGGATGGCTAATTGGTGGTGGTCTTCTGCGGCCAACGCACGAAGAAGCCGTCCGCCCAGACGATGTCCTGGTCGTAATCGGTCGGATCGAAGGCCTGGACGAGGTAGGTGCCGGAGATGCCGTTGGTATCCCGGCCGGAGCTGAAGATCAGCATCACCTGCTTGTCGAGCACGCTGGTGCCGGTCTTCAGGTAGTACTCGTAGTCATGCTTCCAGCCATCCTTTGCCGGCACCGACTGCAGGTACTGTGGCACCAGGATCGCCTCGACGGCGCCAACGGTCTTCGAGCTGCCGTAGAGGCTGGTGGTCACCGTGCCCGTCTGGCCGGCGGCGGCGGCGCCGAGCTGATCGGTGAGCCACGAGAACATCGCGGTGCCGGTGTTGCGCTCGTCGGCCACCGTCCGCTTCTGCTTCGCCTTCTGCAGCGCGTCCAGGAAATTCGGGATCAACAGGGCCGCGATGATGCCGATGATCGCCACCACGATCAGCAGCTCGATCAGCGTGAAGCCCTTCTGCCGGTTACGGATCTTCATCAACATTTCGGGTCTCCTCCCCTAACGAGTTTACGGGGTCTGTCCCTGGGGAATCCGAGGGTTTTGGCGGTAGGGTTAAGCAGGGTCGATGCCAGCAACCCCGCGGTCGCAACTTCTTTGTTTCCTTTGGTTTGAGTTTTCCGTCCGACAAAATTTGCCAGTTGTTCCTGGCACTAAGTGTCAGAGACCAGGCGCCGGACCAGCTCGCTATAGAGCGCCACGCCGTCGACGAAACCGGGCAGGGCGAAACGCTCGTTGGCCTGGTCCACCTGCAGAGTGTCCGTGCTCATGATCAGGAAAGGCGAGAATCCATAGGTGGGGACTCCCAGCGTGCGGAAGAAGCGGGCGTCCGTCGCCGTCCAGGGCAGGAAATAGGGACCCAGGGGAGCGCCGGGGTACTCCTCGTGCAGCGTCGCTTCGATGCCCTGGAAGACGGGGTGGTCGAGGGGGCTGCCGCGGCGGGCGGCCGGCGGCTCGTCGAGCTTCGTCGTCATGCCGAAAGTCAGCCAGCTCGGGACGAGCCTCTCCCGCACCGGCTCCAGGTCCTGGTCCGGCAGGAGCTGGAGCTTGATCAGCAGTTGGTAGCCCCCGCCTTTCGACTCCTCCACGGGGAACGGCACGGCTTCGTTGCGGAGCATCGAACGCAGGTAGGGAGGGAGCTTGCGAAAGGCGGCCACGTCTCCCAGGACCTTCTCGGGGTGGGTCACCAGGTCGCGCAGGTCCTGCCGGTCGCGGGTCGGACCATAAGCCGCCAGCACGGCCGCCGCCTCGGCGGTCAGACGCAGGTCGGTCTCCGTCGGTCCGAGGCTGAGGAGCGTCTTCTGCAGCTCCTCGAGGCGCTCGCGGTCGCTGCTGCAGACGATCAGGTCGGCATAGCGCTTCTGGGCGAACTCCGTGCCCCAGAATTTGATGTCGTCGCGCGACCGCGCCTCGACGACACCGCCTTCGGTCAACACGGCCCAGAAGTTGCGGACCATCCCGGGATGAAGCTGCACCAGCCGGCGCACTCCCAGCCGGCTGCCCCGCTCCTCGCTGCTGGTAGCCAGGAAGAGAACCGATCGCGCCAGCGGCGCGCCGCTCTTCTTCAGCTCGATCATGGCCAGCATCTGCGCGATGGCGACGCTCTTCATGTCGAAGACGCCGCGGCCGTAGATCCAGGGGAGCTCGATCTTCGCCGCGAACGGCGGCGAGAACCACTGTGCGGGATCGGCCGGAGAAACGTCGATGTGGTTGTGGAGCACGAGCGGGCGGGGGTCTTTGCCGTGCAGCCAGGCGTAGAGGTTGGCCTTCCCGGGGCCTACCGGCTCGATACGGGTGGGGATGCCGGCGGCGCGGAACTGACCGGCGAGGAAGCGGGCGCCGGCCAGCTCATCTCCCGTCGTCTCGCTGGTATCGATCCGCACGTACTCCTGGAGCAGCTTGACCGCGGGAAGATTCGCGTAGTCGCGGTCGAGCCAGCGCTCGGCCTTGCGTGCCGTGAGCGGCCGATTGAGGAAAGCGACCGTGGCCCAGGCGAGGCCTGCCACCAGGACGAGGCTGCCATAGAGGGCGATTCGCGCCGCCCGGCGGCGCCGGGGCTCGAGCACTCGCAGGGTCATGGGGCGGCGATGATAACCGAGCAGGCCGCTTGTGTATGCTTCGCCGCGAGCATGGCACCGCGATGAACGATTCCAACTCCCGGTCCGCGCGCCGGCCGCGCCCGCTCCGGCTGCTGCTGCTCGCCGCCGGCCTGGTGGTCTGCCTGCGCTATTTCCTCGCCGAGGTGGGCCGCCTGCACGGCGGGGCCGGTCTGCCGCTGGACGACGGTTGGATCCACCTGCAGTTCGCGCGCAATCTCGCGCAGGGCCGCGGGCTCTCCTACAATCCCGGCGAGCTGGTGACGGGCTCCACGGCGCCGTTGTGGACGGCGTTGCTGGCGCTGCTCTTCCCGCTGCCCGGCAGCGTGATCCTGTGGACCAAGATCCTGGGCGTCCTCCTCTACCTCGCCGGCATCGACGCCACCTGGCGCCTCGCCCGCGAGCTCGAGTTGGGGCGCGGCCTCGCCGCCATGGCCGCAGGCCTCACGCTGGCGACGAGCTGGCTCGTCTGGTCGGCCCTCTCCGGTATGGAGATCCCGCTCTTCGTCCTGCTCTCGCTGTGGGGAATGATCCTCCACCTGCGCGAGCGCGCCCGACCCGACCGGCCGCCGTTCTCCCTCGCCGTGCTGGCGGTGGCCGTCCTTGCCCGCCCCGAGGGTCTGCTCCTACTGCTGCTCGCGGTGCTCGATCGTCTCCTCTCCTTCCAGGGCGGCGAGGCGGGATTGCGCTGGCGCCCACCGGCGCCGCGAACCCTGGTGGCCGGCGCGGCGTTCGCCGCCTGCGCGTTGGCCGGTCCTCTGCTCTTCTACGCCTGGGCCGGGGGTTCCATCCTGCCGACGACCTACGCGGCCAAAGGCGGCGGCGGGCTGCACCCGCTGCCCGATTTCCACTATCTCTTCAACGTGGTCGGCGTCTTCTTCCGGCCGCAGCCGTGGATGACGCTGCTCGCCGGGGCGGGGGCGGTTGCCCTCGCCGCCAGACTGGGCACGACCCGTGACCGCGGCCTGCTGCCGGTCCTCTGGCTCTTCGGGCTGCCGCTCGCCTACTCGCTGCTCACCCCCGGGCCCACGAAGATGCTCGGCAACTTCGGACGCTATTACTTCCCCCTCTTCCCCGTTCTCGCCGTCCTCGGCGTGGTCGGGCTGGAGCCGGCCCTCCGCTCCATCGCCTCCCTGCTCCGCTCGCGAGGCCTGCGCGCGGGCCTCGCGGCGCCTGCGGTTCTCCTGATCTTCGCGCCGACGATCGTCACCCTGATGCAGGGAGATCGGTTCTATGCCCAGAACGTGGCCAATGTCGAGGAGAGCGACGTGGCGGTGGCGAGGTGGCTCGCCGGCCGCCTGCCGTCCCAGAGCGTGCTGGCGGTCAACGACATCGGCGCCATCAAGTATCTCCTCCCCAACCGGGTGGTCGACCTCGCCAGCATCGCCAGTCCGGAGATCGGCCGCGAGGTGCGGCGGGCCGCCGAGGCGGGAGCATCCTGGAACGACGCACTTCTCGCCGCGGTGGCCCGCCGCCGGCCGGACTACCTGGTGGTCTTCCCTTCCTGGTTTCCCGGCCTCGCCCGCGACCCGCGATTCCGCGCGGTCTACACGCTGGCGATCTCCCGCAACATCACGATGGGTGGAGACGAGATCGTCGTCTACGAGACCCCCTGGACGCGCCATCGCCTGCGGTGGACGGGGTAGAATCCGCCGCGGTGAACGTTCCCATCCTGGATCTCGGTCGTACCCGGCGGCGCATCGCCCCTCAGCTTGACGAGCGCTGGCGGCGGATCCTCGACCAGTCCTCGTTCATCCTCGGCCCCGAGGTGCGGGAGTTCGAGGAGGCCTTCGCGGCCTACCTGGGTGTGGCGGCCTGCGCCGGGCTCGCCAACGGCACGGACGCGCTGATCCTCGCCTTGCGCGCTCTCGATCTGCGGCCGGGTGACGAGGTGATCGTCCCCGCCTTCAGCTTCTTCGCCACCGCGGAAGCGGTCGCCCTGCTGGGCGGACAGGTGGTTTTCTGCGACGTCGATGCCGAGACCCTGAACCTCGACCCGGAGGACGCCTCGGCCCGCGTGACGGACCGCACGGTCGGGATCATCGGCGTCCACCTCTACGGCCGCCCTTTCGACGTGGACGCCGTCCTCGCCCTCTGCGAGCGGCGCGGCCTCTGGCTACTGGAGGACGCCGCCCAGGCCCACGGCGCGCGCTGGCAGGACAAGCGGGTGGGCGGCTTCGGACGGTTGGCAGCCTGGAGCTTCTATCCCACCAAGAATCTCGGCTGCTTCGGCGACGGCGGCGCCGCCACCGGCAACGACCGCGAGCTCGTCGAGCGGGTGCGGAGCTTCGGCAATCACGGCCAGACCACCCGCTACCACCACGTCGCCCTCGGCACCAACAGCCGGCTCGACAGCCTCCAGGCCGCCGTCCTCAACTGCCGGCTGGCCTTGCTCGACGAGGACAACGCGCGCCGCGGCGAGATCGCCTGCCGCTACCACGGCGCCTTCGCCGGCGTGGGCGACCTCCGGCTGCTGCCGGACCGTCCCGGGGTGCAGTCCGTCTATCACCAGTTCACCCTCCGCACGGCGCGGCGCGACGAGCTGATGGCCCATCTCAAGGAGAAGGGCATCGCCTCGGCCGTCCACTATCCCTCGCCGCTGCACCACCAGCCCGCCATGGCCGGGCTCGTCGCCGCCCGCGACGGCGATCTGCCGGTCGCCACCGCCGCCGCCCGGGAGGTCCTCTGCCTGCCTGTCTTCCCCGAGCTGACCAACGACGAGCTCGCCGCGGTCGCGGCAGCGGTGCGGAGCTTCTTCGGAGCCTAGACGTTATAATGACCGGTCCGCCACGGTATGGCGGACCGAACCCACGATTCTGGAGTCTCTCTCATGCCCAAAGCGCGCGTCGCCGTCCTCAAGACCAGGCCCGAAACCGTCGTCGCGGACGTCGGGCGCACCATGGAGCTGGCCGAGGTCCGGCGGCACCTCGCCCCCGGCGTTCCCACGATTCTCAAGGACAACATCTCCTGGCACTTCCCCTTCCCGGGGGCGAACACCACGCCCTGGCAGCTCGAGGGAACCATCCTGAAGCTGCGCGCCGACGGCTACACCGATCAGGTCTGCGTGCAGAACAACACCGTCGTCACCGACCCTAAAAAAGGGGAGCGGCTGAACCGTTACCTGCCGGTGCTCGACAAGTACGGCGTGCCGGTGCGCTACAACTGCTTTCCCGACGACCTGAAGTGGGTGCGGTACGAGCCCAAGGGGAAGATGCTGGTGCTGCCGAAGATCTACCCCGAGGGGATCACCATCCCGGAGTTCTTCCTCGGCAAGAACATCGTCCACCTGCCGACCGTGAAGTGCCACATCTACACGACGACGACCGGCGCGATGAAGAACGCCTTCGGCGGCCTGCTCAACACCCGCCGGCACTACACGCACTCCTGGATCCACGAGACGCTGGTGGACCTGCTCACCATCCAGAAAGAGATTCACTCGGGCCTCTTCGCGGTGATGGACGGCACCACCTGCGGCAACGGACCGGGCCCGCGGACCATGATCCCGGTCGAGAAGGACATCCTGCTGGCCTCGGGCGATCAGGTGGCGATCGACGCCGTATCGGCCAGGATGATGGGCTTCGATCCTCTGTCGATCCCGTACATCCGGCTGGCCCATGACGCGGGCCTGGGCGTGGGCGATCCGCGGGACATCGAGGTGATGGGCGAGGACGTCTCGAATTGGAACTTTCGCTTCTCGGTGGGAGACAACGCCGTCTCCCGCTTCGGCGACCTCGTCTGGTTCGGTCCCCTACGCGGCATCCAGAAGCTGCTGTTCCGCACGCCCCTGGTCTACTTCTTCGTCTTCGGCTCGTACTTCTACCACGACTTCGCCTGGTACCCGACGATCGGCAAGCGCCGTATCGAGCACTACAAGCGCACCAGCAAGTGGATGAGCCTCTTCGAGCAGTACCCGGAGGCGGTCCAGGAAGAAGAGCAGGCGGCCTGAGCCCCGAGGAAGCCGGGCCGCGCGATGCGAGCGGCTCGGGCCTGGAGCGGCTCGGCCGGCGCCTGCTGGCGCCGCTGGGTTTGGGCGCGCTCGTAGTCCTGGGGCTCGCCTTCACCGCGCACCCGCGGGATCTCGCCCGCAGTCTGCGCGAGTTCGATCTCCGCCTGCTGATCCCTGTGCTCTCGCTGTCCCTGGTGAACTACGTCTTGCGCTTTGCGCGCTGGGAGGTCTACCTCTCCCGGCTCGAGGTTCGTCTGGCCCGTTCGCGCAGCCTGGCCGTCTTTCTCGTCGGATTTCTCCTCTCGGTGACCCCGGGCAAGGCGGGAGAGCTGGGCAAGGCCTGGCTGGTGCGGGAGCTGGGAGGCGGCCCCGCTCTGCGCGTGGTGCCGGCGGTCCTGGGTGAGCGGCTGACCGATGTTCTGGGTGTTCTTCTCCTCATCGCCTTGGGCAGCCTGCCGTTTCCCGGTGGACCGTGGATCGCCGCGGCCGGCCTCGCCGGAGTGGCCGCGGCGGTCGCCGTGCTGACCTGGCAGCGGCTCGCGGCGCTGCTGTTTTCCTGGTTGCGAAGGCTGCCGGTCCTTGGGCCCCGGGCCCCCCACCTGGAGGAGATCTACACCAGCCTCCGGTCGCTGCTGTCGCCGAGCTTGCTGCTTCTCGCCTTGGCGCTTTCTGTAGTGGCGTGGGGAGCCGAGGGGCTGGGTTTCTTCTTCGTCGTGCGGGAGTACGCGCCCGGGGCAGGGCTGCTGCTGTCGATCTTCAACTACACGGGCTCGACCTTCCTGGGAGCCCTCTCGATGCTTCCCGGCGGGCTCGGCGCCGCCGAGGGAGCGCTCGCGGCGCTGCTCCATTCTCAAGGTTTGGACACCGCTGACGCGGGCTCCGTCACTCTCCTCATCCGCGGCGCGACCCTCTGGTTCGCCGTCCTCCTCGGGCTGCTCGCCCTCCCCTTCGTCGCGCGCTGGCTCGGCCGGGCGAAAAAAGCTGAGCGATAACCGGCCGTTTTTCCGTTCTTTATAGGCACGGAGGAAAGTGCCTCCTGTTTGAGGTACCAAATTGGCACCTCGAGATCGCCAGGGAGGGTGCATGCCAAAGACACCAGCCGTGCTGCCTGCAAAGAGGATCGAGCGCGCGATCCTGGTCCTGCGCGGAGAGAGGGTGATGCTGGACGTAGATATCGCCTTGCTGTATGGGGTCGAGACCAGGGCGCTCGTCCAGGCAGTGAAGAGAAACCGGGAACGGTTTCCATCCGATTTCATGTTCCAGCTCACTCCGGAGGAGATCGAGAACTTGAGATCACAGTCTGTGATCTCAAGTTGGGGCGGCCGGAGGTACCGTCCTTACGCGTTCACCGAGCAGGGTGTGGCCATGCTCTCGAGCGTGCTACGGAGCGAGAGGGCCGTGCGGGTCAACATCGAGATCATGCGCGCCTTCGTCCGCCTCCGGCACGTGATGAGCAGCCAGGGGGACCTGATTCGGAGGCTGGACGAGCTGGAGCAGCGGTATGACGCCCAGTTCAAGGTCGTCTTCGATGCGCTCCGGCAGTTGATGTCATCGGCGGAGCCCGCACGCAAGCGAATCGGCTTCAGGACAACTTGAGATCACAATCTGTGATCTCAAGTCTGTGCCTACGCCAGCTTCTGGCCGCACTCGGGGCAGAACCGCGGGCTGCCTTCGATCTCGCAGCCGCAGCCGCCGCATTGCTTCTTCTGCACGGTGGGCGTGCCGCATTCGGGGCAGAACTTGGCGCCCCCGACCTTCGCGCCACAGGCCTTGCAGACGGCACCGGTGACCTTCCCCAGGTCCCGGCCCTTCATCCAGTCGACCTGCTGGGCTTTGTCGAAAGCCTGCTGGCGCGCCGCCTCGGCCTGGGCGGAGGCGATCTCCTCGTCCATGTCCGGAGCGCAGGACTCGCAGAGTTGGGCGTTCTTGTTGAAGCAGACGGGCTCGCACACCCAGTTGCCGCAGCGCGTGCACTGCTTGAACAGCGGCCGGATCTCCTCCACCGCCTCCCGCAGGGCGGCGTCGTGGGCCGGTCCGCCGACGGCGCGCTGGATCTCATAGGCGGTGTCGGCGGCGCGGCCGAAGATGCCGCCCAGAAGGTTGCCGGCCACCTGCGCGGCCGAGGCGGCCATGCCGATCTTCGAGCTCTTGAAGCTCGACATGTAGCCGTTGCCGCACTTTTCGCAGTAGAACTTGAACTGGTAGCCCCGGTCGGTGGAGAGATCCTGGTAGTTTCCGGTGAACTCGACGGTCGGCATGGTTTCCTTCTCCGCTGGTGACGCGCGGTGCTTGATCCTCTAAGTCGGTTTCGTCTGCGTCCTGGATTGGTCAAGATGGTAGCACGGGCCGGCTACTCGGCCGCCTCGCTGCGCGCCACCGGCAGGAATTCATAGACGGCGTTGGTGGTATCCGCGTAGCGCAGTGTGAAGAGGCCGGGCATGGCGTCCGCCCACCGGCGCTCCATGGGAAAGTCGAATTGCGGGTAGCGGCTCATCTGCAACCAGCGGATCCGCAGCTTGACCAGGTTGGCGATCCAGGCCTGGGGCGAAGGATCGACCCGCGGCTGGCACTGCGGGTAGTCGACGGCATTGCGCAGGTCGGCCCGATTGACGTTGACGTAGCGCACGTCGCGCTCCAGGCGAGGGCCCATCGCCGGATAGACGAAATAGTTGTTCGGCGAGTGGATGGCGGCGACGTTGCCGGTCCCCCCGTGGGCGTCGAGCCACGTCCAGCCGCTGGCGTAGAAGCGGGTCGAGGTCATGTGCACGGTGAACTCCCTGGCCAGGGCCCGGTCGCGGTCCTTGACGCGGAAGCGGGTCAGGAAGGGGGCTCCGATCAGGATCAGCAAGAGGGCCGCCCAGGCGAGCTCGCGCCGCCAGCGCACGGTGAGAGCGCGCAGACTGGACGAGAGGACCAGAATCACTACAGCCAGGTCCGCAAAGGCGACCGCCAGGCGCACGCCGGTCGACATCTCGGCGTGGAGCTGCAACAGGCTCTGGATCATGAAGGCGAGGGTGAGGCCCTCCAGCCACGGGCCGCGCACGCCGCGCCGTTCGGCGAGCGCTACAGCACCGGCGAAGGCGAGGCCGATGGCCGGGATCAAGTAGCGGACGTTCGCGAAGACGTGGAGGTTCTTGGCGAAGGGAACCGTCAACCAGAAAGCGAGCTCCGCCCAGATCTGAGAGGTGACCAACAGCCCCTCCCGCCAGTTCTCGCGGCCGAGGCCGAACGGCAGAACGAAGACCGCGAGGAGCAGCACGAAGGCCTGGGGTCCCACTCCCAGCTCCAGCGACGTCGGCCGCGCGTTGCCCAGAAAGGCGTCGACGAGCAACCCCTGGGAGAGCATCTGTTGGTGCAGGTCCACCACCGAGTTCATGCGCGGGATCGTCGGCCGGTTGGCGTTCTGCTTGCCGCTCGCGGTCTGCTCGCAGACGAGGGCGAGCGGATCGGTGCCGGCGGCGAGATTGCGGAGGTAGAAGAAGCTGCCCAGCAGCGCCGCCACCAGGAGAGCCGCCGCCACCTGCGGCACGCGGCGGCCCCAACGTCCGCGCGCGAGCGGCACGGCCGCCGCCGCCAGCGCCAGCGCGTAGGGCACGCCCAGCACCTTGGCCCCCGCCGCGAGCCCCAGCCCGGCGCCGGCGAGCACCGCCGCGCTCCAATCCGGCTCCCGCAGCCAGCGCAACACGAAAAAGACCACGGCGACGAAAACCGCGGCGACGAAAACATCCACGTACTGGGCCGCCGCGAACCGCACGACCGTCGGAGTAACCAGCACCAGGAAGGAAGCGAACGGCCAGTGGCGGCATGCTCCGAGCTGGCGGGCGACGCCGCCCGTCGCCAATCCGAGCAGCAGCCAGTGGGGCAGCGTCGCCAGATTGACCCAGAACTCGCTGTGCGAGGGCGCCATCCACCACCAGAACCAGACCGCTCCGTTGGCCGGCACGTAGCCGTAGTAGTTGATCGGAATGTTGCCGAAGACGGGGGCTAGGTTCTGGTCCCGCAGCCAGGTGGCGGCGAGCAGCAGGTGGTACATCAGGCTGTCCCAGGACAGAGGCGGGCGCAGGAGGCCGCGGAGAGCCTCGCTCCCCACGGCGTGCAGGGTGATGAGGGAAAGCGCGGGATGTTGCCGCAGGATCTCCCAGCTTCTGCGGCCGATCGCCGCCGCCGGTGCGCCGACCCCGCCCGGCGGCGGCGCCCGGCGAATCGCCAGCAGCAGCACGAGGACCAGCCCCGCCTGGAGGGCCAGAGCCAGCTCGATGCGCAGCAGGCCGACTCCGCCGAGGAGGAGGCCGATGCCCACGGCTTCGCCCGTCGCGAGCAGCAGGGACGCGATGGCGAACGTCAGGGCATTGCCCTGCCAGCCGAGCAGCCGCAGGGCCGTGAGATAACCTCCCAGAAGAAGAAACCCGATCGCGGCGAGCGTCAGGAAGGCGCCCAGCAGGTCGAAGAAAAACATGGGCGCGATTGTTAACACAGGCTCTGGGGCCGGTGCTAGCATCCCCGCCCGTGCAGGACGCCGCCTATTTCGAGCGCGAATACTTCCAGCTCCATCCCGGCAAGGTGAGGTACCTGGAGTACCTGGTGGATCTCCTGCGCGCTCACGGCATCGCAGGGGGCCGGGTGCTGGACGTCGGGGCCGGCTACGGCTTCATGCTCCAGGCGCTGGAAAAGGCGGGGTTCGAGGCGCATGGGATCGAGGTCTCGGCCCACGCCGTGGAGCAGGCGCGGAGGCGGACCCGGGCTCCTATCGTCGAGCAGGGCGCCGAGGAACCCTTTCCCTTTCCTGACGCTCATTTCGACGCCGTCACCCTGCTCGACGTCATCGAGCACCTCATCGATTACCCGGCCGCTCTCGCGAGCTGCGCCCGGTGCCTGCGGCCCGGGGGCAAGCTCTTCGTCATCACCCTGAACGCTCACAGCCTCGCCCGGCCGCTGCTGGGCAGGCGCTGGGCCTGGCACCAGGACCCCACTCACGTCCACATGTTCACCGCCCGCATGCTGCGGCAGGGATTGGCAGGAGCCGGGCTCGAAGTGGAGACCCTGAAGACCGAGTCGAACTTCTGCTCGGTGGGAGAGGGGACGAAGTTCCTCAAGCCGCTGCGGGCCATCGGACGGGTGGTGCACACGCCTATCCTCGGCGATTCGCTGCTGGCGGTGGCCAGAAAGCCGGCCTAGCGTTTTTTGGGCAGCTCTCCCGCAATCAGCTTCAAAGTCGTCTCGACCACGGCTCGGAGCGGTCCCGCGTCGGCGGCGCCGCGTCCGGCGAGCGGGAAGGCGGTGCCGTGGTCGACCGAAGTGCGCAGAAAGGGGAGCCCCAGCGTCCAGTTCGTGGCGAGGCCGAAGGAAGCCGTTTTCACCGCGATCAGCCCCTGGTCGTGATAGAGCGCCAGCACCCAGTCGAATTCCCCGCGGCAGGCACGGGCGAAGAGGGAGTCGGCGCTCTCGGGCCCGTGCACGTCGATGCCGCGCCCGCGGGCCGCCGCCACGGCGGGAGCCAGCACTTGGGTCTCCTCATCGCCGAGGAGCCCCCCTTCTCCGGCGTGCGGGTTGAGGCCGGCGAGGGCGATGCGGCCGCCGGCGTGGCGGTGCAGGCAGTCGAGGGCTTCGCCGACCGCATCGCCGGTGATTCCGTCCAGGGCCGCGCGCAACGGCAGGTGCACGTTGAGCAGGGCCACCTGGAGCTCGGGAGCGAGAAAGGCCATCAGGTATTCCCGGCCATAGCGCTCGAGACCGCAGACCTCGGCGAGGTAGTCCGTATGCCCTTTGAAACCGGGGAGGCAGTGGCGGGCGATGGAGCCTTTGCTGACCGGCGCGGTCACCAGGGCGTCCGCCACGCCGGAGCGGACGAGGGAGATGCCGGCGTCGAGGGCCGCCATGGCGCCGGCGGCATCGGCAGCACCGGAAACGCCGAAGGTCACGGTGCGGCGGGCGCCCACGGGATCGAGCACCGGGATGTCCCCGGCCGCCAACTCGTCGCGGCGAGGCGGCGAGGCGAGGTAACGCAGGCGGTGCCAGGGAGCGCCCGGAAGCGCCGGCCGCAGGACCTCCAGGGCGGCGCGCTCGGCGACCAGGATGGGCCGCCAGCCGGACGGCTGCGGAGAATCGAGAAAGAGCTTCAGCAGGATTTCGGGCCCGATACCCGCGGGATCGCCCTGGGTGAGGGCGAGGATGGGCTTCACCGCTCGAAGTCGCTATCGCCGGTCCGCTTGCCCCGCCGCTTCAGCTCCTCTTCCTTGAACATGTAGCGGATGACGTGCTTCTGGATGAGCAGGTTGGGGCCGGAGTGCCGGTTCAGCTTGAGCGCGCCCTTGTCGTACCACTCGATCCATCCGCGCAGCTCTTCGCCGTCGTTGAGGATCAGCACCATCGGCGTCTTCGCCGCCATCTGCTTGAGGTAGTAGAACTCCTCGGCGTTGGTCTGCTCGGGCGGCGTCTGCTTGCGGCGGACGCTGCGCGAAGGGAGCTCCTTCTTGAGCTCGTTCATGTCCGGACGTATCAGTTTGCGGTTGGCCATGTGGGATCCCGTCGAGAAGTGACTATGCCGTCGCTGGCGCCGCAGACCGGCTGTCCGGGTTCCGGGTCTTGTAGTTCTCGTCCTCGTACGCCAGGCAGCAGAGAAGCCTGCCGCACTGACCGGAGATCTTGGAGGGATTCAAGCTCAGGTTCTGGCGCTTCGCCATCTGAATGGAGATCGGCCGGAAGTCCTTCAACCAGCTCGAGCAGCAGAGGGTGCGGCCGCAGATGCCGATGCCGCCGATGAGCCCGGCCTCGTCCCGCGCTCCCACCTGCACCATCTTCACCCGCACGGAGAAGCGGCTCGCCAGGTCGCGCACGAGCTGCCGGAAGTCGACCCTGCCGTCGGAGGTGAAGTAGAACGTCGCCCGCTTGCCGTTGAGGGAGAAATCCACCAGCGAGATCTTCATGTCCAGGCCGAGGGCGCGGGCGCGCTCCTGGGCGAAGAGCTTGCCGCTCATCTCGCTCTGGCGCTGGCGGTCGTAGGCAGCGAGATCCCCGGTGTCGGCCGCCCGCAGCACCGGCCGGGCGCTCGACTTCTGGCAGGGTTTGAAGACCGGCATGGGTGACTGCTCGACGACACCGAACGTAGGTCCCGACTCGAGCTCCACCACCACCTTCTCTCCCCGGGCGTAGATACGCTCCCCCGCCGAGCACAGCGTCAGGTTGGTCTCCTCGCGAAAACGTACGCCGACGAAAGCGTTCTCGACGGCGGTCGACATCCCCTTGAAAGCGCAACCGTTACATCCGGACATCGTGATTTCCATCCCATATACGACAGCGACCTGACACCCCTATGCAGGAAAGGTACCAACGCCGGCAGGAGCGCCGGCCCGCCTGGGTCAGGTCGCTGCAGTGATTCGGTGCTCGGGACCGCTGGGATCCATTCTCGCCCCGGCCAGGTCCCGGCGTCAACAGCGCCTCAGGACGTTATCACGATCCCTCGGAGAGCACCCCGTCGAGCAGCCGCCGGCCGATGTCGCGGCGGTAGACCTTGCCCGGCCAGTCGACCTCGGCGACGGCCGCATAGGCGCGGCCGAGGGCGCCGGCGAGATCGGGAGCCAGGGCGCACACGGAGAGCACCCGGCCGCCGGCGCTCACCAGCTCGCCGTCGGCCAGACGGGTGCCGGCATGGAAGATCTCGACGCCGGGAAGGGCGCCCGCGCGCTCGAGCCCGCCGATGGGCTCGCCGTCGAGCGGCCGGCCGGGATAGCCGGGGCTCGCCAGCACGACGCACGCCGCAACTTCGCGGCGGAACGAAAGCCGGCGGGCCTCGAACCGTCCGGCGGCCCCGGCGGCGAGGACGGGAAGGAGATCCTCCTCCAGGCGCAGCATCAGGACCTGCGCCTCGGGATCGCCAAAGCGGGCGTTGAACTCCAGCACCCGGGGACCTTCCGCGGTGAGGATGAGGCCGGCATAGAGAACGCCGACGAAGGGGCGCCCTTCGGCGGCGAGACCTGAGACCGCCGGCCGCAGGATCGTCTCGACGACCTCGGCGGCGGCTTCGGCCGAAAGCCCTCCCGAGGGGCTGTGGGCGCCCATCCCGCCGGTGTTGGGACCGGTATCCCCGTCGCCGATACGCTTGTAATCCCGCGCCGTGGCCAGCGGCAGCACCCGCTCCCCGTCGCACAGAGCCATGAACGAGACCTCGTCGCCGGCGAGGAAGGCCTCGACGACCACGCGGTCGGCGCTGGCGCCAAAACGGCGTTCCTCGAAAAGAGTGCGGACGGCCTCCTCAAGCTCGCTCGCGTCGCCGGCGATGAGCACCCCTTTGCCGGCGGCGAGGCCGTCGGCCTTGAGCACCACGGGAAAGCCGAAGCGCCCGGCTTCCTTGCGCGCCGCCACGGCGTCGTGCACGACGGTGAACGGCGCCGTGGGGATGCCTTGCCGCTCCATGAACTGCTTGGCGAAGACCTTGCTCCCCTCGAGCTCGGCGGCGCGCTGCGTGGGGCCGAAGATGGCCAGCCCGCGGCGGCCGAACTCGTCGGCGATGCCGAGGGTGAGCGGCAGCTCCGGCCCTACCACGGTAAGGTCGATCCGCATCTCGGTGGCGAAGTCCGCCAGCCGCTGCACCTCCTCGGCGGCGAGCGGCACCCGGTCCGCCACCCGCGCGATGCCCGGATTGCCCGGCGCGCAGTACAGCTCGCGCAGCAGAGGGCTCTGCCGCAGCTTCCAGCACAGGGCGTGCTCCCGGGCGCCGCCGCCGATCACCAGCACCTTCATCCCCGCCTCCTCTCGGCCGCGTCCAGGGCCGTGACCGCGATCGCGTCGACGATGTCCTCCACGCAGCACCCCCGCGACAGGTCGTTCACCGGCCGGGCGAGCCCCTGCAGCAGCGGTCCGATCGCCCGCGCGCCGGCCAGCCTCTCGGTGAGCTTGTAGGCGATGTTACCGGCGTCCAGATCGGGGAACACCAGCACGTTGGCGCGTCCCGCCACCGGGCTGCCTGGAGCTTTGCGCCTTGCCACCTCCGGCACCAGGGCGGCGTCCGCCTGCAGCTCGCCGTCCACCTCGAAGCCCGCCTGGCGCCGCCGCAGGACGGCCAGAGTTTCGCGGACTTTCTCGACGCGGAGATGAGAGGCGCTCCCCAAGGTCGAGAAGGAGAGCAGCGCCACCCGCGGCTCCTCGCCGAGGAGCACCCGGCAGCTCGCCGCCGCCGCTTCGGCGATATCGGCCAGGCCTTCCGGGGTGGGATCGGGCACGACGCCGCAATCGCTGTAGATCAGCCCGCGGCCGTCCGGCAGGACCATCAGGAAACAAGAGGAGACGACGCGCAAGCCGGGCCTGGGGCCGATCGTCCGCAGCGCCGCCCGCAAGGTCTCGGCGGTGGTCGCGAGGGCGCCCATGACCGCGCCCTCCGCACGCCGGGTCGCCACCAGCAGATCGGCGTAGTAGAGCGGGTCGCGGGCGAGATCCGCGGCGAGGCCGGGATCGAGGCTGCACGCGGCGAGCCGATCCGTAAGGAATTCGGTCAAGGCAGGGAGATCGGGGTCCGTCGCGGGGTCGCGAACCGGCACGGTCAACGGCACCCCGGCGGCCATGGCAGCGCTCTCCACGGCAGCCGCCGATCCCACCAGCGAGGCCTCGCAGAGGCCCAGGCGGGTGGCACGCTCGGCCGCGGCGACCACCCGGGGATCCTCACCCTCGGCGAGGAGAATCGCGGCGGGCGGCCGCACGGCGGCGGCCCGCGCCTGGAGAGCTTCGAGCAGGTGGCTCGCCTCGGGCACGGGGTTCAGAGGCAGCGATCCGCTCCGCATAGGGCGGGGCAACTCTAGCATCCCGGCCGGCCCCTGATATTTTTCTCCCGATGCGATGCAGCCGTCTGATCCCGCTGGTCCCGCTCCTTGCCGTCCTCCTCGCGATCCCGGCCCAGCCCCAAGGCCCCGCCGCCGATTGGCGCACCCTCGCGACGCAGCACTTCCGGGTCCACTACCCCGCGCCGTCCGAGGCGTGGGCGCGGCGGGCCGCGGCGCGGCTCGAATCCATCCGCGAGCGCGTGGTGGCCGAAGTGGGCTACGAGCCGCCGGAGGTGGTGGACGTCCTCGTCTCCGACCCGGTGGCGGATCCCAACGGTCAAGCGCTGCCTTTCGTCGGCTGGCCGCGCCTGATCCTGTGGACGAGCCCGCCGGGACCCGAGTCGGAGATCGGCCACTACGCCGATTGGCCGGAGCTGCTGATCGTCCATGAGGAGACCCACCTGGTCCACCTGCTGCGCCCGTCGCGCAACCCCCTGCGGCGGCTGCTGGCCGAGGCCATCCCGCTGGGACCCATCGCCCTGCGCGCGCCGCGCTGGGTGATCGAAGGCTACGCCACGGTGGTTGAGGGACGGCTCACCGGCTTGGGACGGCCCAACGGCGACCTGCGGGCCGCCATCCTCAGGCGCTGGGCGCAGGCGGGCAAGCTCCCTTCCTATGATCATCTGGCTTCGGACACGGAGACCTGGAAGGGCGGGTCCATGGCCTACCTGATGGGCTCCGCCTACCTCGAATGGCTGGAGGAGCGCGCCGGGCCCGGCAGCCTGCGCAACCTGTGGGCGCGCATGACGGCGCGCACGCCGCGCCGCTTCGACGACGCCTTTCGCGGCGTCTTCGGCGAGTCGCCCGCCGATCTCTACGACCGCTTCCGGGCGGAGCTGACGTGGCGGGCCTACGAGGCCGAGCGGCGGAGCGGGGCGGCGCCGGTGGAAGGCGAGCTGTGGCAGGACCTGGCCTGGGGGACCGGCGCACCAACGCTGTCTTCCGACGGCGAGCGGATCGCCATCATCCTGCGCGGCAAGGGACGCGCGACGCGCCTCGTCGTCTGGTCGGCCGCGCCGGACGAGGACGCCGAGAGGCATTGGCGCGAGCGCCAGCAGGAGATCCTCAAACGCGACCCGGAGGACGTGCCGGCAAAGCGCACCAAGCCCCTGCCGCTCAAGGTCCTGCACAGCCTGGAGGATACGGACGGCCGCGAGCCCACCATGCCGCGCTGGATGCCGGACGGCAGGTCCATCCTCTTCGTGCGCTTCGAGCCCGACGCCAAAGGATTCCTCCATCCCGACCTCTTCTCCTGGGTGCCCGAGACCAGAGAAGTGCGCAGGCTCACGTACGGGGCCGACCTGCGGGATCCCGACCCGGCGCCCGACGGCCGCTGGGCGGTCGCCGTCCGCAACCGCAACGGCTCTTCCCAAGTCGTGCGGGTGGATCTCGAAAGCGGCGCCGTCTCGGCGTTCACCCTGCGCACCGTGGAGGAGGTCTACGACCGGCCGCGGGTGTCGCCGGACGGCCGGCGGATCGCTTACGCCCTGCACCGGGAGGGCGCCTGGCGGCTGGCCATCCGCGAGATCGACAGCGGCAGGACGATCGAGCTGGAGCCGCCGCCCCAAGGCACGGTCTCCTCCCCGGCCTGGAGCCCGGACGGGAAGGTCATCTACGCCGTCGTCGGCATCGGCGGCTTCATCGATCTCTATGCCTTCCCCGCCGACATGAGCGGCGCGCCGGTGCCGCTGACCCGGGCCCAGGCGGCGGCCCTGGCTCCCGCCCCAACTCCCGACGGCACGGGCCTCTTCTTTCTCTCGCTCGAGCCGGGCGGGCTCGATCTCCGGCGGCTGACCCTTCCTGCCCCAGGTGCGGCAATCGCCGCGGCGCGTTCACCGGCCGACCTGCCGGCGGAGCTGGCTCCGGCCGTCCGGCCGTCGCCGCCGGAGAGCGCGGAGCCTTTCGCCCACGCCGAGGTGCCGCCGGGCGGGCCCTACGGTCTGGGACGGCAGGAGCTCTTCCCCCTCTTCGGCGGCAGCGTCTCGGAGCACGGCGGCGCCCTGGAGCTGGGGCTGCGCGGCGGCGACGTGGTGGGGCGGCTGGACTGGCTCCTCCTCGGCTCGCTCGGCGAGAGCGGCTGGCCGTCCGGCGGCGCCGTGGCCGCCGCCTGGCGCGGTTCGCCCACCGAGGTGGGGCTGCATCTGTTCCATTCCAGGGAGCGGCCTACCGAAGGGGAAACCATCGCTCGCCGCGGCAATCTCCTCGACCTCGACCGCCAGGGGCTCGAGCTGTCGGCTTCCCGGCGCTGGGAAAGGCCCGGAGGTGGGTTTGGCTTCGCGGCCCGGGCGCTGTGGGACGAGGTGGAGCCCGCGAGCAGCGAGGCTCTGGAGCAGCGGCTCGGCGCTCTCGCCCTCTCCTGGAACGCTCACCGGCGATGGGTACGCTGGCGGTTTCAGCCGGCGCTCGGCGCGCATTACGAAGTGGGCCACACCGAGGGCAGCGGCTCCTGGTCGCGCTGGGGCGGCGCGGCGCGGCTCCGCATCGGCTATGAGGACACCCGCCTGGCCCTTTCCTGGCGGCGCGACACCTCGCGCGATCTCGCCTACGGTTTCGATCTCTACCAGCTCGGGGGAGGGGAGACCTCGCTGCTGCCCGAGTCGGCGCTCGCCAACCGTATCGCGGTGCCGGCCCTGCCGATGGGCGCGCGGCTCGGAGAGGATCACGAGGGGCAACGGGCGGAGCTCGAGCTCGATTTCCTGCCGGCGCCCTTGTTCTACGAGCGGCACCGGTTGTGGGGCCTCGGAGGAGCGGAGAAGGAATGGCTTTCGCTGGCCGGGATCGAATACCGCTTCAGCATCGGTCCGCTGCCCATCGGACGCCTGCCGGCCTTCGACCTTCGCGCCGGGGTGGCGCAGATCCTCGATGATCCCCTCGGCGAGCTCGACGGCGATATTCGGTGGTGGCTCATTACAGCTTGGAGACCGTAGCAGGCCGGTGCGGAAGCGCCGGCCTCAGGGCCGCCCTGCTAGACTGTTCTTTCGCGGGAGCGCACCCCCGGATGTCCGACCACCTCCTCATCCTCCGCCTCTCCGGCGACTTCTACACCAAGGCGCGCAGGACCCGCCTGCGGTTCGCCCGGCGCCTGGCGGCGAATCTGGAGGACGCGCTGAAGCTCCACGGCATCCCCTACCGGCTGGAGCAGACGTGGAGCCGCCTCTATCTGGAAACCCCTGACCGGGACGCGGCCGAGACCCTGGCGCGCGTCTTCGGCGTGCAATCGGTCTCCGTGGTCCAGCGGCGTCCTTGGGAGCGGCTGGAGGACCTGGTGGCGACCGGGGTCGAGATCTTCGGCGAAGCCGTGCGCGGCAAGAGCTTCGCCGTGCGCGCCAGCCGCCGGGGAGAGCGCGAGCGCATCGGCTTCGACTCGATCCGCGTGGAGAGCGCCCTCGGGCGGGCCCTCCTCGACGCCGGCGCGGGACGGGTGAACCTCTCCGCGCCCGAGGTCACGGCCTACGTCGAGCTGGAGCCGGGAACGGCCCACTACTTCCTCGACAAGGTGCCGGGGCACGGCGGCCTGCCCATCGGCGTCGAAGGCCGAGCGGTGGCGCTGGTCTCCGGCGGCTTCGACTCCGCGGTGGCGAGCTGGCTGATGCTCAAGCGGGGAGTGCAGCTCGACTACGTCTTCTGCAACCTCGGCGGCGCCGCTCACCGCCTCGGAGTGCTCAAGGTGATGAAGCACGTCGCCGAGCGGTGGAGCTACGGTTACGCGCCGCACCTCCACGAGGTCGATCTCGCTCCCCTGCTGGCGGAGCTGCGGCGGAACGTGCGGCCGGCCAACTGGCAGATCGTGCTCAAGCGGCTTTTCCTGCGCGCCGGCGCGGCGGTGGCCCACCGTGGCGGCCGCATCGGCGTCGTCACCGGCGACGCCATGGGCCAGGTCTCCTCGCAGACGCTGCAGAACCTCGCGGTGATCACCGAGGCCTCGCCGGCGATGGTGCTGCGCCCCCTCCTCGGCTTCAACAAGGAGGAGATCATGGACCTCGCCCGCCGCATCGGCATCTACGACCTGTCGGCGGCGGTGGCCGAGTATTGCGACCTGATGGCGTCGAAGCCCGCCACCCGCGCCGCCCTCCGCGACGTGCTGCGCGACGAGGCGACCCTCGACCTGGATCGCCTCGACGCCCTGGTGGACGCCCGGCGCGTCTTCGACCTCCGCCGCGTCGATCCCGAGGGCCTCGACGCGCGCATCCCCGAGGTCGGCGAGATCCCGCCTGGCGCCGCGGTGATCGACCTCCGCTCGGCCAACGCCTTCCGGAGCTGGCATTATACGGGGGCCCTCCACCTGGACCTGCCGCGCGCGCTGTCGGCGTTTCCCGCCTTCGCCCGCGACCGCGCCTACGTGCTGGTCTGCGAGGTTGGATTGAAGAGCGCGCATCTCGCCGAGAAGATGCGCGAGGCCGGCTTCGAGGCCTTTCAGTTCCGGCACGGCATCAAGGGCCTGATGGAGCTCGCCGAGCGCGAGACCGGCCTCGCCGCCGCGCTGCTGGCGCCGGCAGTGCGGGATTAACGCCCGACCCCCTGCCGCCCCTCGCCTTGCGCCGACCCCCCGAAGACCCGTATCCTGAGACCAGCTCTTCGGCACTCAAGGAGGTCATGTTCCCCTGGAGATTTCGTCCCGCCCTCGTGAACGCCGCCGCGGCGCGATGAGCAAAACCCCCGTCAACGAAGCCGGGCTGCCGGTCGGCGGCACCGATCGGCTGTTCCGCACCCTGGCCGAGTCCACGTCCACGGCCATCTTCGTCTGCCGCGGCGAACAGGTGCTGTACGTCAATCCCGCCTGCGAGGAGCTCAGCGGCTACAGCGCGGGCGAGCTGCTCGGCGAATCCTCCTGGGACCTCGTCGTACCGCCGGAGCTGCGGTCGGCGCTGCGCGGCTGCGCCGAGGCCCGCCTGCGGGGCGAGCCGGTGCCGGAGCGCTACGAGACGCGCATCCTCACCAAGGACGGGGGCGAGCGGTGGATCGAGCTCACCGCGGCGGTGATCGAGCTGGACGACGGCGAGCCGGCCGCTCTCGCCACCGCCGTCGACATCACCGAACGCAAGCAGGCCGAGGTCGCCCTGCGCAACGCCGAGGAGCGGCTGCGCGCCATCGTCGAGGGCACCTCGTCGACCACCGGCACCGATTTCCTGCGCTCCCTCGTGCGCCATCTCGCGGTCGCCCTCGGCATGGAGTGCGCCTTCGTCTCGGAGATCGCCGACGAGGCGAGGACCCGCATACGGCTGCTCGCGCTGTGGGAGAGGGACGGCTACAAGGAGCCCTTCGAGTACGACCTCCGCGGCACCCCCTGTGAGCACGTGGTCGGCAAACGGCTCAGCTACCACGCGGCCGACGTCTGGCGCCTCTTCCCGGAAGACCTCTGGGTCGTCGAGACCCGCATCGAGAGCTACATCGCAGTGCCGCTGTTCGACCGCGCCGGCCGGCCGTTGGGGCATATGGGGGTGATGAGCACCGATCCGCTCGCCGGCGACTTTCCGGCGATGTCGATCCTCAAGATCTTCGCCTCCCGCGCCGCTGCCGAGATCGAGCGCAAGCTGGCCGAGGAAGCCCTCGCCAAGGAAAAGGATCTCGCTCAGGTGACCCTCGCCTCGATCGGCGACGGCGTCATCCGCACCGATGCCGGCGGCGTCATCGACTACCTGAATCCCGTGGCGGAGCGGCTCACCGGCTGGAGCTTCGCCGACGCCTGCGGCCAGCCGGTGACCAAGGTGTTCAAGGTCATCGACGAGGCCACCGGCAAGCCGCTGCCCAACGCCGTCGAGCGCTGCCTCGCCGAAGGCCGCGTCATCGAGCACAACGGCTACTCCATGCTGGTGCGGCGCGACGGCCGGGAGAGTGCCATCCGCGATTCCGTGGCGCCCATCCAGGACCGCCAGGGACGCACCACCGGCAGCGTGCTGGTGTTCAAGGACGTCACCCAGCTCCGCGGCATGGAGCGCGAGATGATCTATCTCGCCCGCCACGATCCGCTGACCGGCCTGATCAACCGCCGCGAGTTCGAGAAGCGGCTCCAGCACTGCCTCGACACGGCGTACGAGGACGGGCGGGAGCACGCCCTCTTCTATCTCGATCTCGACGAGTTCAAGGTCGTCAACGACACCTGCGGCCACCTGGCGGGCGACGAGCTGCTCAAGCAGGTCACCTCCCTCCTGCGCTCGCTGGTGCGCAAGAGCGACACCCTGGCGCGGCTCGGCGGCGACGAGTTCGGCGTGCTGCTGGAGGACGCCACCCTGGAGCACGCCCGCGAGCTGGGCGAGCGCCTGGGCGGCGCCGTGCGCCAGTACCGCTTCGGCTGGCAGGAGCGCATCTTCGAGATCGGCGTCTCCATCGGCCTCGTGCCCATCACCTCCCTCAGCGGCGACATCGCGCGCGTGCTCTCCGCCGCCGACGCCGCCTGCTACGTGGCCAAGGAAGGCGGCCGCAACCGCATGCACGAGTACCAGCCGGACGACAGCGCCCTCGCCGAGCGCTACGGCGAGATGCAGTGGATCTACCGCATCCACAAGGCCTTCGCCGAGCACCGCTTCTGCCTCTACCGGCAGAACATCCATCCGCTGCACGGCGACGGCAGCGAGCCGCCGCTCTGCGAGCTCTTCATCCGCATGCTCGACGAGGAGGGCCGCATCGCCACCCCCGCCGCCTTCATCCCGGCGGCCGAGCGCTACCACCTCATCGCCTCGATCGACCGTTGGGTCATCCACGCCGCCTTCGTCTCGCTCGCCTGCGGCACCCTCTCCCACGGCGACACCACCCGCTTCGCCATCAACCTCTCGGGCCAGTCGGTGGGCGACGAGTCGTTCCTCGACTACGTGCTCGCCGAGATCGACGCCACCGGCATCTCCCCGGGCCGCATCTTCTTCGAGATCACCGAGACGGCCGCGGTGGGCAACCTGGCCAAGGCCTCGCAGTTCATCCGGGTGCTCAAGGAGATGGGCTTCCGCTTCGTCCTCGACGACTTCGGCAGCGGCCTCTCCTCCTTCGCCTATCTCAAGAACCTGCAGGTGGATTTCCTCAAGATCGACGGCACTTTCGTGCGCGACATGATCGGCAGCTCGGTGCAGCGCGCCCTGGTCGAGTCCATCCACCAGATCGGCCATGTGATGAACATCCGCACCATCGCCGAGTCGGTGGAGGACCGCACCACCCTCGAGGCCCTGCGCGAGATCGGCGTCGATTACGCTCAGGGGTACGGATTGTCGATGCCGGAGCCGTTGATTTAACGCGATGCCAGACCACGAACCGGAGCCCCTACCCTGCGCCAACTGCGGGCGGCCGCTCGCCGAGCCCACCGAGCCGTGCCCGTTCTGTGACCCGAGTGGGAGGCCCGATCCGCCCGGGGCGATGCAGGCCTTCCGGCTGCGCAGGAGGGCGCGCGCTCAGCTCCTGATGGGAGTCGATTCCTGGCCGTTCGCCCTCCTGTCGGCCTGGACGGCCAACCGCGGTCTAGCCCTCGAGAAAGCGTCCTCCGACCCGGACTCCGAGATGCTACGCAGACTGCGCAGAATCCTGTGGCTGGCGCTCCTCTTCGCGGGCCTCGGCCTCGCCTACGCGGCCTTCCGCCTCTTGAAGCCCTAGCTCGACCGGCGCCTCATGAGCAGCCCCAGTTGACTTCATTGCTGTTGGGGCACTGAATGTTGCACGGGTTGCCGGTGCAACGGCACGGGCACGTCTTCACCTTGATCGTGCCGCTGATGCAGCAGAGGGTCAACCCTCCTCCGGCGTTGCAGCACTGGCCGAGGTTCCCGAGGGCGCACAGGGGGCCGATGCCGCAATTGGTGATGCTGTTGCAATGGAAGGTCACCGGGCAGGCCGGCACCTGAACGTTGTTCGGGGCCGGCTGGAATCCCGCCTCCAGGGCCGCCGCCGTGATCTGCTCCGGCGACATTCCCGCGAGGTCCGGCAGCATGCAACCGCCGCCCGGATCGGCGGCGGGATCTGCCGCGGGAGCGGTTTCCTCGGCCCACCCGAGGCTACAGGTGAACAGTAGGACAGCGACGAGCAACAGTGTCCGCTTCATAGTGCCTCCTTTGAGTTCAAACATCCTAAGACGCCTACTTGTATAGGTGCTTAGGAGGGGAGCCCGCGAGCCCTGGCCGGATTGTTGAGGGATCAGCGCTTCGCGGCGAACAGCTCGCCGAAGAAGTCGCCGGGATTCCAGCGCGGGCGGGAGTCCGCCTGCACGATGGCGTAGCCGATGAGGAACGTATCGCGCGTGAAGCTGGCCGCCGCTTCGAAGTCCATCGGCGTGGACATGTCGTCGCTCGGCGCGTGATAGCGGTTCCTCACCCAATCGAGCGCCACGGGGCGCGCCTCGGCCGTCCGCACCGCGCCGAGGATCAGGGCGGGGATACCCCTGCGGACGAACGCGTACTGATCGCTGCGCACGAAGGAGGCCTGCTCGGGAAACGGGTCCGTCGTCACCGGCATCTCCACGGCCGCCGCGGCGGCGTCCACCGCGGCCTTGAGCGTCGAGTGGTCGGCGCCGCGCGCGAACAGCGCGTTGAACGGCCACACCGAGCCGCCGTCGATGTTGACGTTGGCGGCGATCGAAGCGAGCGGCACCGGCGGGTTGTGGACGAAGTAGTCCGAGCCGATCAGGCCGGACTCCTCGGCGGTCACGGCCACGAAGAGCAGCGAGCGCCGCGGCCGCTCGGGCAGCGCGGCGAAGGCGCGCGCGATCTCCAGCAGCGACGCCACACCCGAGGCGTTGTCGACGGCGCCGTTGTAGATCGCATCGCCGTTCACCGGCTCGCCGACTCCGAGGTGATCCAGGTGCGCGCTGAAGACGACGTACTCGCCGGCGAGCGCCGGGTCTGCGCCGCGCAGCAGGCCGACGACGTTGGGGCTGGTGAGATCGGAGAGGCGGCTCTGCTTCACCATCCGCACCCGCACGGGCAGCGCGGCCGGAGCGGGTTTCGCCTGCGCGTCGGCATAGGTGATCGGCGCGCCCGAAAAGATCGCCTGGGATACCGCCGGGCCGAGCCGCGCGTTGCCGCGGATCTGCGGCTGCGCGTCGTGCGCCTCGCCGCCGTCGAGCCAGGCGAACGAGCCGAAGCTGCCGGCGGCCTGGACGAGCCGCTCCCACGAGCCGTTCTTCGCGTCCTCGTCGTTCCACAGCCGCAGTATGCCGACCGCGCCGTGCGCCACCGCGTTCGCGGTCTTGATCGAGGAGGCTGAGTAGTGGGCGCGCTCCTCCGGCGGGAACGACGCCGGGGCGCCGCTGAAGTAGGCGACGATCTTCCCCCGGGCATCGACGCCCGCATAGTCGTCGTACCCGCGCTCTGGCGCCGTCACGCCATGGCCGACGAACACCACCGGCGCCTCGACCTCGGTAGAGGCGCGGAAATCGCCGCCCATCACGAACTCGCCGCCGTAGCGGAGAGGCCGCCTCTCGCCGTCGGCCCCGACGATCTCCAGGCTGCTGCCGTCGCGGATCAGCTCGCTGCGCCGCAACGACACCGGCTGAAACCAGCCGCCGTTCACGCCCGGCTCCAAGCCCATCGCCTCGAATTGCGCCGCGACATAACGCGCCGCGATCTCATAGCCGCGCGTGCCCGTGCCGCGGCCCTCCAGCAGGTCATCGGCGAGGAAGGCCATATGCGCCCGGATGGCGGCGGGGCGGATCTGTTGCATGGCGGCAGCGACGGGTGGAGCGTGCAGGTCGGCGGCTTCCGAGGTCCTGCCAGGAACAACGGCAGCGAGGCAGGAGAGGGCCAGCCAGATCGGAAAGGCGCGGAGCTTTGTCATCCGGCGAAGATAGCGCAAGAAGGACGTATCATTGGGAGTCATGAAAAAGAAGCTCGGCCTTGTCTGGGCGCTCTGCGCGGCCGCATGCGCCTCCACTTCCACGCCGGCGCCGGAGGGAGCCGCCATGCCCGACGTCACCATCGACCACGTCATCGTCGGCACATCGGACCTGGACGAGGGGATCCGCCAGTTCACCGAGCTGGCGGGTGTGGCGCCCATGATCGGCGGCCAGCATCCCGGGCGCGGCACGCAGAACGCCCTGCTGAGCCTCGGATCGCGCACCTACCTGGAGCTGATCGCCCCGGTGAGCGGTCCGCCGCCGGAGATGGCGTTCCTTTCCAGTCTTAAACAGCTCACGCCAATCGGTTGGGCGATAGGAACCAAGGACCTCGACGCGACGAAGAGCCACCTCGAAGCCGCTGGTTTCCGCGTCTCGGCGCCGCGGCCGGGCTCGCGCGTGCGTCCCGACGGCCAGGTCCTGCAGTGGCGCACCGCGGCGCTCGAAGACGTGCCCGGCGATCTCACTCCGTTTCTCATTGAATGGAGCGCGTCGACACCTCACCCCTCCACGACCTCGCCGGGCGGCTGCACGCTCAAATCCATGGAGATCGTGAGCCCCGAGACCGAGCGCCTGGGCAAGCTCGTAGCGGAGCTGCGGCTCGGCGCGGTGGTCCGAGCTGGCACGGCGTCAAGCCTGACGCTGGACCTCGCCTGTCCCAACGGCCCGGTCAAGCTGACCAGCTCCGGTCGCGGCTAGATGCCTCCCTATTTCCTCCAGACGAAGCGCCTCGGCTTCCGCCCCTGGACCGAGGCGGACGTCGAGCTGGCGATGGCGCTGTGGGGAGATCCCGAGGTTACCCTCTTCATCGGCGGCCCGTTCGATCGCGAGTGGGTGCTGGGGCGGCTCGCGACAGAGATCGCGCGGCCGGCCTACTGGGGCTTCGGCTACGCGCCTGAAGCCGCCCAGGCAGTGATGCGGTACGCCTTCCATACGCTCGGCGCGAGGGCTCTCTTCGCCGGACATGGCCCCGCCAACGAGGCGTCCCGGCGGGTCCTTGCGAAGTTAGGCTTTCGCCATACCCACGACGAATTCTACCTGCCGACCGGTTTGAATCACCCCTCGTATCTGCTGACGGTGGAGGAGTTTTTCTTGCTTCACCCCGCATGAGGGCTCTGGGCCTTCGCAAGACGTATTTCCCCCCCTCGCGGGGGGCGGTTTGCCCCCTCGTGGGGGAGAGTCGCCCCCTCAGGGGGGAAGGTCGCCCCCTCGTGGGGGAAAGTCTCCCCCTCAGGGGGGCAAGCCGCCCCCTCAGGGGGGAAGGTCGCCCCCTCAGGGGGGAAGGTCGCCCCCTCGTGGGGGAAGGTCGCCCCCTCGTGGGGGAGAGAGGCCCCCTCGTGGGGGGAGTTCGCCCTCTCAGGGGGGAAGGTCGCGGCCATCGCGCCCGCTCCGGTGTACCATACCCACCGCCATGTCCGAGCCAGCGGTGGAGCTGCCCTCCGCCTCCAGCCCCCTGGACCCGCTCCAGGCCATGCGCAGGGTGCGCGGCGATCTGTATGAGCTGCGGGAGCCGTCCACCGACCGCCGCCTGTGGAACCAGGACCTCGCTCCCACCCGCGTCGAGCAGCGGACGTGGACCACCTACAACATGGCGTCGCTGTGGATCGGGCTCTCGGTCTGCATCCCCACCTACATGCTGGCGGCCGGGCTGATCCAGGGCGGCATGAGCTGGTGGCAGGCCCTGCTCACCATCCTCCTCGGCAATCTCATCGTGCTGGTGCCGATGGTGCTCATCGCGCATCCGGGAACCAAGTACGGCATCCCCTTCCCGGTGCTCGCCCGCGCTTCCTTCGGCACCCGCGGCGCCAACGTGCCGGCGATCCTGCGGGGCCTGGTCGCCTGCGGCTGGTTCGGCATCCAGACCTGGATCGGCGGCCAGGCCATCCACATCATGCTGCGCACGGCGTTTCCGGGCTGGGAGAGGGTGCCGGGCGCGGTGTGGATCGCCTTCTTCGCCTTCTGGCTGTGGAACATGTATATCGTGGTGCGGGGGAGCAACTCGATCAAGCGCCTGGAGGCGTGGGCGGCGCCGTTCCTCATCGTCGCCGGCCTCGCGCTGCTCGCCTGGGCGATGGTGCGGGCCGGCGGCCTGGGGCCGATCCTGGCGCAGCCGAGCAAGTTCCGCACGACGGGCGCCTTCCTCGCCTTCTTCGTCCCCTCGCTCACCGGCATGGTGGGCTTCTGGGCGACGCTGGCGCTCAACATCCCCGACCTCTCGCGCTTCGCCAAGGACCAGCGGGCGCAGATCCGCGGACAGGCCTACGGCTTGCCGCCGACGATGACGCTCTTCTCCTTCATCGGCGTGGCGGTGACCTCGGCCTCTCTCCTCATCTTCGGCAAGGCGATCTGGGATCCGGTGGAGCTGCTCTCGCGGCTGGGCCATCCTCTGGTCATCCTGATCTCGCTCTTCGCGCTGCTCATCGCCACCCTCACCACCAACGTGGCGGCCAACGTGGTGGGTCCGGCGAACGACTTCTCGAACCTGTGGCCCGCGCGCATCAGCTTCGCCGTCGGCGGGATCCTCACCGGCATCCTCGGCATCGTCATCATGCCCTGGCGCCTGCTGGCGGACTACGGCACCTACATCTTCGGCTGGCTGGTGGGCTACTCCAGCTTCCTGGGACCGATCGCGGGGATCTTCATCGCCGACTACTGGCTGATCCGCAAGGCCCGCCTCTCCCTCCCCGACCTCTACCAGTCGGACGGCATCTACGGGCGCTGGAACTGGAAGGCGTTGATCTCGCTGCTCGCGGGCGTCACGGTAGCGCTCATCGGCCTCGTGGTGCCGGCCCTGCGCGTGCTCTACGACTACGCCTGGTTCGTGGGCTTCGCGGTGGCGTTCCTGCTGTACTGGGCGCTGATGCGGGGCACGCCGGTGGTGGAGCTGGAGAGGGTGCCCGCGACCGAAATCTGAGCCGAAGCTCCCTTCGCTGGATCCTTCTAAAAAACGCTCCCGGCGAAGCTCCCTTCGCCGAAACCCCCATTTTTGCTGGGTTTTCCCTGGCACAGGCCTTGCCCTTCAGGCCTGCCCGAGTTGGCACGGCGACGACGGGATCCATCCGAAAGGAGAAGCAGATGAACGGACTGAACGAAGAGATCTTCGAGAGCGATTACGAGGCCGACTTCCAGGGCGAGTATGCGGACATGGAAGCCGGAGACTACGAGGCCGGCGATTACGAAGCCGGAGACTATGAGGCCGACTACGAGGGCGAGGGCGAGTGGGGATATGAGGAAGAGGGCGAGGCGGACTTCGAAGGTGAAGGCGAAGGTCCGTTCTCGGAGGAGCAGGAGATCGAGATGGCGGCGGAGCTGCTCTCCCTCTCCCAGGAAGGGGAGTTGGACCAGTTCCTCGGCAAGCTCCTGCGCCGCGCCGGCCAGGCCGTCGGCAAATTCCTGCCGCCCGGCGCCGGCCAGGCCCTGAAGGGGCTCCTCGGCCAGGCCGCCAAGAAGGTGCTGCCGATCGCGGGCCGCGCCATCGGCGGCTACTTCGGCGGTCCGGCGGGCGCCGCGATCGGCACCAAGATCGCCGACGCGGGCAGCCAGATCTTCGGCCTCGAGATGGAAGGCATGAGCGGCGAGGATCAGGAGCTGCAGGTGGCCCAGCGTTTCGTCCGCCTCGCCGGCGACGCGGCGACCAAGGCCGCGGAAGTGGCCTCCGGTGCGCCGCCCGAGCAGACGGCCCGCGCCGCGCTCGCGGCGGCGGCGCGCCAGCACGCGCCGGGCTTGCTGCGCAACGGCGGCGCGGCCCCAGGGGGCTACATGGGCGCCGGATACGGCGGCTGGCGGGGGCGCAGCGGCCGCTGGATTCGCCGCGGCAACAAGATCGTCCTGCTCGGCGTCTGAGCCCTTCCCGCAACCCCTATCGAGGAGACAACCATGCACGACCTGGATCGCACGTTGGAATCCGAATACGCCTTCGAGACCGCAGACACCGAGCTGGACCCGGAGATCTTCCAGGAAGCCGAGGTCTACGACGAATACGCGCAGGGGGGCCCGCTCTCCGAAGAAGAGGAGATGGCTCTGGCGGAGGAGCTGCTGAGCCTCTCCGGCGAGGCGGAGCTCGACCAGTTCCTCGGCAAGCTGTTCAAGAAGTTCGGCGGCGGGAAGATCTTCAGCAGTCTCGGCAAGGTCCTGAAGCCCATCGCCAAGAAGGTGCTGCCCATTGCCGGGCGCGTCGCCGGCACGTTCTTCGGCGGACCCGCGGGCGGTGCTATCGGCGGCAAGCTCGGCTCGCTGGCCACCAAATTATTCGAGGTCGACTTCGAGGGCATGGACCCCGAAGTCCAGGACTTCGAGGTGGCGCAGCGTTTCGTGCGCCTGGCTTCGACCGCGGCGCAGAACGCGGCTGAGGTGGCGCCCACGGCAAACCCCGAGGCGGCGGCCCGCTCGGCGGTGGCCGCGGCGGCGCAGGTCCACGCTCCCGGCCTGCTGAAGAAGAACGGCGCCGGCTCTGCCGCTCGTCCGTGCGCCTGCGGCTGTCATCGCCGCCCCACCGGCCGCTGGATCCGCCGCGGCCGCAAGATCGTCATCCTGGGAGCCTGAAGCCATGGCCCTGTCGCCGTCCATCGCCGAAATCCTGGTCCGCGAGGCGCGCGCGCTGCTGACGCGCCTCGGGCGGGTGAAGCCGTTCGCCCTGGTCACCCCGATGGTGCCCGCGGCCGGCGTCTCCGCGGAGGCGGCGCAGGCTATCGAGCACTACCTGATCCGCGGCCGGCGGGAGCTGCGGGCGCGGGTCCGCGGCTATCTGCGCTGGCTGAAGAGCCCGCAGGGCAGGGGTGCGACGCCCGCCGAAGCCGGCCGGCGCTTCGCCTTCCTCAAGCTGCAGTTCAACGCCGGCCTCACCCAGTTCGACATCTTCGCCGACGCTCTGGCGATCCGCGGCGAGGTGGACAACGGCGTGTGGCTGGCCGGGCTCGACGTGGCGGCGGAGGACGCGATCTCGCTGGCCAGCCGCTTCTACGATCCGCCGCCGCTCGTCACCTACCTGGACCGCGGCCACGGCGCGGCGATCCGGCGCGCCCGCACCCGCCTGCCCGGCGGCGGGGAGAACCCGGCGGCGATCATCCGCGTGCCGCGCGAGCGCATGGTCGGCAGCGGCATCGCCTCGTCGCTGGTCCACGAAGTGGGCCACCAGGGCGCGGCGTTGATCAAGCTGGTCGAGTCGATGCGCCGGGCTCTGCAGGCCCGCCAGCTCCAAGCGGCGGGCGACGACAAGCTGGCCTGGCAGCTCTGGGAGCGCTGGATCTCCGAGATCGTCGCCGACTTCTGGTCGGTCGCCAAGCTCGGGGTCGCGGCCTCGCAGGGCCTGATGCAGGTCGTCGCGCTGCCGCGCTTCTTCGTCTTCCGCATCCAGACGGACGATCCGCATCCCTTCCCGTGGATACGGGTCAAGCTCTCGCTGGCCGCGGGGGGCTTCCTCTACCCCGATCCCCAATGGCAGCTCCTCGACGGCGTCTGGGAAGCCTTCTATCCCAGGACCGGCCTGGGAGCCGACCGCCTGCGCATCATCGCGGCCCTCGAGAAGACGATGCCGGACTTCGTCCGCATGCTCGTCAACCACCGGCCGGAGGCGCTCCACGGCGCCGCGCTCCATCAGGTGTTTCCCATCGCCGAGCGGCAGCCCGAGCGCCTGCGCGCGCTGTACGGCGCCTGGCGGCGCGACAAGACCCTCGTCCGCCGGGTGGCTCCCACGCTGGTCTTCGCCGTGCTCGGCCAGGCCAAGCAGGATCACAGGATCAGTCCCGAACACGAGAGCGACACGGTGGCGGAGCTGCTCCGCTACTGGGCTCTCCGGCGCGCGCTGGGAGACCTTCGCGCCGCGGTGCAGGCGCCGAAAGCCCTCGCCGCCTGAACGGAACGACTTCGACGAAAAAGGAGATAGAAGATGGCGACCAAGAAACCGTCACCCCAGCCCTCGGGCCAGATGCCTCAGGATCCTTCGCAGGATCAAGGGGGCCAGTATCCGCCTCAGGGGCCCGTAGACATCCGCCTGGTCGAGCCCACGCGGCTCGCGGTCGACGCCGGGCTGCAGACCCCGCTTCCCGTGACCGGCACCGTCAAGATCGACGGTCCCGTGCCTGTCCAGGGACCGGAGAAGGATGGCTCTTTCCGCGTTACCGGACCGGGTCCTGGGGGCTCCTTCCGGATCAACGGGCCCGGACCCGAAGGCTCCTTCCGGGTCAGCGGACTGAATCCGGATGGCACCTTCCCCTTCGCCGCTCCCCCCGGTCCCCTGGACGTGCGGGCGACCCTACAGCGGTCCGACGCCGACCCCAGCGACGATCAGGCGTTCTGGGTGGCGATCCGCAACAGCACCGCCTCCATCGGCTTCGAGAACTACAGCCGCTTCATCAACCGCGTGCTCTGCCGGGAGGATACGACCGACGGGGAGGACGCCCTGCTGGCGGACCGCCGTCCCACGGCGACGGCCCGCCTGCACTTCGGCGTCGACGCTTACCAGCTCCTCAAGGCGGCGACCGAGGCGTTCCTCATCCTGCGCTGCGGCATCCACATCGACCGGGGAACGTACAGGGAGTCCGAGGAGCGCAGCCGGCTCGGCCATGCGGCGGACTTCGGCAACATCACCAGCCGGCTCTCCGACTACCTGGGCACCGGCCTGCCCTACATCAAGACGGTCCTCTCGAAGCTCAGGGACGAGATCGACGAGGGGGACATCGGCCTGCCCTTCTGCGACACGCTGCTCAACGGCAATCCGTACCAGCCCTGCCTGCTCGAGCTCATCTGGTCGTACTGGCACGAGGAGGGGATGCTGGTGCAGGCGATCAACGCCATCAGCCTGCGCTTCCAGAACAAGAGCCCGAGCGACCGCAACCCGCTGACCCAGCTCGAGCTGAGCCCGCTGCGGCCGCTCTCGAACCTCCTCTGGGGGTACATCCAGGACGAGCCCTTCCGTCTCACCGTGGCCCGCCGGGCGCAGGAGTATGGCCACCACTACGGGCTGAACCTGGTCGGCAAGGCCGTTCCCTCCCGCCGGCCGGCGGACAACCGCTCGAAGTTCCTGGAGGCCTTCCACAGCCTTCTGCGGCGGGCGGCGGCCTTCTACAAGGAGGACTCGGACACCACGGTGATCGCCGACGGCTTCCCCATCCTGAACGCGCTCCAGGAGGTCCACATGCTGCTGGCCGAGGGCGCCCACAACCAGTTCCGCGACCTGCCGTGGACGGCGCGCGTGGAGATGCTCGTCCACAAGTGGCTGCTCTCGCGCAGCGAGATGCAGGAGTTCCTCCGCGGCCGGGCCATGGTGCCCTACAAGGAGGCCTGGATGGGGCCGGTGGACACCCTGCGACACATGCTTGGCTGGGGCGACACGCCGGTCACTCACTTCCGGGACCTCGCCGTCTACGGCGAGCAGATCCTCCTCTCCATCCGTTACGGCGACTGGGTCAACGTCAACGACCAGAACCAGGCCAAGAACTGGGCCCGCTACTGGAAGCCCGAGATCCAGAGTTACATCCACGCCTATCGCGCCGCCACCGGCGTCGACCTCGGCATCGCGGCGGTGCAGGAGGGCAAGGTCGACGCCACGCTGCCATCCGTCCTGTTGCAGCGGCGGATGGCCCAGGGGGCGCGGTGAACGGGATCGCCGGTGGCCGGTTTCAACTCGGCGCTGTACCTCGGCCTCGCCCACGGCTCCGCGGCGCTGCGGCCCTGGCGCAGGCTCACGGCGGGCGCGCCGGCGGCGCTCGTGCCGCCGGCGGGGTCCCGGTCGGTGGCCCGCCATCTGGCGTTGCTGGTGGGAGCGGAGACCGCCACGCTCGGGGTCTCCACCCTGCATCTCTTCTGGGATCTCTGCGGCCAGATCCGGCGGCAACCGCTGCGCATCCTGGCCGACGAGCATCTCTATCCGGTGGGCCGCTGGGGTATCGAGCGGGCGGCGGCGGCAGGAGTGAGCGCGGCAGCCTTCCGCCATCACGATCCCCGATCCTTGGCCAGGAGTCTCGAACAGGGCGGCCCCGCACCCCTCGTAGTGACGGACGGCCTCTGTCCGGACTGTGGCCGGGTACCGCCGCTCGACCGCTATCTCGCTCTCGTCGAGGAGCGCGGCGGCTGGCTGCTGGTGGACGACTCGCAGGCCCTAGGGCTGCTCGGCCGCGGCCCACGGCCGGAGACGCCCTATGGCCGGGGCGGGGGTGGATCGCCGGCGTTCCTGGGGATCTCCTCGCCGCGGCTCCTCTTCGTCTCTTCGCTGGCCAAGAGCTTCGGCGTGCCGCTGGCCGTGCTGGCGGGCACCGGCGAGGCCGTAATCTCCTTCCTCCGGCAGAGCGAGACCCTCGTCTACTCGAGCCCGCCGTCCGTGGCGGCCATCCGGGCCGCCGAAGCCGCGCTGTCGATCAACCGCGAGCGGGGGGACCGTCTGCGGCAGCAGCTCGCCGAGCGGGTGATCCACTTCCGGGCGGGCCTGCGGGACCTCGGTTTGACCGTGGGCGGCGGGCTCTCGCCGGTGCAGAACCTGGAGATCCCCGGCGGGACGGATCCGGTGGACCTGTATCGGCGGCTGGCGGCCGCGGGCGTGCGAACCGTTCTGCGGCAGGGACGGTGCCGGCCGGGGCCCCTCCTCACCTTCCTTCTCCGCGCCGACGTGGCGCCGGAGGCGATCGACCGGGCGGTGGGCCTCCTCGCCCGGACCATCCCGAGTATCGGGAGGAGACACCATGAACGACCGGAGCTTCGTTCCCACGCCCTCTGATTTCGAGCAGGAGTTCGTCTTCGAGCTCCGCGGCCCGCGCCTTCGCCGCGCCTTCGCGCGTCCGGCCCGGCGGCCTCTTCGGCGGCGGCCTCGCCCGCGGCCGATCCGCCGCCCGCGCTTCCCCGTCCGCGGCCCTCGTCCCCCCTGGTGGACCGGCGCCACGCTCGACCTGACGTTCGACGAGCCCGCGCCCGCCGCCGAGCCGGCGGAACCGGAGCCGGAGCCGGGTACGTCCGCCCCGGACGCCGCCGAGCCGGAGCCGGAACCGGCTGCCGCCGCCGAGCCCGATGCTTCCGAGTGGGAGTCCGAGTGGGAACTCTCCGCGCCGGGGACGTCAACGGCGCAGCCCGAGCCCAAGAAGACGGAAGTGCCCTTCGCACCGCTGCCGCCGTCCGGCAGCTACTGGCCCGTTAAAACCTCGCACCCGCAGGCCCGCCTGGTCTCCTATCGCACGACCGCCGGCAAGATCGTCGGCAGAGCCGGCCGGGTATTCAAAGCAGGCCGGAAGGGCAAGCGCAACGGCGTGGTCACCGCCCGCAACCACGCCGGGATCGACCTCTTCGCGTATCGCGGCGACGCGGTCATCGCGTGCGAGAACGGCACGGTGGTCGACTTCAGCTTCTTCTACAACGCCAAGAGCGGGCAGCGCACCTACAAGATCCTCGTCGAGCACTCGGGCGTCGTCGTCAATTACGGCGAGGTCAGCCCCGACTCCTTCAAGAGGACGGGGCTGAAGGCCGGGTCGCCGGTGCGCGCCGGGCAGGTCATCGGCTACGTGAGCGACACCAGCATGCTGCATTTCGAGACCTACACACGGGGCTCGAAGAGCGCCTACCGGTGGTGGACGGGCGACAGCCCGCCGCCGCGGCTGCTCGATCCCACGCGGTACCTGCTGCACCTCGCGAGATACGGAGCCGGCGCGCCGGGCGCGTCCACGCCGGCCACCGCTCCGGCGGCGCCGCCTTCCCGGAGAGCGCAGCCGAAGACCGCGGCATCGACCGACCGGGATGTCGCCGAAGCAAGGGTCATCGCCAAGCGCGAGGTCCCCGGCATGCCGGGAACCACGACGGAAGCGCTGATCGAGCAGTGGCGGCAGCGCATCTGCCCGGAGGTCCCGCGCTCGATCCTGCTCGCGTTCGTCAAGTACGAATCGGGGGGAAAGTTCACGGACGCGACGCATGGAACGAAGAAGAACGGCTGGACGAGCCCGACCTTCTACGAGCTGGGGATCTTCCAGGTTCCGGGCGGCCTCCATGGCCGGTGCACGAGCGGCGATTGGCGGAGCTGCGAATTCGCTCCTCCCGGCCGCGAAGGGCGCAGCCCCTCGACGTGGGCGCGGCTCTGCGCCAAGATCGGCGCCGATCCGCAGCAGTGGACGAATCCCACCACGCAGGTCCGCGTGGGGCTCGCCGATCTGGAGGAGGGCGCCCGCGGCCTGCGCAAGGACTTCCCCGAGCTCTTCCCCGCGCCGGGCTCGGATTGGGACATCCGCATGGCCGTGCTCTACCGGTTCTCGCGCGGCAGCGGCTACGCCCGCTCCTTCCTCAAAAAATTCCGGAGCCAGCTCGCCGGCATGCCCGAAGCGCAGCGCTGGGCGTTTCTCCGCGACAAGAGCGTCGACGTGACCGTGACGAAGGGAGGCCGCCGCGTCACCGTGACCCGCACTCTCAAGGGCGAGAACGTGGAGAAGAAGATGGCCCTGGCGTCGAAGCTGGGGTATACGCCGAACGCCGCCCTCCGTCCCTCGTCCGTGCAGGGTGAAGTGCCGTCCGTCAAGGGAGCAGCCAAGGGAGCCCAGTCTCCCCTGGTGGGCGAAGAACAAACGCCGGCCGCGCTCACCAAGATCGTGAAGGTGCCGTTGCGCGCGGCCTCGACGCCGGATTGGCGCCAGTGGAGCGCGGTCTATTTCCCGCCCGCCGTGAGCCGCAACAGCCGCACGATCGACGTCATCCTCTACCTCCACGGCCACCGCACCGCGATTCCCGGCTCCCGGAAATCCGTCTGGGCCTACCTGAAGCACAAGTGCTGGCCGCTGCGCGAGCACCTCGCCGCCAGCGGCAAGGCCGCGGTGCTGATCGCGCCCACGCTCGGTCCGAAGTCCCAGGCCGGCAAGCTGCTGGAGCGCGGCGGTCTCGACCAGTATCTCGACGCGGTGCTGGCCGCGACGGCGTCGTACTGGTCGAGCGGCGCGGCGCCCGCGATCCGCAACGTCATCCTCGCGGGGCACTCCGGCGCCGGCGTGCCGATGCGCCTGCTCGCGCGATCGGGCAACCGCTACGCCGCGCTCATCAAGGAAGTGTGGGGATTCGACTCGACCTACGCGGCCATCAATAACGTCGACTCCGAGGGCTGGGCGGCCTGGGCGAAAGCCCACCCGCAGTCGCGTCTCTTCATCTACTACCTGCGCGGCGCGCCGACCCAGAATCAGGCGGAGAAGCTCGGCAAGCGGGCGCTGCCGAACGTCTCGGTGATCGCCAGCAACGCCAAGACGCGCGAGGGCATCCACCCGCACTTCTGGGTGCCGATCCAGCATTGGGGCGAGCGCATCGCGGCAAGCCCCTATCTCCGGCGCTGACCGAACACCGAATCGGAAGGAGACGCTATGAACAACCGCAGCTTCGTTCCCGCGCCCGCTGATTTCGAGCAGGAGTTCGTCTTCGAAGTCGGCGGCTCAGGGCTTTCTGCGCCCGGGACGTCGACGGTCAGCCAGCCGTGTCCGCAGAAGGCCGGCACGGCGACGGACCGCTGCTCCTCGCCGCGGCCCTGCCCGGCGATCCCGGATCTGCGCTGCGTCACCCGGGTGTCGGGAATCCCCTTCCACTACGTCTCCGGCGTCGGCCGTGACGCCGCCACCAAACTGCGCCGCGTCACCAAGCGCCAGGAGGGACGGACCCAGCGCATGGTGCCGCGGGCGATCGCCGCCCTGGAGGCGTTCGTCCGCAACGCGCGCGCCTTCGGCCTGCCCTTCGACGTCATCCTGACCATGGGCTCGCTCTATTGCCGCTGCATCCGCAACAGCAATCCGCCGGCGCTCTCCAATCATTCCTTCGGCGACGCCATCGATGTCGCCGGCGTGCGCTGGGCGGCCTCCGGCGGTCCGGCGAGCCGGGTGCGGGAGACGATCGTCCACAACTTCCGCGACCCGGGGCAGCGCGCTCTGCTGCGGCGGCTCAACGCCTGTCTGCGGCTCTCCTTCGCGACGGTGATCGATTACCACCGCGCGGATCACCAGGACCATTTCCATTGCGACACCAACCAGGGACGCGGCCGTATCACCCGCGGCTCGGCCACTCTGCGCTTCGTGCAGGAGGCCCTCGGCGTCGTCCTCGGGCGCACCGTCAAGATCACCGGCAAGCTCGATGCGGCCACCAAGAAAGCCCTGCTCGACTACGCGCGGAAAGGGCCGGAGATCTTCAAGTCCAACCGCGAGCTGAACGAGATCTTCGATCGGCTCTTCCGTCAGGTGGCCTCCGGAAAGGCTTCTTGAATCGCAGGGTACGCCGTGATCATCGACTGCCACTGCCACGCGGGAAAGGGCGACGGGCTCACCGGTCCCTGGGATACGAACGCTCCCCTGAAGGGTTATCTGCGGTGGGCGGACGCGGCGGGGATCCACCGCACCGTCCTCTTCGCGGCGTTCCATTCGGATTACCGCGTGGCGAACCGGCAGGTGGCGCGCATCGTCCACAGCCGGCCGGACCGCTTCTATGGCTTCGCGTTCATCAACCCCGCGAGCGACCGCGGACGGGTGGAGCTGCTGGTCCGCGAGGCGGTCGAGCAACACGGCTTTCGCGGCATCAAGGTCCACCGCCACGACGCGCGCATCACGCGGGAGATCTGCGAGGCCGCGAAGGCTTATGGGCTGCCGGTGCTCTACGACGTCATGGGGGAGGTCTCGGTCGTCGAGCTGCTGGCGACCGAGTATCCGGAGGTCAACTTCATCATTCCCCATCTGGGAAGCTTCGCCGACGATTGGCGCGCCCAGCTCGCGCTCATCGATCATCTGGTGCGGCATCCGAACGTCTACACGGACACCTCCGGCGTGCGCCGCTTCGACATCCTGGAGCAGGCGGCGAAGCGGGCGGGCGCCGGCAAGATCCTCTTCGGCTCGGACGGCCCGTGGCTCCATCCGGGCGTCGAGCTGGCCAAGGTAAGGGCCCTGGGATTTCCGCCAGCCGAAGAAAAAAGGATGTTGGCGGGGAACATCCTGCGGCTGATGCGGCCGGTCGGCGAGCCGGTGGCGGTGGCGAGACGCGTCGCGGTTCCCGCGGCCTCGGCTCCCGCAGAAGAGGTGCACGATCCATGGCAAGGAGATCCCTTTCGGGTGTAAAGGAGCCTACCGATGTGCGTGCCGAGACCACGGATTCTCAACGCGACGGAGCAGGCGGCAGCCGTGGCGTTCAATGTCCGAGTGGCACCGCTGCTGGGCTGGGGGAACCTGCGCGATCACGTCGAGGTCAACCTCCTCGGCTGTCCGTCTAACTCAGCGCCCCTCGCTCCAGCCGACTTCGCTCAGGCGGTCGCCCTTTTCCAGCGGCGGCAGGGGGCTCCCAGTCCGGACGGCAAGCTCGGCGCGGATACCTGGGAGACTATGAAAGCCCTGCGAGTCGTAAGGGACCCCTTCCCGCGCACGCCTCTCGTCCAAGGCTTCGAGGATGTCGAGCCGGATCCCGCGGATGGCTTCAGTTGCGAGCTCTTCGTGCACCCGGCCATCGACATCGGAGTCTCCGCCGGAACCCCGGTACCGGCGCTCGCCGATGGAGTCGTGGTCTACGCCGGGCCTTTGGGTTCCATCGAAAGCTGCGCCGTGGTGCAGCAGTGCCTAACCACGCTGACCGGAGCGGTGTGCGACCAGTTGAGCTACGGGCAAGCGGTCCTGTTGGAGCATCCGCGACGGGCGTCGGGGGTGCTCTCGTCGGTCTACACCTTCTATGGACACCTCAACTTCCGAAAGGGCCGCCGGGTCAACAGTGGAGAACGGGTTAAGGCGGGCCGCATCCTCGCCGAGGTCGGCTCGGGATGTGTGGGAGCCAGCACTGGACCGCATCTGCACTATGGGGTCGCCGTCGGTCCCCCGTCGTACCGGCTCAGGGCCGGCGGTCCCGCCCGGTGCCAGATCTGCGCGCGCGACTACTGCGATACACACTCGTGTCCCCGTTGTAACTTCGATCATTTCTGGGACCTCGCCGACCCCATGCGGCCCCGTACCGACAACAATGGATCCGGGTTCCACTGGTAGCCCGGAGCCTTTCATTCTTCCTACGGAAAACCCGGCTCCTCCCGCCGCCGCGCCGCCCGGCGCAACTGCAGGGCGCGGTCGGTGACGCCCAGCCTCTCCGCGGCCCGCTGCAGGTTGCCGCCCTCTTCGTCGACCGCGATCTGCACCGCCGTGTCGGCCGCGAGGTTGCCGATCTCCTTCAATCCCAGGCCGCGGGAGAGCGCCAGGCGGACGGCGCCGTCGAAGCCGTCGCTTGCCGGGACCTCGGCCTGGTCCCCGCCGGGCCGCTCCTCCTCGGGCACGTCACCCAGAGTGATCGGTCCGTTGCCGACGTGGCGGTGGGCGATGCGCCCCACGAGCTGGCGCAGATCGCGCACGTTCCCGGGGTAGTCGCGGACGAGCAGCATCTCGAGCACCGCGGGATCGACGGCCGGCGCCTCTCCCGGGCCGTAGCCCTCCTCCAGGAAGTGACGGACCAGCAACGGGATGTCCTCCCGCCGTTCGCGCAGCGGGGGCAGGCGGCAGGTCCAGGCCGCGATGCGGTAGTAGAAGTCGCGCCGGAAGCGCCCCTCCTCGACCTCGCGCAGCAGGTCCCGGTTCGTCGCCGTGGTCAACCGGAAGCGCGTGCGTTGCCAGGCGTTGCTCCCCACGCGCTTGTAGGTGCCTTCCTGCACCACCCGCAGCAGCTCGGCCTGCAGCCGCAGGGGCAACTCGCCGATCTCGTCGAGGAAGAGGGTGCCGCCGTCCGCCAGGGCGAAGGCGCCATCCCGCGCCGACACGGCGCTGGTGAAGGAGCCCTTCTCGTGGCCGAAGAACTCGCTGCCGGAGAGCTCGGGCACGATCGTAGTGCAATCGAGGATGACCAGCTCGCGCTTGTCTTCGCGGGCGTCCAGGGTATGGATCAGGCGGGCGACCAGCTCCTTGCCGGTGCCGCTCTCGCCGCCGAGCAGCACCGAAGAACCGCTGAAGCGGGCTACTTCCACCACCTGGCGCAGGACCGAGCGCCATGCCAGGCTCTGGCCCACGAGGTTGCGCGCCACCACCGGGGAATCGACCAGGTGATCGACTTCCGCCCAGCGCTCGAAACGGGCGGCGATCGCGCCGGCCGCGGCGGCGACGTCGGAGCAACAGAGGACGTCGGAGGCTCCCGCCGCGAGAAGCCTCCAGCCGGCACCGCGGGCGAGCACATCGCGGCGCAGTCCCACGGCGATCAGCCGCTCTTCGCCGCGGCGGCTGCGCTCCCGGATCCAGTCCTCCAGCTCCGGAGCATGCCCGTCGAAGAGCAGCAAGCCTGGTCCCGGAGATGAATCCGCCGAGCGGTGGACGTCCAGCCCCTGCTGCGCCAGTTCCTCGAGGAGCCTCGCCGCAGGAGCTCCCGCGCTGGATCCGAAGCGATCCCACCAGAGGGTCAGGCGGTCCCTGGAACGCATCACGAGAAAGATCCCGCCGTCCTGGCCGGCGCCATCCCGGCCAGTCCGGCCCCTAACAGGTGAGTAAGCAGGCGCAGGAGGACGAAGTTACGTTACAGAATCCCCGGAAAAGCCGCAGCACCCCGCGCTCTGCGCACGGGGTGCTGCGAGATCCTCTGGCGGAAGCAAGGTCAGGCCGTCTTGTAAATCGCCGCCGCGATGGCGCCCTGGACGGCGTGGGCGACGAGCTGGTAGACCGACTCGATGCAGAAGAAATTCACGGTGTAGTAGGTGGTGCTGAAGTAGTAGTACATGCTGAAGACGATCGGGCCGAGGATGGCGATGAAGATGGCGATGGTGACCGCCCCCTTCATGCCGCCGCCGAAGCAGGAAACGGCCTTCACGATCAGATAGACCAGCAAGAGGGCGACGAGCAGGTCGATCGCGACGAAGGCCGGCACCACCTCCCGGAACATCCCGGGATGGGCGGCGTCAATCTTCTCGAACTCTCCATGCATGAGGTACCCGTAGAACCCGGCGTTCAACAGGGTACGGACCACCCAGACTGCGACCGCGGCTCCCAAGAAGCGTCCAGTGTTCATCCTTGCCTCCTTCGGCAGTGCCTTGCGGCGAATGGACTACGTCCAGACTGCGGATGACGGCGCGACTGAATCGGGTTTGACGCGCGGAGCGTATGCGCGTAGAGGGAGGGAGTCAATACAGACGATGTAGGGGCGGCCCTATGTGGCCGCCCTCTGTGTGGGCGCCAGGAGGACAGGGCGGCCACATAGGGCCGCCCCTACATCCTGGTTTTCACGCCGGCGCCTGCGGCTTCCCCGCGATCGCCAGGAACAGCTCCTGGACGACCTCCTTGAGCTCCACCGTGTAGGTGGCCAGCTCGCGCATGGATTGCTCGAGCTGCTCCTGGGAGGGCCGCACGAGCCCGCCGCCGGCGCGCGGGCGGACCTTGTGGGTCATGCGGTCGTCGAGGCTCTGCAGCTTCTGGTAGGCGTCCTTCATGCGTTGCGGGTCCATGTCAGCGAGTCTCCTTGGCGGATTGGCCGAGCTGGAGGGTGAAGTCGACGAGCCGCTCGATCTGGGCCGGGCTCAGCCGGCGGGAGAAGCCGGGCATCGGGCCGTCGCCCTCGACGATGCGCTGGCGGACGGCCGCGCGGTCTCCCTGGCGCACCATGGGCGAGGCGGTGAGGTCGAGGTACGGGTAGCGGTCGAGATAGCGGGAATCCCCGCGCCCGTCGCCGCCGTGGCAGCGGGCGCAGGAGGTCCGGTAGAGCTTGGGCGTGGTGAGGTTCTCCGTATTGCAACCGGCGAGCGCCATCGCCGCGAGGAGCAGGGACGTGCGGAGCTTCAAGGGTCAGGTCTGGCTCAAGTCCCGGCGGTGCACCAGGGTGGCGGTCGCCTGGTCGCGCGGACGGACGACGATCTCGTCGATGTTGACGTGGGAGGGGCGGGTGGCCGCCCAGACGATGCAGTCGGCGACGTCCTCGGCGGTCAGCGGCTGGAGCCCGCGGTAGACCGCCGCGGCGCGCTCGGCGTCGCCGGCGAAGCGCACGAGCGAGAACTCGGTCTCGGCGAGCCCCGGCGCGATGTCGGTCACCCGCACGGGCTCGCCGAGCAGCTCGAGGCGCAGCGTGCGCGTGAGAGCCCGCGCCGCGTGTTTGGCACCCGTATAGCCGGCGCCTCCCGCGTAGGTCTCGAAGCCGGCGATCGAGCCGACGTTGACGACGTGGCCGTCCCCCGAGGCCTTGAGAGCGGGCAGCAGGGCCCGCGTGACGTTCATCACCCCCAGCACGTTGACCTCCCACATCCACCGCCAGTCCTCCTCGCTCGCGTTCTCGATGCGGTCGAGCCCATGGGCGCCGCCGGCGTTGTTGACCAGCAGGTGGATCTGGGAGGGTAGGCCGGCGGCGAAGGCCGCCACACTGGCGGCATCGGTGACGTCGAGCGGCAGGGCCGTGGCGCCGATGGGGTCCGCCACCTCGCGCAGCCGGTCCTGCCGCCGCGCGCCGGCGAAGACGCGGAACCCCGCCCCGGCGAGGGCGCGTGCCGTGGCCGCGCCGATGCCCGAGCTGGCGCCGGTGACGACGGCGGTCTTGTTCATATCGCTCATATCTCCGCCGACGGGCACAGCTCCGCCACCGGGCAGATGCTGCACTCAGGTCTGCGCGCCTTGCAGATCTTGCGGCCGTGATCCTGCAACAGGAGGGCGAAGCGGGTCCAGCTCTCGCGCGGGATGGAAGACATCAGGTCCTGCTCGATCGCGTCGGAATCATCTTCCTGCGTCAATCCAAGCCGGCGGGAGAGGCGATGGACGTGGGTGTCGACCGCGATGCCTTCGTTGAGGCCCAAGGCGTTGCCCAGCACGACGTTGGCCGTCTTGCGGCCGACGCCCGGCAGCTTGCGCAGGGCTTCCATGCTCGCCGGCACCTCGCCGTCGTGCTCGGCGAGGAGCGCCTGCCCGAGGGTCTTCAAGGCCCGCGCCTTGTTGCGGAAGAAGCCTGTGGCATGCACCATCTCCTCCAACTCGCCGAGGTCCGCCTCGGCGTAGTGCCGCGCGGTGGGGTAGCGCCGGAAGAGCGCGGGGGTCACCTCGTTGATCTTCTTGTCCGTGCACTGGGCGGCGAGCACGGTGGCCACCAGGAGCTGCAAGGGGGTCTCGAAATCGAGGGCGATGCGGGTGCCGGGGTACTCGCGCTCGAGCCGTTCCTGAATGGCCGCGGCGCGCTCTCGCCGCGCGCGGCCGGACTCCCGCCGCGCCTCGCCCGGCGTAATGCCGGCCCGCCTCGCGGCCGGCCGTGCCGCCGCACCGCTCGTCTTGCGGGGTCTCACCTCAATCCTTGGTGAAGGCCCGCACCACCCAGTTGAAGAGCGCGATCACCAGGCCGCCCAGGATCGCCGGGGTGCAGCCCTGCACGTCGAGACCGTCCAGCAAGGAGGCCGCCAGGTAGAGCATGAGGCCGTTGATCACCAGGTAGAAAAGCCCAAGGGTGAGGATGATCAGCGGGAAAGAGAAGAACGAGACGATCGGTTTGACGATCAGGTTGATGAGGCCGATCACCAAGCCCACGAGCAGCAGATACAGCAGGCTGCCGCTGTAGGTGATGCCCGGCACCAAGTAGGCCGCGATGAAGACGGCCACGCCGTTGAGCACGATTTGCAGCAGGGCTCGCAGCATGTGGATCCCTCCCGGCCGATCTTATCCGAACGCCTGGCGGCCGGACTCGGCGATCTCGCGCGCCGCCTGCGCCACCCGCCGCTCGTTGTCGAAGCTGAGCCTGGCGATCCCCACATCCCAGGAGAACCACTCGGCGCCAGAGACCTCGTGAGCGTCGAAATCGCGTGTGTCGCCGCTGACGTAGGCCAGCAGGAAGTACTCCACCTGTTTGTGGACGCGCCGGGCCCGCTTCTCCACGAACCAGTACTCGACGCCCGGCAGCGCGGCCACCACGCGGCTGGTGACGCCCGTCTCCTCGCGCACCTCCCGCACCGCGGCCTGCTCGGGGCTCTCCCCCGGCTCGATGTGCCCCTTGGGGAGCTGCCAGCGCCGGCCGGCCTGGGTGGAGATCAGGAGGATGCGGCTGCCGTCGACCACCAGACCGCCCGCGGATCGGTGGTGCTCGGTGTTCATCGCGCCGGTTGACGCATGGCCTCGGGCCCTCGACCTGTCAGTTCGCCGACTCTCCGGAGGAGCCGCCGGGCATCCACGACGGCAGAGCCGCCGGGTCGATGCCCACGGAGCGCAGCGCGGCGTCCCAGACCTGCTCGGGATCGGGAGCGAAGATCAGCTCGTCGGAGACCGGCGCCGTCAGCCAGTCGTTGCGGAGGATCTCCTCCAGGAGCTGCCCTTCGCCCCAACCGGCGTAGCCGAGGAGCAGGCGAAAGTGGTCCGGCGGCGCCTCCGCCAGCCGGGAGAGGTCGCCGATATGCTGCGTCAGGGCGATGCCGGGCGCGATCTCGGTAGCACTGTCGTCCTCGTCGCCGTCGAGGAGGACGGGAGTGAAGAGCACGGTGCCGAGGTTCTGCTGCACCGGCCCGCCCATGTAGGCCACGGCCTTCTCCTCTCCCCGCCAGCCGATGTCCATCCCCTTGAGGATCTCGCGGATCTTGATGTCCGTCGGCCGGTTGACGATGAAGCCGAAGCTCCCGGCTTCCTCGTGATGGAGGAGCAGCACGACGCTGCGGTGGAACGATGGATCGAGCACCTGGGGCATGGCCAACAACAGGACCGGTGTGGAGAGATCGGAGCCGGCAACCGCCATGGGGGGATCTTACTCCGGGTGAGCCCGCCTCCGGGAGAATTCCGGCGTGTTATCGTTGCAGGCGCGGCGCCCGCCGTTCGTGCCGTCCACTAGGGAGAACGAATCCCATGAAAGATAGCTTCGGAAGCCGCGCTACGCTGCGAGCCGGCGGCCGTGAATTCCGCCTCGCCCGCTTGGACGTCCTGGAGAAGCGGGGCTGGAACGTGTCGCGCCTGCCCTACTCGCTGCGCATCCTGCTCGAGAACCTGTTGCGCCGCGAGGACGGCGAGATCGTCACCGTGGATGAGATCGAGGCTCTGGCGCGTTGGGACCCGGGCGCGCCGCCCTCCCAGGAGATCGACTTCATGCCCGCCCGCGTCCTGCTGCAGGACTTCACGGGCGTGCCCGCGGTGGTGGACCTCGCCGTCATGCGCGACGCCATGGTGGCCATGGGCGGCGATCCCCGGCGGATCAATCCGCTGCAGCCGGTCGAGCTGGTCATCGACCATTCCGTGCAGGTGGACGAATACGGCACCGCCGCCGCCTTTCTCATCAACGCCGAGAAGGAGTTCGAGCGCAACCGCGAGCGCTATGCCTTCCTGCGCTGGGGCCAGACCGCGTTCAGCAACTTCCGCGTGGTGCCGCCCGACACCGGCATCGTCCACCAGGTCAACCTCGAGTACCTGGCGCGCGTGGTGATGGAGGGCGAGGTCGGCGGCGAGCGCTACGCCTATCCCGATACGCTGGTGGGGACGGATTCCCACACCACGATGGTCAACGGCCTCGGCGTGCTCGGCTGGGGTGTGGGCGGCATCGAAGCCGAGGCGGCCATGCTCGGCCAGCCGGTGTCGATGCTCATTCCCCAAGTCGTGGGCTTCCGCCTGGCGGGCGAGCTGCCCGAGGGCTCCACGGCCACCGACCTCGTGCTCACGGTCACCGAGATGCTGCGCAAGAGAGGCGTCGTCGGCAAGTTCGTGGAGTTCTTCGGCCCCGGCCTCGCCAACCTGGCGCTGGCCGACCGGGCGACCATCGGCAACATGGCGCCCGAGTACGGCGCGACGTGCGGCATCTTCCCGGTGGACCAGGTGTCGCTCGACTATCTGGCCTTCACCGGCCGCTCCCCCGAGCAGGTGACGCTGGTCGAGGCCTACATGAAGGAGCAGGGACTCTTCCACTCGACGGAGAGCCCCGAGTCGGACTACTCCGACACCCTGGAGCTGGACCTCGGTTCTGTCGAGCCGAGCCTCGCCGGTCCCCGCCGGCCGCAGGACCGGGTGCGGCTCTCGGAGGTGAAGCCCTCCTTCCTCAAGGAGCTCGCGGCGATGACCGCCATGGGCAGGACGGGCAAGGCGAGACCCACGGCCTCCGGCCTCCAGTCGGCTGGCGGCACCGCCGCGGGCCTCGCCGTGGCCGAGCCCGAGGTGGCGGTGACGGACGATCCGGCGGCGGCCGAGCTGCAGCACGGCTCGGTGGTCATCGCCGCCATCACGAGCTGCACCAACACCTCCAATCCGTCGGTGATGGTGGCCGCCGGCCTGCTCGCCAAGAAGGCGGTGGAGAGGGGGCTGCGCACTCAGGCCTGGGTCAAGACGAGCCTCGCTCCGGGCTCCAAGGTGGTGACCGAGTATTACCGCGAAGCCGGCCTCACGCCCTACCTGGACCAGCTCGGCTTCAACCTCGTGGGCTACGGCTGCACCACCTGCATCGGCAACAGCGGTCCGCTGCCGCCGGCGATCTCCAAGGCCATCGAAGAGCGGGACCTGGTGGCGGTCGCCGTGCTCTCGGGCAACCGCAACTTCGAGGGGCGCATCAACTCCGACGTGCGCGCCAACTATCTGGCGTCGCCGCCGCTGGTGGTCGCCTATGCGCTGGCGGGACGCATCGACGTCGACTGGCAGAGCGAGCCCGTGGGCCACGGCAAGGACGGCGAGCCCGTCTTCCTGCGCGACCTGTGGCCGAGCCGGCGGGAGGTCGAGGAGACCATCCTGCGCGCCTTGCGCTCCGACATGTTCCGCGAGCAGTACCGCGACGTCTTCGCCGGCGACGAGCGCTGGAACAGTCTCGACGTGCCGGAGGGCGACACCTACGCCTGGGAGGCGGAGTCGACCTACGTCCGCCAGCCGCCGTACTTCGTCGACATGCCGGCCGAGCCGGCGCCGGTGGAGGACGTGCGGGGAGCCCGGGTGCTGGCGGTGTTCGGCGACAGCATCACGACGGATCACATCTCGCCGGCCGGTTCGATCAAGGTGGCGAGCCCGGCGGGCAAGTACCTCATCGAGCACGGCGTGGCCCCCAAGGACTTCAACTCCTACGGCGCCCGGCGGGGCAATCACGAAGTCATGATGCGGGGCACCTTCGCCAACATCCGCATCCGCAACCAAATGGTGCCGGAGATCGAAGGAGGCTTCACGGTTCATCTCCCGGACGGCGAGCCGCTGGCGATCTACGACGCGGCCATGAAGTACAAGGCCGAAGGGGTGCCCACGGTCGTCCTCGCCGGCAAGGAGTACGGCACCGGCTCCTTGCGCGACTGGGCCGCCAAGGGGCCGCTCCTCCAGGGGGTGCGCGCCGTCATCGCCGAGAGCTTCGAGCGCATCCATCGCAGCAACCTCGTCGGCATGGGCATCGCCCCGCTGGAGTTCACCGACGGCGGCTGCGCGGCGAGCCTGGGGCTCACCGGCGAGGAGGTGATCGACGTCATCGGCCTGGCCGAGGGAGTGGAGAGCGGCTTCAAGGGCGGGCGCGAAGTGACCGTCCGCGCCGCGGTCGCCGGCGGCGTGAAGGAGTTCAAGGCCCGGGTGCGGCTGGATACCCCGCAGGAGGTGCAATACTACCGCCACGGCGGGATCCTCCACTACGTGCTGCGGCAGTTGTTGCGGAGCTAGCGATTCAGGTCTGGGGAGAGGATGGCGGCGCCGTTGGTGCGGTCTCCTGTCGCTTGGTAAGCCGATACAGGATACCTCCCTGAAGCACGCGTTTCGGATCGGGCCTTCCTGAGCCACCTAGAAGACCATCCGGTCTCAGGTATTGGTGGACCCTGGCGACTTCCTGGTCGTCCTTATCGAAGTAGGACACCTCCTGGCTTCGCGTACAATAAGGCTGGCCCGACTCTGGCGGGGCAGGGTGCCCCTCGCGGCGGCAGCGGGCGCGAAGCTCCCCCGCTTGTAGCCGTTCCCAGTATCGGCCTTCGTTGAAGAGCTGTCGCAGCTCTTCAAAGCTGACCCTGATTAGAGGAATCGGAGACTCGTTCATGATCCGTGAAATGGAAGTTCGCCGGAAGCTTGCGGATCTGCTGGCTGGCAGGCTGGATCTTGAGGAGTTCGAAGATTGGCTCGTTCAGCGAAGCTGGAATATGCATCTCGACAGTAGCTCTGGCGCTCAAGATCTCGTGTCGGCTATCGAGCTGGCGCTGGCCGAGCACTCCTCTTCCCACTTGTCCGAAGAAAGTCTGCACGACAAGCTGCTCTTGCTGCTCAACCCGGCGAAAATGTCAGCTTGGCGGATGCCCGGAAAGCCCGCAACACCACCATAAAAAAGCCCCGCATCGGGGAGGGAGCCGACGCGGGGGGAGGAGAGGGAGCTGAAGGAGAATGTTTGGAGTGTGCTACTCCGGGACAGGTTCAACTCCCGAGCCCCGTCCCACCCTGTATAACAGGGGCGACCTATGTTGGATTCCCATTTCCTCTTCTTGCTCCCGAGAGCCCCGCACCGTCCGGGGGTGAACGGCCCTGACGAGGCTCCCGCTCGTAAGTTCCAGCCGGGACACTGAAGGTTCTCCACTAGAATCCGCCCGATGAGGGTCTTCCTGACGGGCGGCACCGGCTATATCGGCCGTGCCTTGGCGCGCCGGCTCGCGGAGGCCGGGCACGAGGTGAGGGCCCTGGTGCGCCCTACGAGCGACGCGGAGCCCCTGCGGCGCCTTGGGGCCGCGACGTTCACCGGCGACATCGGGGACCGCGCCTCGATGCGCGAGGGCATGTCGGGCGCCGACTGGGTGATCCACGCCGCCGCCGATCTCGACTTCGACGGCCCGCCGGAGCGGATGCGGCGGGCCAACGTCCAGGGGAGCGAGAACGTCGCCTCCCTCGCCTACAAGCTGGGGGTGGGCCGATTCCTCTCCGTCTCCTCGATGGCCTACTTCGGCGGCAGCCCGCCGGACGGCTCGGTCGTGAGCGAGGACGCGCCGGTGCAGACCCCCTTCCCCACCCTCTACAGCGCCACCAAGCACTCCGGCGAGCTGGCGGTCCAGGAGTGGGTCAAGCGGGGGCTGCGGGTCAACACCGTCTACCCGAGCCTCGTCTACGGCCCGCCTGGGAAGAAGGAAGGAGCCAACGCCCTCCTCCGCGGCTTCCTCAAGGGACGCTTCCCCGCCCTTGTGGGAGCCGACCGCAGGATGGCCTGGATCTTTCTCGACGATCTGGTCGAAGGCATGTTCAAGGTGATCGAGAAGGCGCCGCCAGGCCGGGGTTACCTCATGACGGGCGACGTCGCGACCCTGCGCAGCCTGGTGGACCGCGTCTGCGCGTTGGGCGGCGTCAGGGCTCCTCGCCGTAATCTGCCCATAGGGCTGGCGCGGATTGGACTGGCCGTCTCGGGCCCGCTTTACAAGCTGCGCGGCCGCCGGCCGCCGTTCTCGAGCGAGCAGCTCAACAGCCTGGAGCGGCACTGGGCCTTCGACGACTCCCGCGCGCGCACCGAGCTCGACTGGCGCCCGCGGAGCCTCGACGAAGGGCTGCCGCCGACGGTGGAGTTCCTGCGGGCGAGCTGAACCACGCGGGAGCCCTCACCTTCGCGGGTTCCGTCTTTCCGCAATAAACTGCCGGCATGGCGCGACGCAGGCAGCAGGATCAGCTCGCCCTCTTCGACCTCGGTCCGCAGAGCGAGCCCGAGCCGGCGGGCGTGGGCGCGGCGCGGCAGCCGGAGGAGGTCGAGGCGCTCGGCCGGGAGCTGCCGCCGGGCGTCCATCTCGGCGGCTCGACGTGGTCGTTCCCGGGCTGGGCCGGGCTCGTCTGGGATCGGTCCTACTCGCCGTCGCGCCTGGCCCATGAGGGACTCGCGGCCTATGCCCGGCATCCCCTCCTGCGCGCCGTGGGGATCGATCGCACGCACTACGCTCCGGTCGAGGCGGTGGAGCTCGCCGCGTATCGGGAGGTGGTTCCCGCCGAGTTCCAGTTTCTGGTCAAAGCTCACGAGGCCTGCACGCTGGCGCGCTTTCCGGACCATGCGCGCTACGGTGCCAGCCGCGGCCAGGAGAACCCGCTCTTCCTCGACCCCGTCTACGCGGCGGACCAGGTGGTGGCGCCGTTCGTGGAAGGCCTGGGGGCTGACGCCGGAGCCATCCTCTTCCAGTTCGCGCCGCAGGACCTGGGCACGCCGGCGCGCTTCGCCAAGCGGCTCCATGCCTTCCTGGCCGACTTGCCGCGAGGTCCGGTCTACGCCGTCGAGCTGCGCAACCGCGAGCTGGTGACCGCCGACTACGGCGACGCGCTGGCCGCCGTGGGCGCCTGCCATTGCCACAACGTCCATCCGCGCATGCCGGACGTCCGCGCCCAGGCGCGGCTGGCGGGGTCCGAGCGCGGACCGATGACCGTCATCCGCTGGCTTCTCGGTCCCGGCATGACCTACGAGGAGGCGGGGCGGCGTTACGCACCCTTCAACCGTATGGCGGCTCCGGATCCCGCCAACCGCGGGGCGGTGGCCGATCTCGCCCGCGAGGCCCTCGCCGCGGGCCGGCCCTTCCTCTGCACGATCAACAACAACGCCGAAGGCAGCGCGCCGATCTCCGCGATCGAGCTGGCGAAGGAGATCGTGGCCTAGTACTCCGGCGTTTGCGCGCTGCTGCGCAGGACGAGCTCCTCGAGCCGGGCCTCCGGCAGCAGCCGCAGGGCGAAGCGCAGCACCTCGGCGACCGCGCCGGGCTGGAGGAACCACTCCTTGCCCGGCGCGCCGGGAGTGGAGCCGGCGAAGTACGTGTCCACGGCGCCGGGCCGCAGCTCGAGCACCCGCAGCTCCGGATTCTCCTGCTGCAGCGTACGCGCGAGGGCCCGCAAGGCGAACTTCGACGCGGCGTAGGGACCGCCGGTGGGAAAGGTGCGGGTGGAGACGTCCGAGGAGATCATCACCACCCACCCCCGCGCCGCCTTGAGCTGGGGCAGGAACGCCGTGGTGACCGCCCACGCGCCCTGGACGTTGACGCGGAAGATCCTCTCGACCTCCTCGGGCGAGAACTCCTCCAGCCGCTTGAAGATGCCGATCCCCGCGTTGTTGACCAGCACGTCGGCACGCCCGAAGCGGGCGAGGACCGCGTCGCGGAAGGCGGCGACGCTCTCGGAGCTTCCCACGTCGAGGGCATGCGCGAAAGACGCCGGCAGTCCCGACGCCAACCGCTCGATCGCCTCTACGTCCCGCCCGCCCAGCGCGACGGCGTAGCCTTCCTCGGCGAGCACCCGCGCGAATTCCGCTCCCAAGCCGCGCGAGGCTCCGGTGACGGCCGCCACCTTGGTAGGTTCCATGGCTTTAGAATACCTCTATGCGACTCTCCCTTCGGTTCCTTCTGCCCGTCCTGGCGCTCGCCTGCGCCGGCGCTCCCCTCGCGGCGCCTTCGCCTGAGACGGCCGGCCTCTCCGCGGCCGCCGCTCCGGCTGCCTCAGTTCCCCAGTGGAAGAATGACTGGGCGCGGGGAGCCGTGTTCTACGAGGTCTTCGTGCGCAGCTTCGCCGACTCGAACGGCGACGGCATCGGCGATCTGCAGGGGCTCACCGCCAGGCTCGACTATCTCAACGACGGCGATCCGGCCACGGACGGCGATCTCGGCGTCGACGCCCTCTGGCTTATGCCCGTCTTCGACTCGCCGAGCTACCACGGCTACGACACGGTGGATTACGAGAAGATCGAGCCCGACTACGGCAGCGGCGAGGACTTCGACCGCTTTCTCGCCGAGGCGCACCGCCGCGGCATCCGCGTCATCCTCGACTTCGTGATGAACCACAGCAGCGCGCAGCACCCCTGGTTCATCGACTCCGCGTCGTCTCCGGCCGCCGTCCATCGCGACTGGTACGTGTGGCGCGCCGACGATCCGGGTTGGACGCAGCCGTGGGGCGGCAGCAATTACACCTGGCACGCGAAGAACGGCGCCTTCTACTACGGCATCTTCTGGGGCGGCATGCCCGACCTCAACTTCAGCACCCCGGCCGTGCGCCAGGAGATCGAGCGCCTGGGCGCCCTCTGGCTCGGCCGCGGCGTGGACGGCTTCCGCCTCGACGCCACGCGTCACCTCTTCGCCAACGGCCCCGGCGAGCTGCAGAACGATCAGCCGGAGACGCACGTCTTCCTCAAGGAGCTCTCGGCGGGCGTGCGGCGGCAGAAGCCGCAGTCCGTGCTGGTGGGCGAGAACTGGACGACGACGGAGAAGATCGCGGCGTATTTCGGCTCGACGGCGAAGGTCAAGGGCGGCGACGAGCTGCCGATGAGCTTTAACTTCCCGCTCTCGGAGGAGATCGTCAAGGCCGTCCACGACAGCGAGGCGGCCGGCATCGCGGCCAAGCTGGAAGAGATGGCGGAGCTCTATCCGGCGGGCATCATCGACGCGCCGTTCCTCACCAACCACGACATGACACGCCTCGCCACCCTGCTCGGCAACGACGCCGCCAAGCTGCGCAGCGCCGCCGCGATCCTGCTCACCCTGCCCGGCGCGCCCTTCCTCTACTACGGCGAGGAGATCGGACTGCAGAACGGTCCGGGCGGCAGCGACGAGAACAAGCGCACTCCCATGCCCTGGGACGTTTCTTCCGGCGGCGGCTTCACCACCGGCAGACCCTGGTTCGACTTCGCGCCGGGCCGGGAGACCGCCAACGTGGCCGCGGAAAGCGGAGACGCTGATTCTCTCCTCTCGCACTACCGCAGCCTGATCCGCCTGCGGCACGCTTCGCCGGCCTTGCGTAAGGGAACCCTCAAGCTCCTCAGCCCCGGCGACCGCGGCACGCCCGTGCTGGCATTCCTCCGCGAGACGAAAGGCGAGCGGCTCCTGGTGCTCCACAACGTGAGCGCCGCCGAGGTGGAGGCGGGGCCTTACGTTTTCAAGGCCAGGTCGCTGGAGCCGCGGTTCGGTTCCACGCCGGCTCCGGCGCGCGGCGCGGAAGGCTGGACGGTGCGCCTACCGGCGGGCGCGAGCGCGGTTTGGCGGCTGAAACCCTAGCCTTACTGCTCCGCCGGCACCACCCCGGGAATCACCACCGGCCGCTTCGCGCGGGCGTCGAAGTCGGAGAGGATCGTCTCCTGCTTCTTGCCTTTCGGCACGATGATGTCCACCAGCGGCGGCTGGATCGGGGCGTTCTCGCGGCCGCCGCCGAAGCGGTCCTGCCAGCCGCTGGGGGAGATCGGGAGGATCATCAGCGACTTCAGGTCCTCCTGCCCACCCGATGTGTAATTCACGCCGAAGGAAACGAGCAGGTCGGCGCCCGAAGTGGCCACCGTGTAGGCCCACGTGGCCTTGGCGGGACCTCCCAGGAAGAGGGCCGGCACGAAGAAGCTGATCTTCTGGCCGCGCACCCGGATCTGGGTGGGGAAGATGATGCGAGCCTCGATGTCCAGCGGGATCTGCTTCTTGAGCGCCTCGATCTCCTCGGACTTGAGGTCGCTCTCCTGCCGCTTGCTGTCCTCGCTCAGGATCTTGAGCAGCATCCGCTGCAGCTCGGTCTTGGCTTCGTTGGGCCGCGGCGTGAGGATGACCGCCTTTTCCCACGCCGTGGCGGCATCGATCTCGGCGTGACGGCCCGGCAGCATGGTGACGCCGCCAGAGCCCGGCACGCGGTCGGTGTCGATGTAGATGTCCAGGTTCAGGTTATAGAAGCCGTAGCGGGCCACCACGTCGAGCTGCGTGCCGAGGTTGTCGACGGCCACCCGGCCGGGGACCCTGACGCGCTTGGCGAACGTGGCTTCGAACCAGGTGCCGTTGCCCTCGTCGCGGGCGGTGAGCGAAAGCAGGTCGAGGTCGCCCGGATCGAGGTCGTCGTCGAAGGGATAGATCAGATTGCCGTCGCCGTGGTCGTCGCCGCGGGGATCGGTGAGGGTGAAGATCTCCTTGGCGGCGAAGGAGGCGGTGGAGGAAAGGATGGCAAGGATGACAACGCCGAAAACGGCGAGGATGGGGGAACGGTTGAATCGCATGACGACGTCTCCAGAAAACTTGATCGAAAATGAAACAGGGCGGCCACGCGGGGCCGCCCCTACAGGGCACGACGCTCTTGCCTAGAACCGCAGCTTCATGAACGCCTTCAGGCGATTCTGTTCGAAGTCGCGCTTGAGCAGGCTGTTCCAGCCGCCGAAGCGGCCGCGGAAGCCCGGCGAGCCGACCGGCACGCCGAAGTCGTGGGCGATTCCCGCGTCGGCGAGCTGCGGCACGAAGCCGCCGCCGAAATCGGGATCGAACGAGCCCCAGTTGTACTCGTAGTTAAAGCCGAACTCGGCGCCACCCAGGGTGTAGCGGGCGTAGAGCATTAGCTTGTTCTTCTCGTGCTGGCCCGAGGCCATGCTGTGGAGCTGGTAGGCCTGGAACGCCGTGTTGCCGTCCTTGAGGTCGACGTCGTAGTACTCGAAGGTCAGCGAGCTGTACAGGTTGCTCGTGAACTGATAGGCGGCGCCGAGCTGGTACATCTTGTAGTCCATGTCACGGTCGTCGTCGGACAGGCTGTCGAACGGCTTCCACTGGTAGCCGGTGCTGCTTCCCACGGTGATGACGGGCGGGTTGAAGTAGACGGCGGCCGTGGAGAAGCTGCCGAAGTAGTTGTTGGTGTTGTTGGCGCAGGCGACACCGCCGCCCGGGCAGTCGCCGGGCTTGAAGGGCAGGAAGCGGGCCTCGGTCATGCGCTTGTCTTGCTCGTCGATGAGCTTGAGCTTGCCCCACACCTCGACGCCGCTGCCCACGTTGACCAGGGTCTTGGCGCGCAGTACGAGGATGTCCGTGTCCTTGTCCTGGAACGGCGCGTAGGCGTTGCGGAAGGAGCCGATGCCGGCGTCGGACTCGTGGTTCGGATAGATCGAGTTGTCGATGGCGCGCGTGACGTCACCCCAGGCCTGCCAGTTGGTGTTGTAGTCGATCTTGCTGTACTCACCCGACAGGTCCCAGTTGCCGATCGTCCATTTGGGGACGATGGTGATGCCCTTCCAGCCGATGGACGTCTCCGCCATCGGCTCCTCGAAGTCGGTGAACTCGTTGTCGACGTTGATCGTCGCCACCTGCTGCGCCGTGCCCTGCCAGCCGCCGAAGCCGATGCGGGTGGGGTTGCCGGCGAAGACGCCGAAGGAGGCGTTGTTCGGGCCGGGGAAGGCCCAGGTGCCGTCGTGGCCCTCGGTGAGCAGCACGTCGGCCTCGCGGCGGGCCGCCAGGATGGAGACGTACTGGGCGCCGATGTCGAAGTACTCCAGGTTGAAGGTCAGCCCGCTGGCCAGGTTGATGTCCAGATCGGCCTTGAAGGTCTCGTCGCTGAGATCGCCGGCGGGCACCGGCGAGAAGCCGGCGAGGCCGAAGCCGGTGGGCACGCCGAAACGGGCGTCGGACTCCGCCTCGGAGAAGTACGCCACGCCACGGAAGTCGAAAGTCGAGCTCGGGTGGATGCCGAACCTGGCCCCCCACACGTCGTTCTGAAAGCGGGTGCCTACGTCGCGGCCGTCGTCGAAGTCGCGGTCGAAGCCGTCGATCTCGAGGTCGCGGCTGCGCTCGTAGACGACCGCGCCGTCGAACAGCGAGGTGGGCGAGAACTTGAATTGCAGGCCGTAGGCGCCGTCCTGGCCGGTGTAGTCGCCGGTGTTGAAGTTGGGGCCTGCCCACAGCCGCGGCAGCGAGATGCGGATCAGGTCGTAGCTCACGCGGCGGTCGAGGAGCGGCCCCTGGAACAGCACGGCCTTGGCGTTGTCGCGGTCGATGTAGCGGATCTTGCCGATGGTGAAGGAGTCGAACATACCGAGGTCCGTCGAGCCGATGGTGACGGCGTCCACCCACTTGTAGCCGGGGGTGAAGCGGGCCGTCAGTCCGCGCAGCTTGATGTACTCGTTCGAGCGTGGATCGAACTCGCCGCAGTCGCCGCCGATGCAGTCGCCGCGCGGCGGGTCCTCCAGCGCCGGGTTGCGGCCGCCGAAGCCGCCGAAGTTCGTCCACTGGTTCTGGTTGAACCGCGAGTGGATGCGGCCGGTCACTTCGAGGTACTTGGACGGCCGGGAGGCGATGTTCAGTTCGATCTCGGTCCCCTGCCCGTTGTCGCCGTAGCCCTCGCCCGGAACGGTGGTGAAGTTGTAGACGCTGCCGTCGACGTGCTCGGTGCCCCACAGCCACTTCGTGTAGTCCACGCCGGTGATGATCATCATCTGGCCGTCCACGGCCAGCGCCGGCAGAGGCGCCAGCACCGCCGTCGTCAGCAGCGCGATCGCGAACCCTCTGATAAATCTCATATCAGCTCCTCTCCTCGGTCAGCGGCAGGGCTCAGCCCGCCTTCTTGACCATCTTGAGGACGGCGAGTTGCTTGGGCGTGCCGTCCGGGTTGCACTCGTACTTGAGCATCTCGTGCTGCGCCTGCGCCTCTTCCGCGGCGCCCGTGCCGTTGCCAGCCAAGATGTCCATGGCGTGCGGGTCGCAATCGGTATCCGTGCCGCCGCCGAAGCGGTGCTGGCCCTCGTACTCGTTGACCTTGCGGGTCAGCATGTCCTTGCCTTCGGGGAAGCCCTCATTCGATTGAATGAGCACCTGGTATCCCCACTGCGACGGATCCCCGCCGCCGAGCTGCTCGAGGTCCACCGAGGCCGAGATCGTCCGCCCGGCGCCCTTGACGCGGTTGGGGATGACGACCGATCCCTGTTGCGCGGCCGGCATCTTCTCCGACTCCGTCTTGACGCGGCCCGGCGGCTGCGGCGAGAGGACGACCAGCTTGTCCCACTCGTTGCCGTCGGCGAAGGTGACGTTGGTGCCCGGCGGGCCTTCCTTGAAGCCGCCCTCCTTGTTGTCGATGAAGATGAAGACCATCTCCACGGAGAACCCTGTATTCATCCGCCAGGGATCGTCGAGCGGCGTGTTGAAGGTGACGGCGAAGTCCACCTTGCCGCCGTTGACCTTGACGTCGAACCCCGTCATGTCGAACGAGCCGCGCTTGTACACCTGGTCCGTGGGATAGGTATAGGTGCCGGGTCCGTTGTCGTCGTTGGCGGGATCCTTGAAGGAGACGCCGCTCTGGGCGAGCGCCGCGCCCGCCAGCAGCAGGCCGGCCGCGGCCATCGTGACTCTCGTTTTCCAGATACGCTTGGACATGAAAACCTCCTTTATAGGGCTCAGCCCTTGACTGCGCCGGCCGTGAGACCGGAAACGATATATTTTTGCAAGAACAGAAACAACACCATGACCGGCAACGCCGTGATGAGAGCGCCGGCGGCAAAATACCCCCATTGCTGCGAGAACCCGGCGACGAAGAAGCGCAGGCCCACCGGTCCCGGGTACATGTCCTCGCGGTTCATGAAGGTGGCGGCCTGGATGAACTCGGTCCACCCGGTCATGAAGGAAAACAGCGCCGTCGTCGCCACCGCGGGCCGGGCGAGCGGCAGGATGATGCGGAAGAAGATCATGGCCTGGGAGGCGCCGTCGATGAGTGCCGACTCCTCGAGCTCCTTCGGGATGGTGTCGAAATAACCTTTCAACATCCAGACGCACAGCGGCATGGCGGTGACCGTATAGAGGAGCACCAAGCCCGTGTAGGTCGACCCCAGGCCCAGAAACTGGACGAGGATGATGTACAGCGGGATCAGCATCAGGGTACCGGGGAACATCTGAGCAACCAGGAAGGACATGAGGGCCGCGCGCCGGCCGGGGAAGCGGAAGCGGGAGAAGGCGTAGGCCGCGGTGCAGGCCAGCGACACTCCCAGCACGGTGGTCATGCCCGCCACGATGATGCTGTTCATCAGCCAGCGGGCAAACGGCTGGTCGGCGAAGAGCGAGCGGAAGTTCTCCGTCGATATCCGGTCGGGCCACGGCAGGACGGCGCGCACGCGGTCCCAGGCGCCGGCGTTTGGCGGCACGTCGACGATGGCCAGGTTCTGCTCGCCGGAGAAGGCGATGGTCACCACCCAGAGGATGGGGTACAGGGTGACCAGCACCATGAAGATGACGAAGAGATGGAGCGGCCAGTGGGCAGGCTCGTCGTCCAACCGCGCTCTCCTCCGGCCCTTCATGCGACGGCCTCCGTGGCTTTGGTCACCCGGTTCTGCCAGGTGCCGTAGGCGAAAAGGATCAGGAAGATGAGGGTGGAGTACGCGGCCGCGTAGCCGTAGCGGTATTGCTCGAACGCGATCTTGTACGACTGGGTGATCAGGATCTCGGTGGCACCTCCGGGATTGCCCCCCGAGACCAGGTAGATGATGTTGAACATGTTGAACGTCCAGATCACCGACAGGATGATGGCCGGCACCAGAGCCGGCCGCAGCGAAGGCAGCGTGATCGAGCGGAACTGCTGCCAACGCGAGGCGCCGTCCACCCGCGCCGCCTCGTAGAGGTCGGACGGAATCGACTGCAGAGCGCCGAGGGCCATCACCATCATGAATGGAAAGGAGAGCCAGCTATTGGTCGTCAGCACCGCGAGGAACGAGGTAAACGGCCGGTCGAACCACGGGATGGCCGGCCCGCCGAAGAGCTGGACGATCTGATTGACGACGCCGAACTGGCGGTGAAACATGCCGCGAAAGATCAGCGCCGTTATGTAGTTGGGAGTCGCCCACGGCAAGATCAGCAGGATGCGGTACAGAGGGCGCAGCGCGAAACCACGGAGGTTGAGGATCAGGGCAAGGGTCAGCCCCATCAGGACGCCGCCCGCCACGTTCGAAACCGTCCAGACGAGGGTGAACATCAACGTGTAATAGAAGTTCTGGTAGTTCCAGACTCGTCCCTCCGGCGTCTGCTTCATGATCCGGAAGTCGGTCAGGATGTCGAAATAGTTCTGCAGGCCGACCCAGGTTTCGCTGACAGGTTTGTCGGTGTTGTAGAGGTTGGCGTTGGTGAAGGAGAGGGCGAAGCCGTAGAAAAACGGGAAGAAGACCAGGACCAGCATGGCGAGCAGAGCCGGCAGGGCGTAGAGATAGGCGACCCGGTGCTGGACGAGGGCGCTGCCGGTGCGGGCGGCCCATCCCAGTCCCACGAACGCCAGAAGGGCCAGGGAGAGAGCGGCGAGCGCGCCGACGGAGCGGGTCAGACGACTGGCGTCGGCCGCCACCAGCTCTCCCAGGCGGCCTTCGTCCACCGTGCCGGTGGCGGTGATGAGCCCACGCGCCTCGCGGAACTGATCGGCGTCCCAGAGGGTGGGCTCGAGAGGTTTGCCGGCGGGGATGCCAAGCTCGGCCAACAAGGCCCCGGCCGTCTTCGACTCCTCGCCGATCTGAGCGGCCACCGCTTCCGACGACCGGCGGCGCTCGGCCTCCAACTGGCCGAGGGCGTAACGCCCATAGGCCCAGAGATCGATCACCAGCACCAGGGCCCCGGCCGCGGCGAGCAGCCAGCGGCGCTCGCCCAGGATCCCGAAGAGCAGCAGCATTGCGATCAGCGGAGCGATCCAGACGGCCAGGAAGGGCAGCCAGGCGAAGGCAGCGGGCTCGCGCTCCGCCCGCATCTCCATCTGCACCATGCCGATGACCTCGCCGCCGCGCTCCACCGGCGCCGCGAGCAGGAGTCCGGCCGGCCGGCGCTCGACGGCGATCTCCGGCGCCCGCGCCGCGCCTTCGGCACCTTCGCGATTCGCCTCCACGGCGGCCCGCAGCTTCTGGCCAAGGTCGTAGATCGGCTTTTCTGCCAGGACGAGGGTCCGCGGCGCGGCCTTGTCGCGCCGATCTTCCGGCGCCGTCGAAGCCTCGAGCTGGCGGCCATCGAACTTGACGACGCGGATCGCCGTCACCTCCGGGTGTTCTTTGGCAAAGCGGGCCACGGCGCGGCGGACCTTCGCTCCCTCGTCGCCCTGCGGCGCGGCGGGCTGGTTCTGCCCCACCGCCGCCAGCTCCTCACCGAGGCCAAACCCTCCCTCCTCCGCCGGCGCTGCCTCCTCCGCGGCGCCGCCGCTCGCGCGATCGACGATCGCGGAGAGAGCGGAGAGGGTGACCACCGCCTTGCGCTCCCCCCGCTCTCGGCGCTCGGCCGCGAGAGAGCCGGCGAGCAGCGAGGCTCCGAGGCCCACGCCGAGCAGGGTGGCAAGCGCGAGGCCGATCAGGAACCGGCGGCGGTGCGAGAGGGGACGCGGTGGGCGGGCCATGATCTATTTCTTGAGGAGGTTGGCGATGCGTTCGACGACCTCTTTCTGAGCCTGATCCATCGCCTGCTTCGGCGTGGCCGTCTTCTGCACGATGGTATTCATGGCCGTGGTGGCGGGCGACCACATCATGGACATCTCGGGCAGGTTGGGCATGGGCACGCCGACGTCCACCTGCTGGCGGAACACTTTGAGGATCGGATCGTTGGCGATCTTCGGGTCGGCGTAAACGCCTTTGTTGGCGGGCGTCTGCCGTCCCTCGACGGCCAGGACCTTGCCGGCCGGCACGTCGGTCAGATACTTGACGAATTCGAACGCCGCCTCCTTGTTCTTCGACGGCGCCGCCACGTAGACCCCCTCGACCGTGATCCATGGACGCATCGGCTTATTGCCGATCTCGCTGATGGCGGGAAGGGGAGCCAAGCCGTAGTCGATCTTGTCCGACGCCTCGCCCAGGAACCAGGGGCCGGAAAGGACCATGGCCGCCTTGCCCTGGTTGAACAGCGAGGTGATGAGCGCCGTCGAAGGCTCGGCGGGCATGAAGCCCTGGTTGATCCAGCCCAGCAGATACTCCAGAGACTTGACGTTCTGCGGCGAATTCATGGTCGGCTTTCGGTTGGGGCCGAAGACGCCGCCGCCGAAGCCGTTCATCAGCGCCGCGTGGTAGTAGAAATCCGAGTACCAGTAGACGAGCCCGAACCTGCCCGACGCCGCGTTCGTGTTCTTCTTCGCCATGGCGACCAGCTCCGCGGTCGTCTTCGGCGGCGTCGGCACCAGCTTCTTGTTGTAGATCAGAGTGATGACCTTGAAGTTCAAGGGCAGGCCATAGACGTTGCCCTGGTAGGTCATGGCGTCCATGGTGGCCTTGAGATAGCGCCCCTTGATCTTGTCGTCGAGGAAGAAGTCGAGGTTTTCCACCGTGTTGCCGGCCACGATCCAGCCGCCGAGGCGGTCCTGCGCGAAGATGAAGACGTCCGGCCCCTTGCCGCGCGGCACGGCGGCGGTGATTTTGTCGGCGAAAGCGTCGTAGGGCACCGCGAGCGTCGAGACTTTGATCTTGCCGGCGTTGGCCTTGTTGAAGTTGTCGACTACCTGTTCGAAAGCCGCCTTTTCGCCGCCGCGGTAGCCGTGCCAGACGACGATCTCCTTCTGCGCCTGAGCGAAGGCCGGAAAGACGAACAGCGCGAGCGCGATGAGGATGCCGCGGGGGATGTGGGATCTCATGAGGTTCTCCTATGGCGACGGATAAGAGCCAATGCGGAGCCGTCGTGCCCGCTCGACCTCACCCCCTGGCCCCCTCTCCTAGAGGAGAGGGGGGAAACAAGCCGTCCAAAGCCCTCTCCATTAGGAGAGGGGTTGGGGTGAGGTCGCGCGGGCAATACGGCGGACGTTTTCATCGCCGTCTCAGCTCCCCAGCCGCCGCTCCGACCCGGCGTCGAAAAGATGCCCCGCCTCCACCTCGATGACGAGCGGGATCTGCGAGCCCATCTGCGGAGCGCGGTGCGGATCCACCTTGGCGATCAGCAGATCGTCGCCAACGCGGCCGTGCACGATGACCTCGTGGCCGAGGGGCTCGACGAACTCCACCTTCACGGTGATCGGTACCGTGCCGCCGGCCGCTTCGCGGGAAGCTTCGCGGATGTTCTCGGGGCGGATTCCGAAGACCACCTTCTGCCCGTCATGCCCCGCCGCCGCGGCGCGAAACGCCTGCGGCATGGGCACCTGGAAGCCCGAGGCCGTCACTGTCGTGCCGCTGCCGGTGAGCGTGGCCGGCACGAAGTTCATCGGCGGCGTGCCGATGAAGCTGGCGACGAACAGAGTGGCCGGCTTCTCGTAGACCTCCAGCGGCGTGCCCACCTGCTGCAGCTCGCCCTTGTTCATCACCGCGATGCGGTCACCCATGGTCATCGCCTCGATTTGGTCGTGGGTGACGTACACGGTGGTGGTCTGCAGGTCCTTCTGCAGCTTCGAGATCTCGGCGCGCATCTGCACCCGCAGCTTGGCGTCGAGGTTCGACAGCGGCTCGTCGAACAGGAAGACCGCCGGCTTGCGGACGATGGCGCGGCCGACAGCCACCCGCTGCCGCTGGCCGCCGGAGAGCTGCTTGGGCTTCCGGTCCAGGAGCTCGGTGATGCCGAGGATCTCCGCCGCCTCGCGGACGCGCTCGTTCATCTCTTCCTTCGGCGTCTTGCGGATCTTGAGGCCGAACTCGAGGTTCTGGCGCACCGTCATGTGCGGGTAGAGGGCGTAGCTCTGGAAGACCATGGCGATGTCCCGGTCCTTCGGCGGCACGTCGTTGACCACTCGGCCGCCGATGGCGATAGTGCCGGCCGTGAGCTCCTCCAGGCCGGCGATCATCCGCAGGGCCGTCGATTTGCCGCACCCCGAGGGACCGACCAGGACGATGAACTCGTGATCCAGGACGTCCAGGTCCAGATCGGGAATGACAGTGACCGGTCCGAAAGCCTTTTTGACTCCCCTGAGCGTCACTTCTGCCATAGTGTTCTCCAGATACTTCATACAGGAGCCGGACACGACCGGCCCCTACCCTTTCGGGTAGTTGAGCACTCGTTGCCGGGCGGGAGAGCCTCGGTGCCGTCAGGGACTCCGTTCGATCGCGAAAATCCGGGCGCTTTTCGGAGCCACCTGCGCCTCGACCTTTCCGCCCGTCCGCTCCACCGCCTCGCCGTTCCACACGTCCCGCACGGGCGAGTCTCCCCATTCGGCCGGCACGTCGAAGCTCGCCGCCGCCGGCGCGGAGCCGCGGTTGACGGCTACCACCACGGCGTCGCCGCTCGCCTCGTCCCGCTGCAGGAAGACCAGCAGGTCGCCGTCCGTCGACAATCCGGTGTGGACTCCGCGCGAGAACGCCTTGTGGGCGCGGCGGATGGCGATGAGCTTCTTGTAGCCGGCGCGCAGCGCCTCGTCCCGCGGCTTGCCGGCGCCTGGCTGGATCCTGCGCTCGCCCCACGGCATGTCGCTCCGGTTGTCCGGCCAGTCGCCGCCGGGCCGGCCCACTTCCTCGCCGTAATAGATCATCGGCACGCCGCCGGAGGTGAGCTCGAGCAGCGCGGCCAGCCGGAACAGCTCCTTGTCGCCGTTCAACTGGAAGAGCGCACCGGGCACGTCGTGCGACGAGAGGTAGGGGGAGAGCAGGTGGCCGGCGCGCACCTTCTCGCGCGACTTGAGGTAACGATCGAAGGCCACCGTGCGGCCGCGTCCCTGCACCCAGGCGAGCGCGCTGCCCTGGAACGAGAAATCGAAGCCGGCGTCCATCTCGTCGTCGACGAACCAGGGATCGAGCGACTGCGCGTCGCCGCCCCAGACCTCGCCGATGAGGAAGAAGTCCGGGCCGATCTGCTCGCGGATGCGCCGGCGGTGCTCCTGCCAGAAGGGGTGATCGACGTGCTTGACCGTATCGAGACGGAAGCCGTCGAGCCCCACCCGTTTCGCCAGCCCCAGGTGGGCGGTCATCAGATAGTCGGCGACCTCGGGCAGCTCGATCTTGAAGTCGGGCAGCCCGGCGACGCAGGAGGTCAGGTCGTCCTGGCCGCAGCCTCCCTGGTTCGAGCTGCGCAGCCAGAAGCGGGTCTTCGGATCCGTGAGATAGCGGGAGTCGTAACCGGCGTGGTTGTAGACCACGTCGAGCAGCACCTTCATACCGCGGGCGTGGGCGTCGTCCACCAGCGCCTTGAGCTCCGCCTCGGTGCCGAATCGCGGATCGAGGCTGTAGAAGTAGTCCGCCCAGTAGCCATGGTAGCTCCAGTCCGGGAAGCCCGCGCCGGTGACGAAGCCCTCGATGTTCTTGACCACCGGCGTGATCCAGATGGCCGTGGCACCGAGGTCCGCGATCTCGTCGAGCTGCTGGCGCAAGCCGGCGAGGTCGCCGCCGTGGAAGGTGCCCTTGGCGCCGCGGCTGACGTTCCAGTTGTTGCCCGGATCGCCGTCGGCGAAGCGGTCGACGATGACGAAGTAGAGGACGGCGTCCCGCCAGCTCTCCTGGGGGACGACTGAGATGGGAGTGGCCGGAGCTGCAGTCGGAGCTTGATTTGTGGAGACGGCCGGCGAGGATCTGCCACTGCAGCCGGCCAGCCAGACCGCGAACAGGAGGAGGACGGCGGCCGCTGACCGCGGCACCGTGCGGCGAGAGAGGCGGTCCGGCTCAGGCGACAGAGATCGCAGTCAAGCCTCCCTGGGAGAGTCCCCGTGCGCTGAATCCCGTGACGACGGAGCGATTCTAGGAATGCATGACGGGGGTGTCAATTCGGCGTGACAGGCAGGGAAAGGCGGGGCGAAGGGAAAGCTCGGTGCTCTCAGCACCGCTTCCAATGGGCAGGGTCGCGCGCTTGGTCGAGCACCGCGTAGACTGAGACTGGAGCTGCTTCGGGGCGTGGGCACTGATCGCCATATCCAGCCACAAGTATGCTCTTCCGTCGCTCAACGGGTGGGACCTCGGACAATCGTAGCCTGGCAGGCCGGATTATCCAGCCTGCCAGGCTATAACTGCTGACATGGACGCTCGGGGTCTCAGGACGTTTCGATGCTGGCGATCATCGCGTCGCGCTGAAACCGTCCTCGGCGAGCCACCGTAGTCCCCGGTGGAGGCTTGCCATTAGTTAGAACCTTGTTCGCCGTGCTCGCCAGCGGCGCGATGTGGTTTCTCTCCACCGGAGTCAACCATGTTTGGCCTCTGGCCTGGCTCGCGCCACTGCCCTTGCTCGTCGTGCTGCCGGATCTTCGCGCCGGCCGCGCAGCTCTCGCCGCGTTCGCCGCCTTCGCGATCGGCGCGGTGAACCTGATTCTGGCCTACCCCCTGCCCCCCATCGTGCTGGGTCTCGTCGTGCTGCTCCTTCCCCTGCCTTTCACGGTGCTGGCGTCGATCTGGCGCATCGTGGCGCGGCGGGGCGCCCCCCGCGATCGCGATCGTTGCGTATCCGGCCCTCGTCGCTACCAAGGAATACCTCGTCTCCCTGATCTCCCCTCACGGCACGTTCGGCAGCCTCGCATACTCCCAGGCGGACGTCCTGCCGGTCGTGCAACTCGCGGCCGTGACGGGCTTGTGGGCATCTCCTTCCTCGTGTGGCTGGTGCCCGCGGTGCTGGCTGTGGCGTGGCGTTGCCGCCGCGAACCGCGCGTCGTCTACACCGGGCTTGCCGCCGCCATCCTGCCGCTCGCGCTGACGCTGGCATGAAAGCCGCCGGAGCCTGTTCTAGCAGCCGAGCTGGTAGACTACGCGCTTTTCCGGAAAACCAGGACTGGTTCGCTGATTTTTCAGGAAACAGACTGAAAGAACCCCTCCGCCGACCAGAAACGGAACCAGGCCCGCAGCTCGGCGGCGAGGGCGTCGTCGTCGAGCTCGCTCGCCGCGGCGGCGGCCGTGACGGCCTCGCCGACGGTGGCGCCGGCCTGGATGCGCTCGAGCAGGGCGTGCTGGGGCGGCGTCAACGGATAGCGCCGCACGACGAAATCGCGGCGGAGGATGGCCACGCACTCGTCCACGGGCTCGGGGATCGGGATTTCCTCGCCTTCCTCGGCCTGCCGTGCCGCGGTGAAGTAGGCGTTGACCGGATAGCGGAAGGAGAGGAGGCGCAGGCAGACTACCGGCGTGAGGCGCGCCTCGGCGAAGCGCTCGGCCGGGAAGGACTGCAACGCCTCCGGCGTCAGCAGCGGCTGGCCCTCGACCCCGGGGCCGTCGAACACCTTGGCGATCGTCCATTCGAGGTTGGCCAGATCGATGAGGAAGTCGGGCCAGTCCACCGCGCCGGCCGTCTCGCGCTCGGGCCGGGTCTCGTCGAGGAAGCGGGCGAAGCTCTCTCCCAGGCGGTCCAGCGTGTAGCTGCGCGAGGGATAGCGCTGCAGGTACTCGAAGGCGAAGCTGTCGAAGACCTCGTCGCCCAGGGCGCGCTTGAGCACGGGGTAGCAGGCGCCGAGGCACTCCAGCAGGCGGGCGTAGTAGGCGTTGGCGTAGATCGACAGCCGCTCGGCCGCCGTGAGGTTGCGCGAGCGCCGCACCACCGCTTCCAGCTCGCCGCGGTTCAAGCGGATCAGCTCCTGCGCTTCGGATGAGGCGGCGCCGCCCTTGACTCCCTCGGGGTGGGTGACCACCGCCTGGAACCAGCGCTGCACGACGTCCAGCGAGCGGGTCTCGCCCTTCACTCCACCTCCGGGCGGATGTGATGGAGCGGATGGAAGACGTTCGCGCCGGCGGCCGTGGGCTCCAGCATCTCCTCGTCCGCGGCGGGCGCGGGCTCCGGCAGGTGCTCGCCCATGAACTGCTTGGCCTTCAGCACCTCGGCGTGCACCACGGGAAAGGGCGGGATGCTGGCGTCCCACTCGAGCAGGGTGGAGACGCCGCCGGTGAGCTGATGGGCCGTACGGTAGAGCTCCCAGACCGGATCGATGACGTGGTTGTCGTGGGTGTCGATCAGGTGCGTGGTGTAGTCCGTGTGGCCCGCGAGATGGAACTGGACGATGCGCTCGTGCGGCAGCGAGCGGATGAACGCGTCCGGGTCCATGTCGTGGTTGAAGCTCGACACGTAGACGTTGTTGACGTCGAGCAGCAGGCCGCAGTCGGCCTCCTCGGCGAGGCGGGTGATGAACTCCCACTCGTCCATCGTCGAGTCCTGGAAGGTGACGTAGGAGCTGGGGTTCTCCAGCACGAACGGCCGCTCGAGCACGTCCTGCACGGTGCGCACCCGCGCGATGACGTGGCGCAGCGTCTCCTCGGTGAACGGCACCGGCAGCAGGTCGTGCGTGTTGCGGCCGAGGACGCCGGTCCAGCAGAGGTGGTCGGAGATCCAGCGCGCGCCGACCTCCGCGGCCAGCCGCTTGAGCTTCTTCAGGTACTCGAGGTCCAGCGCATCGGTGGAGCCGATGGAGAGCGATACGCCGTGCATGACGACGGGATAGCGCTCGGCGATCTGTTGCAGTACGTAGCGCGGTCGCCCCTGCGAGTCGACGTAGTTCTCGCTGATGATCTCGAACCAGTCCACCGCCGGCTGGTGTTGCAGGATGTGGTCGAAGTGGACGGACCGCAGGCCCACTCCGAGACCGAGGTTGGCGTGTCCGAGGCGGGGGGCGGGCATCATCGAAGCGAAGCAGGGCGGCCACATAGGGCCGCCCCTACAGGTCTTATCGTAACGTCAACCTACTTCCCGCACGAATCCGGCGCCGGGCCGAACTTCTTGCCGGCTTTGGTCATGGCGGCCTCGAAGTTGGACCGCGCCTTCGTCCAGGCGTCGCCCTTGATGGGCACCGCACAGGTCCCCTTGCCCTTGCAGTCGTTGACTCCTTCGCCGCCCTGGTTCTTGCAGGCGTTCGAGCCGGCGCAGCCGTGAGCTTCGGTGGTGGAGCACTTGCCCATGCCGGCGCACTCGTTGTCGCCGCCGGCGCCGTTGCCCTTGCAGGAGTTCAGGCCGCAGCAGCCGTGGGCCTCCTTCGCCGCCGCCTTCTCGTCGGCGAACAGCCGTTTGCCGCCAAGCATCGAGCCGGCGAGCACGCCGCCGAACGCGGCCAGGGTCAGCTTGCCGAAATCCCTTCTGCTGACGTCGTCCTTCTTCATCTCTCGGCCTCCTCTCGAAATGGGTCCAAAGCTTCTCCGGGGATCTCGGCGCGAGCGCCAGCCCCGGCACGCCACTCGTGGCTCGGAAAGACGCCTGAGTCTACTCCTAAATACGCAGCGAGGCGAAGAGGGGATGGGTCACCAGCTCATCCGGTACAGCATCCAGTACACCACCACCCCCGTCACCGAGACGTACAGCCAGATCGGCAGCGTCCAGCGGGCGATCTTCCGATGGTGGGAGTAGCGTTTCCGCCCGGCGCGCCAGACGGTGATGCTGGCGAGAAAGGGGACCGTCGCCGCGAGGAGCGTGTGGGTGATCAGGATGGCGAAGTACACCGTGCGCACCGTGCCGGTGCCTGGGAAATGCTTCGAGCCGATCTGCGCGTGATAGATGAGATACGACGTCAGGAACAGCGCCGAGCAGACCAGGGCGGCGATCATCACATTGCGATGCGCCACGAAGCGCCGCCGCCGGATCAGCACGTAGGCGATCACCAGCAGAACGGCGGCGATGGCGTTGAGCGTGGCGTTGAGGGCGGGGAGGTCCTGGACCTGCAGCATCTTTTCTCAGCTTTGTTCCCCTCTCTCCCTTTGGGAGAGAGGGGTTAGGGGAGTGAGGGCTTCGGAGGGCACTACCCCGCCGGAGCCGCGGCCGGAGCCGCCGCAGGCGTTGCAGCCGGGGCCGGAACCGCCGGCGGCTTCGGCGCCATGCCGGCCAGCCACTGGTCGAACTCGGCCTGGGTGTGGATGGTCAGGTAGCCCTGCATGCGGTAGTGCGTGAGGCCGCAGAGCTGGGCGCAGGCGATCTCCCAACAGGTCTTCTTCACCGCGCACGCCGGCAGCGCCGCCTCCGGCGGATTGACCTGCGTGGGCGTGAAGTAGACCGGGATCACCTGGCCGGGGATGGCGTCCTGCTTGACGCGCATCACCGGCAGGAAGAAGCTGTGGATCACGTCCTTGCTGGAGAGGTAGATGAGCGCCGGCCGGCCGACGGGCAGGTGGAGCTGGTTGATCGTCGTGACGTCGTCCTTGGCCGCCGGATCGTTGCGGTCGAGTCCCAGCGGATTGGTGCCGGCGGTGATCAGCTTCGGATCCGTGCGGCCGAAGAGGCCGTCGGCGCCGGGATAGTGGACGTTCCACGCGAACTGCTCCGCCACCACCCGCACCTGGACGGCCTGCGACTTGTCCGGCAGGACGTTGACCCGCCGGGCCCAGATCGGCACCGCGAAGGCGATCAGCAGGATCACCTCGACCAGCACCACGCCCGCCTCGCCGTAGGTGGAGAAATGCCCCTTGGCGCCGCCATAGCTCGCCACCGGGTGGGCCTTGCGGCGGAAGCGGATGAGGCAATAGAGGAAGAAGAGGCCCCAACCCACGAACAGCACCAGCATGAACCAATGGACGAGCGCCGTCAGCTTGTCGAGCTCCAAGCCGTGCTGCGAGGCGTCCGGAGGAAATCCCATGGGCAGGCCGTAGAGTTTCTCCATCAGTGTTTCTCTCCGTGAATGAGGCGCAGCCGCTGCCGCACCGTTGCCTTCTGAGAAAGCTTCCTGGAGCGCCGCCGGAAGTCCAGGATCACCTTGCCGATGCCGACGTAGACCAGGCCGACGATGCCGATCAGGAAGAGGATGGCATTGTTCATCCCCTGGGTCATCGGCGAGTCGGCGGCGCCGTAGCAGGTGGCGCAGGCCGCGGCGATTTCAGGCAGAACGAGCCACGCCGCCAAAGCGAGCGGAAGCATCCACCGCATGCCCATCCTCTTCAATCCTCGTCCTCCACCGGCAGCTTCTTGCGCACGCGCCGGCCGTAGAGCAGCAGGACGAGCCCCAGGACGAAGAAGAACACGCCGAGGGCGAGATCGCCCGCGCTCTTCGTCGCCAGGTAGCTCTGCACGCCCCACACCCCGACCCATACCGCCAGCAGCACCGAGACGGCGATGAAGAACAGGTGAAACGACCGCAACGACAGGCTCATGGGACGTTCCGCTGGTTCCACTCGGTGAGGCTGGGAATGAACATCAGCGCAATGAAGAAGGCCACCGTCAGGATCAGGATCCAGTAGATGACCTTCCGCTCATGGGCGAGGTGCATGAAGAATGCCGCCACCAGCGAGCCCTTGAAGCTGGCGATCGCCAGGGCCACGACGATGGCCAGGGCGACCGGCATGTGGAAATAGCTGACCGCGACGGTCAGGATGGTGCCGATCATCAAGGCGACGAACACCCCGATGTAGACCTTCGTCTGCTTGCGGATCGCTTCAGCGTCGCTCGCGCTCATCGTCGTCTCTCTCCTCCGCCTAGAGCAGGTACAGGGTCGGGAACAGGAAGATCCAGACCAGGTCCACGAAATGCCAGTAGAGGCCCGCCACCTCGATGCGGTTGGCGAACCGCTCGGGCTGCGTCTTCCAGAGCTTGGCGCCGGGACCCCAGAAGTAGCCGTTGAGGATCATGCCGCCGAGCACGTGCAGGCCGTGCAGGCCGGTCAGGGTGAAGTAGATGGCGAGGAAGGTGTTGGTCTTCGGGAAGTAGCCGTGATGGAACTTGGTGGAGTACTCGATGGCCTTGACGATCATGAAACCGAAGCCGGCGAGGATCGTCAGCCCCATGTAGAGCCGGTACTTCTTGAAGTCGTTGAGCTTGAGCGACGCCCACGACATCACCATGGTCACCGAGGAGGCGATGAGGATGATCGTGTTGAGGGTCGCCCACGGCACGCTCAGGAACTCGCGCCCATGGTGCCAGGTGCCGGGTGCGGCGCCCGTGCGCAGCAGCACGTAGGAGGAGAAGAGGGCGCCGAAGAGCATCACCTCGGAGGCGAGGAAGAGCCAGATGCCGAGCTTGGCGTTGGGGACCCCGGTGTCGGGGCGGGCCTCTACGGTGTAGGGAATGTCCATCGCTCAGGCCTCCTGGTGCTGCGGGGTGAAGTCCTGCGCCGCCCCCGGCAGGCTGTAGTCGTAGGGTCCGCGGACGACGGTCGGGATCTCGGCGAAGTTGCCGTGCGCGATCGGCGGCGACGGCGCGGCGGCCCACTCGAGCGTGGTCGCTCCCCAGGGGTTGGCGTCGACCTTCTTCCCCTTCCACATGCTCCAGAAGAGGTTGATGATGAACGGGATCTGAGCCAGGGCGAGGAGCCAGGCCGAGATCGACATGAAGACGTTCCAGTGCAGCACGCCCTGGGCGTGCGAGTAGGAGGCGCCGCCGTCGTAGAGCCGGCGCTGTACGCCCGCCATGCCCTGGATGAGCATCGGCATGAAGATGCCGTTGATGAACAGGAACGACGGCCAGAAGTGGATGTGCCCCAGCAGGGTGCTCATCTTGCGGCCGGTGAGCTTGGGGAACCAGTAGTAGAGGCCGGCGAACATGGCGAAGATCGTCCCCGGCGCCACCACGTAGTGGAAGTGGCCGATGACGTACATGGTGTCGTGCAAATGGATGTCCGCGGGCGCGAGGCCGAGCGGCAGGCCGGTGAGGCCGCCGATGGCGAACATCGGCAGGAAGGCGAGGGCGAAGAGCATCGGCACGGTGAAGCGGATCGAGGCCCCCCAAAGCGAGATGATGAGCGCCGTCAGCACGACCACCGAGGGGATCGAGATGATCATCGTCGTCGTCTGGAAGAAGGTGCTCATGATCGTCCCCATGCCGGTCATGAACATGTGATGGGCCCACACGATGAACGACATGAAGCCGAGGAAGGTGACGGCGTAGACCAGCGAGCGGTAGCCCCACAGCGGCTTGCGCGTGTTGTTGGCGATCACCTCGGCGACGATGCCGAAGGCCGGCAGGATGAGGACGTAGACCTCCGGATGGGCGAGGAACCAGAACAGGTGTTGCCAGAGCAGCGGACTGCCGCCGCCGGCCACCTGGAGCTGCTGGCCCGAGATCACCAGGCCGGTCGGCAGGAAGAAGCTCGTGTGGGCCAGGCGGTCCATCATCTGCAGCACCGCCGCCGCCTGCAGGGCCGGGAAGGCGAGCAGCAGCAGGAAGGCGGTGACGAGCTGCGCCCAGACGAAGAACGGCAGCCGCATCCAGGTCAGCCCCGGCGCGCGGAGCTGCACGATGGTGGTGATGAAGTTCATCGAGCCGAGCACCGAGGAGATGATCAGCGCCAGCATGCCGAAGAGCCACAGCGTCTGGCCGGTGGGCGCGATGTCGGAGAGCGGCGGGTAGGAAGTCCAGCCGGACTGCGCGGCGCCGCCGGGGGCGAAGAAGCTCGCCAGCATGATGACGCCGCCCACGAAGTAGGCCCAGTAGCTCGCCATGTTGAGCTTCGGGAAGGCCATGTCGGGAGCGCCGATCTGCAGCGGCACGACGTAGTTGCCGAAGGCGCCCACCGCCAGCGGCACGATGCCGAGGAACACCATGATGGTGCCGTGCATGGCGCCGAGCTGGTTGTAGAACTCGGGGACGATGATGCCCCCGCTCGCCTTGAGGAGCCCGCCGATCAGCGGGATCGGCTGGTTCGGATAGGCGATCGACCAGCGCATCATCATCATCAGCGTGAAGCCGAAGAGGAGGAAGGTGAGCGCCGTGAAGCCGTACTGGATGCCGATGACCTTGTGGTCCTGGGAGAAGACGTACTTGCGCCAGAACCCCAATTCCTCGTGATGGGCCTCGGCGTGCCCGTGGGCCCGTTCGTCGACTAGTGCCATCTACGATCTCCCTTCAACCGAAATGGCAAGACCCCGCCCGGCGGCGCTGCCGCGCCCCGTGTTGGTTGCCCCGCATTTGGCGACTTCTGGTACTGCATGCGAACGGCGTTTCTGAAGACGCCCGAGTCTACGATAGGGGCGCGAGGGGGTGCAAGGCGGGGTCAAGAGGGCCTTGCCGGTTGAAGCGATCTGCCCTGCGAAGCCTCACCCCCTGTCCCCTCTCCCTGACGGGCGAGGGGGGACGATTCACAGCAGTCTTGCCAGTAGTAGGAGGCCACTTTTTTCAGCAAAACCCTACGCAGGCGTCCCCCCTCGCCCGTCAGGGAGAGGGGGCCAGGGGGTGAGGTCTCGAAGGGCAGGCCGCACCAACCACCAAGACACCCCTGCCTCCACAGAATGCTACGATTCCGCCGCTTCCAGAGAGGTACGCCATGCCATCACGCCTTCCAGCCCATATCCCCCGCAACCCTGTCCTTATCGTCCCTGTTGTCCTTGCCGTCCTTGTCGTCCTTTCCGCTCTCGCCCTCCCGGCCCAGCCGCCTCCGATGGAGCACGCCCATGGCGGACCCGACTTCTACTACCCCGAAAAAGACGAGGGCGTCGCCACACTGCCGGAGCGGAAGGCGGCCCAGCTCGCCACCACCGGCCAGTTCACGGTCTTTTACGGCTTCCAATTCACCGACCGGCAGCCGGAGAGCGGCATCACCTTCCGCAACCAGGGGACGGAGGACAGCGGGCGCGAGTACAAGATGGTCCACTACGACCACGGCAACGGCCTGGCGGTGGCCGACGTGGACGGCGACGGCCGGCTCGACCTCTACTTCGTCACCCAGCTCGGCGAGAACCAGCTCTGGAAGAACCCGGGGAACGGCAAGTTCCGCAATCTCACGTCCGAGGCCGGCATCGGCATGAAGGACCAGATCAGCATCGCCGCCTCCTTCGGGGACGTCGACAACGACGGCGACGCGGACCTCTACGTCACCACCGTGCGCAAGGGCAACCACCTGTTCCTCAACGACGGCCACGGCCGTTTCCAGGACGTCTCCAAGGAAGCGGGGCTGGACTACGTCGGCCACTCCTCCGGCGCGGTGTTCTTCGATTACGACCGCGACGGGCTCCTCGATCTCTTCCTCGCCAACGTCGGCCGCTACACCACCGACCGCGTAGGGCCGGGCGGCTATTACATCGGCCTGGAGGACGCCTTCCAGGGCCATCTGCACCCGGACCGCACGGAGACCAGCATCCTCTACAAGAACCTCGGCAACCACCGCTTCAAGGACGTCTCGAAGGAGACGGGGCTCGTGGACGGAAGCTGGAGCGGCGACGCCGCGGCCGTCGACTTCAACGAGGACGGCTGGCCGGACCTCTATGTTCCCAACATGCAGGGGGACAACCACTACTGGGAGAACGTCCAGGGCAAGCGCTTCGAGGAGAAGGGAGCCCAGTACTTCCCCAAGACTCCCTGGGGCGCCATGGGCGTCAAGGGCTTCGATTACGACAACGACGGCCGGGCGGACCTCATGCTCACCGACATGCACTCGGACATGAGCAAGATGATCGGGGTGGACCATGAGAAGGCGAAGTCCGACATGCAGTGGACCGACGCCATGCTCCAGGGCGGCGCCAACAACATCTTCGGCAACGCGCTCTACCACAACCTGGGCGGCGGCAAGTTCGCCGAGGTGTCGGACGCGATGGGGGTGGAGGACTACTGGCCCTGGGGCCTCTCCGCCGGCGACCTCAACGCCGACGGCTTCCAGGACCTCTTCATCACCGCCAGCATGAACTTCCCCTTCCGCTACGGCATCAACTCGCTGCTGTTGAACGACCGCGGCAAGGTCTTCCGCGACAGCGAGTTCATCCTCGGCGTCGAGCCGCGCCGCGGTGGCCGCACCCACTTCTATCTGACCGACATGGATTGCGACGGCGCCGACAAGGCCAAGACCCCCTGCGCGGGGAAGACCGGCAAGGTACGGCTCATGAGCACCCTGGGCTCGCGCACCTCGGCGCTTCTCGACCTCGACGACGACGGCGACCTCGATATCGTCACCGGCGACTTCAACTCCGAGGCGCAGGTGCTGATCAGCAACCTCGCGGAGAAGAAGCCGATCCATTGGCTGAAAGTGAAGCTGCGGGGTACGCAGTCGAACCGCGACGGCCTCGGCGCCCGGGTGCGCGTCAAGGCCGGCGGCCAGACCTGGACGCAGTGGAACGACGGCAGCTCGGGCTACCTCTCCCACAGCGTCATGCCGCTCTACTTCGGCCTCGGCGACGCCGAGAAGGTTGATTCGGTCGAGGTGACCTGGCCCTCGGGCAAGACGCAGACGGTGGCGCGCCCGAAGGCGAATTCGCAGATCGATATCGTGGAGAAGAAGGATTAACCCGCGATCGCCTCGAGATCCCGCATCAACCCCTTCATCGACTCCGCGTCGAAGGCGTCGTAATAGCCGCGGATCCGGCCCTCGCCGTCCACCAGCACGAAGCGGGTGCTGTGGAGGATGGGCTCGGCCGTCTCGACGCCTTGGGGCGCCGCGTCGACTCCCAGCTTGAAGCCCTCCTTGGAGAGGCGGTAGATCTGCTCGCCGTCGCCGGTGAGGAACAGCCAGCGCGCCGGCGCCTTGAACGACTCGGCGTAGCGCTGGAGGATCTCCGGCGTGTCGTGCTCCGGATCGACGGAGATGGAGACGAGGCGCACTTCGAGATCCCGCGGCAGCTCGCGGTCGAGGCGGGCCAGGCGCGAAGTCATCATGGGGCAGGAGGCGGGGCAGCGGGTAAAGATGAAGTCGGCGATCCAGGGTGACCCGGCGAGATCTTCACGGCGGATCGTCCGACCGTCGCGGTTGACGAGGGTGAACTCGGGCACCTCACTGAGCACGGGAGGCGGCTCGGGGCGCCGCATGCGCAGCAGGGCCGCGGCGACGACGACGATCAGCGTGAGGATCAGCAGGCCCCAGAGGAGGCCGCGCCGTGGAGTGAGCGCCACCGCCCGCTAGGAGACCACCCGGTCCAGCAGCATGACGAGGAGCAGGGCCGGGAAATACAGGAGCGAGGCCAGCATCAGCCGGCGCGCTCCGGGGTTCGAGCGGGCCTCGGCGAAGGCGAAGGAGAACCCCAGATAGGTGAGGCCGAAGGCGAAAGCGCCGAAGAAGTAGACGCTGCCCATGAGGCCGAGCAGCGAGGGGAGCAGCGAGATCGGCACCAGGGCGGCGCCGTAGAGCACGGCCTGGCGGCCCGTGCGGGTTCCCTCGGGATCGAGCACCGGCAGCATCGGGAAGCCGCCGCGAGCGTAGTCCTCGCGGCAGAGCCAGGCGATGGCGAGGAAGTGCGGGAGCTGCCAGAAGAAGAGGATGCCGAAGAGCACCCAGGCGGCGGCGTCCAGCTCGTTGCGCACGGCGCTCCAGCCCATCATCGGCGGAATGGCGCCCGGCACCGCGCCGATCACCGTCGCGAGCGAGCTGACGCGCTTGAGCGGCGTGTAGACGAAGACGTAGCCGGCGAGGGCCGCAGCGCCGAGCAGGGCGGTCAGCAGGTTCACCGCCAGGGCGAGATCGACGAGGCCCAGAACCGCCAGCAGCACGCCGAACGACAGCGCGGCGTCCGGGTGCATCCTCCCCGCGGGCAGCGGCCGGCCCGCGGTGCGCTGCATCAGGGCGTCCGTGTCCCGTTCCAGGACGTGGTTGAGCACCGAGGCGCCGGCCGAGATGAGGCCGGTGCCGAGGAGGGTGTGGACCAGCAGGAAAAAGTCGAAGCGGTTCTGCGCGGCCAGCAGATAGCCCAGGCCCGCCGTGAGCACCACCATGAGAGTGATGCCCGGCTTGGTCATCTCCCACAGGTCCGCCAGGCGCACGGAGATCGGCAGGGACGGTTCGTCGGTAATTTGGATGCCGTTCATGAGGATCGCTGCGAGGCGCCGGAGCGCGACGGGAGAGTCTAGCGCGAACGGGTGGGGGATTGCACGGGGACGCCAGGAGCCGACCTTTCCCCACCGCTCATCGAGCCTGGGTGCGCAGAACCGCTCAACCTGGCTCCGCCGCTGCTCGATCAGGCCCGTCATCGGCGAGGAGGCGGAGGCAGGCGTTCCAGCGACCATCTGAGGCCGGTGCGTGGTGGCCCTGCCGGGAACTCGCCGAGGTGCTCGCCCAGGTTCGGCTGCGAGCCGTCGACGTCCGTGAAGCCGTACTCGCGCGCCAGTTGCCACGAGCTGTAGAGGCCGCCAGATTTCGCGAGCATGTTCGGATCCGCGGCGAGGGCGGCGACGGCGCGGCCGACGAAGAAGGGCGTCTCGGAGTGGAGGAAGCTCGGATCCTTTCTAGCGCCGTCGCGCCAGCTCGCCTCGGTGACGCCGAAGTGCTCCAGGATGGTTTCCGTGCGCATGAAGCCGGGCGTCAAGGCGAGCGCGGCGACGCCGTGCCGGTGGAGATCCTCCGCCATCACGTAGGCGAGACGGCTGACCGTAACCTTCACCAGGTCGTAGAAGAGGGTGCCGCGGTAGCCGAGCGAGTCGCCGTCCCCGATCTCGACGATGAGCCCGCGACGGTTTTCGATCATCAGTGGCGCGGCGTAGCGGCTGGTGAGGATGTGGGTATGGACGCCGTTCCTGAACATCGCGAAGGCCCGATCGAGCGAGAGCTGCCAGAACGGCTTCCACTCGTGGAGGTCGCCCTCCGAGATGTCGTTGACCAGCACGTCCAGCCGGCCCTGCTCGCGCCGCACCCGTTCGAAGAGGGTCGCCACTTCCTCCTCGACGAGGTGATCGACGCGAACGGGGATGCCGGCGCCGCCGCGGGCTGACACCATCTCGGCCGTCTCGTCGATCGACTCGGGCCTGCCGGCGAAGTAGCCCGTCCGGTTGGGATTTCCGCGCACGCTGCGGCCGGTGCAATAGACCGTGGCCCCGGCCTCGCCCAGCATGCACGCGATGCCGCGGCCGGCCCCGCGCGTAGCGCCCGCGACGACAGCCACCTGGCCCTGGAGAGGACGCATGACTCACCCTCGCGCCAGCGCGTACCGCGCGTAGAACTCCGCCGCCAGCTTCTTCGGATCCCCGTGGATCACCTCCGGCCAGGAGAGCTCCTCCGAGAACCAGCGCGGCGGCTCGCCGTTCTGCGAGAGCCGGGCGCGCAGGGTGAGGCTCGCGCGGTCATCCTCCATCATGGCGGGGTCGAGGCCGTGCTTCTTGAGCTCGGCGCGCGCCTGCTGGGCGACCTTGGTCCATCGCTCGTCGATCTTCGGCGCGCAGAAGCGTTCCCAGTGAGGCCGCTCGCCGTCGACGTCGGTGAAGCCGTACTCGTCCGCCAGATTCCACGAGGTCAGCACTTTGCCCGTCTTCAGGATGAGCTTGGGATCGGCGGCGAGCGCGGCCACGGCGCGGCCGACGTAGAACGGCGTCTCGGAGCCGCCGAAGAAGGGATCGGTCTTCGCCGCGTCCCGCCAGTTCGCCTCGGTGACGCCGAAGCGCTCGAGCATCGCCTCCGAGCGCAGGAAGCCGGGCGCCACCGCCACCGTGGCGATGCCGTGCGGGCGCAGCTCCGCCGCGAGCAGCTCGGCGATCGCCATCACGGATTTCTTCACCAAGCCGTAGTAGAAGGTGGGGTGGCCGAGGTCGGTGATGCCGGCGATCAGCCGGCCGCCGCTCCGCAGCATGAGCGGCAGCGCGGCGTGGGTGGTGATGAGGTGCGAGTGCACGCCGCGCTCGAGCATGCGGAAGCCGGTGTCGAGCGATTCCTGCCAGAACGTCTTGCCCCAATGCATCAGATCGTCGCCGTTGACGTTGTTGACCAGCACGTCGAGGCGCCCGTGCTCGGCGGCGACGCGCTCGAAGAGCCGGCGTACTTGGGTCTCCACCGTGTGGTCCGTCTGGACCGCGATCCCGGTGCCGCCGCGCGCGGTGACCATCTCCGCGGTCTCGTCCGTCGTCTCCGGCCGGCCCTTGGCCGAGGGCTTGCCGCGGACGCTGCGGCCGGTGCAGTACACGGTGGCTCCCGCCTCGCCCAGCATGCACGCGATGCCGCGCCCCGCGCCACGCGTGGAGCCGGCGACGACGGCGACCTTCCCTGCCAGTGGTTGCATGGGTGCTCCTCCTTTCTGGCGCGTCGCCGTCCCGAGCGGCTATACTAAACGGCGATGCAGAAACGATCCTAAATCAGGATTTAGAAACCGTCAAGGGGGAAGATGAGCCCGCGGCCCCGGAAGGCGAGCGACGAGGAAGTGTTCGCGGCGGCGCACCGCGCCATGCAGCGGCTCGGGCCCACGCAGTTGACGCTGGCCGAGATCGCGGCCGAGGCGGGAGTGACGGCGGGCGCCCTGGTGCAGCGCTTCGGCTCGAAGCACGGCTTGCTGCTTGCCCTGATGGAAGGGATGGCGGACTGGCCGCGCCAGTTCTTCGCCCAGCTCCGCGCCGAGCACGCCTCGCCGCTCGCCGCTCTCTACGCCTACGCCGATTGCTTCGCGCAGATGGGCGAGACGCCGGCGACGCTGGCGCACCATCTCTCGTATCTGCAGCTCGATCTCACCGATCCCGACTTCTATCGCCATACCTCGGCACAGGCGCGCACCACGCGGGAGGAGATACGAAGCCTGCTCGCAGCCGCGGCCGCCGCCGGCGAGCTGAAGCCGGACGTGGACACCGCCGCCCTCGCGCGGGCGGTGGAAATCACGATCAGCGGCTCGCTGATGACCTGGGCGTTCTACCGCGACGAGCCGTTGGCGGAGTGGATGCGCGAGGGGCTCGACCGGCTGTTCGCGCCGTACCGGCCGGCACGGCGCTCGCCCTCGCCGCGGCGGAAGCGGGGTTAGCGCGCGAATGGCTCCATCAGCCGACGTACGCCGCCGGTGAGACCTTCTCCCGCAGGGCTGGGACAAAGCGCCGGATAGTGAGGTCTTCCACCTCCCCGCGGTCGTGGGCGGCCATGTCTTCCGGCGAGCGCGCTTCGGTGGTGTCGGCACGGCCCCGCAGCCGCTTCGCCTCGGCCTCCTCGAGGGAACGGGTGAAGTAGTGGTTGATGCGGAGCCGCGCGACCGAGATCTCCGGCGCCAGCGGCCCGGTCACCGGCCGGCCCGTCTCGGCCACCGCTACAGCGCCCGCCGCGAAGCGGAAGTGGTGGGGGCTCAAGGCCTCCATCGTGCGTTCCGGCCGGACGATGCACTTGACGTGGCGGTGCACGTCGTAACCCTCCGGCGCCCGGCGCGTGAAGGCCTCGATCTGCAGGCCCGGCGGCCGGCTACGGTGTCCCGACGAGCCGAAGAGGAGCCAGTTGACCGCAACTGCCGGGTGGTCCTCGAACTCTGCCAGCACGGAACACAGATCGTCCGCTACGGTGGGGAAGAGGAACTCGTCGGCATCGAGAAAGGCGATCCACTGCGACTCCGCGCCGCGCTCCGCGAGGCAGTCTTTATAAGCCGCGAGCTGACCCGGCCTCTGGGGCCATGACTTCAACTGCACCACACCCGCCGCCCGGTACGGCGCCAGGACCTCCTCGGTTCCGTCCTGGCTGCCGTTGTCGTAAAGGTAGAAGGACTCCACCCCGACCAGGCGGTGGAACTCGATCCATTCGGCGAGGTACGGCGCCTCGTCGCGGACGATGGCGCAGACGCTCAGCCGATGGCTCACGCCGCCTTGCCTTGACCGGCCGGCCCGACCAGGCGGAAAAGGAAGGTGACGCGGTCCACATGCCGCCAGCGGACCCCCGCGCGAAGGAGGGCGTGGATCATCTCCCAGTCCCAGGCCATGACATGGGAGGGAATCGTGCCGCCCAGGTAACGCTCGAAGAGGGCGCGGCGGAAGAGCGGCTGACCGAGATCGATCCGCGCGGGCAGCGGCGGTGACCGCAGGATGAGCCGGCCGTCGTAGAGGCATGAGCTGTAGGCGAAGCCGATCGCCGGCTCCCGGTCCAATGTCATGACCAGGGAATCGAGATGATCGGGGGTGTAGGCGTTGTCGTCGGAGAGGAAGCAGAGATACTCGCCTCGCGCCAGGTGGAGGCCGGCCGCGGCCGGCGTGCTCCCCCAGTCGTTGGCGCGGTGGAGAAGCGTCGCCAGCGTCAGGCGGGGGTCGCCGGCCTCGGTCACCACCTCTTGAATCCGCGCCAGCACCTCCGGCGGCGGCGCGTCGGCGATGATCAGGTGCTCGTAGTCGTGGAACAGGAGCTGCTGCACCGAGCGGATGGCGCGCGCCAGGCATGCGGTGCGGTCGTAGACGGTGGTGACGATGCTCACCTTCGGCGCCCCGGGCTGCGCCGCGCGCCGCAGGACCCGGTGAGGCGGAGGCTCGGAGCCGGCGAGCGGCTCTCCGAGATCCGGGAGCGAGCCGCCGAGATCGGTCAGGCGCAGCCGGCGCAGCCATACCCTTCCTCCCTTGAGGCCCAGGAACGCATGGCCGCCCCGCAGCCGCCGGTCGCTCAGGCTCGCCGTCACGGTGCCGTCGATCGTGAGCTCCAGGGAGTCGCCCTCGCGGCGAAGGATCAGGTCTACCCATCTCTCGCGCGGGATCTCCACCGGAGTGAAGATCAGGTGGTGGCGAGCGAGATAGCCGTTGCCCGGCTGGGCCATCAGGTGGTAGGAGTTGGTGGCCTGGTCGTGAGGTTCCCGCTGGTGGACCTTGGCCACGAACCAGGCGTCGGCAGAGAGCCTCGCCTCGCAGGCAAGGGCCACACCGGCATACCGCTGCTCGCTCGCCAGGCCCTCCTCGGAAGCAGGGCTGAGATCGAGCCGCTTGGCGAGCTCGAGCTCGTCGCCGGCCACAGCTCTCACGATCGCAGCGCCGCAGGCCACCCAGCCCTGCGGCGGCCGCGGCGTGCCCTTCGCGCGGGACTGCCGGGCGCCGGTGGGGGCCGGCCTGCTGCGTGCTCGTTTGAAGTCGATCCTGGTTGCTGGCTCCTCCATCTTCATCTCCTTCCCCTTCGCCTCCGTCGCCCGGTCCGCACGCGGCGGCAGGCACACGCCTAAAACGGAGCGGAGGCGGTCGGTATAGCTGTGGCCGGCCAGGCGCTCCCGGCATCGCGCCAGGACCGCCGCCGCCCGCGCGCCGCCGCCGAGCAGCTCGCGCACCCTCGCGGTCAGCTCCGCGGGGGTGGTGAAGCGCGGCAGCTCGGGGAAGACCTCGGCCAGCTCCGGCCGCTCTTCCGAGACGACCAGGGCGCCGCAGGCCAGCGCCTCGTAGACCCGCGGGTTGAGCGAGGTCGCCGGCAGCCGGCGGCGGTTGTAGTGGTGGCGATCGCGGAAGACGTTGACCACCAACTTCGTCTGCCGGTAGAGCGCGGCGGTGCGGTCCGGCGGCACGTTGGCGCCCAGCGAGAGCGCCCGCAGCTCGCGCGCGCGCCAGGGGCCGCCGACGACGTATGACAGCAGCCCCTCGCGCGCCAGCCCCACGAGCATCTCCTCGCGCGCCGGGTTGCCGCCACCGATGAAGCCCACGGCGTAGCGCCGCTCCTCATCGGGGCCGGCGGCGTGCCGGTGCGGGTCCCAGGCCGCCGGCAGGTAGTGGGCGTTGCGGTGGCGGCCGAGGGTCGAGGGATCGTTGACGAAGACGGCGTCGAAGCCCTGCGAGGTGCGCTCGGTGTCGTCCACCTCGTAGGGCTCGTCGAGCAGCCAGACGGCGCTCCTGACGCCGCGGAAGCGGTCGCCCCAGCGCTGCCGGAAGCGGCGGCCGTGGACGACGAAGAGGAGGTCGGGCCGGAAGCGCTCGACCCGCTCGGGCAGTCGGGGGTCGTCCCAGGCGGCGCCGGCCCAGGCGAGGCCGAGGTCGCGGGCCGCGTGCTCGAGGCCGCGGGTGAAGACGTCGCCGCAGGAGAGGAACTGGTAGTGGACGAAAAACACCCGCGGCGCCTCTCCCAGGTCCTCGGTTGTTGCAGCCTTGATGGCCCTTGCCGGCCGTTCCTCCGTTCTTGCGCTTCCCTCCTCCTTCAGAAACTCCGCCGGCGCCACCTTGGGCAGCGCCGCGAGCCGGCTCTCCCGCGACAGGTTGACCAGCTCGACGCCGCGGCGGGCCAAGGCGGCCGCGAGGTGCCCGTACTCGCGGTCGATCTGCGCCAGCTCGCGGGAGAGCGGGTGAGCGCCGGTCGAGGCGAAGAAGTGGTGGTCGGTGAAGTCGACGCCGATCAGGCCGATGCGCCGCGCGCCGAGGAAGGCGGCGAGGCAGACCGCCACGTAGGGCGAGTTGCGGGTGTAGGGGAGGGTATCGGGATCGTCGAGGTCGGTGCCGCCGCGGCGGCCGAGGCGGAAGCGGACGATGCAGGGGTGCGTGATGCCGAGGTCGCGCCCCGGGTCGAGCTGGGTGAAGAGGGCGCCGGCGCGGCTCGCCGCCACGTGGCGGAAGCGGTCGCCGCGGAACTGGCTCTTCGGATTGACGACGACGAGATAGGTCGGGTCGAAGAGGCGCCCGACGTCGTTGACACCGATCGTCAGCCGCCGCTCGGGCGCCGGGAGCTCCGCGAGCGACCGGCCGCAGCCGCAGACGATGATGGTCTCGCCGGCGTGCAGGTTGCGGTAGTCGCACAGCCGGCGAGGCAGCACGGCCGGCGCGGGAGCCGGGAGAGTCGCGGGGGCAGCGATCAATTCGTTCGCTCTTCGGGGTTCATGAGCCGCAGGAGAACGTCTTCCGCGGTGGCTGTTTCATCCAGCGAGAGCTCCTCGCGCAGCCGTAGGATCATGGCCTTGACCTCGGGGGACGGCTCGTCCTCGTTCGGCTGCCGGAGAGCGCCGATCAGGCCCGGAAGCACATTATCGCCGAGCTCGTCCAGCACCCGCGACACGGCATTCATCGTCTCTGCGCTCGGCGCGTTTCCGGGCGAGGCCTTCCGCTGCAAGGCGGCGGCCTCCGCCATCAGCCTCCGGGCCGTCTCGGGATCGATGACGCCCCGCCGCCCTGCCGTGCGCAGCACTTCGAGCACGATGGGAGCCATGGTTCCCGTGAGCGCCTTCAGCTCGGCGGGCAACGCGGCCGTCGGTTCGGCCTCCTCTTGCGGCAGCGCCGCGGGGCCGCCCATGGCACCACGGAGATCCGCGCCGCGCAGGTCCGCTCCGGCGAGATCGGCATCGGTGAGGTCCGCGCCGCGCAGGTCGGAATCGACGAGCACCGCGTCCCGAAGCTTGGCGCCGCGCAGATCGGCACCGCGGAAATCCGCGCCCGACGCCGAAACGCCCTCCAGGATCGCACCGCACAGGCTGGCGCGGGAGAAATCCGTATCCGTCAACACGGCCCCTGTCAGGTCGGCGCCGTCGAATCGAGCCCCGCGCGCGGTGCTGTTCTCGAGACGGGTGCGCACGAATTTCGCGTTGCTCGCGCGCGCCTGATCGAGATCGCACATCCTGAGGACGGCGTCGGTGAAATCCGCGCCGTCGAGGCGCGCATCGCGCAGGACGCAGCCTCTCCACTTCGCCTCCGTCAGGGAGCTCTCCCGCAGATCGGCCTCTTCGAGATCGAGGCCGTCGGCACGCAATCCCGCCAGATCCGACCCGTGCAGGTCTGCCGCCTTCAGCACCAGGGCGCGGGCGGTTCGCCTATGGTCGAGAAGCTCTTTGAGCATGCCGGCGGGGTCATGAGTCATGAGTCACTCCTCGTCTCGCCAGGGTCCAAACTTTCGGGCATAGACGTCGATGATAGAGCCCGCAAAAATAGGACGGCGCACTTCGTTCCGTTTCGGAAACTTCTCTGGATGGACCAGTATATCTTCATAGTAAGTACGTCCCTGCGTGATGACCCAATTCGCTATCTCCTTGAGCCTTTCAGGCAGCTCCTCTTGTACTTCCTCGGGGAAACGTTGATAGCCACTCATGATCAAGGCTTGAGAGAGCCCGTCGTACTGGGCGACCAGCTCACGAAGATCACGCTCAGATAATCCCATCAAACTCTCTTCGAACTTGCCGGCATCCCTGCCAGCGCTCTCGATTCTGTCCCAGAAGCTCTGCGGAACAGTTTGAATATTCCATTGGCTCTCGCTGTTGCTCATTGGCCTCCTCGCGGATTGACAAGATCTTGAACGGTAAGGCCCGCGCTCTGCATATATTTACGAACAGTATCATTCCCAACGCCAAGTGCTCTCTCAATACTCCGCAGGCTGGGTTTTCCGAGATGCTGATGCTGTGGGTCCGCAAACATTTGTCCCAATGCCCTGTGAAGCTCTTCCGGCGTCTGCGGGACAGGACTGAAGCGCTCTGCGAACTGCGGAGGCTTCCATCCCGGGACATGGGCTGGCGGATGAGGAAATCCGCTGACATCCCACTTCCGCTCCCTGAACCAGTAGCTCTCGCCTGGTTGCAAGGGCGTTTCGCCGGCGGCGGGCGGCCTGGCGCGCGTCTTGTTCCTCGGATCGTACTGGCCCGGAGTGGCCTGACCTGCGGGCTCGCCATGCGGTACGAGACGGCTCACGCGCTGCCCTCCCGCTCCCGGCAGTGTGATGAGAGTCGCATCCCAGGGCAGTGGCGGCGTTCGCGGAGGAACCTGGACACCGGCTCGCTCCGCCGCAATGCCTGCTTCGACGCTACTGCGCAAGGCGGTCTCGATCGATCGGATATCGGGAAATCCCTGCGATCCGGGGCGAACGGGCTGGACCTCCAGAGACACGCTCCGCCCCATCGCATGCAGCCGCGCTGCCGATTCGTAGTCTCGGGCCCGTGTAGAAATGTCTGCAGTCTCTCCTATTTTGAGGACCTCGCCTGTGACATTGTCTCGAAGCACATAGACGAACTCCACACCTTCTGGCAAGTTCCGAAGCTCTGGGGGAAGCGCGGGAACACCATTTTCCAGATTGAGCGTTACAGGATCGCCGACCCTTACGCCCGCCGGAAGGTGATCTTCCATCTTGACTCTTCTGCCGGACGCGGTAGCTTGTGTTGCTCCGGCAGCCGGCACATCCGGATCAACGAGACCTGGATGGCGGGTCTCGATACCAAGCATTTCGGCTCGCAAACCATCGAGCTCCGTGTTCGCATCCCTGATTGCCTGCTCACTGGATCGCGGTGTAACTCCATTGATTGTTGTGTCGGCTGCAAGCGCTCGTGTCGCAAGCGCCTCCAGATCACGCCAAGCCGGAGAGCCACGCTCCACACCTGCCTGCAGGCGACGGACCTTGAGGATCAATTCGCCGCACTGATTGCTGCAAAGAATCATTAGGAGGCGGTCACCCATCCTCTGGATTGAGAGGGTGTGTGTTTCCCCGCCAATCTTGACTTCAACACTGCGGCCAATCATGGCTTCTTCTTGAAGAGCTCGCCGTGCAGGGGTGTCTACCAGCGACTCGAGCTCACGCCTCCCGGAAATGTCGGCAGCCTCTTCCCTTCGCGGTCCCGCGCCAGGTTCGACTCCTTCCTCGGGCGGCCGGGTCGGCGGAGGCTCTTCTGTCGGTCGCGGTCGCGTCGCCTCGGGCTGGGGTTCCTCCGTCGGCCGCGGTCGCGCCGCCTCGGGCTCCTCGACAGGCCGAGGAGCAGCTTCTTCAGTCCGCGGGCGCGCACCCGCCGGAAGCTCCACTTCGGGCCGTGCGCCGAACGCCCGGCCGCCGAGTCCTTCCAGGCGCTTTCCAAGCCGCGCTCCTACGCCGCCGGGATCGAAGTTGAGGAAACGATTGGCGGCGCGGCCGAGAGGCGTGGTGGGTTCCCGCCGTGGCCCGCCACCATGGCCGCCCATACGGGACGCGCGCGCGCCGACCGCACCCGAGGCCGCCGACGACGCGGCTCGTGAGAGGTCGAACTCCTCGCCGCTGATGAGCGAGGTGAGGCCTTCGAGACCGAAGCCCACCAGGGCACCGCCGGCGATCTGAGTGGCCGCGGCGCGCCTGCCGCCGGCCGCTCCGGTCGAAGGCACTTTCGGGGCTTCGGGGGCGCTCGGATGCGGAGCGCTCGGAGCCTCGGCGTGCGGCGCCGGCGCATGCGGGACCTCGGCGTGGGGAGCGCCGGCGTGCGGCGCCGCCGGACCGTGCGGCGCCGGGGCGTGGGGGGCCGGGGCGTGGGGGGCAGTAGGATGCGGGACGCTGGGGTGGGCGCGGAAGCTGACTCCCGACATCGCCCCCGCCATCGCGAAGCCCTGCCAGTTGAATTCCTGGCCGAAGGCAAAGTAGCCGATGGTCTGGGTGATTCCTTCCGAGACCAGATCGGCGCCGACGGTGATGGCGAATTGGGTCACCGCGCGGGCGCCCGCGGCCGCCGCTCCTGAAGCGAGCGCTCCTCCCGCGAAGCCCAGACCGCCGCCGATCGCGCCGCCGATCGCCCCCATGACCATCGCCTGGACGAGGCCTTTGTCCCACGCCTCGCCCGAGGCCCAGTTGTTGATGATCTGAATCAGCCCGCCGCTGACGGCGCCGACCAGGGCGCCCACGAGGATCACCGCGAACAAGCTCGCGCCCGCGCCGAGGGTGACGATGCTGATGACCGCCGCCGCGATGATGACCAGGATGACGAGGACGATGGCGACGACGCTCTTCCAGGCGGGCTGCTCCTTCTCGGCGGCTTTCCAGGCCTCGGTGGCGATCTGGTCGTCGATCTCGCCGAGCTTGCTGCCGAGATCCTTGTCGAGCTCCTGCAGCGAGTTGGCGATCGCCTCGTCGACTTTTCCGCCGATGGTCGCCAGCGCTTCGTCGAAGCCGGCGACGGCCTGCTGCATGCTCGCCGTACCCTCTGTCGCCGCCTGATCCGCCTGCTCGACGTGGGTGTCGGTGAGCTGGGCGAAGGTACGGGAGGCGCCGCTCTTCAGGCCGTCCATCTGGCCGGCGAACCCGCTCTCGGCCTGCATGCTGAGCTCGTCGTTGCTGGTGGTGAGCATGCGCAGCGCGTCGAGCGCGGCAGAGCCCAATCCTCCGAGCTGCGTTTCGGACTGCTGGGCGCCCTGCTCCATGGTGTCGAGGAGCGTGCCCATGCCGCCGCCGAGCGCGGCCTCGGCGCCGGCCAGAGATTGCGCGAGCGCCTCGGGCTCCGGGACGCCTTGGGCGAAGGTCACCCGCAGGGTGGTGAGCGTCTGCTCCAGCGAGCCCATGGCCGTCGAGATGCCGCGCGCCAGATTGGCCGCGCTGGAGTGAGCGAGCTGCTCGACGGCGAGCTGCTTGAGATAGCCGGTGTCGTTGACCGCCTGGCGCTGTGAGAACTCCTGCGCCGAGAGGGCCTTCAGCGTGGCGGCCAGCGCGCTGTCGATCGCGGCGAGATTCTGGTCGCGTGCGAGCGCGATGCCGCCCATCGCCTGCATGCGTCCGGATTCGAGCCCGGAGACGAGCTTCTCGTGCGTCGTGTCCAAGGTCTCATTGACCTGGCGGGCGCCCGCGATGACCGCGCAGCGGTATCGCTTGCGCAGCTCCCTGAGGTCGTAGCCCTTCTTGTTGGCGGTGCGCAGGAAGACCTTGTGGTAGCCCGACGCCGTCTTGCACGCCGCGTCCTGCTGAGCCTTGGCGCGGCGCACGGTGAGGCAGCCGGTCCAGAATCCGTCGTCGTCGTAGTCTCCTTTGCAGCGCTCGTACTGGTCCGCGTGCGCCTGCCCGCGCGCGATCGCCCGCTTCGAGTATTCGGGGCCCTTGTTCTCGTGCTGGGTGCGGCCGGTGGCGAAGCGGGAGTTGACGTCGTCGAGGCTGGTGGTCTCCTTTTCGTCGACCAGCCCGACCGACGTCTCGTACTCCGTGTCGAGCGCGGAGAGGGCGGCGAGGGTCGACGCTTCGATCAGCGCCGCGCTGTTGGCATACTCGGTGCGGACGTGGGCGCGCGCGGTCGCCGCTCCGGCTCTCGCCTGCGCGCGGGCTTGTGCGATGCGGTCGGAGATCGCGGCCTTCTCGGTTTCGATCGCGCCCTGGATATTGGCTTTCGTGGTCTCGGCCAGTCCCCCCAGGCGTCCCGGGACCTGCTCGCGCGCGAAGGCCACGGCCCCGGCGATCTGGCCGGCCGCGCGAGTCATGAAGGCCCGCGTCTGAGCCATCGCCGTCTGGCGCGCCTTGGCTTGCTCGAGGCCCTCCGCCGACGGGAACGTCACTCCCGAGGCCAGGCTCTGGGAACGGGCGAGCACCTCTCCGAGCCCGTCCATCGAGGCGAGATAGTCGGTGACCGCGGTGTCGCGCTCGCCCTCGGCGCTCGCGATCGGGCCATCCATGGAGCCGGCTTGGGCCATGCTCTGGTCGGTCTGTGCCGGCGCAGCCGTCGACATCGCTTGTGCACCGGCGCCGGCCGCGGCCGGGCCGGCTCCGGTGCCCGCCGCGGCGGCGGGTCCTCCGGTCTGGACGTCCGCCGTGGTGGTCGCGGGCGCGCCGCCGGCGGCGGGACCTCCTGCCGGCGCCGTGCCTGCGCCCACGCCTTCGGGCATCTGCTGGCCCGCTTGCGCCACGGCCGCTTCCGCGGGGCATTCGTCGACCTCGGCCGGCCATTCGTCGAACGTGACCTGGGGTTCCTCTTTCGGCTTGGCCCCCTGATCGTCCGAGCTGGGCTCCGGCGCGTTTTTGGGCTTCGGCGGGGGATCGACTTTGTAGCAGGGGGCCTGTGCCGACGTGACCGCCGCCGGTGCCTGGCCGCCGGCGGCGGGACCCGGCGGGGCGCCCGCGGCCGGAGTCGGCGCGCCGGGCGTGGGTGCCGGACCGCCCGCCGCCGGGGGGCCCGCGGGCGGCGGGGCGCCTCCTGCGGAGGCCGGCGCGCTTGCTGCGGCTCCGCCTGTGGTGACCCCTTCGGGCGGCGCTTCGCTGTCTCCCTCCTCGGCAGCCTCCATCGCCGAGCCTTCCTCGGCCTGACCTTCCTGCTCGCCTGCGCCGGCCTTCTTTTTTTCGCCGGCGCCTTCCGCCGTCGATGCGGGAACCTCGGGAGTGACCGGAGGGGGCTCGAACAACCGCGATGCGCCCGAGGTGATCTGTTGCTGGACCGCCGGCGCCGCCGCGGCCGGTGTGGCCGGTGCGGCCGAAGCAGCCGGCGCGGCGCTCCCGCCGTGCGCCACTCCCCCGCTCGACGGCGCGGCCGGCGCCGCCACTTCATCGAGCACGGCCTCCGCCGAGCCTCCCTCCACCACCTTATCCGCGACGCGATCGGCGTGGCGCTCCCAGCGGTCTCCCGCGCGTCCCACGTTGTCCGGCAGGCTCAGGCCTTCGCGCTGCTGCACGACGTGCGCCGCCTCGTGCGCGGCCAGGCGCAGCGATGGGTCCTCGCGAAAGCCGATGCGATCCCCCGAGGTGAACGCCAGGGCGCCCATCCGGCTGTTCGCGGCCCGCGAGGATCCCCCCAAGCTCGTGCGCACGTGCGACACGTCGTGGCGGCCGAAGGCAGCCTGGATGCGCTCGGCATGGGGCAGGGGCAGGCTCGCGTCCCGCAGTCCGCGGCGCGCCTCGCGCCGGATCATGCGCGGGCTGCGGACGGGCTCCCCCTCGTGCTGCACGCGCTCCTCCGCTTCGCACGCCGCACACTTGGACTGCACGGGCGATTTCGCATCGTCCTCCTGGGTCTGCACCACGCAGGTGGGCTCGTCATATTTGCGGCAATTCCAGAGCTGCACCGGCTCCGCCTCGCCGCTCTCCTCCTCCGCCTCGCACGCCGCGCACTTGTGCTGCACCGGCTCGGCCCCGCCGCTCGCCTCCTCCGCCTCGCACGCCGCGCATTTCTGCTGCACCGGCTCCGCTTCACCGCCCGCTTCTTTCGCTTCGCAGGCCGCACACTTCTGCTGCACCGGCTCCATCTCGCCGCCGGCGCCGGGGCGACCCAGGCCGACCACGGGGCCTCCGGAGTACAACGGACCCAGGCGCGCTTGCGAGGCGGGAGCTGCGCCCTGCGCACGCGAGGGTTCGCTCTTCGCAGCGGGAGGCTGGGATTGACGGGCCCGCTTCGCCGTGGTTTTTGTCGCGGCCTGAAAAGCGCTCATGGGGCTTACCCCGCGCTCCCTCCGAGGGCGGCGATGAAGGCCTCGACCCCGCCGTGCGCCGGCCGCCGGCCTTCGCTGAGCGGGTAGGCGGCGCCGGTCTTGCGGTACTCGCTACGCACCGCGTTCTCGAGGTGAGCGGAGGCCACCGGCCCGCCACCCTCCTCCAGCGCCAGGAGGGTGGCGTGGAGGGCGGCGTTCCTGAGCTGGCCGCCGGTCAGGGCGCAGGCCACCGCCAGCCGCTCGAGGGACGCCAGCGAGACCTCGTGATCCGCCGGCAGGTGGAGGTCGAGGATGCGCCAGCGCTCCTCGGCCTGCGGCGGGAAGAAGGGCACGACCACGTCCATGCGGCGCTGGAAGGCGGCATCGACGTTCTCGCCCAGGTTGGTCGTCACCACCACGATCCCCTGATAGGTCTCCAGGCGCTGCAGGAGGTAGTTGGTCTCGAGGTTGGCGTAACGGTCGTTGGCCGAGCGCACCTCGGTGCGGTTGCCGAGCAGGGCGTCCCCTTCGTCGAGCAGCAGCACGACGTCGAGCGCTTCGGCGCGCGACAGCACGCGGTGGAGGTTCTTCTCGGTTTCGCCGATGTACTTGTTGATGACCGCCGCGAGGTCGACCCGGTAGACGTCGAGGCCGAGCTCGGCGGCGAGGATGCGCGCGGCGAGGGTTTTTCCCGTGCCGCTCGTGCCGGTGAACAGAGCGCGCACGCCGCGGTTGCCGCTGGCGCGGAAACCGCGGCCGACGTGGTCGAGGAGACGCTCGCGGTGACGGCAGCGGCTCTCCAGCTCCGCGAGCTTGGCGTGTGTCGATTCGCCGCACACCAGGTCGCTCCACTCGCCGGCGGCTTCCAGACGGTCGGCGAGGGTGTCGAGAAGCTGGCGGTTGAGCGCGCGCGCCGCCTCCTGGACGTCGGGCAGGGCCACCGCCTCGCGGCCGTCGAGGGCGGCATGGGCGGCGGCGATCTCCGCCGCCCGGCGGATGAAGCCGCCGGCGAGCTGGAAGCGCTCGGCGATCGCCGGCAGGTCCTCGGCCGGACGGCTGCCGAGGGCGAGCCGCCAGGAGCGCTCGCGCAGCTCGGCGCGCGGCTGCGGCAGGACGAGGGTGACCGCGCTCTCCGCGGCGCGGCTGCCGAGGCCGCCCTCCAGACCGAGGATGATCGCCAGCGGTCCGGCGTAGCCGGGGAGGGGCGGCGGCTCGGCCGTCTCGCCGGGTCCGAGGTCGTAGCTCAGGACCGGCAGCGAGCGGGTGAGGGTGGCGAGCGGCGCGAGCAGGCGCGCCGGCCCCTCGTCGGCAAAGGCGGCGCCGTCCACCAGGACCGCGCCGCGGCCGAGGGCGCGCGCCACCGCGCCGCACACCTCCTCCGGCTCGGCTCCCGGCGCGGCGCGCAGCACCAGGGTACGCGTGCGGCCGGTGCCGAGGAGCTGTGGCAGGCGGCCGAGGCGCGCCAGCAGCTCCGGCGGCTGCATCAGGTGGGCGATCTCGGGGAGCTGCTCGGGCGGCGTCAGGCGGCACCAGGGCGCCGGCCGGCCGGATTGGACGAGCGCGCTCCCAGCCGCGCCGCCGCGGGCGGCGTCCCAGAGCAGCGGCGGCACCTTGAGCACCCATTCGGCGCGCGGCGCCTCGCGATCGGCGACGGCGAGAAAGCCGGCCTCGACGAGCGGCCGGCAGATCGCCCAGGAGTCGTTCTGCCCCGGCTCGCCGGCGGCCATCTGCCCGACCAGCTCGAGCGTCGGCCGGCGATGCGCCAGCGGCTCCTGCAGCTCGGCGAAGAGAGTGCCGAAGCGCGAGTCCTCCTCGACGAGGCCGGCGATCATGAAGGCCAGCCGCCCCGCCTCTCCCACTCCCGGCTGCGCCGCGAGATCGGCGAGCGGCAGGCGCTCGCCGCACTCCGCCTCCCAGGCAGCCAGCTCCTCGCGCCACCAGGCCGCGGCTTCGCTCCAGGTGAGGTCCTCGGGCAGATGGGCGCGCACCTCGGTGAAGTACTCGCCGAGGAACGGGTAGCGCTCGAAGAGGGCCTCCAGCGTGGTGCCGTCCGCCTCGCTCAAGCGCTTCGCGTGGTGGAGGAGGCGGAAGATGGCGGCATAGAGACAGAGCACGAAATGACCGCCGGCGGTGGGCGGCACTCCGGCGAAGGTGTCGTGCTCGGGTTCGGCGGCGAGGGGTTGGCTCATGGCGGGGCTCCGCGACGTGCGCTCCTTATGCGAAATGGAACGAGACGACCCGGCCGAAGGCCGGCAGCCACCCTGGATCGCGGTCGAGGCCGGCGCGGCGCGCGGCGAGCTCGGCGGCGGCGAGGGGGAGCACGAGGTCGACGTGGCTCGAGGTGAGGTAGAGGCGTCCGCGCACGGCGAGCGCCCGCGCCACCGGGTCCCGCCGCCCCGGCGCCGCACGGCGGCCGGCGAGGGCGAGGAGGAGCCGGCGCCGCACGGCCGGCAGCGCCGCCGCGAGCCAGCGTCCGAGGTGCGGCGGGCAGCCGGGCGGCAGCGGCGGCAGCAGGCGGACGAGCGGCGCCGCGGCGGCCTGGCGGCGGATGAGGCGGGCATCGTCTGGAACGCCGGCAAGCCGCGCCAGCTCCCGCCGCGCCTGGCGCGAGGGCTTGTCCGGCCCGCGGCGCACGTCGGCGATCAGGTAGCCGGCCGCCGACCAGACGCGCAGCCGCCCCCCGGCCGCCGACCAGGCGAAGCCGTAGCACGGATCCGCGAGCTTTTTCGGCCAGTCGGCGGGAACACGGTAGGCGGTGCGGAGCGATCCTTTCCGATCGACGGACAGCCAGCCGGCCAGCTCGGCCAGCGCCACCCACAGCGGGTCTCCGGCAACCTCGGCGAAGCGTGCCCCCAGGAGCCCGCGGCCGAGGAGGTCGAGCGTTCCCCACGGCCCTGCGGCGCTCGCCAGCCGCCAGCCGGGCTCGAAGGCCTCCGGCAGCCCGAGGTCGAGCAGGGCATGGATCAGGTAGAGGACGCCGCCGATTCGGGTGGCGATGCCCTCCTCACCCCATGCCGGCGTCTTCCGCTGGGTGACTTCGGAGGAAACTGCCGGCGCGGGGCGCGGCTCCAGCGTGGCGGTCGCGCCTGCGCAAAGCCGGGGGGCCAGGCGCTCCCGCTCCGCCGTTGGTCCACCGCTGCCGGCGCGCCGCCCACCGCTCCCGGCGGGCGTTCCACCGCCGGCGGCAGACGTTTCACCGCCTCCGGTAGACGTTCCACCGCCGGCGGTAGACGCTTCACCCCCGGCGGTAGACGCTTCACCGCCGGCGGTAGACGCTTCACCGCCGGCGGTAGACGTTTCGCCGCCGGCGGCAGACGCTTCACCCCCGGCGGTAGACGTTCCACCGCCGGCGGTGGATGGCGCGCCGGAGCCGTTAGCTGGCTCACCGCTGCCGGTGGACGGCGGCCTGGTAAACGGCGAAAGCGGCAGCCAGGAACGGCGCGCCTTCTCGATGACGTCGGCGGAACGCAGCCGATGAGGTGCCGCCGCAAGCCCGAGGGCGACGCCGAAGAGATAGCGGACCTCCGGCGCGAGCGGTACGGCCAGAAACTCGGACGGCAGCCAATCGCGCCACGGCTCGGGCGGAACGGTAGAGGTGGGCGCAGCAGACCCTACGTCCGGATCGCCAGGGTCCGACATCTCGGACTCCTTCTCGCCGGAAGCCGCCACGAGATCCGGCGGCAGCCCGTGCTCCGCCGCGAGAGCGGCGAGAACGCGCTTCGCGGACGCGGGTGTGAACGCCGCGGCCACCGCCGCCGCCTCGCCCCAGCGAGCGAGCCATGCGAGCGCCGCCGGCGCCTCGCGGGGACAGGCGGCGAGGAACGGCGACGGGTCGCGGCCATTCTCCAGGCCGGCCGTCGCCGCCGGCGGCAGCCGCCTGCGCACGGCGCGCCACCACCAGAGCGCCGCCAGCTCGCCGCGCACCCGCTGCCGCACCACACAGGCGAGGAGCTCCGCCTCGTCGGCGAAGACCAGCGCCGGAGCCTCCGCCGGCACCACGCCATGCGGGTCGGGACGGGCCGCGGAGCGGAGGGCGGCGGCGAGGCGCTCGCGCACCGCCCGTTCCCATGCCGCGTCCGGCCGCAGCCGCGGCTCGCGCCCGGCCAGTCGCCGCGGCAGCGGATCGGCCAGCCGCCGCACCACCAGCACCGCGGCGGGCGGCAGACCGGGCGGGCTGAGGTCCGCGCCGGCCAGCTCCCGCGCCGCCCGCAGCCGCAATGCCGGGGTGTCGGCGGCGGCGCCGGTCAGGCGCAGGGTGCCGATGGCGGCGGTTGCTGGCATGGCGCTCCTCTCCTCCTCCCCTCTTCAGAAGCGGATCCGCAGACCGAGGTGATAGGTGAGGAAGTCGGCGTCGACACCGCTCGCGTCGACGAAGTGATAGCGGGCGGTGGCCTCCAGCCCCAACCGCGGCAGCGGGTTGGCCTGCAAGCCGGCGAACAGATTGAAGCCGGTTTCGCTCGGGCCGGGAGAGAAGTCGTAATTCCCTACTCCGGCACCGGCGAAGGGCCGCCAGGGTCCTGACAGGAAGTAGGCCTTGCCGTTGAGAGAGAGGTGCTCGACCTCGTCGTCGGAGCCACCGCAGTCGAAGTCCTCGTGGCCGTAGAACAGCTCGGCGGCCCAGGTGGAGTTGAAGCGGTACTCGAGGTCCACGCCCCAGGAGAGGTCGCCGCTGCAGACCTTGCCGATGTCGCCCCGTGGGTCGTTGCGGCCGGCGTGGAGGCTGAGCGACCAGCGGCGCGGCTCGATGGCCTCGATGACTGTGGTGACCCTCGCTGTGCCCTGCTCGGGGACCGGGATGCGGTAGTAGTCGGGGGCGATCTGCTGCGCGCCGATCAGCTCGTGCCGCCAGCCCTCCAGCTCTCCATGGTGCTCGACGAAGTAGCCGAACGAGGTCTGCGGCTCGAGGATGCGGTAGGTGGTGCCGCGGACCGTGGTCGTGCGTCCGGTGTCGTGGAAGGCATGGACCTCGTAGGTCGGATTGGCGTCCCGCAGCGCCCCGTACTCGCTCTGCTCGAGCGGCGGGATCTCCCCCAGCGGCGGCCGGGCGGCGCCTGCGACGCCGGGAGCGTCATCCGGAGGAGGAGGCGGTGGTGGCGGCGGCTCCTGCCCCGGCTCGTCACCCTGCCCGCCGCCCGCCACCCGCGCGGGCATGTTGTGGGTCTGGACGTAGAGGAAGACCTCGCGCTGGGGCTCGGGAGTCGGCGGCGGCGCCAGGCCGACGACGCTCACCTCGGCCTCGCGCTTGAAAGTCGAGGCGCCGACGAAGTCCATGTTGCGGTAGACGCTGCTGGTCGAGAAGCTCAGCCCCGGCACCCCGCTCAGCTCGACGAGCATGCACTGGTGGCGCATGCGGCGATTGGCGGCCGGTACCGCCCCACAACCCAGGCCGGTCGGCTGGGGATCGAAGGTGCAGACGTTGTTCACGTCGTTGACGTTGCCGTTGGCGACCAGGTTCCAGGTGAAGCTCAAGGCGCCCTTGTTGCCGTTGGTGATCTGCGCTCCCGTCACCGCCGTCGTGTTGACCGTCTTCCAGAGCGTGTTGAGCGGGTCCGGGACCGAGTTCCAGTCCGGCTGCGTCCCCCAGTTGGCGGTGCGGAAGGTGGCGTCGAGGGTGCCGTTGCCGATGGTGCCGCCGGTCTGGTTGAGCGGCCGGGCGCAGAGGACGTTGCTGCCCGGGGCCGTTCCGGCCGCGTTCTTGAGCTCGATGTTGCTCGAGAGTGTGTCCGTGGGATCGCAGGGGACGGCGGCGGGCGCGACCGTGCCGACGTCGGCGACGGCCAGCGAGACGCCCAGGAGGCACGCCGGGTTCGGCGGCACCACGTTGCGGCGGGTGACCTGAAAACCGGTGTCGTCGGTCGATACCGCCACTTCGTCGAAGCTGAGGGCGGCCGGGAAGGCGTACGGGACCATGTTCGGCACGGTGTGACTGACCTGGACCTCGAACCACATCGAGAAGTCGTTCGCCAGGCCGATGCCGTCGTCGAAGTCGGGGTCGATGGGCACCTCCATCAGGATCGCCCAACTGTTGTTGGCGGTGCTGCGGAAGACCCGCGTGTGGTTGGCCGCGTTGCCGGGGTCGATCCAGTGCGGCAGGCTCGGGGGCGCCGCGAAGGCGGCCGGCTGGATGCGTGTCGCCACCGAGACCCCGAAGGGCGGCGGCAGCGGATCGCCGGCGACCGCCGGCACGTTGGTGTTCGCGGCGTTGAACGGCACGACGTTGATCAGGATGTCTTCCTCGCCGGGCGTGTTGGGGCTGAAGGCCACCCAGAGCTGGTCGTTGCTGTCGAGCACCGGGTCGACGGTGACGTGCCAGAGCAGGTAGAGGTCGGTCGCGGTGCGCAGGGCGCGGAAGGTGACGTGCTCGGTGGCGGCGGCGCCCGGCATCGGCAGGTGGACGAAGGCGCCGCGCCAGCGCGGGTCGTCGGGGCGGGGCCAGTGCTGCGGCGCGGGAAGCCCTGAGTCCCACCAGTTCGGCGGCCCGGACAGCGCCGGCACGCCGAAGGCCTCGGGGATGCAGACGTCGGTCTGCGCCAGGGCTGGCGCCGCGGCGGCGAGCGCCAGCAGCAAGATCGTGGTCCGGAGGTTTCTCATGACATCCCTCCTCGGTTAACCATTGTCTTTGAAGAGATTCAAGGTGAACGCCCGGCTGTTGGCGGCACCGCGGCGTTGGAGGCGGACCGTGGCGGTGCTTTGCATGCTGCCGCCGCCGGTGCCGATGTTGATCTCGGGAAAGCGCACCGCCGGCTGGCCGGGCGAGACCGGGAGTTCATAGAACGCGGGCGTGGTCAGGGCGAAGCGCGTTACGTCCCAGCCGTCCTCGGGTGGGGTGGTAACGGTCAAGTCGTAGATGCCGGACACCTCGAACTCGGCGGTGAAACGTACCCGCACCTGCGTCCCGACGAAGACGAACACCGTGTCGCCCGAGAGCTCGGTGCCCTGCGGGAACGACTGCGTCGGGTTGAGGGTGATCGTCGTGTCCGGCGTCTCGGCCGGCTGGCCGACCGTGAAGGGCTGCGCGCCGGAGGTACCGTGCACGGCGCCGGCGGTGGCGTTGACGGTCAAGGTGAAGGCCACTCCCTGGGTGTCGCCCGGGATCGGCGCGATGCGGACGTTGAACTGCCGCTGCTCGAGCGGATTGAGACGGATGGCGTTACCCGGAATGGGGCTCAGGTTGCTGTCCAGCACCTGCAGGCGGCTCTGCCAGAGGGGCTGGCCGACGGCCACGCCGACGAGCGGGGCGATCACGAAGTCCGCCGCCGCCGAGGCCCGCGAGGTGATGCGATACGCGAAGGTCGCCGGGTCCCCGGACTGGGGGGTGGTCGGGTTGGCGCTGAGCCAGACGACGTCGACCTCGCCGAAGACCACCGGCAGCGCCGGCCGCAGCACGATCTGCTGCGTCACCTCCGCGGTCTGGTTGAGGACGCGCAGGGTCACCTCGGTGCCCGGCTCGACGACGCCGGGGACCGGCGGGATGACGAAGGTGAGCCGGGTGTCGGTCGAGCCGGTCAGGTTGAGGACACGCACGGCATTCAAGAAGACCTGCGTCGCGCCGAGCGAGAACTGGAAGTTGCCCCCGAGCAGGACCAGCGTGTCGGCGATGCGGTAGGGGCCGGTGGCGGGGATGCGGCCGGTGATGGCGAGGCCGGTGCCGCCGCTGTTCCCCTCGAGCTCGTCGAGGCGCTCCTCGATCTCCTCGATCTTGAGCAGCAGGTCGTTCCACGTCTGGGCGGTGATCAGGTCGCCGGGGCGGACGGGCTGAAGTTGGTGGGGCATGGTGGTGTCCCTCTATGAGACGTCGTTGACGAGATTCAAAGTGAACGATCGGCCGTTGGCGGCGCCGCGGCGCTGGAGGCGGACTGTGGTGCGCCCTTCAAGACTGCCGGCGGGGGTGATGTCGATCTCCAGGACGCGCACCGCCCGCCCGGCCGAGACGTCCTGCGGCAGGATCTCGTAGAAGGCGGGCGTGGCGGGAGCACGTACCACGGTCCAGCCAGCGGTCGCCGTGACGGTCAGGTCGTAGATGCCGGCCACCTCGAACTCGGCGGCGAAACGCAACCGCGGACCACCTCCCCCCTGGGGGCTGAAAAACACCGTGTCGCCCTCGAGCGCGGCGCCGCCCGGGACGTGCCTCGGGTTGAGGGCGATCGTCAGGTCCGGATTCTCGGCCTGCTCGCCGACCGTGAAGGGCTGCGCGCCGGCGGTGCCGTGGATGGCGCCGGCGATGGCGTTGAGGGTCAAGGTGAAGGGCGTTCCGAGGGTGCCGGTGGGGATCTGCGTGATGCGGACGTTGAACAGCCGCTGCGAGAGCGGAGCGAGACGGATCACCGGGCCCGGGATGGGGTTCTGGCTGTTGTCCAGCACCTGCACGCGGCTCTGCCAGGTGCTCTGGCCGGTGGCCACGTTGATGAACGGGGCGATCGCGAAGTCGGCCGTCGCCGAGGCCCGCGAGAGGATGCGGTACGCGAAGGTCACCTGGGCCCCCTCCTCGAAGATGACCGGGATGACGTTCATCCAGGTGACGTCGACCTCGCCGGTCGCCTGCAGCGCCGGCCGCAGCGCGATCTGCTGCGTCACCTCCGCGGTCTGGTTGAGGACGCGCAGGGTCACCTCGGTGCCCGGCTCGACGACGCCCGGGACCGGCGGGATGACGAAGACGAGCTGGGTGTCGGTAGAGCCGGTCAGGTCGAGGGCGCGCACGGCGTTCAGGAAGACCTGCGCCGCGCCGAGCGAGAATTGGAAGTTGCCCCCGAGCAGGCCCATCGTGTCGCCGATGCGGTAGGGGCCGTTGGCGGGGATGCGCCCGGTAATGGCGAGGTGGGTGCCGCCGCCGCCGTTCCCGAGCGCTTCGAGGCGCTGCTCGATCTCCTCGATCTTGAGCAGCAGGTCGCTCCACGCCTGGGCGGTGATCAGGTCGCCGGGGCGGACGGGCTGGAACTCATGGGGCATGGTCGTGTCCTCGCGTCGTCGTGGGCTTTAGAGCAGCCCGAAGTTGGAGCGGTCCCAGCGCGCCAGGTCGAAGCGGGCGGTGCCGGCGAAGGGGAGGTGGCCGCTGGCGAAGACCAGATATGGAGGCGCGCTCGCGCCGTTGCCGGGGAGCGGATCGTTCTGGCGGACGCGGTAGGCCCAGATGACCTCGTCGCTCTCGAGATCGATCGGCGGGTGGTCGAGCGCCGCGGCCAGCAGCTCGTCGAGCCGCGCGCCATCGATGTAGAGCGCCGGCTCTCCGGGGACGGGCACGCCGCGCACGGTGAGCCCGGTCCAGAAGGCGGGATGGGCGATGCCCGGCAGCGCGCCGCCGGTGAGCGGCACGAGGCCGGCTGGCGGCAGCCAGCGGAACGACTCGCGGGCGCGGAGCGCGGCCGGGTTGGGGACGTCGCGCAGCAGCCCCGCGAGCTGCTCCTGGAACTGGAAGAAGGCGGCTTCAGCCTCGGCGCGCTGGCGGCCGCCGGAGAGGGTCGGCCACTCACCCGAGGTCGGCGGCGGCGCCGGGCGGCGGCGGACCGCCCAATTGTCGAGCCAGGAAACGCCGTCGAGGCGCCAGTCGAGCAGGGCGAGCGGCACGTCGCAGTCCGAAAGGCGCCCTCTGCCAAGGAGGTCGTCGAGAGCGCCATAGGCGGTCAACGCCGGCCGCGTCGTACCGCCGCCGGGGGCGACGACGCGGGCGAAGGGATCGACGGCGAAGCCCGGGAGCTGCTCGGTGCCGAGGCAGAGGTGGGCGAGGACGTTGCGCAGCCGCGAGAGGTCCGGCTCGGCGGTGGCGCCGAGGAGCTCGTCCTGGAGCAGCTCGCGCGTCGCGTCGCTGACGCCGCTCGCCGCCAGCGGGTCGAGGGGCTCCAGCCGGAGCTGCACCCCCTCGATCGCCCAGCGGCTGCCGCAGCCGGCCCCGGCCTTGGGCTCGGAGAGGCCGCTCATCGGCGCCCGCTCGCCGAAGCGGGCGACGGGCGACAGCACGAGGACGTAGAAGCCCTCGCCGGTGGCCTCGATGCCGACGCTCGGCGGCAGGCAGTCGCGGAAGAGGCAGGGCCCGGCGCCCGGCGCCGCGGGCGACTTCGTCAGCCCGATCGACAGACAGGCGGCGAGCGCCAGCGTGTCGCCCTTGCCGTTGATCGCGAGACCGGGGGCGATCGAGAGCACCGGCGAGGCCTGGCCGCTCCCCCGCGATTCGACGGTCACGAACAGCCCCTCTGCCACGCCCGCGCCGATGGCGCGGCCCAGCCGGCGCTGGCGGGCGCGGTGCGCCTCCTGGTCGGCGCGCAGCGCCTCGGCGGTGAGCAGCCGCCCCTCGAAGTAGTGCGGGTTGCGGATGCCGTCGTCGAGAATCGGTTCGAGCAGGTCGCGGGCCATGGAAGTCTCTCCCTCAGCGATCGCGCGTGGCGCCCAGGCGGCGGATGACGCTGTCCGGGAGGCCCGAGACTTCGCGCAGGTCCTCGGGCCGCCTGAAGCCGCCGAGGCGTTCGCGGACCTCGACGATGCGCCCGGCCAGCGTCGGGCCGATGCCGGAGATGGCGGTGAGCTCCTCGGCGCTCGCGCGGTTCAAGTTGATGCCGTCCAGGATGAGGTCGCCGGCGGTGAACCAGCTCTCGAAGCGGCCCCCCTGGATGCCGAGCTCGGCGCCACTGCGGCGGTCGCCGGTGGGGAGCTCGCCGCGCGCGAACTCGGTGTCGATGGCACGGCCCTCACCGTCGAGGATGAACTCGCCCCGCACCTCGACGGTGAGCAGCGCGCCTTGCTCGATGAGCTGATCCGCGATGGCGGGGTCGAGCAGCAGGACCACCGCCGGCACCTCCGCGTCGCCCAGCGACTTGGTTTCGGTGATGAGCCCGGTTGGACCGGTGGCGGCGACCTGCGCCGGGACCACGTTGATCGGCACCTCCAGATGGCGGAAGAAGGAGGTCGCGGGCTCGGGCTGCCGCACCCAGAGGCGTATGGTGCGGTCGTCGAGGGTTTTCCTTTGCACCAGGAGACCGAGCCCGAGACCGCGGCTCCCGAAGGCCAGGGCCAGGCCGAGGGCGCGGTTACCGTCGTGGATGAGCTCCAGGCGGTTGGTGGTGCCGTGCTCCCACGACAGGGCGACGATCCGCACCAGGTTGGTGTCCAGCAGGTCGGGCGGCGGAGGCGGGGGCGGCGGCGGGGGCGCCGGGATCTGGGCTGCCGCCCACTGCGTGCCGCTCCAGGTGAGCACCATGCCGGCGAAGGCCGGCACACCCGCCGCCACCGGGTTGCCGCGGAGGCCGTCCACCTGCGGGTTGGGGTAGGTGCCGGTGAGGTCGCCGCCCGCCGTGTCGCCCCCCTTCACCGCCTGCTGGAAGATGACCGCCTCGCCGTTGGCGGCGGCCGCCGGCAGGCCCGTGATGCGGAAGCCGCCGGCGGCGAGGTTGGCGGCGAGGGCGCGCGTCGCCGGGTTGACGAGCAGGTACTGCGGGTGGTCGTCGGCGGTCAGGCTGAGGAGGTTGGCGTGGACGAGGGGGCCGCCCGCCGGGACCTGCGCCGCCGCCCACTGCCCGTTGTTCCAAGTGAGCACCATGCCGTTGTTGGCCGGCACGCCCGGCGCCACCGGGTTGCCCTGCAGGCCGTCCACCTGCGGGTTGGGATAGGTGCCGGTGAGGTCGCCGCCGGCGGTATCGCCCACCTTCACCGCCTGCTGGAAGATGACCGCCTCGCCGTTGGCGGCGGCCGGCGGCAACCCGGTGATGCGGAAGCCGGCGGCATTGAGGTTGGCGAGCAGGGCGCGCGTGACCGGGTCGACGAGCAGGTACTGCGGGTGGTCGTCGGCGCCGAGGCCGAGGAGGTCGGCGTGGACGAGGGAGAAGACCGGCGGCGAGCCGGGACCCGGCCCCGGGCCGGGCGACGGCGAGCCTGCCGCCGGCAGCGCCGCGGCCGCCCAGATCGCCGGCAGCCACTCCTGGAAGACCCGGGTATGGAGCAGCCACGGGCGTTCGTCTTCGTTCACCGTCACCGGGCCGTCCACCTGCGAGCCGGCGACCGCGAAGTCGAGCCGCGCCAGCAGCACGCAGGGCTCGCCGCCGTCGGCGCATCCCGCCTGGCCGCCGGCGAGCTGCGGGCGCACCTCGGTGATCCAGGCTCGCCAGGCGGCGGCGAGGGCGGCGCCGGCATCGGCCGGATGGAGCGTCAGGTCGGCGAGCGCGGGACCGGCCGCCGGCGACGCCGGGGGCGAACCCGGGCTTGGGCCCAGGAGGTCGGCGAGGTCCGGCAGGGCGGGCGGCGAGCCCGCGGGGGTGATGCGCCGCACCCGCTCCGCCAGATCCTCCGGCGTGAGGTGGCCGGCCGGCCCCGGAACGTCGCTCACCACCACGGCGCGGAGCAGCTCGCCGAGAAGCCGCACGCCCTCCTCTTCCTGCTGCGCCGGCGGCGCCAGCCGGAATTCGAGGCAGAAGTCATCCGCGATGCGCGAGGGCACCGTCAGGTCTTCGGGCGTGCGGCAGGGATCGCCGAGGACCGGCACCGGATCGGTCTCGCAGTCCCGCGCGCAGAGCACGAGCCAGAGCGACAGCGGACCGGCGGGCGAGCCCAGCGGCGGCGAGCCGGGGGGCGAGCCCGTCCCCGGCAGGTCGCCGGCGTGGGCGGCCAGCCAGTCGTCGAGGCGGGCGCACTGGGCGCGCCCCACGCACACCGACTCGCCGCGCGGCGTCACCGCGAGGCCCGGGGCCACCACCACCTCGGGGCGGCCGTCGGCTCCGTCGCGCACCGCCACGCCGAGGCCGAGCACGGTGCCGTAGCCGTGGAGCCCGCGCTGGTGGAGGCGGTCGCGCTCCATGAGATAGAGCTGTTCCTGGTTGAACTCGTCCACCCCGAGCACCAGCCCGGTCGAGTAGCGCACCCGCTTGTGGGGATCGCGGGCGGCGGTGTCCGCAGCGGCGGTCCTGAAATCGCATTGGTGGCACTGGCACGTGGACATGATCGGGCTCTCCTAGACGAGCGGCGGCGGGCCGACGGGATCGCGGCCGAGGACGCGGCGGTCGCGGACGTTCCAGGGATGCGCCTCGGTGAGCAGGCCCTCGCCGAGATAGCCGGCGCCGAGGACGATGGAGGTGAAGCGGGAGCCCTCGCCGACGGCGGTGTCGAGCCCGACGCGGGCCGCGCCGACGCGGAAGAGGGCCCAGTAGAGCTGCACGTCGAAGGCCGTGTGGGCGGGGCGCTCGCGCTTGACGACGGCGCGCACCTTCTCCAGCCGCCGCCGGCGGGCGTCCGGCGGCAGCTCCGCCCCGACGGGCACGAGGACGGTGAAGCGATGGGCGTTCTGCGCCACCGGCAGGGCGATCGTCGTCCAGGCGAACCAGTCGGCGAGCGCCGCGCCGTCGGGCGGCAGCCGCTCGGGGAGCGCGATGGCGTCGAACGCGGCGAAGGCGCGGTCGGCGGGTAGCTCCCAAGCACGGTTCAGGGCGTCGATGCGCCGGTAGCGCTGGCGCAGGTAGGTGCGCCAGGCCTCCGCGGCGCCGGCGTCGAGCTCGGGATACGAGAAGCCGAGGGCGGGGGTGGCGAAGGCTCGCCAGTCCGCGGCCTCGGCGCCGCCGGCAGCCGGCGGCAAGGGCGTGAATTCGGCGGCCTCGAAGCTGGCGAGCGCGCGGTCGCCGCTCCGCCCCCAGGCCGTATTGAGCGCGGCGAGGGCGGCGGCCTCGCGCGCCGGATCCTCGCCCCGCCCGCCCGCGCCGTAGCGGCGGCGCAGGAAGTCGGCGTAGCGGCGGTGCAGGAGGGCGCCGCCGTGGGCGGGCTGCCAGGGGCCGCCGGCCAGGATCTGCGACGGGCCGATCGGCGCCCGCAGGTCTCCCACCACGGGCGGCGGCAGCCGGCGGGCACGGTAGGCCTCGACCAGGCGCACGCCGAACCCTCGGCCGTCGCCCCCCGCCTCGTCGTCCTCGGCGAACAAGTCCTCGTCCGGGCAAGGGTCGATCGCCAGGTGGATCGCCTGGAGGAGCCCGCGCGGCGTGCCGCGCCGGCGGTAGAGCGCCACGGCATGGGCGATGAACAGGCGGCGGCGCGCCTCGTCCCACTCCTCGTCGAGAGCGGCGCCCAGCCAGGCGGCGAGCCAGTCGAGCGCCTCGGCGGGAGCGGTGCGGGTGTCGAAGAAGTTCTCGGCCGCCGCGACGCGCCCTTCGAGATCGGTGAAGAACCCCTCGAAGTTGGCGAGGTAGCGGTCGAGGAACGACGCCGAGACCGGCTCCTCGCGGTAGACCGCCGGCAGGTAGCGGTCGAGGTAGGAGAAGCGCGGGTAGTGGACGCGCAAGGCATGGAGCTTCGGGCTGCTGCGGCCGCTGCCGCGCAGCGTCAGGCGCAGCTCGAGGTAACGGCCGACGGCGCCCTGGAAGAGCAGCTCCCAGGTGCCGTCGCCGGCCGGCGCGCCGGCGGCGCCGCGGCCGGCGGTGGCGAAGGGGCGCTCGGGTCCGATGGCGCGCAGGTGGAGCGCCGGCTCGCGCCGCCACGGCGCGTGCGCCAGGTCGGCCGCACGGTCGGCCGCGCGGCTCTCCACCACTACCTCGTCGCCCGGCGGGACGCAGCCGTCGAGGAACAGGCGGTGCCAGACGCATCCCGGCTCCTTGCCGTCGAACGGCTGGCCGTGGAAGCCCAGGCCCTCCAGCCGGCCGGAGAGGGCGAAGCGCGGGCGCGGCACCTCGGCGAGCGGCAGCCAGTGCTCGTCGAAGTCGTAGAAGGCGGCGTCCGGATCGCCGGGAGGGCCCGCGATGAGCGCCTTGCCGCTGAAGCGGCGCATCGGCAGGTAGGCGGCGAGGGCGCTGACCTCGAGCGCCGCGGCCTCCGGCGTGCCCACGCTGCCGGTGGTGAGGGCGAAGGCGAAGCTCTGGTTGCCCTCGGCCGCGGCCACGTAGACGGTGCCGTCGATCTCGCCCGGCGCCGGAGCCGGGGTGGAGCTGAAGACCAGGTCGTGGCCGGTCAGCGCGACCGGCCCCTCCACCAGCTCCGCGAGCGCCGCCGTGAGCGACACCGGGCCGCCCAGCGGGCCTTCGAGGCTCCAGCGCAGGAGGCGGGTGTCGCCGGCCGCGGCGTCGATCTCCAGCAGCAGGGCCGTCGAATCGGGGAGAGCCGCGACCGCCACCACGTCGCCGCCGAGCGGTGGCGAGGCGAGGGCCAGCGACAGGCCGGCCGGGAAGCTCTCCGGGGGCGGCGCGCAGGCGTCCCCGCCGGGCGCCGGCGGGTCGGGGCGGAAGGTCGGCGTTGCCGGCGCCGGCAACGGCATCTCGCCACCCGCTCGCACCACGCGCAGGTCGCGGTCGAGCCGCCAGAGGCGCGCCGCGCCCGGCGCCGGGCGGTCGAGCACCCAGAGACCGCCGCCGGGGAGCGGCGCGAGATCGAAGGGCGCGAAAGGCACGGCCGCCGGCCAGCGCAGCCAGAGCGGCGCGCCGCCGCCGTGGAGGTCGAAGACGAAGAGGCCGCCGAGGCCGAGGGTGCCGGCGACCAGGAAGTGGCGGTCGGTCACGGCGAGGCCGGAGAGGACGGGCGGCGGCTCCGCGGCCGTGGCCGGCGGCAGGGGCCCGAACTCGCCGCAGCGCGGGCGGTCCGGGGCGGGCGGCCGGCAGCCGGAGACGGGATGGCAGCGCGCGGTGGGATCGCCCCCCAGTTCCGCCGTCCGCCAGAAGGTGGCGGCGGTGGCGGAGCCCGCCGGCCGGTAGAGGATCTCGTCGCGTCCGGCGCCGATCCAGTAGACGTGGCCGAAGCGGTCGCAGGCGGCGCCGCGGCGGTCCTCCGGCGCGAAGACCGCTTCGCTCCCCCGCCGCGGAAAGAGGAACAGCTCGGGGAGGAGCGTCACGGCGCGCCGGCGCGCGTCCCAGTGCAGCCGCTCGGCCTCTGCCAGGGCCGGCTGCCAGTCGCGCGGCCCGTCAAGCAGGTGGTAGCGGGTGCCGTTGACGTCCATCAGCACTCCTCCGGCACCACGGGAACGGGCAGGCGGCGCGGCGCTCCCGGATCGGGCTGGGGCTCTCCCCGCAGCTCGGCGAGCGGCACCGGATCGCCGGCGGTGACCGCGATGCCGGCGAGGCGCGGGAGCTGCAGCCCGGTCATCGGCAGCGTCGTCACCTGGCCGCCCTCGGCGTTGGCGAGCAGCAGGCCGGTGACCTGCGCCACGCCGGAAGCACGGGTGGCGGCGGCGGTCAGCTCGCCCGCCTCGACCGCCTTCTCCAGCGGCCAGCCGCGGCCGGCGAAGCCGCCGGCGAGCGGCGAGAGGAAACGGCGGACCTCGACCTCGACGCGGTCGAGCACCGGCCCCTGCTCGACGCCGGGCACCACCTCGACCCCCACCGAGACCCAGAGGTCCTGGTATTCCGGGCCGACCAGGTGGAGCTCCGTGGTCACCAGGCGCCGCGGCTCGAGGTGGCGGCAGACCGCCTCCAGGAAGAGCCGGTCGGGCTCGGGATTCTGCGGGTGCTCGGCGTCGAAGAGCGGGATGAGCAGCAGGGTGACGACGCCGTCGGCCGGCACTCCGAGCACGCCGGGGTGGACCAGCGGCAGCACCTCGACCCGCCCGAGATCGACGCCCGGCGTCTCCCAGGCGATGTCGTGGAAGTCGTCGGCCGCCACCAGGCGGTCGCGGTGCCGCACGAAGCGCGGCACGCGGTGCTCGGCGTCGGCCACCGACTCCGGCTCGTCGCCTCCCCAGGTGGGAGCGGGGTTGGTCACCTTGAGCCCGGCCGGCAGCGCCGGCGCCTTCTCGATGGCGCCGATCCCCACCACGCCCTCGCGCCCGCCGCCGTAGGCGTAGGAGGCGGCGATCACCGCTCCCAGCGGCGGCCGCGTGCCGGGAGGGCCGAAGCGGATCTCGCCCGCTTCGGGGTCGAGAGTGTAGACCTTGGTCGGCCGCGTCTCGGTGGCTGCGCCGGACGCCGGCGCCGAGGTCCCGGCCACCGCCGGCGGTGGCACCTCGGGACCGGCGACCGCGAGATCGTCGACCCTCTCCCACAGCTCGCCGTTGACCGCCAGGCGGAGCGTCTCCGGCAGCACCGGGCGGTTGGCCAGCACGGCGCGCTGGTCGGGCTCGCCGGTGCCGGGCGGCAGCGTCTCGGCCGGCACCCAGGCGCGCTGCAGCACCTCGGCGCCGTTGATCCAGACGCCGGAGAGGCGCACCGAGCCGGCGGCGGCGGGGCGGATGCGGATCCAGGTGACGAGCCGCGCGCCGTCCTCGGTGTCGGCGAGCGACGGCGGCAGATCGCCGACGCCCGGCTCCAGCGGGTCCAGGTCCTCGTTCCAGGTGAGGCCGGCGGCGTCGGAGAGGCGCAGCTCGACCGTCCCCGGCAGGGTCGTCAGGTCGGCGCTGGCGCGCGCTTCGAGGCGCTCGTAGCGCGCGCCGCCGGCGGCCGGCCGCGGCAGGTGGAAGAGGAGGCCTGCGCCGCCCAGGCGGCTGGTGCTCCCCTCCGGCGGCACGGCGCGGCTCGTCGCCGCGAGGTCGGGGAGGACCGCGAGCGTCAGGACGCGGTTGGCGAGCACCGGGCGCACCTGCTCGCGCTCGCCGGGAGAGCGGGCGAGGAGGGCGAGCCACAGGGCGCCGTCCACCGTGTCGCCCCTGCGCTCGACCGGCAAGGCCAATTGCTGGGCGGGCGTCCGCGTTTCCGGAGCCAGGTGGAGCGACGGCAGGGTCACTCCGGAGACCGGCGGATCGAAGGCCCGGGTCTCGTAGAAGTCGAGGCTCTGCCCGCCCGCCTCGAGGTCGCGATAGAGCCGCCGGTAGAGCGCCTCCGCGGCGGTGCGGCGCGTGGAATCGAGGGCCGCCTTGTAATAGAGCCGTCCTTCGATGGGCAGCACGGTCAGCGCGTTCCTGGTGCGGAAGGGGACGCGCCCGGCGAGCACCTCCAGCTCGGGCTCGAGGTTGGTGGCGGCGAGCGGTCCGCGCTCGTTGCGGAACGCCACCAGCCCGCGCGCCGCCGCCGCCGGCCGCAGCGGGACGCCGAGGAGCTGGAGGAACTTCAGGCGGTTGCGCTCGGGAATCAGGTCCGCCCGGTAGCCGATCGCCTCGGCGATGAAGGCGAAGAGCTGCACCAGCGTCACTCCGGGATCGCTGTCGTTGAGGTTGGTCCACTCCGGCGTGTGGGAGGGGACCCGCGCCAGCGCCTCGCGCACCAGCTCGCGGTGGACCGGCAGGGCGAGGCGGGGAACGGTCAGGGGCATCGCCGGTCTCCTCAGGCCGTCAGCCGCAGGGTAAGGTCGAGACGGCCGGTGACGCCGGTGGCCGTCAGACGGTAGTGAATGGTGGCGATCGCCTCGCGCGGCTCCTCGGCCGAGGCCGCAACCCGCACCGACTCGACGTTGATGCGCGGCTCCCAGCGGCCGAGGGCCTGACGGATGCGGTCCTCGATCAGGGTGTGCGTGGAGGCGATGTTGGGCTGGAAGAGGTACGGCTGGAGGCCGCCGCCGAACTGCGGCAGCATCAGCCGCTCGCGGCGCTCGGTCGAAAGGATGACGCGGATCGACTCGCGCACGTTGTCGGCGCCTTCCGAGAGCGCGATGCGGCCGTCCGGACCGATGCGCGGCGGGAACGAGATGCCGCGCCCGAGCAGCGCCGCCTCCGTCTGCACGGTGCCGTTCGTCGCCATCACTCGGACCTCACGGGGATGGGCAGGCAGATCTTCAGGAACGGCAGCCACCAGAAAACGATGTTGAGCAGGATGATGAAGATCATCAGCACGATGAAGGCGCAGAGGGTGATGATCGGGATCGAGAAGGAGCAGATCATCCCCAGGCTCCAGCTCGGCTCGGGGCCCGGAATGTCGCCGTTGTCGATGTCCTCCAGCTTCGCCCCCTGCACCCGCTCGACCTGCTGGCGCAGCTTGTTCGAGAGCAGCATCGAGACGCCCTTGGGGAAGCGCTTGAGGCCCTTGATGCTGGTGTCGAGCGGCAGCCGGATGGTGAGCGGACGCGCCGGCGCGTCGGGGTCGAAGAAGGCGGCGAGCCGGAAGGGCCGCGACGGCGCCGAGACGACCGGCGGCGAGAATTGGGCGCAGCGCGGGCGCTCGTAGACGCAGCGGGCGCGGTAGAAGGCGCCGTCGAGCTCGCCCGACGACGCGGCGGCGCTGGCCGCCTTCGCCGCGGCGAGCGGGGCCGCGGCGGCGGGCGAAGGCACGTCGGGATTGGGCTCGGTCTCGCTGTCGAGCGCCGCGTAGAGGACGCTCTGGAAGCCCGCCCCGATGAGACCGGCGGCGGCGGGGCGGATCTGGGTCAGGAGGGCCGAGCCCGGGACGACCGGTGTCCCCGACACGGTGTCGGTGCCGGCGAGGAGCGCCTGGCGCCGGGCATCGGCGCGCACCACCGCGAGCCGCCAGCGGTCACCCCAGGGAAAGGCCGCGTCGAGCAGCGCGTAGACCTGGGCCTGGGCGCCCGCGAGCCCGGCGCTCGAGCCGGCGACCAGCGCGGCCCAGACCTGCGGCAGCTCGGCCTTGATGAGATCGGCGAGGTCGAGCAGCGCGAAGCGCAGCAGGTCGCGCGCGATCGGGTCGGTCAGGTCGGCGGGCGGCGTCCCGTCGGCGAGGTCGCGGAGCGCGATGAACGGCCCCGAGGCCCAGGCCGCCTTGCGCGGGTCGGCGAGCGGCGCGAGGTCGTCGCCGGTCGTCGGCGGCAGCTCCAGAGCGGCGGGGCCGGGGGAGGCGCCCTCGTAGAGCTCGCGGCCGGCGACCGGCAGGAGGGCGGCGTGGAGGCGGCGCGGCTGGCCCGCGGCGTCGCGGTACGGCAGCGAGAAGAGAGTCAGCCGCTCCTCGCCCGCAAGCGGTGCCGGGTCGGCGCCGACCGGCTCCCACTTG
>JBIOVX010000012.1:0-3563 GCA_044868005.1 Thermoanaerobaculia bacterium | reverse complement strand
TGAATCCGAGCGCTCCTATCGGCAAAACCGGTTTTGGATCGTCCCCCCTCGCCCGTCAGGGAGAGGGGGACAGGGGGTGAGGCTTCGGAGGGTAGACCGGTGCGATTGGGCGAACCTACTGCGGCACCGGCCGGGCCGTGTATCCCGCCGGCAGCTCGTAGGTGTCGGCGGGAGCGTCCCGGGTCTCCACCGCGACCAGCTCTTCGCGGGTGCGGAAACGGCTGTCCCCCATCTTGACGTCCGCTTCCTGCAGGACGGGGAAGCCCTCGATCTGCTCCATCTTGCGCGACCATTCTCCGCCGCCCGGCTGCAGGGCGGCGAGGCTCGCGGCCAGGCGGCCGTAGGCCTCATAGGAGGCGATGTCGCGGCTCGCCCAGATGGTGGTGTCGAGGTGCAGGCCGGGATTCGAGAGGTCCACCTTGTACTTGCGGGCGGTCCAGTTGCCGATCTTCTTCGTCTCGTTGGTGGCGATCACCTGGACCTTGAGCTCTACCGCCGGCGAGGCCAACTTCTGCAAGTCGACAGGCACCGCCAGCTCGGTATAGGTCTTCTCGGCGTGATTGAGCACGTAGAGCTTGCCGCGGTCGAGACGGAGGATGTACGAGGTGTCCCCCTCCTCCCGCCGCAGCTTGTCGCCGCCGATCCAGATCCGGATCTCGCCGGGCGGCTGATCCATCTTGAGGCCCTCGATGCTGCTGCGGAGGGTCAGCAGGCTGTCCGCCGCAACCGGCGACGCGAGGAGCAGGAGAGGGATGAGCAGGAGACGGCGATTCGACATACGGCGGTCCTCGTTCGGAAAGGAGACGGTAGCTTAACTGTGGCTCCTGGGGTTGACAAGGTGGACCGGAGACGTAACGTCGGGGCATCTCTCCTAGGGCGCGGGCGGCGCGTCCTTCCGCCGCACGTACAGCAGCTTCTCGACCTCCGCCACGACCTCGCCCGCCTCGTCCATCACGTTCACCTGGAAGACCGGCTCGACCTTTCCCGAGGCATCGGCGGCGGCGCGGATCTCGTCCACTTTCTCCTGCGGGATATGGAAGGTGGCGGCCACCGTGCCGCGGCCCGGACGGCGGAAGCGGATGGTGGCGGACTTGTCCCACACCACGTAGCCGCGCCCCAGCGCCTCGATGAGGATCAGCATGAAGAAGGGATCGCACATCGAGTACAGCGAGCCGCCGAAATGGGTCCCCACGTAGTTGCGGTTCCACCAGCGCAGCCGCATCCGCACCTCGAACGTGCGCAGGTCGGGCGAGGTCCTCACGCGTATGCCCGCGCCGATGTAGGGCGGATACAGGTTCAGCAACCGGAAGAGCCACCGTCGCGACGCCATCGCTCGGATTATCGCCGACGCCGCAGGAAATCTCCTTTTTCCGGGTTTCAGGTTCAGAATGGAGACCCCCGGAGATACCCTGAAGGAGTCGTCGATGAAATCAGCCGTCCTCTCGTTCTCGGTCCTCGCCGCCTCGATCGTCTGCGGAGCCTGGGCCGGCGCGACGAACGACGCTCAGCCCTCCGTCCACCTGCCCTGGAAGGAGGCGGGCCTCAGCGAGCGGCAGGCGGCCGCTCACCTGCTCAACCGGTTCGCCTTCGGTCCCCGGCCCGGCGAGGTGGACGCCGTGGTCAAGATGGGGCTCGACGGCTGGTTCGAGCGCCAGCTCGCGGCGGACCTCCCGGACGGCCAAGTGGAGGAGGATCTCCGCGCCCTGCCGGCCCTGCGCATGTCCACGCGCGAGATCGCTCAAATGTATCCACCGCCCGGGCTCGTTCTCTTCGAGGCGCGCGAGGCCGGCGTCCTTCCCGCGGACGTCGCCCCCAAGGACCTCAAGGAGAAGGACCGCGCGGCGCTCAGGGAGATGGTGATGGCGTTCGCCCGCGAGCGGGGGTATCGCTCGCAGAAGGAGCTGATAGGCCAGCTCATGACCCAGAAGCTCCTGCGCGCCGTCGAGTCCGAGAATCAGCTCGCCGAGGTGATGGCCGACTTCTGGTTCAACCACTTCAACGTTTCGCTGACCGACAACAAGGCCCGGGCCTTCCTGCTGCCCTACGAGCGCGACGCCATCCGTCCTAACGCCCTCGGCGACTTCCGGGACCTGCTGGAGGCCACGGCCAAGAGCCCGGCCATGCTGCTCTACCTCGACAACGCCCAGTCCTCGGCCGCGGACGGATCGCCGACGACGATGGGGAAAGAGATCGGCCGCGAGCCGCGCCGGCGCGCCTGGATGACGGAAGACCGGGGCCGCCGCGGCTTCGGCGGCCAGGGCTCCTTCGGCCGCCGGTCCGGGCCGACCGCGCGAGGCGACGCGGAGATGGAGCAGCTCGCGCGCCGCATGCGTCCGCGGGGCCTCAACGAGAACTACGCCCGCGAGCTGATGGAGCTGCATACCCTCGGAGTGGACGGCGGCTATACCCAGCAGGACGTGGTCGAGGTGGCCCGCGCCTTCACCGGCTGGAGCCTCCTGCCGCCCGGCCGCCGGCGGGAGATGGCTGAGATGCGCCTCGCCCGCGCCGAGCGGGCCGGCGGCCTCGGCTTCCACGCCGAGGGCGACTTCCTCTTCCGCGCCGACATGCACGACGCGGGAGCGAAGACCGTCCTGGGCGTCCGCTTCCCCGCCGGCCGCGGCATCGAGGACGGCGAGGCCGTGCTCGACCTGCTGGCGGCGCAAAAGGTGACCGCCCGGCACATCGCCGCCAAGCTCGCCGTCCGCTTCGTCTCCGACCGGCCGCCGCAGTCCCTCGTCGACCGCCTGGCCGAGGTCTACCTGCAGACCGGCGGCGACGTCCGGCGTCTCCTGACGGCCGTCGCCGAATCGCCCGAGTTCTGGAGCCGCGAGGCCGTGGGCGCCAAGGTCAAATCGCCCTTCGAACTCGCCGCCTCGGCCCTGCGCGCCACGGGAGGCGAAATCGGCGATCCCCGCGAGACCCTCAAGTGGATCGCGCGCATGGGCCAGCCGCTCTACGCCTATCAGGCGCCCACCGGCTATCCCGACCGCGCCGAGGCCTGGGTGAACACCGGCTCGTTGCTCAACCGCATGAACTTCGGCCTCCAGCTCGCGGCCGGCCGGGTGCGCGGCGCGGACCTCGACCTGCCGGCCCTGAACGGCGGGCGCGAGCCGGAGTCGCGCGAGGAGGCTCTGTCGGTCTACGCCCGGCTCCTCCTGCCGGGCCGCGATCTCGCCTCCACCCTCAAGCTCCTCGGCCCCATGGTGGCCGACCCGAACCTGCCGAACAAGGTGGACCAGGCGGCGCCCAAGGACGCCGGCAAGAACACGAAAGACGCCGACCCGGATGAATCGCTGGTCTTCGGCGATTCCGAGTTGGGACCATCGCGCTCGATCAAGATCCGCGATCAGTTGGGCGAAGCGCCGCCGCAGCCGATCGACCGCCGCCCGCCCACGCCGCTCGAACAGGTGGTGGGGGTGATCCTGGGCTCGCCGGAGTTTCAGCGGAGGTGAACGACGGTGCCCTCCGAAGCCCTCACCACCCCGGCCCTCCTCTCCCAGAGGGAGAGGAGGGAGAAAGACAGAAAACGCGTTTCTCTACTTTGTTTTTCTTGTTCCCCTCTC
>JBIOVX010000011.1:0-2833 GCA_044868005.1 Thermoanaerobaculia bacterium | reverse complement strand
CCCCTCCAGACCCGCCCCTACCCTAAACAGAACAAGACCTACCTGATCCTAGGGTAGGGGCGGGTCTGGACGGTGGCGCGGGGGCGCGACCCGCCCTGCCGCGTCGCATTGACCGCCTCTCCTCCTCTCCCTATGATCCTCCGCGGTGACCTCCACCGCCACCTTGCCGCTCGTCCTCTTCACCGTCGGCGTGGCCGCGGCCGCCACGCTGCTCAACCTCGTCCCCGGCATCGCGGTGGCGTGGGCCCTCTCGCGTCCGGGCTGGCGGGGAAAGACCGTCGTCGAGACGCTGGTCTCGCTGCCTCTGGTGCTGCCGCCGACGGCGGTGGGCCTGGCGCTCCTCCTCCTCTTCGGCCGCAACGGTCCCCTCGGCCGGCCGCTGTATGAGCGGTTCGGCCTCGACATCGCGTTCACCTGGCGCGGCGTCGTGCTCGCTTCGGCGGTGGTGGCGTTTCCGCTCCTCGCGCGCAGCGCCCGCTCGGCGTTCGAGGAGGTGGATCCGCGGCTGCCGGCCGTGGCGCGCACGCTCGGCCATGGCCCGGTACGCGCCTTCTTCGAGATCGAGCTGCCTCTCGCCTGGCGCGGCCTGCTGGCCGGCACGGTGCTCGCCTTCGCCCGCGCCCTGGGGGAGTTCGGCGCCACGATCCTGGTCGCCGGCAACATCCCGGGCCGCACGCAAACCCTCGCTCTCGCTCTCTACCAGCGCGTGCAGGTGGGGCAGGACCGCGAGGCGCTGACGCTCGCCGCCATCTCCGCGCTGCTCGCCGCCGCGGCCCTCGCCGTGGCCGAGATCATGGCGCACCGGCGCGAGAGGACCCTCGCGGAGTAAACCGACCCTCCGTGCCCGGCTCCGTCTTCATCGATCTCGATCTCGCCTTGCGCCAGGGCCGCTTCGAGCTCGCCGTGGCGGCGCGCCTCGGCGAGGCGGCGGCGGTGCTCGGGCCTTCGGGAGCGGGCAAGACCACGCTGCTCGAAGCCATCGCCGGCTTGAAGCGGGCGCGCGGCCGGCTCGTCGTCGGCGGCGAGGTGCTCCAGGACACCGCGGCGGGAGTCTTCCTACCGCCCGAGCGCCGCCGGCTCGGCTACGTGCCGCAGGACGGCGCCCTCTTCCCGCATCTCTCCGTGCTGCGCAATCTCACCTTCGGCCGCTCGCGAAGGCGCGCCGGCGACAACGACTTCGAGACCCTGGTGGCCTCGCTCGATCTCGAGCCGTTGCTCGCGCGGTATCCGCGGCACCTCTCCGGCGGCGAGCGAAGACGGGTGGCTCTCGCCCGGGCCCTCCTTGCCCGGCCCCGTCTGCTGCTGCTCGACGAGCCCACGGCGGGCCTTGATCCCCTGCGGGCGCGCAAGGCCCTGGCCGGCATCCGCCGCGTGCGCGAGGAGCTGCAGGTGCCGTTGCTCGTGGTGACGCACGGCCAGCAGGAGGCGCTGGTGCTCGCCTCCGAAGTGGTGCTTCTCGATGCCGGCAAGGTGCAGGAGGTGGGACCGGCGCGCCAGACCCTGCTCGCGCCGCGGGTGCTGGCCCTGGACCCCGAGCGCCGCTGGGAGAACGTCACCGCGGCCCGCCTCGCGCGCCACGACGAAGCCGGCGGCACCACTGAAGTCCTCCTCGAAGGCGGCGAGGCGGTGACCATCCCCTATACCCCCGACCTCGCCGCGGACGCGGACCTCGTGCTGGCCATCGATGCCGAAGACCTGCTGCTCGCCACCTCGCCGCCCGTCGGCCTCTCCGCGCGCAACGCCGTGGCGGGCCGCGTCGACGAGCTGATCCCCGTCGGCACCTCGGTCTACGTCCGCGTCGGCCCCTGGCTCGCGCACCTCACGCCCGCCGCGGTCGCCGAGCTGGACCTTGCCCCCGGCATGCCCGTCTGGCTGGTGGCGAAGACGCATAGCTGGCGGGTGGTGGCGGGGTAGGGCGCTTGCCCCACCATCCCCTTTCACGTATGTTTGCGCGCACCTTGAACTGATCGCGGAGGTGTTTCAGCGTGCCGACCGCCGCATCCAGGCCGGGGCCTGCGCCCGGTTCGCCCACGCCCTTCGACGGCCAGGCGCCGGAGTTCGATCGCCGCGTGGGCCTGCCGGAGGAGGACTGCCGCGCGATCGCGAGAGCTGTTCTGGGACTGGCCGGCGCGCCGCCCGGCGGCACGATGATCGAGATCGGCGCCGGCACGGGGATGATCGGCCGGTGGTTCCTCAATCATCCGGTGCATTACGTCGGGATGGATCTCTCGCGCGGCATGCTGGAGGTCTTCCGCCATCGCCCCGGCATCGCCAGCGTTAGTCTGGTGCAGGCGGACGGCGCTCAGCCCTGGCCGCTGCCGGATGGATCGGTGCGCGCTGTTTTCAGCTCGCGGGCGATCCATCTGCTGCCGCTGGAGCATGTGGTCGACGAGCTGTTGCGCGTGGCCGCGCCGGAGGGCGCGGCGTGCGTGCTCGGCTGGGTCGAGCGCCAGCCGGAGAGCGTCAAGGCGCGCCTCTCGCGCGAGATGCAGCGGCGGGTCGAGGAGCGCGGCTTTCCCGTGCGCTCGGCTGGCGGCCGCCGCGTCCTCGATGCCTGCCGGGAGCGCGGCACCGCGGAGCTGCCGAAGACCGTGGTGGCGCGCTGGCCCGTGCGGCACGTGCCGCGCCAGGCGATCGAGAATTGGCGCTCCAAGCCGGGATTGGGCGGCACCGTGCTGCCACCTGGCGTGCAGGAGGAGATCCTGGGCGAGCTCGAGGCCTGGGCCGCGGAGACGTTCAGCGACCTCGACGCCGGCTGGAAATCGGAGGAGGCGTACGTGCTCGAAGGCGTGGTCCTGAATCATGCCTCCTGAACGTAGGGGCGGGGCTTGTC
>JBIOVX010000010.1:0-8328 GCA_044868005.1 Thermoanaerobaculia bacterium | reverse complement strand
CGGCTCTTCCTTTATCCAAAGAAGAAGAGGCCGGCGAGGACGCCGGCGCTCCCAGGATGACTTCTACGCTCCCACCTTGAACTCCACCCCTTGCGCCAGAGGCAGCTCGGTGCCCCAGTTGATCGTGCAGGTCTGGCGGCGCATGTAGGCCTTCCAGGAGTCGGAGCCGGCTTCGCGGCCGCCGCCGGTCTCTTTCTCGCCGCCGAAAGCGCCGCCGATCTCGGCTCCCGACGTGCCGATGTTCACGTTGGCGATGCCGCAGTCGCTGCCGGCGGCGGAGAGGAAACGCTCGGCCGATCGCATGTTGAGGGTGAAGATGGCCGAGGAGAGGCCCTGCGGCACCTCGTTGTGAAGGTGGATCGCCTCGTCGAGGTCGTCGAACTCCATGACGTAGAGGATGGGCGCAAAGGTCTCGTCGCAGGTGATGGGGAGCTGCCGCGGCGCTTCGACCAGGGTGGGCTCGACGAAGAAGCCCGGCCGGTCGATGCGCTTGCCGCCGTAGAGGACGCGCCCGCCCTCGGCCTTCACCCGCTCGAGCGCCGCCATCATGTTGTCCACGGCGGCCTGGTCGATCAGCGGACCCATGAGTGTGCCACGCTCCAGCGGATCGCCGATAGGGATGGAGCCGTAGGCCTTCACCAGCCGGCGCTTCATCTCGGCGGCGATGCCGCGCTGGAGGAAGAGGCGGCGGGTGGTGGTGCAGCGCTGGCCGGCGGTGCCGACGGCGGCGAAGAGCACGGCGCGCAAGGCGAGGTCGAGATCGGCGTCGTCCATCACCAGGATGCCGTTGTTGCCTCCCAGCTCGAGGAGCGAACGGCCGAAGCGGTCCGCCAGAACCTTGCCCACCTCGCGGCCCATGCGCGTCGAGCCGGTGGCGGAGATGAGCGGCACGCGATGGTCCGCCACTAGGCGTTCGCCGACGCCGCTGCGGCCGCCCATGACGAGGTTGAAGATGGGCGGCGCGGAGTTGTTCTTGAGCACGCGGTCGGCGATGCGGGTCACGGCGATGGCGGTGAGCGGCGCCTGGTGGGAAGGCTTCCACATCATCGAGTCGCCGCAGACGGCGGCCACCATGGCGTTCCAGGCCCAGACGGCGACGGGAAAGTTGAAGGCGGTGATGATGCCCACCGGCCCCAGCGGATGCCACTGCTCGTACATGCGATGGTTCGGCCGCTCGGAGTGCATGGCGAGGCCGTAGAGCTGGCGCGACATGCCGACGGCGAGGTCCGCCATGTCGATCATTTCCTGCACCTCGCCCAGACCCTCGGAGAGGATCTTGCCGACTTCCAGGCTCACCAGTTGGCCCAGCTCCTCCTTGTGGCGGCGGAGCTCTTCGCCGAGCTGGCGCACCACCTCGCCCCGGCGCGGCGCCGGCCAGGTGCGCCACTCGCGGAAGGCCTCCATGGAGACGGCGGCCACCTGCTCGTAATCCTCCGCGGTGGCGAGGCGCACGGCCGCGATCGGCTCGCCGGTGGCGGGGTTTAGCGACTCCACCTTCTCGCCGTGGGTCTTGATCCACTCACCGTCGAAGGCGCCGGAATTCTCGGCTTCGATGCCGAGCGAATCGAGGATTCTTGTCACGCTGCTCTCGGTATGTACGGTCATTGGGGGAAATCTCCTGGGAAGGTTCGACTGCCGGAGACGGAGAGGATATCACCGCCCCCGACTACAATGCCTCGCCATGGCCGGCCTCGCTCCGTCCCTGCTGCTCGCGCTGTTCGGCGCCTGGTGTGGGACGTTCTGGGGCGTCTCCTCTCCGGCCGGCGCCGTGGCGGCGGTCTCGTTGCTCGGACTGGTCTTCTGGATCGGCGCGCCCTGGAGAGATCCCCTGCGGCTGGGCGCGGCGGGACGGCTGCTGCCGCCGGCACTGTGGATCGCGGTGGCGGCGAGCGCCTTCGCCTCGCCGGTGTCGCGCGCCGGTTGGGTCGGCGTGCTCCTCCTTCCCGCATTCCTCGCGTTGCCCGGGCTGGTCGAGCGTTGCTGGCGAAGGGAGGAGGACCGGCACCGCGGACTGCGCGCGGTGGCGATCGTGGTGGCCGGCGTCTCGCTCTGGGCCCTGCTCGACTGGCTGATCCTGGGGGCGCCGCGGCCGGCCATGCCTCTCGGCCATCACAACCTGCTCGCCGCCTGGCTGGTGCTCCTGCTGCCGCTCGCGCTAGTGCCGGCGCGGGAGACGGGGCCGTGGCGCTGGGCGGGGCTCGCCGCCGGCGGGCTCGCCGTTCTCGCCATCCTGGCGAGCCGGTCCCTGACGGGCTTCGCCGCGCTGGCGTTCGAGGCTCTGCTGGCGTTCGGCGGCCGGGCGCGTTCCGGGCCGCGGCGCTGGTGGGCCGTGCTCCTGGCTCTGGCGCTCCTCGTCTCGCTCGTCCAGTTGCCCCGCATTGTCGGCATCGTCGCCGGAGAAGATCCTTCCGCTCGGGCCAGGGCCGCGTACTGGACCGCGGGGATGGAAGGCTTCGCGGCGCGTCCCCTCCTGGGCTGGGGGCCGGGCTCCGCGGCCTGGACCGCGACCGCCTTCCTCGATCCGATCCCGCGGGTGAGCCCCTGGGGAGAGGCGATCGGCGAGCTTCATTCGCTGCCGGTGCAGCTCGCCTATGAGCTGGGCTTCACCGGGTTCCTGCTGGCCCTCGCTCTGACGGCGCTGTTCTTCGCCCGGCGGCTCGCCGAGCGCGAGGAGGGGCGCGATCCGGCCTTGCTGGCCGGCGGTCTGCTCGGGCTCGCCGGTGGCGCCGTCGCCTCGCTGGGCAGCGGCGCGCTGGCCGTCACGGCTCTTCCCCTGGCCGCCGCCATCGCCGCCGGCGCGGCGCTCGCCGGGAGCGGGCGCGGCAAAGCAAGACCGGAGACGCAGTGGCCGCTGCGGATCTACGCCGCCGCGGCGCTGCTCGCCCTGCTGCCGCTGGAGCTCGCCCGCTGGCGCTATGACCGCGCGGCGTCCGCCGACGCGCTCGGCCGGCAACGCGCCGCGGAGGCCGACCTTGCGTCCGCGGTGCGCCTCGATCCCGCTTTTCCTCTCTACCCGCTGCGGCTCGCGCTGCTGCGCGGGCGCCATCAGGCCGGGAGAGACGAAGCCGCCGAGCTCGCCTTGCGCGCCGCGAGAAAGGGCCGCGGGATCTCCGCGCTCTGGCTCGCCTCCGGCGTGCTGGGGACCGCCGCCGGCCGTCCCTGGAGCGGCTCCGCCCTGGCCAAGGCGTGCGTCCTCGATCCGCTCAATCCTTTCCCGCCTTTCTACGCGACTTTTCGCGACCCCCTGGCGAGGGAGGCTCCTGCCAACGCCGCGCATGCCCTCGTCGCCGAGCCTCGGCTCGCGGCGGCGCTCGCCTGGGAACGCAATCCGGCCCTCTTGCAGCGTGCCCTGGTCCTCGTGAAGGCCTGGCCGGAAGTGGACGCCGGCTGGAAGGAGGCCCTGCTGACCCGGGTTCCCGCGCCTGCCGGGCGACGCGGGCCATCCGAGGGAGTCGCGTTACGGCTCGACATGGAAAAGGGAGAGACTTTTTCGCTGCCCATCTTCCGCCGCGTTCCGTGGCCGGCCCAGTGGGAGCTGGTCAAAGTCCGGAGCGATCTCTGGAGGGGGCTGCGGATTCCACCCGCCGCCGCTTCGCCCGGCACGTCCGTGAGGTTCCTGCACGCGGCTCCCTGCTTGCGCCGTTCACCGCGCGGGCAGCTCTTGCTCAATCCGTGAGCATTTGGATGCGCTTCGCCGATCTCCACAGACCCTGTGGAAAACCCTGTTGGAAAGCTTCCGTCCAAGCCGGCAAATATGCGTCAGAACAGCAGCTTGCCACGTTTTGAACAGACTTTTGTGCAGTTCCCCCAACTGGTTTGTCTGCAACGAGTTGAAAAATTTTGCCCAAATAAAACCGGCGTTTTGTCCGAAATACCATCGGGGGGAAAGCAGAATTTCCACAGCGGAAGCGGCCCGTCCGGCCCCGTCCGACTTCAGCAGGACTTGAAAGCGGAGTCCGCGCCGGCCTCAGCGGTGGAAGATTTCGGCGACAAAAGGGCCCGCCATGAAGTGGGTCGGGTCGATCTGGCTCTGCAGGCACACGCCCTGGATGTCCTCGTTGAGCAGGAGCCGGGCCGACTCCGCGAGCCCGGCCGCGGTCGTCCCCTGGATGGCCTTCAGCGTGCGGGCGCCGACGCGGCGGGGACGGATGAGCCGCGAGCTCTCGAGGCGGTGCAGAGAGCCGTCGGCGCTGCGGCCCTCGACGGCGGCGTAGATCACCACCAGGTCGTCTTCCACGAAGGGGATGGCCTCCTGCATCCTCTGCAGCAGGTGATCCGCGCGGTGCTCGCCCTCCGGCAGTTGCCCCAGCAGCTCCTCGATCCAGGCATAGTGGCCGGGGTACCGCAGCGTCTTGTAGTCGAGATGGCGCACCTTGCCTTCGAGCGCGGCCGGCAGGTCCGCCGCTCCTCCCGAGGTGAGCGCCTCTTCGTAGAGGATGCCGTCGATCAAGATGTGCAGCCGTTCCGAGAGCGACGGCCGCGCCGTGCGCCGGTAGTCGCGCAGGACGGTGGCCGGCTTGACGTACTCCGTGGCGACGCCGATCGAGCTCCAGGTGAAGCCGTAGAAGTGGGGCGGCCGGGCGGTGGTGGGGAGAGCGCCGACGCGCATCTCCAGGCGGTCCGCGGAGCCGACGCCGTGCTCGCGGCAGAAGCGCTGGAAGAGGCCATGGCCGAGCACGTTGACGTAGCCCGGAGCGAGACCCGTCTGGAGGAGGAAACCGCGTCCGGCGCCCTCGGCGATCTCCAGGATTTCCTCGGTCTCCTTCACGTGCTCCGTCAGGTTGGCGTAGTGGAGGTCGAAGTTGCGGGCCAGCCTCGCCATCCGGGGGGCCTCGCGGCCCGGCAGGCAATCGAGCAGGATGTGCCCTCGCGAGAGGACCTCTTCGAACTCGGGGCTCGTCCCCTCGGCGGGGAGATGGAAGGCGTGCACCGTGCCGGGCTGGGCCGATCCTTCGCGGATCCACGCCGCCGCGGCCGCCGCCTTCTCCAGGTCGGCGTCGCCCACCGAGAGGTCCACGGCGAAATCTCCGAGCTCCCGCAGCAGGAGACCGGTGGCGCTGCCCATGCCGCCGGCTCCGGCGATCACGATCTGGTGTGTTCTGCTCGTCTTCAACGCGCGCTCGTCTCCCGGCTCTCCAGTGGAGTCGCCTGTCGTTCAAGATGGGGGTTCAGGAAGCGGTAAGGCGGGCCTGCTGCGCCCCGACGAGGAAGCGGCGGCATCGTAGCACCGCCCTTCGCGGAGGGTCAACGAATCGGGTTGGGCTTCGTGCCGCTGGGGCGCCGCCGCACCGGCTGGCCGGCGAGGACGGTGCGGTTGCGCCCCGTCTCCTTGGCCACGTACATGGCCGCGTCGGCGAGCCTCAGGAGAGTGCTCTTGCTCGTCTCCAGCGGCAGGTCCGGCTCCAGGTGGTGCCGCAGGGTGGCGACGCCGATCGAGCAGGTGATGCCCTTGAGGGAGAGCGGGTCCGGCTGGATGTCGCCCGCGGCGGCGCAGAAGGTGGAGGCGACCACCGCGGCGCGGATCTCTTCCGCGAGGTCGATGGCGGACTCGAGATCCGCGGCCGGCAGCAGCAGCACGAATTCGTCGCCGCCGTAGCGGGCGGCAATGCCTTTCGCCCGGCTCATCTTGCGGCGCAGCAGATGGCCCACCTCGCGCAGCACCTGGCTGCCGGCGAGGTGTCCGTGAGTGTCGTTGACGTGCTTGAAATAGTCGAGGTCGAGGAACAACACCGCGAGATCCACGCCCTTGTCCTGGCATTGGCGGATGGTGTTGGAGAGGACGATGTGCAGGTAGCGGTCGTTGTGCAGCCCCGTGAGGTTGTCGCGCTTGGCGATCTCCTGGGCCTGGCGGCCGTCGAGCACGTTCTGGATGGAGATCGAGATATAGCCGGCGAAGATCTCCAGCAGGTTGCGGTCCTCCTGGCTGTAACCGACGGCGTCCCGCCGGTTGATCAGCTCGAGGACGCCGCAGACCTCCTGCTCGATGCGGATGGGAATGGCGACCAGCGACTGGGTCTGATAGCGCGTCTGCTCGTCCACGGCGCCGTAGAAGAAGCGGTCGCCCGGGGCGTAGGGCGTCGAGTAAGCGTCGCCGGTGAGGTAGACGCGGCCGGCGATCCCCTGGTCGGCCGGAATGCTCTGGCCCACCAGCAGGGATGCCTTTTCGCCGAAGGCGGCGATGAAGGTGAGCTTGTTCTTGCGCCGGTCGTCGTTCTTGTCGGAGGGATCGTCGAGCAGGATGGAGCCGGCGGCGGAGGGCACGAAGCCGTTGGCCCGGCGGAGGACCTCGACGAGGTTCTCGGCGAGGCTGAGCTCCAGCGGGAAGGATGGATTGGCCCGGCGCCGCTCCAGGAAGCGCTCGAGCCGGACGGGCTCCAGGCAGTGGAACGCGTCCAGTGCGTCGAGGGCCTCTTCCGGTTTCCTGACCTGCACGAGTGTCTCACCCATGGACAGCCCGGCCCTTCATCGTCCGATCCGGTAAAGCGACGACTTCAATAAAAAACGATTAATAAGGACCGACTGCGTGCACGATACCAGAAGTTCCGGATTGGCGAAAGCCGGCCGCCTCATTGCAGCCGGCGCTGCAGCCGGCGGCAGCGGTCGAGGGTCTCGTTCCGCAGGGTGTCGGTGGCGGAGAGCTGCGGGGCGAAACGCAGGTACTGCAGGTCCTCGGCAAGGCGGCCCATCTCCTTCACGGTCTCGACGTCCGCTCCCCGGGCCGCCAGCAGCTCGGGCCAGCGCGAAGGCGGCACGGCTGCCGGCACGTCCCAGCGCTCGGCGAGGAGGCCGCGCCAGGCTTCCTCGATGCGTGCCGCCACCTGCCGCGGCCTCTCTTCCGCCGCCGCTTGTTGCAGCCCGGCCGTGAGCTGCCTCGTCCCCCCCGCCGGCGGTCTGCCGTTGCCCGCATGGCGGCGGACCAGGGTGAAGATCAGAGCGAGGCCCAACGGCAGGAGGAGGAGCCAGGGGAGGAGGCTCGTCCATTGGCGGCCGAAGAGCCCCTTGGGGATGAGCACCTTGGCGCGGAGGTCTTGCGGCGCTCCGCCGTTCCCGGCCACGCCGGCCGCCGCAGGCGGAGGCAGGGCGGTGAGGGCCAGGTCAGGCGCGGCGGCCACGCGGTAGCGCTGAGCCGCGGGGTCGAAGTACGGGATGTCCGGCGTCTTCAGGGTATAGCGGCCGGCGCGGTTCGCGACGGCGACGTATCGCCAGATGCGGCTGCCCCGGACCTTCGTGCCGGTGACCTCGACCTGGCCCTCCTGCTGGGGCGGGAAGAGGGTGAGGCCCTCCGGAGGAGCGATCCTGGGCTCGCGGATCCCCTGGAGATTGCCGGCGCCGGAGAGGCGCACGGTGAGGGTCGCGGCCTCGCCGAGACGGATCTGACGCGGCTGCACCTCCGCCGTCAAAGCGAGCTGGCCGACGGCGCCGCCGAACCCCGCGGGGGCGGGAGGCAGCGGCTGGACGTCGACCCAACTGACGTCCGTGCGCAGCCGGAGCTGCTCGGGCCGGGCCATCGTGGGTCCGAAGAAAAAGCGCCGGTCGTAGCGCTGCACCGTCAGATCGACGGCGGCCGGCTCCAGCGTGTAACGGCCGCGGCGGAGCGGGAACAAGGCCTTCCGCAGCAGCGGCACCCGGCCGTAGCGCCGGCCGTCGATCTCCACGATCTCCGTCGGGAGCTGTTGCGGGAGCTGGACATCGTGCACCCAGAAGCCGCGGAAGGTCGGCACGCCGCTCGGCGAGAGCGCGGCGATGTCCTCGCGCGTATAGAGGAAGAGGGTATAGAGCACCTGCTGGCCGACCACCGGCTGCTGCGGCTCGACCTCCGCGCGCAGGAAGACGTCCGGCTGCGTCGATCTCTGGCTCCAGGGGTTCGGCATGCGGCCGAAGAACTGCTGGAAAGGATCCTCGTCTTCGCCGTCGAGAGGGCGCTGCTCCTGCCGGGTCGGTTCTCGCCGCACGCGGATCGCCTGCGGCGCGACTTGCACGATCTGAGTGTTGAGCTCGACGGAGATCGCACGCACTCCGGCTTCGCCCAACCCGAGAGGCCGCACCTGCCAGGTGTTCCGGAACGTGCGCGAGAAGCTGCCGTTGGCCCAGCGCATGTCCTCGTACTTCGAGGGCCCGCCGACGATCTCCAGGTTGTCGAGCTCGAAGTTCGGATGGAAGCGCAGGCTGGAGAGGCCGACGCCGCGGACCTCGATGCTGAACTCCGCGGTCTCGTCGATGCCGATCACCGGAGGCTCGAGGGTGGCGTGCACCTCGACCTCGGCCGCGGCGGGCGCGGCGAGGCAGAAGAGAACGATCAGAAGCAAGAACGTAGGGGCGGGGCTTGTC
>JBIOVX010000009.1:0-33086 GCA_044868005.1 Thermoanaerobaculia bacterium | reverse complement strand
GGCCAACAAGTAACCTCGCATGGCAGCGCCTCAGGAGCTGGGAGATACCCTCCACGACAGGGACTAAACCGGCCGCGACTTCCTGGATGAAGTGGGGATCGACTTCGGGGGTCTCTACCTCTTCGCCTGTTAGATGGTTCATATCTTGGAGTGTACACGGTGAACACTCTGAGTGTCTACCACCGAACTAGGCTTCGGGTATCCTCATGACATGCCAACCGAGAGGTGGGAGCGTCCGAAGAAGAAGGGCAAGGTTCGGACCAAGGGAGGGCTGATTCGGGAGGTTGCCTACCTTCACGAGGATGAGGATGAGGCCCTGGAGAACGCCGCCAAGCGACTTCGCACCAACAAGAGCGAAATCATCCGGCGGGCGCTCCGGGCCTTCCTGAAGATCGAGGACTAGGGACCGCCTACCGGTAACGCTACGGTCGGCATGTGTGAGACCGTGGTGTTCGCCGCCGCCCGTGCGGCCTCCTCTTCGATCGTCGCGTACTCGGCCGTCATGTAGGTTGTCGAATGCCCCACGGCCCCTCCCATCGGTCCCAGGTGAGCGCCGTTGTTCAGGCCGAGCGAGATGAACGTATGGCGCGTCTGGTGGAGGTTCCGGTAGCGGACTCCTGCTTCCTTCAGGATGCGTCTCCACGCATCGTCCAGGTTGACGAGGCGCCCCTTTGGGCCGGTGAAGACCCAAAACTCGTGCGCATCCCTCATGTGGGCGATGACGGGGGCGAGCCGCTCGTTGAGGAGAATCGTCCGGGGTCCCTTCTTTCGGGCGGTCTTGTGGTTGATGAGCCGAATGAGACCGGCCTGCCAGTCAACCCACCCTGACCATTTCTGCCCGTTGACCTCCAGCGGGAGTTTGCCACTCGGAAGTCGCTGCGGCTCGCTCCAGCTCAGGCCCATCACTTCGTTCTTTCGGCAACCCGAGTAAAAGAGCGCCAGGATGACGCCCACCGTCGAGATCCAGGGTAGGGGCGCCCCGCTAGGCTGAGCGGCGCGAAAGGCGGGGTCCAGGTACTTCTGGCACACCGCGAAGACCTGGGATAGCTCGGCGCCGTTGAACGGGTCCTTCCGCTTCCCTGGCGGGTAGCGCTTGACCAGCCGGGCAGGGTTGAACCCCTCGGGGACCATGATCCGGCCTGCGTGCCTCCACTCCCGCTCGGCAGCGTGGCTGGCGGCAGCCGAGAGAAGATCGCGGCCCTTGTTGAATGTTGACTGCTTTTCCCGCAGCTCGTCCTTAAGGTGGAGGACATGAGCCTTTCGGTATTGCCCGAGAGGAACGTCTCCAATCAGCCGATGAATGTGGACGGCGGCTTCCTTGTAGCGGAGTCGGGTGGTCTCACAGATGTCCGCCTCTGCGATGTACCTATCGACGAGCAACCCCACGGTTGCCGGCGCCTCGGCCTCCTTCGCCGTTTTGGTATTGGTTAGGTCAACGCCCTCAAGCGCTGCCGCCTCGGCCCGGATGAGGAAGGCTTGCGCCTCCTCGGGACTCATGTTCCGCAGCTTGCCGTTGGGGATTCGGCCGACCTTCTTCCTCTTCCCGCCGTCTGGCTGCGTCACGTAGAGACGAACCACCCATCGGAAGCCGCGCTTGCCGGTCCAGATCCCCAGGTTGAGACCCTCGACCCAAACGACCTCTTCAGTTGGCTTGAGCGTTCCGATGCTCTGTCTTGTAAGCTTCTCCAGAATCATTTGCCTCCTCCTTCGGGCTATGGGCCTGAAGCAGGGGGCACCCTAAATCTGTGTCGGATCTGTATCCACCAACCAACCCGACTGAGAGCAGGAGCGTGGGTTTGGACCCCCTTTGCGGGGGTAAGCAAATCGGCCTAAACTTACGTCGGCACAATGACTTGCTTGATTCCATGGAACTTAGCCCTTGTCTCCTTTCCGCTCTCTCCCACCGCACTCCCTACCCCCAGGAGAGAGGGGGTTGGAAAAAGCTAGAAAGAAACCGCTTCTGCTGCAGTCTCCCTCCTCTCCCCGGGTGGGCGGGCGTGCGGTGGGAGAGGAGGGGTTTGGGGAGGTGAGGGGCCCGACGGCGCCGCGGACAGCCAGGTCGACGTTCCTCGGTCGGATCGGCACTACCCGAACGTCTCCTTCCACCCCGCGCTCCCCCGCACCAGCTCCAGCGCCCGGTCCAGCCGCTCCTGGTTGCCCGGCACATTCAGCCAGGTGCTGCGGCCGGAGGGATGCGGCAGCGGAATGACGTCGAACGCCACGTCCCCGCGCGAGGCCGGAAAGCTCTTCCCCACCCGCTCGTTCAGCGTCATGGGCTCGGGGAGGAATTTCTTGATGGCGAGCTGGCCGACGGCGAGCACCGTGGCCGGACGGATGAGCTGGATCTCCTCCTCCAGGTAGGGAGCGCAGTTGGCAATCTCGAGCGGACTGGGAACGCGGTCTCCGCCCTGCGGCGCGCGGCCGGGAAAGCAACGGATCACCGCGCACATCCACACCCGCCGCCGGAACTCCGCTTCGGAGACACCCAAGCGCTCGAACCATGAGAAGAGGCGCGAGCCCGCCGTGTAGGCGAAGGGGCGCTGCTCCACGACCTCCTTCGGCCCTGGAGCCTGACCCACCAGCATCAGGCGCGGCCAGACCTCGGGACGTGCCGCCACCGGCGGCGGCACCACCGTGGGGCAGATGCGGCATCCCCGCACCTGTGCGAGGTGGCGGTCGAGCGCCTTCCAGTTGGCGGGATCGGGCCGCTTCGGACGTGCCACCGCTACGGCGACGTTCCCTTGACCGGCGAGCCCGCCACCAGGTCTTCGGCGTGCTTCTCGATCGCCTCCGGCAGCACCTCGACCGCCGGCTCCCACCAAGCCGCGCCCTCCTCGAACGCGTCGCCCTCGTGCGAGCACGGCGAGGCGATGTGATCGCGGCCGTACATGGGCTTGCCGCGATGCAGCCGCCGGTGCACGGGATAGATGCTGCCGCAGACCTTGCAGAAGCGGCCGATCGTCCGCCCCCGCCGCTCCTCGGGAAGCTGGCTCTGCGGCGCCGCGTGCGGGAATCGGTAGACCATGACGCCTCCGATCCTACCGCGCCGCCAGCAGCTCGGCGCGCGAGAAAAAGAAGGACAGCTCGATGGCGGCGTTCTCGGGCGAGTCGCTGCCGTGGATGGCGTTGCGCTCGATCGACGTGCCGAACGCCTTGCGGATCGTCCCCTCCTCGGCCTTCGAGACGTCCGTCGCCCCCATCACCTGCCGCAGGTGGGCCACCGCGTTCTCTCGCTCCAGCGCTACTGGGATCACCGGACCGCTGGTCATGAACTCCACCAGGCTGCCGTAGAACGGCCGCTCCTTGTGCACCTCGTAGAAGGCCCGCGCCTGGGTCTCGGTCAGCCGCAGCATCTTCAAGCCGCGGATGGTGAAGCCCGCCCGCTGCAGGTGAGCCAGGATGCCGCCCGCATTACCCGCGCCTACGCTGTCCGGCTTCAGAATCGCCAACGTCATCTCCATCTCTCGTCTCTCCCTTGTCGTTCGTGTTGAACCCTACATTACTTCGATGTCGCCTTCCGCTCCTTCGATACGGAACGCTTCGCCCACCAGCTCCACCACGCCCTCCGGCCCCAACAACACCGCCGAACCCGCCGGAATGCCGAGCCCGAACCGCACGCCCGCTCCCGCCAACATCTTCCGCAGCCGCCGGTCGTGGCCGGGATCGAAGTTCGGCTCCACAACGCCCTCCGGCAGCCAGCCGAAGGCGGGGATCAGATCGCCCTTGAAGATGCTGCGCGCGAAGCGGCCCGCGCACTGCGCCGCGGCGGCGATGGCCACCACGACTCCGCCCTCGGCGATCTTCCGCGCCAGCGCTTCGGCGGCCGGAGTCTCGCGGATCGCCTCCAAAAGGTGGTCCGTCACGCCGCCGCCGATATAGACCGCCGCAACGTCCCGGATGCGCTCCGCGTTGCGTCCGCGCCGGCCGTCCCGCGCGCGATAGATCGGAATCGTCTCCACCTCCCGATCCCACTCTCCCTTCATGTACTCCGCGAAATGGCGCGGATAGTCGTCCGATCCCGAAGCCGCCGGAATGAATCCCACGGGCCCCGGCGGCGCCTTCTCGATCCAAGCCTGATCCGCGTCCGCCGTCTGCCCGAAGCTGAACTCCCCGCCGCCGAGCAGTGCCAGCCAGCCGGTGATGGGGGGGCGGGGGAGGGGGGGTGGCATGATCGTTAACGTCTCCTAACCGTTTCCGCTTCGAAGCCTCACCCCCTGTCCCCCTCTCCCTGACGGGCGAGGGGGGACGCATACGAAAGGATCTTGCCTAAAAGGTGGCCTCCTATTGGCAAGACCGGCTATGAATCGTCCCCCCTCGCCCGTCAGGGAGAGGGGGACAGGGGGTGAGGCTTCGCAGGGCATACCGGCCCGATTCAGGCTATCCCCCCAGCGCCCGCGCCATCGTCTCCCCCATCGCCGCCGGCGATTCCACCACATGGATCCCCGCCGCGCGCAACGCCGCGAACTTTTCCGCCGCCGTGCCCTTGCCGCCGGAGATGATGGCGCCCGCGTGGCCCATGCGACGGCCCGGCGGCGCCGTGCGTCCGGCGATGAAGCCCACCACCGGCTTCTTGTAATTCGCCTGGATCCAGGCCGCGGCGTCCTCCTCGGCGCTGCCGCCGATCTCGCCGATCATCACTACGCCGTCCGTGTCCGGGTCCTGCGCGAACGCCGTGAACACGTCGATGAAATTCGTGCCGTTGATCGGATCGCCGCCGATCCCCACGCACGTCGACTGCCCGAGCCCGAGGTTCGAGAGCTGCCAGACCGCCTCGTACGTCAGTGTGCCCGAGCGCGAGACGACGCCGATGCGGCCCTGCTTGTGGATGTGCCCCGGCATGATGCCGATCTTCGCCATGCCCGGCGAGATGACGCCCGGGCAGTTGGGACCCACGAGGCGGGTGGGATGATCGCGGAGAAACGCCTTCACCTTCAGCATGTCGTTCACCGGCACGCCTTCGGTGATGCAGATCACCAGCTCGACGCCGGCCGCGGCGGCCTCCATGATGGCGTCGGCGGCGAACGGCGGCGGCACGAAGATCACCGATGCGTTGGCGCCGGTCGCCTCGCGGGCCTCCGCCACCGAGTCGAACACCGGAATGCCTTCGACGCTCTCGCCCCCCTTGCCGGGCGTGACGCCGGCCACCACCTTCGTACCGTAGTCGCGGCAGCCCAGGGCGTGGAACGTCCCTTCCTTGCCAGTGATGCCCTGCACCATCAGGCGCGTGTCGTTGTTGACCCAGATCGCCATGGCTACGCGCCTCCTTTCGCGGCGGCCACCACCTTCTCGCCGGCGTCGGCCATGTCCTTCGCCACGACGAACGGGAAGGGCGCCTCGGCGAGGATGCGCCGCCCCTCCTCCACGTTCGTCCCCTCGAGGCGCACCACCACCGGCAGCTCGACGTTGCCCAGCTCCTCGATGGCGCCCACCACGCCGCGGGCGATGCGGTCCGTGCGCGCGATGCCGCCGAAGATGTTGATCAGCACGGCGCGCACGCCGGGGTCCGAGACCAGGATGCGGAACGCGTTCTTCACCGCCTCCTGCGAGGCGCCGCCGCCGACGTCGAGAAAGTTGGCCGGCTCGCCGCCGTAGAGCTTGATGATGTCCATGGTCGCCATGGCGAGGCCGGCGCCGTTGACCATGCAGGCGATGGTGCCGTCGAGCTTGATGTAGTTGAGGTTGAACTTGCTGGCCTCGACCTCCAGGGGGTTCTCCTCCGCGAGATCGCGCATGTCGAGGATGTCCTTGTGGCGGAAGAGGGCGTTGTCGTCGAAATTCATCTTGGCGTCGAGTGCCATGACGTCGCCGTCCGCGGTCACCATGAGCGGATTGATCTCGGCGAGCGAGGCGTCCGTGTCGAGATAAGCCTTGACCAGCCCGGTGACGAGCTTCGCGGCCTGGGCGGCCGTCTTACCCTTCAGACCAAGCCCCGCCGCCACGGCGCGAGCCTGGAACGGCAGGATGCCGAGATGAGGATCGACGGCCTGGCGGAAAATCGCCTGCGGGTCCTTCGCCGCCACCTCCTCGATGTCCATGCCGCCCTGGGAGGACCCCATGACCACCGGCTTGCCCCGACCGCGGTCGAGCGTGATGGAGACGTACAGCTCCTGGGCGATGGACGCCGTCTCCTCGATGAACACCTTGCGGACGAGCTGCCCCTCCGGACCGGTCTGATGCGTAACGAGCTGCATGCCGAGGATCTGCTTCGCCATGTCGCGAGCCATCTCGGGGCTGTGGGCGAGCTTGACGCCGCCGCCCTTGCCGCGCCCCCCGGCGTGGATCTGCGCCTTGACGACGCACCGTCCGCCGAGCTCCTCGCAGATCCGGCGCGCCTCCTCCGGATCGTCCGTCACCTTGCCCCGCGGGGTCGCCACCCCGTAGCGGCGCAGGATCTCCTTCGCCTGATACTCCTGGATCTTCAAGACATGTCTCCTCCGGGAAACCTCCCCGGGAACGCAGATCGAGACTGGGATCGCCCCGCGAGAGCGGGGCTGGAGGCACCGGCGTCAGCCGGGCCGGGGGGAGTGTATCAGAGGGACAGAACCCCGCGCCCTCGCTCTCGTGCTGTTCGAGGCTTTCCGCAGAGGCTGCCTCGCGCGAGGGGTTTTACCCTAAGAGGCTGACACTTTTTCCTTGGGACCAAGTCAGGGGGGCCCGGAGAGACCCGGGACGTGCGGCCGAGGTCCCCTCGGGCGAGGGGGCTTTCTCCAAAAGGCTGGCAGTTTTCCCGGGCTGCGTACGACAATGGAAGAAAGAGACGGAACGGCTCGAAGCTGATCTTTTCTAAGAGGTATCACCTTTCCGTAAGTGTCATCATTTATGGCTTCGCACGAGGCTTGAAATAATCTCCTTCACTGCTGAAGCCTCATCAGCTTCTGCATTCGCCAGAATCTCCTGTATGTTTTCTGCCAGATTCCTTTTCAACTGCAAAGGGGGCAGGGGCGATCCAAGAAAAGCAGAGGCGGCCTCGACTAGTTTCGAATATTTGCCATCCCTAGCATAGATTAGGGATAAATTATACAGCGCATCGCATTTATGGCGCGGCAGGCATCCTTTAATTACTAGCACCGCCATGAGATCTTCGATTGCTTTGACCGGCTCTCCATTCTCAAATCGGATAGTTCCTCTATCCAAAAGAGCGGCTGCTCTTAGAGCCCCAGATGTACAAAGAACGTCGATTATCTCAGAGACATCCTGAAATGCAAGGTCTCTATCATGGTTGAGTCGGGCGGCCTGGGCTCGCAGTAATAAGATTTTACCGACGACCTCGCTGGGCGACGCAGAGGGATCGAATCCATGATCAACCAACTCTTGCTCTCCTGTCATACACTTAGCATCTCCGTCATCTGAAGATTCAGAGACTTGACTCTTAACCACTTTCAGTGCTAAGGAGAGAATTCGAATTGCTTCAGAGTATTCCCCCAAGTTAACCAACTCTCTTGCGCTCTCGAAAAGAGCCACCAACCTGATGACCGGTTTTGAATGGCTGAGTTGTCCTGCGCTACGGAATGTAATAGCAGCTGCGGCGCACTGGCCGAGCTCGCGAAGTAATTGGGCTCGCAGTACCAGAAGAGATGCAGTCTGATCCGCGTCTATTCTATCTGATTGGAGCAGTCGCCGATCTATGTGCTCCAGACTCCTGTTCCAGTCTCCTCGCTGGATGAGTTTTTCCAAAGTATCTTCCCAGGCGCTCATTTTCGAACCGAAATCGCTATCGCCATCGGGCCGCCAGCGTAAATAGTGGTGATCATGAGTTGGACCTTCTCCAGTTGCTTGGAGTCCATCCGTGTAAGCCCGCCAGTGAGCAGGCTCCGGTCCACACGAGTATGGTTCACGCTGCAGAAAACAAGGCCAGGTAGAGGCCTTGGTAGTAGAAGCGCACATCAGGATCCGGCGACACCAAGGAAAGTATGATTTGCCCGCTCCCGATTACATGACGAACGCGATCGGTGACTACTTTGATCTGAGTTTCCTGAACACCTCGCCAAATGATCTCGAATGTTGCCACACATCGGTCCTCAGATGAGGGTGTCTCGTTTCTGACCCTCGGCATATTCATGAACGCATTGAGTACGACCTTGCTACCTATTTCAACATTATCAAGGCCCAAGCTAGAAATACGAATTACCGCTCTTGATAGTCGCTCTCGATTTAATCGTCCATCCGGCGTAGCTGATCCAGTGAAAAGGTCCTTCGCCTCGGTGCGATCCAAGCCACCATACCGTAAATCAAACAGATTTTGGCTCTGCTCGCCGCGCTGGCTGATCTGCAACTGAGTAATCCTTCCCTCACCGAATTGAGTTCCCAGAGTCCACATCAATTTAGCTAAAGCCGCCTCAGAGGTCATGTCGAGGCCACTCACAACACCGCGCTCAAGCAGGCCGCTGCTGGCTGCATACAGTCCCATTTCGACCATACCTTTCAAACACTGGGTAATATTTAAGATTAATCGCCCCTGCTTCGCAGCGTCATCTATAACTCCTAGAAACTCTTCATCCCCCGGCGCGTTGCCTGCGCCGAAAGTGTTCATAACAACTCCCTCTATGGCATCATTGTCTACAAGAAGCTTCCTGAACTGGCCGGCCTTGACACCAGGAAAGATTCCTATGTTCATTACATCCTCGACTAGCTCTGTATTTATTATGAGTTTCTTGTCCGGGCCAGGAAGCGCCATTAAGAGATCAGGCCTAATTTCAATATGTTCACCAATGGTTCCCAGAGGAGGATAATTGGGGGAATCAAAGCCTGCCCACTCGTTTGTACTCACCTTGGTCGCTCGGCAGCCGCGAAGAATCTTATCGGCAAAGCAGATAACAACCTCTGCGATTAGAGGCAAGTCATACGTCTTGTATGCCGCAAGGTATATGGCATTGGTAAAGTTGAGAACAGCGTCCGTTCTAACTGCTGATATAGGAAGTTGAGATCCAGTTATAACGACCGGCTTTGCAAGGTTTTCAAAAATGAAACTGAGGCCTGAGGCCGTGTAAGCCATAGTATCCGTTCCGTGAAGAATTATAAAACCATCATGACCGTCATAGTTGTCGTGAATCATCTTTGCCATTCGAATCCAGTCCCCAGGCTTCACATCCGAGGAATCTAAGGGCCGCTCAAAGCTTTCGTAGGTGAATGTTACCGACTTCAATCTTGCAACATTCGGCATATAACCAAGAAGTTCATTTAGCCCTTTTGGCTGAAGCGGACTCGCTTCATTGTCTTTGTCCATCGGTGCCATTCCGATAGTACCACCGGTATAGAGAACAAAAATCTTCGAATCTCGCATTATCTTCCTCCACAGATTTCCTTTAGGAACTCATTCTTGCGATCTTGCCTGGATTTCGTCGCGCGCGATTATACAGGAAAGTGCTTCGCTATTCAAATTTTCGACGTATACCAGAAATATGGATGACTTCATGTGATCCTCTCCTGCCTCTAGCAAGGAATCGTCAATGTCTGCCTCAGTGAGATCGCGTCGCTCTACTGCCTTAAACCTAACTCCGTGGCGCTCTAATACATTATAGCCAAAAAGATCATTGTCAAGGAAAATGCCGTTGAGCACACCTTCAATATAGCCGCGTATGAACTCGTTAATATCCTGATATCTCTCATACTCAATGAGGAAATTATGGTGCAAAAGTATTATTCCGACTTCCTTAGAATCACTGCTCAGGGCTTGCAGAAAGTCGTGCCTGTTGAAGCGCTGGGACTCGAACTTGCCGAACCCAACATCGCTATCAAAGTCAAACCAGGCCTGGATAATTTCTTGCGGTTTGTGCAGATCCTTTTTCGCCAATATGTTATTGAACTCACGGCCGAACTTCAAACCAGGCACGTAGCCTCCTTCGTAGATAATCTCATCAGCGGCCTTGCCCTCTCCTGGGAGGCGACCAAGCAACTGTTGTCGAATTGTCCAAAGGATATTATTGAAGGTTTCCACCTTGAAAGAGATGTTCCGGCTTTCGTCTGCGGGATTGCGAAGTATTCCCGTCTTTCGATTAAGATAAAACCTCTTCGTTTCCTCCTCATGGAGAGCTTGGCTCTGCCGGATATCTTCACCTATTTGGTCTCTAATCTTTACATAGTCCACACGCTCGCTATCAACCATGCTAACCATTCTTTCCTCAAAAAGCTTATAAAGCACACTTAGGGCGGTTAAGGTTGATAGGACAAAATTCCGCGCTACGGCCTTAGTGAAGACATCAATATCATATACATCACGGTCAAGAATTGTGCGGATCAAATAATAAAACTCAACCAGGTTAACAACTTTGAATAAGTAAGGCGCTTTACTGATTTCCACTAGTTTTCTAATGATGGAGTGCTCTTCAAAAAGCTCGCAAATCTTGAGCAGCGTCGCATAATCGTGCTTATTGGTAAGAGCGAAGATGGATCTCTTGTCTTGAAGAATCTGCTTCGTGGCATCAGGTTGGTAGTAGTAACCAACCCCACTGAGTCTCACCCGGTACCCTCCTTCGTCTTCTTCGTCTGTCACAACTATACGTCGAAGGATCAAAAAATAGGTTTGCAGAGCTAGTTGATTGAAGTGTCCATAGGCAGTACGCTCATGGTGACCCGAAAGTTCCTCTGTCATCCGTAGAAGGTTGCTTGTGACCTCCTGCTCGATTCTATTAACTGAGACTGTATCCCGAATCCGATCGTCCATATTTAAGCTCCTAGCCAACCAGACTAAAGAGACTCATGTTAAGATACTGCGCGTCCCTGAAATTACTGTGGATGCTCACCATTTCGGAGTAGGTTTTGTGCAGCTTAACTCTGATTCGCTCTCTGATCCCAATCGGGGCACCGCTACTATCGCGGTCGCCGTCCGCATGCCGAATGAAGTGTACAGGGAGAAGATTAGATCTGTTAGTAGCAAGTGAGACAAGAATTTCAACTATGATATTCTGTCTATATTGTTCGTAGGTTTCAGGTGTTTGGCATAGCTTACTAAAGAGTAAGCTGGTTCGCAGTTCAAAATCTCCGGGTCCCATGAATTCCTGATCAAGAACCTGCAGGAGCGCAGCTGTGAGTTGAGAGCGATAAATTCCATAAGTTGCGGCGATCTCCACCAAATCCGGATCAGGCAGGAGGTAGTGCAATTTATTGCCATACTCAGCTGCTTCAAGAAGTTGATACACCCATGGTACTCCCAGCCGATAGTCCATCACTTTACTAATCATCTCGTCGATTAGGATGCCGACGGATTTAGTATGACCCCCACTTCTATAGAATAGTGCGTAACTCAACATTTCCTCGATCACATTCTTCCCATTGGTGCGATTTTGCGTCTTCTCATCGATGAGAAGAATCTTTGCTTTATCCAAGTGGCTTCTAATGACCTCTATGCTAGTAGCGAGAGATCCTGCGGGGCTTTCCTGACGTAGCAGCCCACGAATTTCGCGTACCCCCAAAGGCTCAAGATGAATGTGGCCAGAAAAGACATTGCGTAGGATAACGTCATTCGCAGCTCTAGTACCTTCTCGTTGCCACTGTAGTGCCGCTCCTTCATCTGCTACTACCACGAAGGTTGCCGTCCCGGAAGCGAGGAGCGGTTGAAGGAAATCAACGATGGAATACAGAGCGGAGCTAAAAAATCCTTCGGAACCCTTACAACCTTCTGGCGCCCAGAGCTCGCCCGTTTGCCGATAGGTCTTATCGGATGAATCTGCGGCTCCATCAAGATGATCAAGTATGAACACCAAGCTGATGGTTACCGAAGCGTTCTGTTCCCCAAGGGCTGGAGAGGAATTTAGCCATCGCGCAAGTTTAGCTGCGGTATCAATATGAGCCCTAGTAGGGCTCGCGATGCCTTGTCCTAGGGGGAAGATCAGCCTTTGAATTCCAAAATCAGCCCTTTCCTCGGCGCAGGCAATTAGGTCAGCAGCCAAGGCTTGCGCTCGTTCAAGCTCTCCCTTAACCGCGGCTGCAAAATCTAACTCGTTTACAGGAAGGCGCATGTCAGTCAGGGGCGTGACCTCAAGAAGGTGTTGAAAGTCTTCATGCTCTAAGGAGTTTCCTGCGCACATTAGGGAGAGGGACCTTCTTGCAAGAGAAGTGAGGTGTGGCACAATGGCGCAGATGCCACTCTCTACGAGAGCTAGATAGAATGCTTTTACAATAGAACGTATAATACTCGCAGGGGTAGATGATCGATCTAAAATGGGCCGTACTTCAAGAACTAGATTTCTGCATTTTGGATTTGGGAGCAACATAGCAGGATACGACCCTGAACTGAGCGCGCGACAGAAACGCTCGATACGCTCCCACTCTGGTGCATCGACCTTATCGACATGCTCTTCTGCTGAGGAACCTGGATTCTGGTGAGAGTTCCTATCCCTCTCGTAGACTATGCCACCTCTACCCAGGAACCCGGTATTATACACGGCCTCGTTGACAAGGGTGGTTCTTCCAATTCCTGCCTTCCCTGTGACTAGAATGCTGTTGCCGGCCTGAGCGCCTACCCCTAGTAATCGCATCAACTGTCGAAGCTCGGGCCTAAAGGCAACACACTGGCGAAATGGGTAGCCGTCGAGCATTAGGGCAGAAGTCTGGAGGGTAATCTCGCCTCCATTGGCCATGGCCCGTTCATCGGATGACTGCCAAGTCTCTGCAGATCCAAAGGGTTCCATTTGGATCGGTGAAAGGGTCCCTTTCCTAGCCATGCACTGCCTTCATCTGTTCCCGAAATTGACGTATGATCTCGCCAGTCCTGGCTGACATGTACCTTCGGCGCTCGTCCCAGTAAGTATCATGAGTCAACTCAAGTATTGCGCGGATTACTCCTACCTGCGCCCATTTATCGTCATAGGCATCTGGCGGGAAAATTGCCCTTTCGATCTCCGGTAGGACCATTCGCGTCTTGTTATATGAGTCGAGAATCATATCCAGAGTAATGCCACAAGCGAGTAGTTCTTCTAAGAGCCCTCCGGTTTCCATTTCGCTTCGCGGTCGATCGGATAGTAAAGAGTCCAGAAATGCCTGTAGGCTATCTAAGTTCAATGTGGTAGGCATGCCGGCATTAAGTTCAACGTCACCATTGTCTTGCTTTAAGCTATTCTGATAGAGTTCTTTCTCCCGCCGGAGAAACTCGAATTGCTCATCCGACAATTCCAGAAGAGCACTCAATTGCGAAAACTTGCGACGAAACGGGGGCGGTATGTGCTCCTGCTTCTTATAGGCGAGCTTGTGCTCGATCTCAGCCCAAGCGTGCATAAGAAGGGTCCTCACTTGTATTTCTGCTCGCAGTCCTCCTAGGCCACGATAGTTTGGCTCTCTAAGCCAACCGGTTTGCGGTGACGCGATAAAATGGAGAGAGCGGTATCCGAAGCGGTCTGGTTCGATCGGAAGGGGCTTGTTGCTTGAGTCTTTTACTTCCAGTTCGGCCGTGATAATATTTCCAATTAACTCTACATCCGATGGGTAATAGCAAATAATTCTCAATCCACATATATCGTCAGTCTGCTCTAGGGGATTTGAATATCCCTTTCGCTGAGCCTTATCACAAAATGAGGAGAAGGTCTTTATTCTTTTATCAATATGAAGATAGTGGATTTTCGCCTCATTGAAGCAATGTTGCAAAGATCGCTTGAGATTCTCCCCTAACCGTTCGTACAAAGGCTCCAAAGCCCTGTATCGCTCCTCCAAAGGTTCATCCTTAATCGCTATCAACCCACAGAACTCCCAAGTAGGGGCTCCAACACTCTGGCCCTCGTTACCCTTAAAACCCACCTCGGACGTGAGTCCACGACGTCTATAGAACGCTGCAAATATAGCTCCGCTTAGATATGCTGGCGTTCAACTACTAAGAAGCGGAACCTATATTACTCCGATTCGGCCTGTCAAGTCTCTTCGGAAATGAATCCTGGGCGTCGGCGCGTCCCCGTGAAGAGTAGCGGAAGTGGTGTTGTATGGCGTTTGTGGCCGATACCGTACCGTCGCGACCCAGAAACCGGAAGGAATGGGGCTGCGTTCTCGCTAGGGATAGCGCCGAGCGGTTTAGCGGACTCGGTATCCAGATAGTCATCCACTGGCTTACCACTGGCTTAGCTCGACGCGACAGTCTCCACTTGCGATTCTCCTGATCGCCCGTCATCAAGCCGCTCAAGGGCATTCAAGAATTCATCGACGGCTAGTACCGTCTGTCTGCAAGCTGCTCGGTCTGGCTCGATAAGCTCATGAATAAACTTACTCAGCTGACCATAAACCTCTCTATAATACTTCGGCGATCTGAAGAACTCAAGCGGGGTTCGCGCGGTCTTCTCATCGACAAATACTTGCCTCACCATTTCATGAAAGGAACCCTGATCGCCCTCCTTACGGTTGAGCCGCCTCTTAACTCCGAACTCCATGGCAGCTCGACTATGTTGAATACAACGGAGACCGTCCCCTAACCCATAGGCCAACCCCGCCCTGAACAAGTGATCAAAGCCAGCGGTTAAGTACGGACTCTCTTCTGCGACGCGCACCTTGAATACGCACTGCTGCTCCCACCCGGCCTCATGTACGACCTGCCTGCTCGCGTAGGCTGGTTCTGAAAAATGGACTCCCGCCTCGCGTATATAACGAGGAATTCTTCGCATCGCGAATTGTAGAAACCCGTCGATATAGCCCTGCAAAAATGAGCAATAACGATGAGGGTTTCGCTTCCCTGACTTCCGGACAAGAAACGAGTTGCGAACCTCAATTCGAATTTCTGGTAGGCCGCTAATTAGCTTCGGCTTACCCCAACCAGAGGTTTGATCGTAGTATAGCCAGAATTCGAGAAAATCTTTGTATGAATGCGCAGAAACTCTGTTTCCCAAAAGGACATGTTCGCAGAAATCAGATCCGAATGTTCTGCCAGCCTCCATGCCGGAGCGGTAAAGTGCATTATTGAGTTGCGTATCAGAGAGAATGCTCTGGATATTATCCATAAGAGAGGCGAACGTCTCGGTTCTCATAGAAAAATTATCGAGACCTGTTCGTGTCAATATTCCTTCTTCTGGATCTTGAAGGGCTGTGGCAATGCTTTCGAGAAAAGATTCCACGTTGGATTCCATAGTGTTTAGCAGCTTCGAGACCACCTCCCTCCTAGCCTCAGTGCGGAGCTTATCCACAATGTTGCGTAAATCCTTTTCGCGTTTGAGGCCGATGGTTAGCTGAGTTTCCCCCCTTTGGGCGCGCTCAAAATAGGAAACCAGTGACTCCAGGTTCCGGTCAAAGTCGTGCTCTTTAAACGCAAAGTATTCTAGGCCTGAATAAAATCCACCAAGGTTAGCTCCGTCCTGCACAAACACGCCGATCTTTTTGGTGGCCCGATGACTATAAGCGAAGCCCAGTTCTTGCTGAAGCCAGTTAGATGATTGGCCATCCTGTGTGACAATACCGAGGAAGAAATCGCAACTCTCAATTAGCTGGCGCACCTTTTCTCCAAGCGGTGTCAATGGGCTGTGTGAACTCTCTGCAATAACCACTTCGAAGCCGCCACCTTCGAGCTTACTTATAGCTCTTACGAGGAGCGAGCTGTCTAGTTCACCGTGGGTATGTGATAGAAACACTCTCTTGTTCATTGAGCTTTCATTCATGTGTTAGAACCTCATTATGATTTGCCAGAGAGAGCGATTCCTTGATTTCCTTCGAAGGCGCCAAGAGGGCGCTTCTATTGACCCGGCCATGAGATGTTGAAGTTTTGCCGGTATTGGTTCACAATGGGAGCATGGAACCGACCAACGGAAAGAGGCTTTCGACCGCGGTGCTCAACGAGCGTCGTCGGCAGACGGTGAAGCTTCGGCTGAGCGGAATGAAGCTGGCTGGAGTGGCCGAGACGGTGGGCCTGACGCAAGGGACGATTATCTCCGCCATGAAGTCGTACAAGGTGGGAGGCTGGAAGGCCGTGGCGGTGGGAGCGCGCGGTCGCTCCGTGGGCGATGGCCGTACGCTGAGCGCGGAGCAGGAGACGTCCATCCGCAGGATCATCTGTGACCGGACTCCGGATCAGCTGAAGATGCCCTATGCCCTGTGGAGCCGCTCGGCGGTAGGTGAATTGATCGAGCAGCAATTCGGCATCAAGCTGCCGGTGCGCACCGTCGGCCACTATCTCGAGCGTTGGGGCTTTACCCCGCAGAAGCCGATCCGCAAGGCCTATGAGCAGCGGCCAGCGGAGGTGAAGAGATGGTTGGAGGAGGACTATCCGGCGATCACGCAGCGCGCCAAAGCCGAAGGGGCCGAGATCCACTGGGGCGACGAAACAGGGCTGCGCTCGGATGATGTGCGCGGGCGCAGCTATGCGCCCAAGGGACGCACTCCGGTGGTCCAGGTGTGCATCAACCGAGAGAGCCTGTCGCTGATTTCTAGCGTGACCAACCAAGGCAAAGTCCGCTGGATGGTGTTCGGCGGTGCTTTGAACGCCAAGATCCTGATTCGGTTCTTGAAGCGGCTCCTCGAAGCCGCGCAGCGGAAGGTATTCCTGATCCTGGACAACCTGAGAGTGCACCATGCCAAGGTGGTTCGCGAATGGCTGGCATCGCAGGTGGAGCACATCGAGGTGTTTTATCTGCCTTCCTACAGCCCCGAGCTCAACCCCGATGAGTGCCTCAACGCCGATCTGAAGCAGGCGGTCACCGCCAAGGCACCTGCCCGGAGCAAGGGACAGCTGAAGAAGGTCACGGTCGCTCATCTCCGAAAGCTCTCCAAGTCACCCCAGCGAATCAAGAACTACTTCCAGCACCAACCGGTGCGCTATGCTGCATGAGTTTCAACATTTCTTGGCCGGATCAATAAATGCTCAGACCGGGCCGTGGAACCTGCGGCAGTTACCTCGACAACAGTCTCTCCTGGGGACGCGGCGCAGTCTGCGGCTCATGGAAAATCGCCTCACGTTCTGGTTCCGTATCTCTATTTATAATGATCAGGGCGTGTCTGCAAGATTATCGAAACATTGAACTATGGCTAACCCCGCTTCCAGCCGGCCCAAGGGTCCGCACTGCCAGCCTCCTAGTAACGGAAGGAAGTCCTCGCGGAAAGCCTATTGGTCGCGCTTCTGCGGGCATCCGGGCCTTCAACCGTGGCCGAGCAGCCCCTCTCGGGATCTTCGCAGAGTGTAAAAGCCCCGGCTTGCGAGTCCTGTCTCCCGGAGGCCTCTTCAAGGAGATCACTAGTGTCCGGTTAGAAGTCGAATAGAATCAATTGGTTAGCGACGGTGGATACTTCTCGTTGGGAGCGATCGGGCTGCAAGGCGCATGAAACCTCGGTTTTCTCGAAGATCGAGACCGACAAGATCTGTAGACATGTGTAGAGCGAGGCATTGAGGTGAAGCTCTTTCTTGACAATGGCAATCAACACGTAAGTGGCCACGGCGCACCAGATTTGCGTCTTCACCGCGTTCTCGCTGGTGCCCAGGAATCGCTTGATGCGCAGGTGCTGCTTGATCCACTTGAAGAAGAGCTCGACCTGCCAGCGGCTTTTGTACAGGGCCGCGATCGTCAAGGCGGGCAAGAGCGTGTTGTTGGTCAGGAAGACGAGCGTCTTGCCCGACTCGGGGTCCTTGAAACGGACACGCCGCAGATGCTCCGGGTAGGCCTTGGCCGAGTAGAAGCCGCTGAGCATCACGCGCTGGTCGCAGATCACGCCGGTAGAGCGCTGCGTCACCGACGAATACACGCGCCGGGCATCCATGCCTTGCTTGGCACGAGTGACGAAGAAGGCACCAACCTGGTGCATCGCGTACAGCCGCGTGAAGTCCAGGTAGCCGCGATCCATTACGTAGAAGGCACCGGCCTCGATCGGCAGGATGTCGAGCACGTTAACATCGTGCAGCTTGCCATCGCTGATGTGGAGAAACGTCGGGATCGAGCCCCGCAGGTCCAGCAGCGTGTGCAGCTTGAGGGCCGCCTTGGTCGATCGAAATGGCGCCCAGTCGAACAGGCTCAGGCACAGATCGATTGTGGTGGAATCCAGCGCATAGACACTGGCGTCGAGCTCGAGCGCCGAAGGATCTTGCGCATAAGAGCGCTTTGGCGCGCGCAATCAGTCGCTGGGCCAGCGCATGATAGATGCGCCAGTCGCGCCGCTCGAGAGCGTCGGCCGGCGTCGAGCGCGCAGGCGGCGTCTTGATCCCCATGTGGAACAGCTTGGCTTGGTTGGCGGCCAGACAAGCCTCGATGTCGCGCAGCGACTCGCGCCAGGTCAGTTGCGCGAAGGCCATGATGCGGAACAGGTCGGCACAGGTCAGAGTGCGCACGCCCACATCGCCCTTGTGCCGTTCGACGATGCGTCCGAAGGTCTTCCATGGCACGAACTCCATCACCTGTGCGAACAGCGTCTTGCCCACATTCATGCGTCACCTCGGGTCGGTCCAACCCGAAAGCATCGCAAACTGGCCCTTTGGAGTTCAAATCGTGGACACCCCTGGGTCGCTTGAAACCATAGCCAATGCTGGCTTTACGGCCGGCAGACAGCGAATAGACCGGACACTAGTGCAAGGAGATCTAGAATAGCCACCTTGACGATCCGGCTGTCCGACGAGAAGCACGAGCGCCGCCACTTGGCGAAGCGGCGCAAGATCAGCATGAACAAGCTGTTCGACGAGCTCTCGACCATCGCTCTCGCCGAGTTCGACGCCGAGACGCGCTTTCGGGCCCGCGTGGCCCTCGGCTCACGGGAGGAAGGACTGAAGCTGCTGGACATCCTCGATCGAGAATCCTGACCCACCCTTGCGTCCAATAGGTACCAAGCAGCAACAGAAGTTAAGTAGATCTGTGTCCGCCACACTGAATACGCGTATTCACTTTGCCCGCAGGCCGCTATCCTCCTGGAAATCTTAGGGTTACGCCGAAAATTCGGCTTGTTTTCGCCTCTTTTGGGGTGGTCAAAGTGAATAGCCGTATTCACTATCAGTCGGCCTAAAATACGCGGCCTTCGATCTCGCGGCCGGGGCTTGCAACTCTCGGTGGCTCAGGAGTTTATGAGCAGGCGGCGGACGGGCTCGAGAAGGTGGGGAAACCCTCTCCGAACGGCAATTGGTCGGAAAAAGTGAATAATGGTATTCAATTCCTGGCCCCTATTGACAGCATGTTTCCTATCTGGCATGATCCAGCCTTCGATGCGGCGGCGGAGTGAGGCACCAGGCTCGCCGCATCGCGGCCGGTCCCAACATCTTCTGGAACGGGAACCAGGGGGGCCGGCCGGATCACGCGGGCTGGTCCGGCGCCATGGTGGCGCCGTGCAGCGAGCCGATATGGCTCAGCCCCTGAAAGGAGGGGACTATGTTGAGAGAGAAGACGAACGCAGGAATGCTCGGCCAACTGGTGCGGTTCAGCGCCTCGCTGGCCGCCAACTCCTCGGAGCTGGCGCATCTCGAAGGGATGCGTCTCCGCTTCGAGAAGCTGGTCGGCGAGGCGCAGGCGATCGCCCAGCAGCAGAGCGCGCTGGTGGCCAGCAAGCAGGAGGCGAGCAAGCGGTTGCAGGCTCTGCTCACCGAAGGCTTGCGGTCGGCCACCGGCATCGAGAGGTTGCTCCTGGAGTTCTACGGTCTGCGCGCGGAAAAGCTGGCGGAGTTCGGTTTGCAGCCTTTCCGCGGCCGGCGCCGCAAGGAGACGCCGGACGATGAGCCGGAGTCGCCGGAGCCCGAGGCGCCGGGCAGCACGCCGTCGCCGCCGGAAGAGCCTCAGGACTGACGTGCTTCTGCTTTGAAGTCGCCTTTGGGGAGCGTGCGGTTCGGGCGCTCCCCTCTTTTTTGTCCCGAAAAAGGCCTTTCCCCGCCCGAAACGGGCTCGCGGAGCCTCGCCACAGGATGACGGAGCCTTATCTGAGATGACGGGCTCGTATCTGAGATGACGGAGCCACGCCGCGAGATGACGGCGGGTTTTCTGAGATGACGGAGCGCCTCCGTCATCTGACGGCGGGATTTCTGATCCTGCGGAGCCTCGCCGTCATCCTGCGGCCCCGTATCTCGGATGACGGAGCAACGCCGCCAAATGACGGCAGGATTTTCTGGGATGACGGCGCGACGCCGTCATCTGACGGCGAGATTTCTGATCTTGCGGAGCCTCGCCGTCATCCTGGGGCGGCGTATCTCAGATGACGGAGCGACGCCGCGAGATGACGGTGGGATTTCTGAGATGACGGAACGACGCCGTCATCTGGCGGCGCGGTTTCTCATCCTGCGGAGCGCCGCCGCAGAATGACGGAGCCGTATCTGAGATGACGGGCCCGCAATCCCAGATGAGGGAACGGCGCCGCGAGATGGCGGCGCGATTTCTGGGATGACGGAGCGACGCCGTCATCTGACGGCGAGATTTCCGATCCTGTGGAGCGCCGCCGTAGGATGACGGAGCCGTATCTAGGATGACGGACCCGCAATCTCAAATGACGGAACGACGCATCGAGATTGCGGCGCGATTTCTGAGATGACGGAGCGGCGCCATCATCCTGCGGAGCGGCGTCCTCATCTGACGGAACGCCTTCTTATCCTGGGGAGCGCCGCTGTCATCCTGCGGGCCCGCATCTCAGATGGCGGAGCCCCGCCGCGAGATGACGGCGCGGTTTCTGATCCTGCGGAGCGCCGCCTCCATCCTGCGGCGCCGTATCTGAGATGACGGAGCGCCACCGTCAGATCGCGGCACGCCTTCTTATCCTGGGGAACGCCACCGTCATTTGACGGGCTGCCGCCGTCATCTCAGATGAGGCTCCGTCATCCTGCGGAACGCCGCCGCGAGCTTGTTTTCGGGGCCGTCAGGCCAAGTTTCGTACCGCGAAGGCTGGGCTCGCCGTTCACAGGCGGGGGCCCAAGCCGAACAGGATCCGTATACTCTTCCCCAATGCGATTCCGCGATCGTCTGCTCGCGTCCCTCAGGGAGATGCAACCGGTCCTCGACGTCCCCGGTGTAATGGTCGGCGGCTCGCAGGTGCCGAATCTGCTCGAGCCCGGCGCGGCGTCCACTCTGGTGGTTTCGCAAGATGTCGACCTCGTCGTGCCGGTGGGCCGTCACAGCGAGGTGAAACGGGTGCTCGACCGCATAGTCGCGTACTTGCCGGCTCCTGAGGAGCCCTCCGTCTGGGTCGCGAGGGACCCCGAGAAGCTCGAGGTGAACTTCATCGGCCTCGACCCTGCACTGGGGGAGGCATCCGAAACCTATGTCCTGGAAGACGACAGATTACCCATGCTCGTCTTCGGGCTGCTCTCGTACCTGCGCGAAGGCCCGCTGCTCGAGATCGGCGATCTGCGCGTCCGGCTGCCTCGTCCCGCCGGGCTGCTGGCCGAGAAGCTGCTGACGGAGCGTTCCGGGCTCAAGGGCGAGAGGGATCTCCTGGTGGCGCTCGGACTCCTCCAGGTCTCCGGCCAGGAAGACCTCGAAGACTTCGTCGGGATCTTCGCCGGTCTCACCTCCGAACAGAGAGGAGCGGTCGTGAGCAACCTCACGGTGCTGTCGCTGATGAAGCCCATTCCCGAAATGCCGGACCCCACGGCCGGCCGTGAGGAGGTGGCCAGGTTGATCAAGCGGTTGGAGGCGGTTGCATGAGCGGCTCCCTGGACTCGCTGCACGCCCGCGCCGGCGCGATCCGTTCCCGTGCCTTGGTCCGCCGCTGGGAGATGAGGCAGCTCGGCCGTGCCGCAGGCGTCTGGTTCCGGCTGGGACGCCTGTTCGCCTTTTCGCGGAGCGCGTGGGCCCTCAGCGAGAGTGACGCGGAGGCGCTCGCCGCCGCCGGGTACACGCCCCACCCGGTCGGACTGGAGCTCGAGCCGCCCCACAAGCTCTTCGTCATCGCCAACGAGCAGCTCGCTTCGCTCTCCGGTGCCCGGGAGGTGCCATTGAGGGCGTCGGCGGAGATTCTCGGCTGCCGCGCCCTCGCTCTCGTGCCGTTCGAAGGACTTGAGGTCACGCCGTAGGCGTCTCTCCTTCCGGCGATTTTTCAGCGACAAACGGAAACTGCTACCATGCGCCGCCGATGTCTCTCGCCTCTTCCCTCGTCCCTTACATCCACTCGAACATCCGTAACCGCGGGGTCCAGTATTTCAACGCGGGACTTGTAAGGCTCACCGCCTGCGGCGCCGAATCGGCGCAGGCGGTCGTAACCGGTTCTGATCTCTACGAGGTCACTCTGCTCCGCGATGGAAAGGTGCTGCAGGCTTCGTGTTCCTGCCCGTTCGCCGAGCGGGGCGAGGTTTGCAAGCACGTCTGGGCCGTCATCCTGGCCGTGGATGCCAAAGGTGGGCTGCGGGGGAATGACGGGACGCTGCCCCAGCGCCTGAAGACGATGCAGGCCGCGGTGGGCGACGGAGCCGAGGGTCGAGCGACTCCATCAGCGAATCCATCGCCCGGGACGGCGCCATGGACTCCGACGTGGCGCCACGTCATGGATGAAATCGCTACCCCGCGGCCTCTGGTCCCGACCCCGACCGTCGATTACGCGCAAGAGATCCTGTACCTGCTGGACATGCCCTCGACGCTGCGCAGCCGGGAGATCACGCTGGAGCTGATGTCCCGCGCGAAGAAACGCGACGGCTCCTGGGGAAAGCTCCAGCGGCTGAACCTGAGGCGCGAAGAAGTTCCGCGTCTCCCGGACGCCGCGGACCGCAAGCTCCTTTCTGTCCTCTCGGGAGCCATTCTCGGTTCATGGTCGGGCTGGTATCCCACCCTCTCCAATCATTTCGAGATCCCGGCTGAGGCCGGCAGCGTCCTGCTCCCCATGCTCTGCGCCACCGGCCGATTCCGCCTGCGCCGCGGCGCGAGCCTGGACGATCTCGAGCCGCTCGCCTGGCAGGACGGCGATGCCTGGGAGCTTTGGCTGGAGGCGCGCGAGGACGAGAGCGGCGGCTGCATGGTCAGCGCTTCGCTGCGCCGCGGCGACGAGCGCCTCGAATCCTGCGAGCAGGCCTTCCCTCTCGGCTCGGGGTTGCTGATCGCCAACGGCCGGATCACGCGCCTGACCAACGGCGCCGCCCTGCGCTGGTCGCCGCTGCTGAGCCGCGACGCAGCTCTTCACGTTCCGGCCGGCGAGCGGGAGGATCTGCTCGCGCTCCTCCTCGCCGCGCCCGATCTCCCCCGGCTCGATCTGCCGGAGTCTATGCGCGTCGAGGAGACGCGCACGGTCCCCCGGCCGAAGCTGCGGCTGTTCCAGCCGGACTACAGGCAGCCCTACTGGACCCGCGCGGCGCTCTCCTTCCTCTACGAAGGCCGTGACGTGCCTCCCAGCCTGGCGATCCGCGGTTTCTACCTGAAGGAGGAACGCCGATTCCTCGGGCGCAACTTCGACGCCGAGCAGCGGTGCGCCGCCCGTCTCGCGGATCTGGGCTTCAAGTCTGCCGCCACCGTCTTTTCCAACGAGCCCGCGCTGCGCATCGCTCCTACGCGCGTGGCGAAAACCGTGCACAGGCTGCTCGCCGAGGGCTGGTCGGTGGAGGCTGAAGGAAAGCTCTACCGCTCCGCCAGCCAGTTCAAGATGAGCGTCTCCTCGGGCGTCGACTGGTTCGAGCTGTACGGCGAGGCGGAGTTTGAGGGTCAGACGATCCCTCTGCCCGAGTTGCTCGCGGCCCTCCGCCGCGGCGAGCGCTTCATCACCCTCGGGGACGGCAGCCTGGGCGTGCTCCCCGAAGAATGGGTGAAGAAGCTCGCACCCATCGCCCGGCTCGGCGAGGTGGAAGGCGATCACCTGCGGTTCCAATCCGCCCAGGCGGCGCTGCTCGACGCGTGGCTGGCGGACGAGCCCGAGGCCACCTTCGACGAGGCCTTCGTGCGCGCCCGCGAACGCCTGCGCAGCTTCGCCGGCATCGCGCCGGCGCAGGAGCCGCCGGGATTCTCCGGTGAGCTGCGGCCCTACCAGCGCGCCGGGGTCGGCTGGCTCCACTATCTCCGCGACTTCGGCTTCGGCGGCTGCTTGGCGGACGACATGGGTCTCGGCAAGACCATACAGGTGCTGGCGCTCCTGGAGGCCCGCCGCACGCTGCGCGCCACGGAAGGATTGCCGCCTTCTCTCATCGTGGTGCCTCGCTCGCTCGTCTTCAACTGGCTCGCCGAGGCGGCGCGCTTCACGCCGGAGCTGCGCTTGCTCGATCACACCGGCATCGGCCGCACCAAGAGGAAAGATCTCTTCGCCGGCTGCGATCTCGTGCTCACCACCTACGGCACGCTACGCCGCGACGTGGCGGCGCTGAGGGAGACGGAGTTCGACTACCTCATCCTCGACGAGGCGCAGGCGATCAAGAACGCCGACAGCCAGACGGCCAAGGCCGCCCGCCTGCTGCGCGGCCGCCACCGCCTGGCGCTCACCGGCACGCCGATCGAGAACCATCTCGGCGAGCTGTGGAGCCTGCTGGAGTTCCTGAACCCCGGCCTCCTCGGCGCCTCGCCGCTCTTCGCCACGGAGGAGCTGCGCAACCCGGACCCGGAGACGCTCGAGCGGCTCGCCCGCGGCCTGCGCCCCTTCCTGCTGCGCCGCACCAAGGAGCAGGTCGCACCGGAGCTGCCGCCCAAGGTCGAACAGACGCTCTTCTGCGAGCTGCCGGCGAAGCAGCGCCGGCTCTACGACGAGCTGCGCGACCACTACCGCGCCGCGCTCGGCGCGCGCATCGGCGCGCAGGGTCTGGGGCGATCCAAGATCCTCGTGCTCGAAGCCCTGCTGCGTCTGCGCCAGGCGGCGTGCCATCCCGGCCTGCTGGACAAGGAGCGGGCGGCCGAGCCCTGCGCCAAGCTCGACCTCCTGCTGCCGCAGCTCCAGGAGATCCTCGCCGAGGGCCACAAGGCGTTGGTCTTCTCGCAGTTCACCAGCTTCCTCGCCCTCCTGCGCGCGCAGCTCGATGCGGAGAGACTGCCCTACCTCTATCTCGACGGCGCCACCCGCGACCGCCGCGAGCGGGTGGAAGCCTTCCAGTCCGATCCCAAGATCCAGCTCTTCCTGATCAGTCTCAAGGCGGGAGGGCTGGGGCTCAACCTCACCGCCGCCGACTACGTCTATCTGCTCGACCCGTGGTGGAATCCCGCCGTCGAGTCCCAGGCCATCGACCGCACGCACCGCATCGGTCAGACCCGACCCGTGTTCGCCTGCCGCATCGTCGCCCGCGACACGGTCGAGGAGAAAATCCTGGAGCTGCAGAAGACCAAGCGGGACCTCGCCGACGCCGTCATCCAGGCCGACCAGAGCCTCCTCGCCGGCCTCACGCGGGAGGACCTGGAGCTGCTGCTGTCGTAAATTTCGGCATGCCCTCCGAAGCCCTCACTCCCCTGGCCCCTCTCTCCCGAGGGGAGAGAGGGGAACAAAACCAAGAAAAGAAATGCCTTTCTCCCTCCTCTCCCTCTGGGAGAGGAGGGCCGGGGAGGTGAGGGCTTCGCAGGGCAGATCCCCGGCCCGTTTAGTTTCAGCTCAAGCACCCTGTTCTATAGGGCGTTCCCTATGTAACGACCGCCGCGCGGGAACGCCTGTTCAGCCTGGAAGGAGTACGCATGGTCCCTCCCGCCTCTACCGCCGTCGCGCACCTCGAAGCCACCGGCTCCTCCAAGCTCCTCCATCAGTTGGACACCCAATGGCACGAGCGTGCCCTGCAGTTGTTCACCCTCATCGTGCTGGCGCACTGGGCGGAGCACCTCGCGCAGGCGATGCAGATCTACGCCCTCGGCTGGCCGGTGCCGGAAGCGCGCGGCGTCCTCGGGCTGTGGTACCCCTGGCTCGTCAAGTCGGAGGTGCTCCACTACGGCTATGCCCTGGTCATGCTGGTCGGCATCTGGAGCCTGCGCTCGGGGTTCGTCGGCAAATCGCGCACGTGGTGGACGGTGGCGCTCGTCATCCAGTTCTGGCATCACATCGAGCACGCGCTGCTGCAAGGGCAGGCCCTCTCCGGCCACAACCTGTTCGGCTCGCCCGTGCCCACCAGCATCGCCCAGCTCTGGATCCCGCGCGTCGAGCTGCATCTGATCTACAACTCGCTGGTGTTCATTCCGATGATCATCGGCATGTACTTCCACATGTTCCCTCCCGCCGAGGATGCGGTGCACATGCGCTGCTCGTGCGCCTTCCAGCCGCGCACGGCGACCGCCTGAAGCGCGCCCGCGAATCACCGTGGCCGCCGCGCTGCTCCATCGCTTCCTGCGCTGGCGTCACGCGCGGACGGCGATGCAGATCCCGCTGTTCGCCGTGGCGCTGGCGATGATCGCCCACGGCCTGCTGGGCCCCCAACTGGCGCCGCAGAACCTCGCCACCGTGTTGACCTGGGTGCACTACCGGGGCGTGCTGGTGCTGGCGCTCCTCGCCGCCGGCAACCTGTTCTGCATGGCCTGCCCCTTCATGCTGCCGCGCCAGCTCGCCCGGCGCTTCTTCCGGCCGGTGAGGCACTGGCCGCGGCGGCTGCGCAGCAAGTGGCTCGCCATCGGCCTGTTCGTCCTCATCCTGTTCCTCTACGAGCTGTTCGATCTGTGGATGTCACCCTGGTGGACGGCCTGGCTGATCCTCGCCTACTTCGCCGGCGCCCTGGCCGTGGACGGCGTGTGCCGCAACGCGTCGTTCTGCAAGTGGGTCTGCCCCATCGGCCAGTTCAACTTCGCCGCCTCGACGCTCTCGCCCCTGGAGGTCGCGATCGACGATCCGGACGTCTGCGCCCGCTGCGAGACGTACGACTGCATCCGCGGCACCCGCGATCCCGAAGATCCCGCCATCGTCGTGCAACGCGGCTGCGAGCTGGCGCTCTTCCAGCCGCGCAAGACGGGCAACATGGACTGCACGTTCTGCCTCGACTGCGTCCACGCCTGCCCGCACGACAACGTCGGCCTGACGACGCGGCTGCCGGGCAGCGAGCTGTGGATCGATCCGCGGCGGTCCGGCCTCGGCCGGTTCTCCAAGCGCAAGGATCTGGCGGCGCTGGCGCTGGTCTTCACCTTCGGCGCGCTGCTGAACGCCTTCGGCATGGTGAGCCCGGTCTACGCCGTCGAGAGCTGGCTGGCCGGGGTGATGGGCACGCGCCAGGACGCCGTGGTGCTGGGCACCCTCTTCCTCTGGCTCCTCTTCCTCGAGCCCGTCCTGCTCCTGGGTCTCGCCGCCTGGCTGGCGCGCCGGGGAGCCGGCACCGAGGAGCCGCTGCTGCTGGTGGCGACGCGCTTCTCCTACGCCCTGGTCCCCCTCGGCTTCGGGGTCTGGCTGTCGCACTACTGCTTCCATCTGCTCACCGGCTTCTGGAATTTCGTGCCGGTGGCGCAGAGCGCCGTCGCCGATCTCGGCCTGCCGTGGCTCGGCACGCCGCGCTGGGGCCTGGGCGGCCTGTCTCCCGTGCACGTCCTGCCGCTGGAGATCGGCTTCCTGGGTCTGGGCCTGCTCGGCTCGCTGCTCGTCGCCTGGCGCATCGCCGAACGCGACTATGCGGCGCGGAAGGTGCGCACCTTCACGCCGTGGGCCGGCCTATGCCTCCTGCTCTTCCTCGCCGCCCTGTGGCTGCTCTTCCAGCCCATGGAGATGAGGGCCACCAACCTGATGGGAGGTTGACCCCAGTGCGATTCGGCCGCCGGCTTTCCCTCCACGCCTTCCTCGTCCTCAGCCTGCCATGGCCGGCCGGCGCTCACCAGGGTCCGCCGTTCCCGATCCTCGTCGATCGCCGCGCCGGTCCTTACATCGCTTCCGTATGGACCGATCCGGACATCGGGACGGGAACCTTCTTCGTTGTCTTGGAGGCCCCGAAGGGTCGCAGCCTGCCTGAGCGGACCCGGGTACGTATCGCTGTACAACCGGCGTCCGGGCATCACGCCGAAGCCGTCTTTGAAGCGGCGCCCCAGCCCGTCGACGAAGGCGCGCGCTACTTCGCCGCCGTGCCGTTCGCGCACGGTGGCATGTGGCGGGTCCGCGTCCGGCTCGACGGCAGCGAGGGCGGCGGCACGCTGGCCGCCGAGGTCGAGGCCACGCCGGACGGCACCATCGGGCCCATCGGGCTGGTGGTCTACCTGGTGCCTTTTCTGGCCGTGGGCTTTCTGTGGTGGAAAGCCGCCGCGCGCCGCCGGGTCAGTCCTTGATCACGGTCGTGTGGTCGCCGCCGCGGCGCGAGGCGACGACCACCAGCACGATCAGCAGGATCAGCACGACGACTCCGACGGCGATCCAGGTCGGATTCGCGTACCAGGTGGTGGTGGTGGTCGTGGTGGACGTCGATTCGCTGCTGCTGCCGCTCTGACCCGCCGACTCGCCGCTGCTCGGCGACGACTCCTGGGCCAGCAACATCGGCGCCGATACCATCGACAACAGCAACGCGATCAGGACAAGGCTCACCGCAGGGGAGATTTTGGTAGTTCTCATGGTCTGTATCCTCCTCGCCTGCCCTTTAGGCAAGAAGGGTGCCACCCTCACCCCTACCCCGGGGAGGTGAGGGCTACCGCATCGCCTCCATCGGCGACAGCCGGGCGGCGCGGATGGCGGGATACAGGCCGAAGGTGACGGCGAGGAGGAGAGCGATGGTCCAGGCGGCGGCGAGGCCGAAGGGGTTGACCACCAGGCCCCAGGGGAACAGGTCGGAGATGGCGCGGCAGAGGGCGCTGCCGGCGAGCGTGCCGATGGTGGCGCCGATGCCGGCGAGGACCACCGCCTCGAGCAGGAACTGCACGAGGATCTGGCCGTCGTTGGCGCCGATCGCCTTGCGCAGGCCGATCTCGTAGCGCCGGTCGGAGAAGGAGATGAGCATCACCGACAGCACGCCGACGCCTCCCACCAGCAGCACCGTGCCGGCGAGGCTGAAGAGCACCACGCTCCAGCCGTGCATCTGGCCCTGGAAGTCCTCAAAGGCGCGGGCCACCTCGGCGTCGAGGTCCTTGGCCTCGACGTCCTCGATGCCGTGATGGGCCTGCCGGGCGCGGGCGAGCATGGCCGCGGAGACCTCGTCGAGGTCGCGCGTAGACTTGAGCTTCACCGCCACGTGCGAGAGCTGGTGGTCGGGGTCCATGCGGTCCATGTAGGTCTCGAGCGGAATGAGCACGCCGTTGGCGTCCTGCCACAGCTCCTCGTTGAAGATCTGTCCGCTGGCGAGCACGCCGACGATGCGGTACGGCACGCCCTCGATCACCAAGTCGCGCCCCACCGGATCGCTGCCGCCGAAGAGCTTCGAGGCTAGCGTGGCGCCCACCACGGCGACCGTGGAGTGCCGCTTCTGGTCGTTCTCGGTGATGCCACGGCCGAGGCCGACGGGGCGGTCCATGAGGTACGAGTAGCCGGCGGTGACGCCGATGACGTAGATGCGCTCGGTGCCGCCGGTCACCCGCACGACACTGCGCCTGGTAGCGCGCGGGGAGAACCCGAGCACCTGCGGATGCGGCGCGGCGACGCGCGTGAGGTCCTCATAGCGCAGGCCGGTGCTCATGGCGAAGCGCTTCTGCTCCTCGGAGGTCTTCGGCTGCCGCGGCGCGAGCATGAGGGTGCCGTCCCAACTCATGCCGGCGAAACCGGTCGCCACCTTGTCCTTGACGCCGTCGAGCACCGAGGACATCACCACGAGAGCGAAGACGCCGAGCATCAACAGGGTCAGGGTGAGGATCGAGCGCAGCTTGTGCGCCCACAGCTCGATGAGGCCGCCGGTGACCACCTCCCAGACCAGGGCGAGGCGGACGCCGAGGCCGCGCCGGCGCTTCCCGGGCGCCGTGCCCGCGAAGCCCTCACCTCCCTGGCCCTCCTCTCCCAGAGGGAGAGGAGGGAGAAAAACCTCGCGCGATCCAGCGATTGATTCACTCATAGCGCAGCGCCTCCATCGGCGACTGACGGCTGGCCTTGGCGGCCGGATAGAGCGCGAACAGGAAGCCGAAGACGAGGGCCATCACCGTGGCCCAGATGAAGCTCACGGGAGCGAGCGAGAGCGGCACGCCGATCGACTTGGTGATGGTCCAGGAGAACGCGATGCCGATGACATAGCCCGCGGCGCTGCCGAGCAGGGTGAGCAGCAGCGCCTCGGTCATGAACGCCTTGAAGATCTCCCGGCCCGGCGCGCCGATCGCCATCTTCACCCCCACCTCGCGCACCCGCTCCTTGAGCGAGGCGAGCTGGACGTTGACGTTGACCATGCCACCGCCGATGAGCGCCAGCACGCCCGAGAGCATGAAGATGATGTTGTAGATGTCGCCCTGGCTCATCTGGCGTTCCAGCCGCTTGGCCACGTCGTCCAGCCGGTAGTCCTGCTGCAGGCGGTGGTTGGCGGTGACGAGCGAGGAGAGCTCCTTCGAGAAGTCGGCCATCGCCTTGAGATCGGGCACCCGGAAGGTGATGCGGTCGACGCGGTGGTAGTCGTCGCCTTCCATGCGCGCGGCGACGAGCAGCGAGGGCACCGCGACGATGCGGTTGCGCCAGGCGAAGATGTTCTGCTGCCCTTCGCGGAAGCGGAAGTTCTTTTCGGCGAAAACGCCGATGACCGTCACCGGCACGTCGCCGATGCGCACGGGCTTGCCGACGATCTCGCCCGTGGGAAAGAAGACGCTCGCCGCCTCGGAGCCGAGGATGGCGACCGGCGCGCCGCTCTCCATATCGTGCGCCGAGAAGCCGCGGCCCTGCTCAACCTCGTAACCGTTGAGGGCGACGTAGTCGGCGCCGATGCCGGTGACGTCGCGCTCCTGGTCGGCGAACTCCGAGCGCACGCGCACCCGCGCCTGCTTCATCACGCTGGTGGCGTTGACCGCCTTCGCCGTCGGCACCTGAGCGCCGTCGACCGCGTCCTCCAGGCGCAGGCCGAGGTTGGCCTGCTGCAGCGCGCTCGGCGCGCCGTCGTAGACCGTGTCGGTCGGGAAGACGTTCAGCTTGTCGATGCCGCCCACGCGGGCGAAGATGCGCTCGGTCTGCCGCCGCTGGCTGTCGGAGATCGAGAAGCCTCCCAGCACCGAGGCGACGCCGAGCATGACGCCGAGCGCCTGGAGGAACGAGCGCCCGGGATTTTCCTTGAGCTCGATCCAGGCCTCGCGCAGCCGTTCGCGAAAAGCGCCGCTGGTCTTCATGCCGCCATCTCCTCTTCCTGGTGGATGAGGCCGTCGCGCAGCTCAACGCGGCGCTGAGCCATGCCGGCGATGGTCGGATCGTGGGTCACCAGCAGCACGGTGTTGCCCTGGGCGTGCAGCTCGCGGAAGAGCGCCAGCACCTCCTGGCCGGTCTTCGAGTCGAGGGCGCCCGTGGGCTCGTCGGCGAGCAGCAGCGCCGGCCGGTTGGCGAGCGCGCGGGCGATGGCGACGCGCTGGCGCTGGCCGCCGGAGAGCGCGCCCGGCAGGGTGTTGGCCTTGTCGGGGATGCCCACCCGCTCGAGCAGCTCGAGCGCGCGCTGCCGCCGCTCGCGGCGCGGCACGCCGGCGTAGAGCATCGGCAGCTCGACGTTGCGCAGGATCGTCGCCTTGGGCAGCAGGTTGTACTGCTGGAAGACGAAACCCACCTTCTCGTTGCGGATGGCCGCGAGGTCCGCGCCGGTGAGTTTCTCGACCTGCCGCCCTTCCAGCGCGTAGGTGCCGCCGGTGGGGACGTCGAGGCAGCCGAGGATCGCCATCAGCGTGCTCTTGCCGGAGCCCGAGGGGCCGATGAGGGCCACGAACTCGCCGCGCTCGACGGTGAGGTCGATGCCACGCAGGGCGTGCACCGCATTGCCGTTGCTGCCATAGACCTTCATCAGGCCGCGGGTTTCGATGATTTGCATGGTCGTATTCCTATGGGGGCGACCTACGTGGCCGCCCGCCCTGTCTCAGTTTCAGGGCGGCCACACAGGGCCGCCCCTACACGTTCTTAGTTATTCTCGTCGTCCTTCTCGACCTTCTTGCGCGTCACGTCCTCCAGCGCCACCTGATCGCCCGGACGCAGGCCGGAGACGATCTCTACCCGCTCCAGGGTGGCGACGCCGGCGTTGACCGTCACGGGCTGGAAGTAGTCCTTCCAGTTCTCGGAGAGCCAGACGAACTTGCTGCGGCCTTCGAGAGCCTCGCGCGCCTTGTCGACCTGCTTGGGATCGAGGTTCGGCTTCAGGCGATAGACGACGGTCTGGCCCTCGCGCCGCTGCAACGCCTCCAGCGGGATGGACAGCGCCTTCGCGCGCCGCTCGCCGAGGATCTCGACGTTGGCGCTCATGCCCGTGCGGAAGGAGCCGTCGAGATCGTCGAGGGCCACCTCGACCTCGAACACCTTGATCTTGTCCACCACCTTGGCGGCGGGAGCGACGAAGCGCACTTTGCCGGCGAAGATCTTCTGCGGATAGGCATCGAGGGTGACGCGCACCGGCTGGCCGACGCTCACCTTGGCGATGTCCACCTCGTTGAGATTGACGCGGATGATGAGCGACTTGAGGTCGGCCACCGTGAACATCACCGTGCCTTCATTGAAAGAAGAGACGCCGGAGGTCACGGTCTCGCCGAGCTCGACGTCCTTCTTGATCACCACGCCGGACATCGGCGAGGCGACCCGGGCCTTCTGGCTGTGCGAGGCACCGGAGATCGGGATGCCGTGGTCCTCGACGATCTGGTAGCGCGAGCGGGTGTTGGCCAGCGAGTCGGCAGCGAGGTCGCGCGCGGTCTGGAAGTTCTGTAGCGTCTGGTTGCCGATCAGGCCGGCGTCGAAGAGCGCCTGCTGAGCGGCGAGCTGGCGCTCGGCGTCGCGCAGCGCGATGTCGGCCTGGGAGACCGCGCCCTTGACGTCGGCGAGCGACTGCGCCTGGTTGACGTCGGGCTCGACCTCGGCGAGGACCTGGCCGGCCTGCACCACGTCGCCCTCGCGCACACGGATGCCCAGCACGCGGCCCGAGACGGCGGACTTGACGTCCACCTTGATCTCGGGATCCACCACGCCCACCTCGCGCACGCTCACCTGAAGGTCCTCGGCCTGCACCTTGCCGAGGCGGAACGGCGACTCCTTCTCCTCCGGCTTGGACTTGGTGGTGGCGCGGGCCACGACGAAGCCCCCGGCCACGATGGCGACTACGGCTATAGCTATAACTTTCTTCTTATTGCGCATGAGAATTCCCTTTTTCTTGACGATGTCCGGCTCCGAAAGGCTCAGACCCAGGCTTGTCACGGCTGTGTGCTTCCCTCCGACCCTTCTTACGAGGGAAGGGGGCAAAAGGTTACGGGGGAGGGAAAAAATCTCGGAGCGGCTCGGGCGAGGGTCGTAGCGGCGGGCCTACGTGCCCGCCGTCTGTAGATTCC
>JBIOVX010000008.1:0-4581 GCA_044868005.1 Thermoanaerobaculia bacterium | reverse complement strand
GCCAATAGGAAGCCACCTTTTTCGGCAGAACCCTTTGCAGGCGTCCCCCCTCGCCCGTCAGGGAGAGGGGGACAGGGGGTGAGGCTTCGAAGGGTTCGCCCGTCCACAGTCCACGACGCAACTGAATATGCCCGATCCTATAGGAGTTGCAGATGGCGGAGGGAACGGCATACCTTCCACCCTACATGCTCCCCGCCGACTTGGTCCTCCGCAGCCAACGGGTCGTGACGCCCGAAGGGTTACGGCCGGCCGCGGTGTACGTCCGCGAGGGGAAAATCGAGCGCCTGGGCCCGCCGGACGAAGGCGGTATCGACTGCGGCGAGGCGGTGATCATGCCGGGGATCGTGGATACTCACGTGCACGTCAACGAGCCGGGACGGACGGAGTGGGAAGGCTTCGCGACGGCCACGCGCGCGGCCGCCGCCGGAGGCGTCACGACGCTCGTGGACATGCCCCTCAACAGCGTTCCCGCCACGACGACGCGCGTGGCCCTGCGTGCCAAGGTGGAGGCCGCGGCCGGAAAGTGCAGCGTGGACGTGGGATTCTGGGGCGGCGTCGTGCCTGGCAACGCCGGCGAGCTGGCGGGGCTCCTGGAAGACGGCGTCCTCGGCTTCAAGGCGTTCCTGGTGCCCTCGGGAGTCGAGGAGTTCGAGCACGTCGGCGAGGCCGATCTGCGCGAGGCGATGCCGGTGCTCGCTCGAAACGGGGCCGTCCTCCTCGCCCACGCCGAGCTGCCGGGTCCCATCGACGGCGCGGCGGGAGTCTGGGAAGGCGCCGGTCCGGATGCGCTGCGCGAGTACGATAGCTATCTGCGGTCCCGGCCCGACGCGGCGGAAGTGGAGGCTGTCGAGCTGCTGTTGCGGCTCTGCTTCGAGTACGGCTGCCGGATTCATATCGTCCACGTCTCGTCGGCGAAGGTGTTGCCGGTGCTGCGCCGAGCTCGCGAGGACGGGCTGCCGATCACCGCCGAGACCTGCCCGCACTACCTGACCTTCGCCGCCGAGGAGATCCCCGACGGCGCCGTCGCCTATAAATGCGCGCCGCCGATCCGCTCGCGCGAGAACCGCGAGCGCCTCTGGGAGGCCCTGCGCGAAGGCGTCCTCGACCTCGTGGCCACCGATCATTCGCCGAGCCCGCCGGCGATGAAGAAGGTCGAATCCGGCGATTTCCGGGCGGCGTGGGGAGGCATCGCTTCTCTCCAGCTCGCCTTGCCGGCCGTGTGGACCGAGGCGCGGCGGCGCGGCTTCACCGTCGAGAACGTGGCGGAGTGGATGTGCGCCGCTCCGGCGCGGCTCGCCGGGCTCACCCGTCGCAAGGGCCGGATCGCGCCGGGATACGATGCCGATCTGGTGATCTGGGATCCCGAGGCGAGCTTCACGGTGGACGGCTCGAAGCTCCATCATCGTCATCGCCTGACTCCTTACGACGGGCGGACGCTGTTCGGCGTGGTCCGGCGTGTCCTCCTGCGCGGAGAAACGGTTTACGATAGCGGCCGGTTTCCTGGACAGTCCGTCGGGAGGCTCCTTTACAAGGGAGAGGGATGACCGACTTCACCGATCTCGTGGATCTGGCCGCAGAGCGGGTAGGCGGCGCCGTGCTCGCCGCGAACGACGAGTTCTTCGCGCCCAAGGAGAACCTCCTCAAGGCCGGCGAGGCGGTGTGGATCGAGGGGAAATACACCGACGTCGGCAAGTGGATGGACGGCTGGGAGACCCGCCGGCGGCGCGAGCCCGGCCACGATTGGTGCCTCGTGCGGCTCGGCTTGCCGGGAGTGCCGCGCGGCGTCGTAGTCGATACCAGCCACTTCCGCGGCAACTATCCCGAGTCGTGCTCACTGGAGGCCTGTGCGGTGGATGGCCATCCGGCGCCGGAAGAGCTCATGAACGCAGCGTGGACCGAGATCCTGCCGCGCTCGCCGCTCGAAGGGAACGCGAAGAACCGCTTCGCCCTTGAAGGGACCGCCGGCCGGGTCACGCACCTCCGCTTCAACATCTATCCGGACGGCGGAGTGGCGCGGCTGCGGGTCTACGGCGAGGTCGCGCCGGACTGGACGCGGCTGCTGCGCCGCGGCAGCGAGATCGATCTCGCCGGGGTCGAGAATGGCGGAGTGGTGCTCTCGTGCAGCGACATGTTCTTCGGCAACCGGCACAACCTGATCCTCCCCGGACCTTCGCTCGGCATGCACGACGGCTGGGAGACGCGCCGGCGGCGGGGGCCCGGCCATGACTGGGCCATCGTGAAGCTCGGCATGCGCGCCGCCATCCACCGCGCCGAGGTGGACACTTCGCATTTCAAAGGCAACGCGCCCGGAAGCTGTTCGCTGGAGGCTTGCGACGCGGCCGATGCCTTGCCCGAGCATCTGGCGCAGCCGGCGTTCAAAGGCTGGCGGGAGATCCTGCCGCAGACTGCGCTGCGGCCTCACACGCAGCATCTCTTCGATGAGCTCGCGGCGGCGGGCCCGTTCACCCACGCGCGTTTCAACATCTTTCCCGACGGCGGCGTGGCGCGGCTGCGGCTGTTCGGCAGGGTGAACGCTCTCGACCGGCTGAACGCCGTCTCTGCCGCGGAGGCCGAGGCCCTGCTGCGCCCGTGCTGCGGCTCCCGTGCCTGGGCGCACCGGCTGGCCGAAAGCCGTCCCTTCCGGGACCTGAGCGACCTTCGCGAAGCCTCGGACCGCATCTGGTGGGATCTCGAGCGCGAGGACTGGCTCGAAGCCTTCGCCGCGCACCCGCGCATCGGCGAGAAGCCGCCGGAAAAGGCGAGAGAAGAGCGAGCCGGCCGGTGGTCCGAGCAGGAACAGGCGGGCGTCCGCGGCGTGCCGCCGGAGGTCCTGGAGAAGCTCAACGAAGCCAACTATCTCTACCAGCAGAAATTCGGTCACATCTTCATCATCTGCGCCACGGGCAAGGGCCCCGCGGAGATGCTCGAGAGCCTGCGCGAGCGGATGGCCAATGATCCCGATACCGAGTTGCGCGTCGCCGCCTGGGAGCAGCACCGGATCACCAACCTGCGTCTGGAGAAACTCTTGTCATCATGAGCGGAATCACTACGCACGTTCTGGACATCGCGCGCGGGCAGCCGGCGAGGGGCGTGCCTGTAAATCTGGAAGCTCGGGCCGGGAGCGGCTGGCGAGGCGTCGGCCGGTCCGTGACGGATGAGGACGGCCGGGTGACGCAACTCCTGCGCTCGGATGTTTCGCTGGCCGCGGGCATCTACCGCATTACCTTTGGGGTCGAAACCTATTTCCAGAGCGAGGGGATCGAGACCTTCTATCCCGAAGCCTCGATCGTCTTCCACGTGCGGGACGCGGACGCGCATTACCACGTGCCGCTGCTGCTGAGCCCGTACGGATACTCGACCTACCGGGGGAGCTGACGATGGCCGTCACGCTGGCCGACAACAATTATGGCAAGCAGGCGGTGCGCCTGGTGACGGTGCGCCGCCGTCCGGACCGCCACGAGCTGCAGGACGTCACGGTCGGGATCCGCCTCGAAGGGGATTTCCTGGCGGCCTACGCCGACGGCGACAACAGCGGCGTGCTCCCCACCGACACGATGAAGAACACCGTCTACGCGCTGGCCGCCGAGCATCCCTTCGACGACATCGAGGACTTCGGCCTCGCGCTGAGCGATCATTTCCTGACGAACAATGAACGCGCCTCGAGCGTTCGCGTCGATCTCACCGAGCATCTGTGGGACCGGATCGAGATTGACGGGAATCCTCATTCCCATGCCTTCCGTAAAGGTGGAAGCGAGCGGCGGACCGCTACGGTGACGCGTGATCGCGAGGGATCCAAGGTGGTGGCTGGCATCGAGGATCTTGTAGTCCTCAAAACGGCCCAGTCCGCCTTCGAGGGCTTTCCGCGAGACCGCTACACCACGCTGAAGGAAACCTCGGATCGCATCCTTGCCACAGCCGTCAGCGCGAACTGGCGCTACTCACGGCCGAACGTGGCCTTCGGCATTCTCTGGCGCGAAGTGCGTCGCCTCCTGCTCGAATCCTTCGCGGAGCACGACAGCCTCTCCGTGCAGCACACCCTCTACGCCATGGGCGAGGCAGTGCTCGAAACGCTGGACGTCGAGGAGATCCACCTCTCGATGCCCAACAAGCATCACCTGCCGGTGGACCTCACGCCGTTCAAGCTGGAGAACCGCAACGAGATCTTCGTGGCGACGACGGAGCCCTACGGGCTGATCGAGGGAACGATACGGCGGAGATGATTATCTCCGCCGGTTCTTCAAGATCTTCACGAACGACCGGCCGCGCAGCTCCTCCAGCGTCAACCCCGACCTCTCTAGCGCCTCCTCTTCCGTGATCGCGCCGCAGTTGATGGCGCGCAGGAAGTAGTTGAGGAGGCCCTGGCCGGTGGCGGCGTCGTCGAAGACTTCTCCGACCATCGTTGCCTGGGCGGCTTTCTGCACGAAGTTGCGGAGGCGGTCGGAGGCGGCGGTCAGGCCTTCCAGGAAGAATTCGAAAACCGTTGCGAAACGGGTGACGAGCTGGGCCGGGTGCAGGTCCCAGCCCTGATAGAAAGCGCCGATCAGCGCGTGCCGGACATGGTCGCGGTGGAGCCGCCACGCC
>JBIOVX010000007.1:0-27181 GCA_044868005.1 Thermoanaerobaculia bacterium | reverse complement strand
CCCGCCCGCAACGTTCCTGGGCGGGGACAAGCCCCGCCCCTACGAAAAATTTTGGCGGCAGTCGGATCGGAGAGGGATTCCGATGAGTGAGGAGCGCCTGCAGAAGATCCTGGCGCGGGCCGGCATCGCGTCCCGGCGCAAGGCCGAGGAGCTGATCCGGGAGGGGCTCGTCACCGTCAACGGCCGGATCGCCGAGATCGGGGAGAAGGCGGATCCCGAGCGCGACGCCATCAAGGTGAACGGCAAGCGCGTCCAGCCGTCCCACGAGCATCGTTACCTGCTCCTCAACAAACCCAAGGGGTACATGTCCACCCTCTCCGATCCCGAGGGCCGGCCCACGGTCATCGATCTCGTGCCGCCGGGAATGCGCAAGGCGTTGGTGCCCGTCGGCCGCCTCGACTTCATGACCGAAGGCCTGCTGCTCCTCACCGACGACGGCGAGTTCGCCCAGCGCCTCGCGCATCCCCGCTACGGCAGCACCAAGACCTACGAGGTCAAGGTCAGCGGCATCCCCAGCGAGGCTCAGCTCGACCGCCTGCGCGCCGGTATCGTTCTCGAGGGCCGGCGCACCGCTCCGGTGAAGATCACGGCCCGCGCTCCCTTCAAGCCCGCGAAAGCCCGCCGACGGGGAGAGCCCGAGAGCGAGAACTCCTGGTGGATGGTCGAGCTCACCGAGGGACGGACCCGCCAGATCCGCGAGATGTTCCAGTCCATCGGGCACCCCGTGCAGAAGCTGCGCCGGGTGGCGATCGGCTCGCTGCGCGATCCCCACCTGCCGCTCGGCTCCCTGCGCGACCTGAGCGAGAAGGAGATCGAGAGGCTCCTCAAGTCCGCCCGAGCCCCGGAGGAGAAGAAAACCGGAAAGAGAGCTCCCGCGAGCAGGAGTGGAGCGGGAACTGCAAAGCCGTCCCCTCCCCGGCCCGTCCGCAAGGCGGCGAAGCGCTCCGCCGCGAAAAAACCGACCCTCCGCGCCGGCCGCTCGGGCGCCAAGCCGCGGTCGGGGCGACGATGAGTGACGCCCGTCCTCTGATCGTCGCCATCGACGGTCCGTCGGGCGTGGGCAAGAGCACCGCGGCGCGGCGGCTCGCGCAGCGGCTGGGCGTGCCCTTTCTCGATACCGGGGCCATGTATCGCGCCATCGGCCTCAAGGTGCTGGAGAGCGGCACGGACCCGCACGATCGGGAGAAGGCCGTGGCGATCGCCGGGGGGACCGACGTCCGCCTGGGCCGCCGCGACGACGGCAGCTTCGAGGTCCTCCTCGACGGCGAGCCGGTGGAGCCGCGCATCCGGACGCCGGAAGTGGGGGAGGCCACCTCCGCGATCTCGGCCTATCCGGAAGTCCGCCAGCGCATGGTCCGCCTGCAGCGCGAGGCGGCCGGCCGGTTCGGCGCCGTCCTCGAGGGGCGCGACATCGGCACCCGCGTCTTTCCGGACACTCCGTACAAGTTCTTCCTCGACGCCCGTTCCGACGTACGTTTCCGGCGCCGCCACGAAGAGCTCGCCGCCGCCGGCCGGCAGGTTTCCTACGATCAGATCGTTGAAGAGATCAGCCGCCGCGACCTGCGCGACAGCACCCGCACCGACTCACCGCTGACGAAGGACGGCTCGTACACGGTCATCGATTCTTCGGACCTCTCGATCGACGAGGTGGTGGAGCGGATGGCGCGGGAGGTCGAGGGGCGGAGGTAGATCCGGCAGCCATCTTGCAGACTCCTCTCCTGGCGCAGTAGGGCACGTACCCCGTGTCATCGACCAACAACTTAGGAAGGAGTCCACGAATGGGCCTGATCCAATTCGTCAAGAATGTAGGAAAGAAACTCGACCTCAACCAGAAACCGCCGCAGCAGGCGCAGCAGCGTCCCGCCGGCGCTCAGGGTCCCTCGGCGCACGACCTCGCCCAGGTCCAGGAGCGCAAGCGGGAGGCCGCCCTGGTCCAACTGATCAACGGCCTGGGCTTCAAGGTCCGCGAGCTGGCGGTCGACATCGAGGGCTCCAAGGCCCTGGTGCGCGGCCAGGTGGACACCCAGGAGGAGCGGGAGAAGATCGTCCTCATGACGGGCAACACCGAGGGGATCGACTCCGTAGAGGACCGGCTCCAGGTGTCGCGGCCTGAGCCCGAGGCCCAGTTCTACGACGTCAAGCCGGGCGACACCCTCTCCAAGATCGCCAAGCAGTTCTATGGCGACGCCAACAAGTACCAGCAGATCTTCGAGGCCAACCGCCCGATGCTCAAGGACCCGGACGAGATCTACCCCGGGCAGAAGCTGCGCATCCCGGCCATGGCCGCCGTCCACGCCTGAGCCTGGCACGTCGGATTCTGTAGGGGCGGCCCTGCGTGGCCGCCCTATTTCATCTGCAGCGGTACGAACTTCGCCTCGGAAACTTCCTTGCCGTCGAACACCCGCAGGACCAGGCCCGAGCCTTGGGCCGTGGCGGCACAACCGGAGAGTAGGATCCAGGTCTCTCCTTTGGGAACGAGCACCTGGGTGACCGGCAGGCGCTCGCCGCTCTTCGTCTTCACCTCGCCGGGGATCTCGGCCAGGCGCGCCCACTGGCCGCTCTGAGTGAGGCGGGTCAGGACGAGGACTTCCTGTGCCGGCCGGCGGCGATCGAACCAGACGAGCCGCAGAGAGCCGCGATGATCGCCGAAGGGGAAATCGATCCAGTAGTCGTGTCCCTGCCTCCAGATCCCAGTGGTGCCGGTGGAAGCCCATGGTGTCCAGGTGGAGCGGCGCCAGGCCTTGCCGGAGTTTTCGGAGAGGTACACGACGCCGTCGCCGGAGACGTACGCGGCCGCGGTTCCGGTGAGGGCGATGAGCTGCCCTCGCCGTTCCACCGGCAGTCCCGGCAGGCCGGACACCCAGGTCTGAGGCGGGCCGGAGGCTGAGAAGAGGCCCGTGCCGGAGAGAACGCCGTCCTTGCGCTGGGGAGCTGGGAGGGCCGACGGCTGGCCCACGGCGGCCACCGTCATCGAGCCCCGGTTTCGCCACTCCCTGCCGATCAAGCGGAAGCCCCAGGCCTTTTGCTGGCCGACCGCCGCGCCTGAGCCGTGCAGCAGGAACCAGGGCGTGCCGGTCTGGTCGTAGGTGGGATTCGACGTCGCGGCGACCGGCGCGTGGATGGAGTCGCCGAGCGGCTCCCAGACGCCTTCCTGCCAGCGCACCGGCTGGATGCAGGACGGTCCGCACGGCTGAGCGGCGATCACCGGGCCCGGACCGACGGAGCCGGAGAAGCGTCCCTTGGGATCATCCCGCCATGCCCGCGCCTCGCCTCCGTCGCCGTCCAGCTCGACGAGCCAGGAGCCCTTGCCGCCGCTCGCCGGCAGCGAGAAGAGCGTGCGTCCCGTCGAGGTGTCCAGGCCGATGAGGGTGAGGACCGCCGAGCCGTCGCAGATCGGCGGCGCGGCCGCCGCCGTGGATGGCAGAGCGAGCGCGAGAACAGCCGCCGCCGCGATCTGCCGGCTGGAGCGGAGGAGAGCGCTGGCAACCATGGGGAGCTCCTTCCTGCCGCCGGGGACGGCTAGAGCGATCCTAGCGCGGAGAGCACCTCCTCGTCGTGCCCGTCCACGCTGACCTTCTTCCACACCTTGCGCACCTTGCCCGTGCCATCGATCAGGAAGGTGGAGCGCTGGATGCCCATGGACGTCTTGCCGTACATGTTCTTCTCCCGCCAGGCGCCGTAGCGGTCGGCGACTTTGTGTCCGACGTCGGCCAGGAGGGGGAAGTTGAGGCTGTACTTGTCGCGGAACTTTCCGTGGCTCGCTACGTCGTCCGGCGAAACTCCGAGCACGACGGCGCCGCGGGCCTTCAGATCCGCGGTGCGGTCGCGGAAGGCGCAGGCTTCCTTGGTGCAACCCGGCGTGTCGTCCTTGGGATAGAAGTAGAGCACCACGGGCTTGCCGCGGAGCTCGGAAAGCTTGACCTGGCGCCCGTCATCGGCGGGCAAGGTGAAGTCGGGGGCGTTTTCGCCTTCCTCGACCCAGTCGGGCATCGGGATTCTCCTCTGAGGTGAAGCGGGAACGCTCCCGCGCGCAGGAGTCTAGCGGATTTCTGAAGGATCTAGAGGATAGCGTTCCAGCCCGACACGCGCCGCTGCCTCCCAGAGCCGACCATCGAGGTGACCATGACAACGGGCTCATTGGCTGTCCCTTGCCACAGAGAAGCCGCTGCGAGTTGGACGGAATCGTAGCCGCGGAGACCATGTCTCCAAGCCAGATCGCAGGCCCTCTCGAGAAGCAAGTTCGTTACCCGGAACCGCCCCAAGCGGCGCCATTCCACCTGAAACGCTTCACGTACGGATTCGGCATTCTCACGAGCGAGCGTTCCCATTCGGATGGCTTTGGCGAGGGCAGCAACGACTTCGGTACGGCTGATCGCGACCGTCGCCTTCCTCTTGGCTTCGGCCATCAAGCGAATGACTTCTGAGGAACCGGACTCGACGAGGTAGCGCTTCACCAGAGCGCTTGAATCCAAATAGCAGTTCATTCGCGATCTTCGATCAGAAGCTCTGCGACCGTCTTAGGACCCCTGACAGGGACTCGAGGCACTTCGGGCGCCAACTCTTCTCCACTCCATTCGACCATGCCGGAGTCGACGAGCTGCTGGAAAGCATCCTCCGGTCCCTCGGATATAGGCATGAGCCGCGCTACGGGTTCTCCCCGTTCCGTGATCACCAGTGTCGCTCCGTTTTTGACCTCTTTGATATGGCCGCTGAGCTGCTCCTTGAGTTCTCGGATGCCAATGGTCTTCATGTTTGAATCTCCTGGGGCCACATTCTACCATCAAGAGGACACATTGACCTTCCTCATTCGGTACGCCACCCCATCCCACAACTTGAATGGCTGGGCTCCGTTCATCACCACCGAGAAGCCGGTCGCATGACTGAGCTTGCGAACCTCGGCGCGGTCGGCGTTGGTGTCGTCCCGGTACGAGAAGTGGAAGATCAGGAATTCTCCTCCAGGGACGAGCACCCGCGCCGCCTCTTCGAAATAGGTCTCGACCAGAGGTGGCCCGGCCTGGTGGATATAGGGGAAGGAATCGACCGCCAGGACGAGGTCGAGGCTCTCATCGGGAAATTCCTCGAGGTCGCGTCCCGAACAGACGGAGAAGTGGACGTTCGGCATCCCGGCGCAACGGCGACGCGCGGCCTCGATCATCTTCGGCGAGATGTCAATGCCGTGGATTTCGGCCACCCGGGAAGCGAGGGCCGCCTGCATGCGGCCGATGCCACAGCCGATCTCGAGCAACCGCTGATCCGGGCCGAGCAGGTTCCACTCTTCGAGCTGTGCGACGATCTCGTCCGTCACCTGCCGCAGGATCTCGGGGGTTCCCAGCGAGTAGGCGGCCACGCTCGCCTCTTCGTTGCGGAGGACGGAGCGGTCGAAGAAGCGCCGGAACGTCGCGACGACCTCCTCCGGCGGACCGGACATCCTCTCCGGGTCCGGATGCTCCCGTAACATCAAGGCAACGCGCTCGCATCCCTCGCGATGGTCGTGCAGCAACCGGGCGGTCTCGCGGAGACGAGGATCGAGCGGCCGTCCCCAACTTTGGGCCGCCCGGGCGAGAAATTCTTCCGTCTCCGCGGTGCCGCCGAGGGCGAGGAGCAGGCGCGACAGCGCGATCAGAGGCGAGATCACGTCGTCGAGCAGGTCGAGGAGCACTCCGCGGGCGATCGCCGGCCCGATCCCGCCCAAGCGCGATTCGACCTCCTTCCACTCGGTCTCCGGCTGCTCCCTTCTCGCCATCGCGGCTATCCTAAGCCCCATGGACCCGCGCGCCACCGCCGATCTCCTCAAGACCTGGGCCCTGGAGGCCGGATTCGACCGCGCCGGCGTGGCGCGGCTCGAACCCCTGGAGAACGGCGACGCTTATGTGCGCTGGCTTTCCCGCGGCGATCAGGCCGGCATGGGCTACATGGAGCGGCGGAGCGAGGCGCGGGTCGATCCGGCGCAGGTGTTCCCGGGCGCGCGCAGTGTCCTCTGCGTGGCCCTCCAATACCATCCCCTGCAGCGAGAGGACGGCGAGCGCCAACCGGAGCCGGCGGGAGACCTCTGGCGCCGGGTGGCCCGCTATGCCCGGGGCGCGGACTACCACGAGGTCATGGCCGAGCGGCTGAAGGCCGTCGAGGCGCGCGTCCGGGAAGCGTTTCCCGGCTGCGAGTCCCGGCGCTACGTCGATACGGGGCCAGTCCTCGAGCGGGAGCTCGCGGCGCGGGCGGGGCTCGGAGCGGTAGGGAAGAACACGATGCTCCTCCATCCGCAGGCCGGCTCATGGTTCCTGCTCGGCGAGCTCTTTCTGAGCCTCGACCTGGCGCCGGACCAGCCTCTCGCCGATCTCTGCGGGAGCTGCACCCTCTGCCTCGAAGCCTGCCCTACCGGGGCTCTCGCGGAGCCGTACCGCCTGGACAGCAACCTCTGTATCTCCTACTGGACCATCGAGCACCGCGGCCCGTTGCCGCCGGAGGCGCGGCGGATGGTGGGAGGCTGGGTCTTCGGCTGCGACGTCTGCCAGGAGGTGTGTCCCTGGAACGAGGCGCCGGAGGGTTCCGTCCATCCCGAGATGGAGCTGCCGCCGGAGCGTGCGGAGCTGGACCTCGCGCGGCTCCTGCGCCTCTCGCGGGAGGAGTACGTCGAGCGGTTCCGCGGCAGTCCCATGAAGCGGGCCAAGCTCGCGGGACTGCAGCGGAACGCGGCGGTGGCAATGGGCAACCGGCTGGAATCGCGCTACATCGCCCCGCTCGCCGAGGCGCTGAGGGAAGGGGAGCCCCCGGTGCGCGGCCACGCCGCCTGGGCCCTGGGGCGCATCGGCGGCGAGCGGGCGCAAACGGTGCTCGCGGCGGCGCTGGAGAGAGAGGCGGACGAGGCGGTGCGGGCGGAGATCGAGGCGGCGATGGGCGCCTGAGACGGCAAAGGCCCGCGCGAGATGCGCGGGCCTTCACACTCGGGCGAGACTCAAGGTTAGCGGCTGGACCGCAGCGCCAGAGCGCCCGCCAGCGACAGCAGGCCGATCAGCCCGACGAGCGGCGTGTCGCTCGCCGTGCCCGGCAGGTTGTCGGTGTCGCCGGCCGTGTTGGTGGTGCCGGTGGCCTCGCCGGTCTCATTGATCCCCGAGGCGTCGGTGTCGGCGTCGCCGTGGGCCTTGACGTCGACGTCCACAGCGCCGCTGGCGTTCGCGCCGGTGTCGACGTCCACGTCGGGATGGCCCGTTTGCTCCGGCTGGCCGGATTGATCGACCTGCTGGCTGGGCGGCGTCGACGTGGTGTTCGGGTAGGTCTGGGCCGCCAGGCTGCCGGCCAGCGCGAGGACGAGGATGACGAGTAGCGTGAAGATGGAGCGGTTCATTTTTCCTCTCCTGTAGGCAGTTCGCTGAAGCGGTTCCGGAGGGGAACCTCCAGCAGGGGAGATCCCCGCCAGTTCGAGGTTCATAGGTGTGCAATGAGGGTGCCACCGGCCGGATCTTCCCGGATTGACACCCGGCCCCCTCGCACCTATACTCGAAGGCCCGAGTTCTCAACTACTTAGGCGAACTCGAAGTCCCCACGGCCGTGGGGAAACAGGCCCGAGAGCCTGAATCCAAGCCCAAGGAGGTAGTTTTTTCTATGCCGGCTAGTGAAAATGAGGACCAGTCGTTATTGACGGCTGAGTCCACGGAAGAGCAGGACGCGGAAGAGTACCGAAAGCTCCTCGAGCTGTACGACGAGAGCATGCGCAATCTCACCGAGGGTGAGATCGTCACCGGACGGGTGATCGGCATCACGTCCAACGCAGTGATCGTCGACGTCGGATACAAGTCGGAAGGCTTGATCCCCATCGAGGAGTTCACCGACCGCGGCGGCGATCTGTCCGTGCAGGTCGGAGAGGAGGTAGACGTCCTGCTCGAGAAGACCGAGGATCTCGAGGGGCATGTCCTCCTCTCGTATCAGAAGGCCCAGCGCATGCGCCGCTGGACCGAGGTGGAGCGGGCCTACAAGGAGGGCCGCATCATCAAGGGCCGCATCACCGACCGCATCAAGGGCGGCCTGACGGTGGACGTCGGCCTGCGCGCGTTCCTGCCGGGATCGCTCGTCGACATCAAGCCGGTGAAGAATCTCGAGTCGCTGCGCGGCCAGGAGCTGGAGTTCAAGGTGATCAGCCTGGACCGCCGGCGTAACAACATCGTGCTGTCGCGCAAGGCGGTGCTCGAGACGGAGCTGGTGAAGAAGAAGGCCGAGACGCTGAAGCGGCTGGAGGAGGGGGCGCGGCTGCGGGGCACGGTGAAGAACATCACAGACTACGGGGTGTTCATCGACCTCGGCGGCATCGACGGGCTGCTGCACATCACCGACATCTCCTGGGGGCGGGTCAACCATCCCTCCGAGCACTTCACGGTGGGAGACGAGGTCGAGGTGGTGGTCCTCAAGTTCGATCCCGAGACCGAGCGCGTCTCGCTCGGCTACAAGCAGCGGAGCGACGACCCCTGGACGCTGGTCGACAAGAAGTACCCGATCGGCTCGCGCGTCCACGGCCGGGTGGTCTCCATCGTCGACTACGGCGCTTTCGTCGAGATCGAGGAGGGCGTCGAGGGCCTCATCCACGTCAGCGAGATGTCGTGGACCAAGAAGGTCGTCAATCCGGCCAAGATCCTGGAGGTGGGCGACGAGGTGGAGGCCATCGTCTCCGAGCTCGACATGGAGCAGCGGCGCATCAGCCTGTCGCTGCGCCAGACGGAGCGTAATCCGTGGGAGGAGCTGGAGGACAGCCATCCCGAGGGCAGCGTCATCGAAGGCAAGGTCCGCAACCTCACGGAGTTCGGCGCCTTCGTCGAGATCACCGACGGCATCGACGGCCTGATCCACGTCTCCGACATGAGCTGGACGAAGCGGGTCAAGCATCCCAGCGAGGTGCTCAAGAAGGGCGACACGGTGAAGGCGCGCATCACCAACATCGACGTCGAGAACCAGCGCGTCTCGCTGTCGATCAAGGAGTTCATGCCCAACGAGTGGGAGGACTTCGCCGACCGCCACAAGCCCGGCGACGTGCTCGAGGGCCGCGTCGTCAACGTCACGGACTTCGGTCTGTTCATCGACATCTATCACGGCCTCGAAGGCCTCGCCCACGTCAGCGAGATCGACGTGCCGGCGGGCGTCAAGCTCGAGGACCACTTCAAGGTCGGCGACTGGGTGCGCACCCGCATCCTGCGCATCGAGGAGGACGAGAAGAAGGTCGGCCTCTCGATGCACGGCGTGGCGCAGCCGTCGGCGGAAGAGATCGCGGAGCTGCAGGCCCGGGAGGGGAAGGGTGAAGAGGAGGGCCGCGGCAGGAAGCAGGAGGACAGCGAAGACGAAGCCGAAGGAGACGAGGAGTAGGTCTTGGGACCCGGAACGGCGGACGTTTCCTGAGCCGCGGAGCGCCCGCCGGCGCCACAGAGAGAAAGGGGTGGGAGATCATGGAGCCCTTGAAAGACGGGATGACCAAGGCCGAGCTGGTCGAAGAGGTCGCCCGCACCACTCAGCTCACCAAGAAGCATGCCGAGATCATCGTCAACACGGTGTTCGACAGCATCGTCCACTCGCTCAAGGATGGGGAGAAGATCGAGCTGCGGGGGTTCGGCAGCTTCCGCATCCGCCATCGCGGAGCGCGCACGGGACGCAACCCCAAGACCGGCGACAAGGTGAAGGTTCCGCCCAAGCGGATCCCGTACTTCAAACCGGGCAAGGAGCTGCGGGAGCTGCTCAACGACGAGTGCTGACGCGGTGGGGCGCTCCTCGCCGGGCGTCTTCCCGAAGCGATCCGGATGCAACAGCTCTTCACTCCCTGGAGGTACGCCTACATCACCGCGAGCTCGGCGGATTCCGGTTGCTTCTTCTGCGCCGCGGCGCAGGATCCGGACGATCCGGAAGGCCTGGTGGTCCACACCACCCGGCATCACCTGGTGATGCTCAACCTCCACCCTTACGCCAACGGCCATCTCATGGTGGCTCCCCTGGAGCATCTGGCCGCGCCGGAGGAGAGCCCGCCCGCGGCGCAGGCCGAGCTCTGGCCACTGGTGCTCCGCTGCCGGCGGATCGTCGCGGAGGCGTACCAGCCCCACGGCTTCAACCTGGGGATGAATCTCGGCTCGCCGGCGGGCGCCGGAGTGCCCGGCCATTTCCACTTTCACATCGTTCCGCGGTGGGCGGGGGATACCAACTTCATGACCGTCCTGGCGGAGGTCCGGCTGATCCCTGAGGACCTGCGCCATTCCCGCCAGCGCCTGCAAGCTCTGTTCGCTCGAGAGGAGGACTGATTGGCCGAATCGGAAAGCACCTCCGCACCGCCGTCGCCGGCTCTCCCCGCGGGGAAGGCCGGGGTGGCGGTGCTCTCCGCCTGGCTGGTTCCCGGGCTGGGCCACATCTATCTGAAAAGGCGCCTCCGCGGGATCGCCTTCCTGGTTCTCGTCCTCGCGGCGATCCTGATCGGCTGCAAGCTGGAGGGCAACCTCTATACTCCCACTCCCGGCCAGCCGCTCACCTATCTGGCGACGCTGGGCTCGATGGGGATGGGTTTTCCCTACTTCCTGCTCCGTTACGCGCTCCACTACCAGGGCGACATCCGGGGCGCCGGCTATGAATACGGCACCGCCTTCCTGCTCACGGCGGGATTGATGAATTGGCTGCTGGTGCTCGACGCCTGGGATATCGTCCGCGGCAAGAAGGAGTGAAGCCGAGCCATGCTGAGCCATTTCCTGCTGATGGTCCTCTACGCGCTCCTGGTGGGCCTGTTCTTCTCTCTCCTCTGGCGCCGCGACCGCCGGGAGCAGGTCAAGCTTTTCCTCCAGATCTTCCTCGGCATGGTGGGAGGCGGGCTGCTGGTGGCCTGGCTGATGTATCCGTTCCCCTCGGGGCCTCCCGCGCCCATCCCGTGAGGCCGTTGCGGTCCGCAGACCTCCAGGGCGCCGAGCCATGGCTGTGACTCATCCCGAGCTGCTGGTCGTCGCCGGCGAGGCTTCGGGAGACTTGCACGGAGCGCGGCTGATCTCCGAGCTGCGCCGGCGCGTGCCGGGCCTCGCCACCTTCGGCCTCGGCGGCGACGAGATGCGGGCCGCCGGCCTGGAGGCGACGGCGCACAGCTCCGAGATCTCGGTCGTCGGCCTCACCGAGGCGTTGAAAGTCCTGCCGCGGGCGCGCCGGGTCTTCGCCGGATTGCTGCGGGAGGTGGACCGCCGCCGCCCCGCCCTCGCCGTGCTCATCGACTCCCCGGAATTCAACCTGCGGTTGGCCCGCCAGCTCAAGCGGCGGGGCGTCGAGGTGGCCTACTACGTGAGCCCGCAGGTGTGGGCCTGGCGGCGGGGGCGGATCAAGACGATCGGCCGGCTCGTCGACCGCATGCTCGTCTTCTTCCCTTTCGAAGCGGACCTCTACCAGGGCCACGGCGTCGACGTGGTGCACGTCGGCCATCCGCTGGTGGACGAGGTCCCGGTCCTGCCCCAGGCCTGGGATCGCGGCGAGCCGGCCGGCGAGCCGTACCGCGTGGCGCTGCTGCCCGGCTCGCGGCTGAGCGAGGTCGAGGCCCTGCTGCCCACCCTGCTCGCGGCGGTGCGGCGGCTGGCCGCCGAGCTCCCCGTCGAGGCGTACATCGTTCAGGCGCCGACCATCGCGCGCGAGGTCCTGGAGGACCACGTCGAGCTGGCGGGCCTGCCGGTGCAGATCGTTGCCGAGGACCGTTTCCGCGCCATCGCCGACTCCCACCTCGCCCTCTGCGCCTCGGGCACGGCGACGCTGGAGGTGGGCCTGCTGCGGACGCCGATGATCATGGTCTACCGGCTGGCGAGCTGGACCTACGTGCTGGCGAAGCTCCTGGTGCGTCTGCGCGACGTGAGCCTGGTCAATCTCGTATTAGGAAAGAGAGCCGTGCCCGAGCTGATCCAGGGAGAAGCAAATCCTGAGCGGATCGCGGCGGAAGCCGTGCGGCTGCTCACCGACGCCGCGGCGAGGAACGAGATGAGAGCGGCCCTCGGCGAGCTGCGCGAGCGGCTGGGCGAGGGAGGCGCCGCCGGCCGGGCGGCGGCGGAGGTCGCGGCGATGCTGGCGGAGGCGGCCAGGAATTGAGGATCTCGTCCTTCCTGTGGCGCTACCTGCGCGGTTATGCCGGCTGGGCGATGCTGGCCGCCGCCGGCATCCTCGTCTACGCGGCCGCCACGGCGGGCGCGGCGGCCCTCATCAAACCGATCTTCGGCGAGGTGCTCCTCGCCGGCGGCGACGTACCCGGACCCCTGGGCGTGCTCACCGCCACGGCTCCGGCGCCGCCGCGTGCCGAGAAGCGGCCGGAGACCGGGCTGTTGACGGACCTCAAGAAACGGCTCGACCTCGCCCGCCAGATCGACCGCAGCTACGAGTCCCTGAAACGCCGCCTGGGAGTGGACCGCGACAACGTCGTCTACTTCGTGCCTCTCCTCTTCGTGCTCATCTTCCTGCTGCGCTCGCTGGCCGACTTCGTCTCGGGCTACGCCTTCCAGCACATCGGCCTGGGGGTGACGACCGACATCCGCAACGATCTCTACCGCCACATCCTGGAGCAGTCGAGCCGCTTCCACGCCGAGCATCCCTCGGGTGAGCTGGTGGCCCGCGTCATCAACGACGTGGGCCTGATGCAGAGCGCCGTCTCCAACCGCCTGCTGGATCTCTTCCAGCAGTCCTTCACCCTGGTCGCGCTCCTCGCCTTGCTGCTGTCGACGAACTTCAAGCTGGCGCTGATCGCCCTCGTCCTCGCGCCGGCGCTGCTGTTCCCCATCGTGCGCTTCGGCAAGGGGATGCGCCGCACGACGCACCGCAGCCAGGAGCGGATGGCGGACCTCGCCAGCCTGATGACCGAAGGCGTGCGCGGCCATCGCGTGGTGAAGGCCTTCGGCATGGAGGGATTCGAGTACAACCGCTTCCGCGAGGCCACCCGGCGCCACCTGCGGGTGAACCTCTGGGCGCAGATGCTGGCCAACTCCGCGGGGCCCGTCGTCGAAGCCCTGGCCGTGGTCGGCGGCGCCGGCCTGCTGATCTATGCCGGCAAGGCGATCCGCGCCGGGGATCTCTCGGCGCCGGAGCTCGTGCAGTTCCTCACCACCTTGCTGATGCTCTATGACCCAGTCCGCAAGTTGAACAAGGTGAACATGATCCTGCAGGAGGCGACCGCCGCCGGCCAGCGGATATCGCGCCTGATGGAGATCCCCAACGACATCCAGGAGCGTCCCGGCGCCCGTCACGTCGAAACCGTGCGCGAAGGAATTGCCTACGAACGGGTCTCCTTCTCCTACGAGACCCGGCCGGTGCTGCGCGACGTTTCGCTGCCCATCCGCGCCGGCGAGATCGTGGCCCTGGTGGGACCCTCGGGGGCCGGCAAGTCGACGTTCGTCAACCTCCTGCCGCGCTTCTTCGATCCGACCTCCGGACGGGTGACGATCGACGGCGTCGACATCCGCGATCTGAAGCTCAAGAGCCTGCGGTCGCTGATCGGCATCGTCACCCAGGAGACGGTGCTGTTCAACGACACGATCCGCAACAACATCGCCTATGGCCGCTCCGACCTGCCGCTCGAGCGGGTGCGGGAGGCCGCCGCCGCCGCCTACGCGGACGAGTTCATCATGCAGCTCCCGGCCGGCTACGACACCGTCATCGGCGAGTCGGGCATACGCCTTTCCGGCGGCCAGCGGCAGCGGCTGGCGATCGCCCGGGCCCTGCTCAAGAACGCTCCCATCCTCATCCTCGACGAGGCGACCTCCCACCTCGACAGCGAGTCGGAAGCCCTGGTGCAGAAGGCGCTCCTCAACCTCATGCAGGACCGCACGACGCTGGTGATCGCCCACCGCTTGTCGACGGTGACCCAGGCAGACCGCATCGTGGTCCTGGAAGGCGGGCGGGTGATCGAGGAGGGTTCTCACCGCGAGCTGCTGTCGCTCGGCGGCTCCTACAAGCGGCTGTTCGACCTCCAGTTCCGCGTGTGAGCCCTCGGGTCCTATCGTTCCTCGCCGCCTGGTTCATCCGGGGTTTGAGAGCGAGCGTCCGGTTGCGGCATCATGGCGACGCTCAGGTGAGGGAGTGGGAGCGGCGTGAGGACCATTTCATCCTCGCCTTCTGGCATCGCCACCTGCTGCTGATGCCGTACGCGTATCGGGGACGGAAGATCTCGGTGCTGGTCAGCCAGAGCACGGACGGCGAGCTGATCGCGAGCACCGTCGCGCGTCTCGGGATCGATTCCACCCGGGGCTCCAGCAGCCGAGGCGGGGTTTCGGGGATGAAGGCCATGCTGAAGAAAGCTGCGGACGGGTGGGACATCGCCTTCACGCCTGACGGTCCCCGGGGGCCGGCAAGGGAAGTCCAGCCCGGCGTGATCCTCGCTGCCGCGGCGACCGGCCTGCCGATCCAGCCGGTGGCGATCGCCGCCTCCCGGGCGAAGCTGCTCCGCTCCTGGGACCGTTTCCTGGTGCCCCTGCCGTTCTCGACGGTCCATCTCGTCTACGGCGAGCCGTTCGTCGTGGAGCGTAGAGGAGATACGGCAGAGGCCGCGATGGAGCTGAAGCGCCGGCTGGATGTAACGGAGGAGGCGGCGGAACGACTGGCAAAGGAGACCTGAGATGCGCAGCATGACCGGTTACGGCGAAGCCTCGGGGGAAAACGCCCGGCGCGGGATTACGGTGACCGCGCGGGCGGTCAACCACCGCTTTTTCGACCTCCAGCTCCGCATCGGCGACGAGCTGCGGGGGAGCGAGGCGGCGTTGCGCGACGTGATTGGCAAGGAGGTCACGCGCGGCCGGGTGGAGGCCCGCGTGGAGGTCCGCCCGGTGGCGGAGCGGAAGGCGGCGGTCGAGGTCAACATGGGCGTCATCCGCGAGGCGCACGCGGCCGTGCATCAGCTCGCCGAAGCCGGCCTGGTCGAGCGGGGCCTCTCCGCCGGCGACCTGCTGCGCCTGCCCGAGGCCTTCCGCGTGGAGCTGGCGGGCGAGGAGTGGGCGGACGACGACGAGGAGCTGCTCCTCGCCGTCGTCCGTGAAGCGGTGGCGCAGCTCGTCGCCGGGCGGGAAAAGGAGGGCGCCAGCCTCATCCTCATCCTGGAAGAGAAGCTGCGCGGCTTGGAGGAAGTGGTGACGCGGCTCGATGTCCTGCGCGGTCCCGTGCGCGAGGAGATCGCCGCAGCGCTGCGGCGCAGGCTGGCCGAGCTCCTCGCCGGTCAGCCCGTTGACGAGGCGCGGCTCGCCCAGGAGGTGGCTCTCCTCGTCGACCGCAGCGACGTCAGCGAGGAGATCGACCGGCTGCGCTCGCACGTCGAGCACTTCCGCGCCGTCTGCCGCGAGTCCGGCGCCGCCGGCAAGCGGCTCGACTTCCTGACCCAGGAGATCTTTCGCGAGCTGAACACCCTCGGCGCCAAATGCCGCAACGCCGAGATGACCCGTGCCGTGCTCGACGCCAAGGTCTTCTGCGAGCAGATCCGCGAGCAGGTGCAAAACGTCGAGTGATGGTACGATAGCGCCCGCCTGCCTTTTTGGTACCCTACTTGAGCGAAACCATGCCACCCGGCGAGCTGTTCATCCTCTCCGCGCCCTCCGGCGCGGGCAAGACGACGCTCATCCAGAGCCTGATGACGGTGGGGGAGAGCTTCGCCTGGTTCGACGTGGCGTTCTCGGTCAGTCATACGACGCGCGCGCCGCGCCCGGGGGAGATCGAGGGCAAGGACTATCACTTCGTCGATGAGCCCACCTTTCAGGAGATGATCGCGGCCGGCGCCTTCCTCGAGTGGGCCACGGTCCACGGCAATTACTACGGGACCTCGTGCCTGGAGGTCGCACCGCGCCTCGAACGCGGTATCGACGTGCTGCTCGACATCGACGTTCAGGGCGCCGAGCAGGTGCTCGCCCGCCACCCCGAGGCGCACAGCATCTTCATCATGCCTCCCAGCTACGACGACCTGGAGCGGCGGCTCTACCGGCGGGGCCTCGACGACGCGCAGGCCATTTCCCGCCGCCTCGCCGTGGCCGGCGAGGAGATGGGGCGTTACGATCGGTATCATTATGTTATCATCAATGATGATGCCCGCCGGGCGAGCGAAGTGCTCGCGGCCATCATTCTCGACAAGCGGCACCGGCGGCATCGCATGCAGCCCAGAGTTCAGGAGATCCTGCGGGATTTCGAGGAACGGGGCTCCACCCCACGGACTTAGGTGATTTCGACCAGCGGCGATCCGGACGCCGCCAAGGAGAGAGTTTTGATGGAAGAGAAGGCACCGACGATGGACAGCAAGTTCCGGCGTGTGCTCGTCGCGGCCACCCGCGCCGAGCAGATCATGCGGGGCGCCCGCCCCAAGATCGAGGCCGGCAAGCGCAAGCCGACCCGGGTCGCGCTGGAAGAGGTCGATAATTCCATGATCGAGTGGGGTTATGGCCCGCCGCCTCCCAAACCGGAGGAGACCGAGGCTCCGGCCGTCGAGGAGCCGCAGCCGGCCGAGGTTCACTGATTCCCAACCGCTCTCTGCACGTCCTGCTCGGCATCAGCGGCGGCATTGCAGCCTATAAGGCCGCCGAGCTGGTGCGGCGCCTGCGCGCCCGCGGCCACGAGGTGCGCTGCGCGCTCACCCGCAGCGCGGGCTCCTTCGTGACGCCGCTGACGCTGGAGGTGCTCTCCGGCCATCCGGTCTACCAGGAGGAGTACCTCACGGCGACCGGCAGCGGCGAGGAGGCCCACATCACGGTCGCCGCCTGGGCAGAGGTGCTGTGCGTGGCGCCCGCCACCGCCCATGCCATCGGCAGACTGGCGCTCGGGCTCGCCGACGACTTCCTCACCACCACGGCGCTCGCCTTCACCGGTCCCGTCGTCGTCGCTCCAGCCATGCACTCGGCGATGTGGGAGCAGGAGGCCACGCGCCGGAACGTCGAGATCCTCCGGAGCCGCGGCGTCCGTTTCGCCGGCCCGGTCGCAGGTCCCCTGGCCTCGGGCGAGGTGGGCATGGGGCGCATGGCCGAGCCGGAGGAGATCGTAGAAGCTATCGAAGCCGTTGCCGGAGAGGGGCCGCTTGCGGGACGCGCGGTGCTGGTCACCGCCGGCCCCACCCACGAGCCGGTCGATCCGGTACGCTTCCTGGGCAACCGCTCGAGCGGACGGATGGGATTCGCCCTCGCCGCCGAGGCGGCGCGGCGCGGCGCCGAGGTGGTGCTGATCGCGGGTCCGGTGGCGCTGCCGACTCCCGCGGGAGTGAGCCGGGTGGACGTCGTCACCGCCGGCGACATGGAGCGTGCGGTGCGCGAGCACGCGCCGGCGGCGGACCTCATCGTGATGGCGGCGGCCGTGGCCGACTTCCGTCCCGGGCGGCCGGCGGCGAGCAAGATCAAGAAGGAGCGCGGCCTGCCGGTCCTCGAGCTGGAGGAGACTGCGGACATCCTCGCCGGTCTGCGCGACGTCGCGCCTCAAGCCGTGACCGCAGGCTTCGCCGCCGAGACCGAGGACCTGGAGAGGAACGCCCGCGCCAAGCTGGAGGCGAAGCGGGCGGACTTCCTCGTCGCCAACGACGTCTCCCGCTCCGACATCGCCTTCGAGAGCGAGGAGAACGAAGTCACCGTCTTCCGGCGCGAAGGCGAGCCCATGTTCTTCTCCCGCCGGCCGAAGGCGGAGCTGGCGGCCTCGCTCTTCGACCTGTTCGCGGCTACACTCTCCAGTCGTGAGCGGAAATCCCCAGCCGGGCCTCGCTGACCTCCTCGCCTATCTCGGCGAGATGGGCTACGGCGATCTCTACCTGCGTCCTTCCGGAGAGGCCGCGCCGTCCGCTGAGACACCCGCGCCGGCGGCTCCGCTCACCGGGGAGATGGCGGAGCGCGCCGCCGAGCTGGCCACCCTGGCGAGCGCCGTCGCCGGCTGCACGCGCTGCCGGCTCTGCGAAGGACGGACCCAGGCCGTCTTCGGCGCCGGCAACCCCGATGCGGATCTGATGTTCATCGGCGAAGGTCCCGGGGCGGAGGAGGACCGCCGGGGTCTGCCGTTCGTCGGCGCCGCCGGCGAGCTGCTCACCCGCATCATCCAGGCCATCGAGATGAATCGCGACGAGGTGTACATCGCCAACGTGGTGAAGTGCCGCCCTCCCGGCAATCGCGATCCGCAGCCCGACGAGGTCGCCGCCTGCCGCGGCTATCTCGAGCGCCAGATCGCGCTGGTGCGGCCCAAGGCCCTCGTGGCCCTCGGCCGCATCGCCGCCCAGACCCTCCTCGGCAACGACATGCCGATCGGCCGCATGCGCGGCCGGTGGTTCCAGGTGCAGGGCGTCCCCACCATGGTCACCTACCATCCGGCCGCCTTGCTGCGCAACTCCGCCCTCAAGCGTCCGACCTGGGAAGACGTGCAGCAGGTGCGCGATTTCCTCCGCTCCGGCGCGCTCCCGAGCCCTTGATTCCAGCCTGGCTATAAGCTGGACAAGCATTGGTCGGGAGTGTTAAGTTGAATCTCACGCCAAATCCTTTCTGGTCCGTATGGTTACCCCGGAGCTTATCGAGACCGTATTACCCTTCGAGGAGTTCCTCAAGGCGGTCGAGCCCAAGCTCAAACGACTGCTCGCCCTGTACCGCATTCCGAGCGACGACGCCGAAGACGTGCTGCAACAGGCCCTGCTGGCGCTGCTCTACCAGTGGGACCGGGTGCGCGACCCCGAGAGCTGGCTGTTCGGCACGCTCAAGCGGCACTGTTTCATGTACTGGCGCATGCGGCGGCGGCGCATCTACTCGGCGGTGGACACCACGATCCTGGAGTGGCTCTCGGAGCCGCTGGCTCCCTCGCAGGAGCGCGCGGACCTCCTCAGCGATCTGGAGAACCTGATCGATCGTCTGCCCTCGCGTTGCCGTTCGCTCCTCCGCCTCCGCTTCCGGCTCGGCTACGAGCCGCTCGAGGTGGCGCACAAGCTCGGCTACCGCGCGTCGAGCATCGGCAAAGTCACCACCCGGTGCCTCGCCGCTCTCTCGCGCGAGCTGCTGGCTTCCGGGCTGGCGGAAGAGCTGTCCCGCCCGGCGGCGACGACCCGCCGCGCCCGTTGACGCGGCGGCCGGCGGACGCCCGAGCATAATGTCCGAATCCTTTCACCTCTTCCCGCAGCTCGACCGGCTGTTGGACAGGATCGAATCCCTGGACGCTCCTTTCGTGCAGCTCTGGGGCTGGCCGGGGAGCGGCAAGGGAACCGTCCTGGAGGCGATGCTCGCACGGCACGCCGGGCGCGCCGTGGCGCTTCCCCTGGCCGCCGTCGCCGACGAGGCGGCCCTGCGGGAAGCTTCGGCGGCGGACGGCGTTCGCTGGCTCGTGGTGGCCGGACGGCTTGAAGGCGTGAGCCTGGCGGAAGCCGAGCGCTGGCTGCGTCCGGGGCAGCACCTCCTCTTCGCCGCCGACCGGAGAGGGCGCTCGGAGGCCGTCTCCACCGACGTCGTGCCGCCCCAGGAGCTGCTGCTCACGGCTATGGAGGCCGTCTCGCTGTGCCATCTCCTCACGGGAGAGGACCTCTCTCTTGGGTCTGTCCAGGCCTTTTGGGAAGCGACGGACGGCTGGTACCGCCCGCTCCGTCTGGCGCTCGAAGCCACCGGCGGCATGGGGCTGGAAGGCGGGGCGGAGGCCATCCTGGAGATCCCCGCCGTGCGTCTCTTCCTGCGGCACGAGGTGCTGGATACCTTCGCCGCCGGCGAGCGGAATCTGCTGCTCGAGGTTCCCGAGGAACGGCCGGCCGCCGGCGACGCGGGCGGGGAGGCCTGGCGTCTGCTCGACGAGCGCGGCTTGTGGATCGAGGGGCCGGAGCAGGACAGACTGCCGCGGCTCCTGACCGCCATGCTCGCCAGGGAGCGCCGCCGACGTCGGCCGGTGAAGACGGGCGCTGCGGCCGTCGCGCCGGCGGCCTCCGCCCAGAGCCGGCTCGTCTACCGGCTCGGTCTGCTCGGCAGCCCAATCGCCCGCCAGCAGGACGAAGAGGGCGAACGCGATCTCGATTGCCGGCTCCGCCGCTCGCTTCAGGTCCTTGCCTTTCTCGCCTCTTCGCCCGGCTTGCAGGCCGGCCGCGAGGAGATGGTCGAAGCCGTCTGGCCCACCGAGGGCGAGCGCACCATCGAGCGCAACTTCCATCCCACGCTCAGCCACCTGCGCCGGGCCCTGGAAGGCGGACGCCAGGGCAAGGACCGGCCGGCGCCGTTGCTCTTCCGCGGCGGCATCTACCGGCTCAACCCGGATGTCGTGTGGGAGATCGACGCCCTCGAGCTCAGCCGGCTGGTGGAGGAGGGCCGCGAGAGGGCGGGCCGCGGCGAGCTGGAGGCGGCGGCCGACGCCTGGCGGAGGGCCTGGAAGCTCTACCGCGGACCCTTCCTCCAGGGACACTATGAAGCCTGGGTCACCGCGCGCCGGGAGAATTATCAGCGCCTCTACCTGGAGCTGTTGCGCGAGCTCGGCGACGCCGCCGTCCAACTGCGTCATACCGAAGAGGCGATGGACGTCTACCGCACGATGCTGATCGAGGATCCGCTGCAGGAGCGCATCCACCTCGCCGTCATGCGGCTCTACGCCGAGCAGGGGCGGCGGGACCTCGTGCGCCGGCAGTACGACAATCTCTGCCGCATCCTCCTCGAAGAGCTGGGCGAAGAGCCCATGCCCGAGACCGCCCGCGACTACCACCGGTTGATGGCATGAGATTGCGAGCTCTGCGCGACGCCTGCCGCGGCGGCTTCCTGTACGGCTCGCTGCTCTACGGCGCCGTCCTCTCGCTGGTGCACGTCCTTCACAACCATCTCGGCTCGGCGCGCGACGCGCTGATCACCTATGCCGTCTTCCTCCTGCTCTACGGCCTCTGGGGCGCCGTCTCTTTCGGACTGGCGAGCCTTCTCTCCGGCCTCTCGCCGGGGCGCGGCGTGCCGCTCGGCCTGTTCCTCTTCAACCTCGTCTTCTGGGAGGCTTTCTTCCTCTACGGCCTGACCTACGACCAGGCGCCGTTCAAGCCCGGCGGCCGCTTCGGCATGGCCGCCGTTCTCCTCGGCCTCGCGGTCCTCATCGCCGTCGCCGTCTTCATCGCGTCCTGGCTGGTCTTCCGGCTCCTGAAAGGGATCCACGGCAGCGGCTGGCTGAAACCGGCGGTCGTCGTGGCTTTGCTGGCGGGCCTCGCGGTGCACGCCGCGGCGCCGCTCTATGCCGGAGAGGCTGCCAGGCGCGTGATTCCGCCGCCGCGGCTGCGGGCCATGGATACGGGACTCAAGGTGGTCCTCGTCGGCTTCGACGGCGCGGATTGGCGGGTGATCCGGCCGCTCCTGCAGAAGGGCGAGCTGCCCGCGTTCGCCGGCCTGGTGCGCGACGGCGCGAGCGGCGATCTCGCCACCCTTCACGACTCCAACTCGGCCGTCATCTGGGCCTCGATGTACACCGGCGCCGCGCCCGAGCGCCACGGCGCGCTCGACTTCTACCGCATCCGGCTGCCGGGCATGGCCTCGCGCGGGCTCTTCCCCGTGCACCGCACCTTCTTCAAGGAGCTCTCCGACCTCGCGGCCCCCCTCGGACTCACGCGCCAGATCCCGGTGGACCGTTTCTCTCTCGGCTCGCCGCCGCTGTGGGAGATCGCCGACCGCGCCGGCGTGCCGATCGGCGTCGTGGACGGCTACTTCTACTCCTTTCCGGCCTTGCGCGCCGCCCGTCCGGAGAGCTGGTTCCTCTCCTACGGCCTCGACGAGGTCGCGGCCCATGCCTCCAGCCGCGTCGAGCTGTTCGCGCAGCCGAAGGGCCTCTTCCGGCAGGTCCGGCCGCTGCTCGCGCGCGGCGACTTCTACTGGCAGTCGGCGGTCCTCCTCGACTTTCTCCGCCAGCGGCCGCAGCCCCGTTTCGTCAACTTCTACACCCACCAGCCGGACAGCTTCCAGCATTGGTACTGGAAGTGGTACGAGCCGCGGCGCTTCTTCGGCGTCACGAAGCGGGGGCTTGCCGAGAACGGCGATCGCATCCCCGGGCTGCATCGCGACTTCGACCGCTTCCTCGGCCAACTGCTGGCGGCGGTGGGGCCGGGAACCGTTGTCATCGTCGCCTCCGATCACGGCCACAGCCCGACGATCGTCCACGGCCTCTACACCCAGCACCGGCACGGGCCGCCGGGCATCCTGCTGATGCGGGGCGGGCCGGTGAAGCGCGGGCTCGTCCTGCAGGATGCGGACATCTACGACCTCTTCCCGACGATTCTCTATCTCCTGGGTCTGCCGGTGCCGGAGGACGTGCCCGGAAAGGTGCTCGTGGAGGCGCTCGACCCCGGCTTCGTCCGCCTTCACCCGTTGCGCAAGGTCCCTTCCTACGAGGGCCTGGGCTTCTCGCCGGGACTCCCGGGCGCCAGCCGCAGCGGCGAGATGAACGAGCTGGAGATCGAGAAGCTCCGCGCCCTGGGCTACATCGGAATGTAGGTAGAATCAGCCCGGAATCCGCGAAGGAGCGTCCATGAGCAGTCCCGCGAAGCCCGACATGCCGGTGGTCATCCTCTGCGGCGGCCAAGGCACCCGGCTGCGCGAGGAGACCGAGTACCGGCCGAAGCCGATGGTCGAGATCGGCCCGCAGCCGATCCTCTGGCACATCATGAAGATCTACGGCGCTCACGGGCTGGACCGCTTCGTCCTCTGCCTTGGCTACAAGGGCTGGGAGATCAAGCAGTACTTCCTGCGTTATAAGGAGATGCACTGCGATTTCACCCTGGCGATGGACGGCAGCCGCGGACCCGAGATCCACAACGACGACGGCTATGAGAGCTGGCGCGTCACCTGCGCCGAGACCGGGCCGGACACCGCCACCGGCGCCCGTCTCTGGCGGGTGCGCCGCTACGTCGAGGCTCCCACCTTCTGCCTCACCTACGGTGACGCGGTGGGCAACGTGGACATCGGCGCCCTGCTCGACTTCCACCGCTCCCACGGCCGTATCGCCACGGTGACCGGCGTCCATCCGACCTCGCGCTACGGCGAGATGCGGGTGGACGGCTCCAAGGTCCTGGAGTTCGACGAGAAGCCGACGCATGCCGAGGGCGTCGTCAGCGGCGGCTTCTTCGTCTTCCAGCGCGAGGTCTTCGACTACCTCGACGACGATCCGAACCTGTTCCTGGAGCAGAAGCCTCTCCAGCGCCTCGCGCGGGACGGCCAGCTCTCCGTCTACCTCCACGAGGGCTTCTGGCATCCGATGGACACCTACCGCGACTACCTGCACCTGAACGACCTGTGGAAGCGGGGAGAGACGCCCTGGAAGATCTGGTGAGCGAAGCTGCTCTGGACTGCCGCTTCTGCGGCGCGCCGCTCTCCGACGTCTTCGTGGACCTCGGTGCCCAGCCGCTCGCCAACTCCTATCTGGAGCCGGAAGACCTGGGGAAGGCGGAGACGTTCTATCCGCTCCGCGTCTACGTCTGCGACGCCTGCTTCCTCGTGCAGTTGCCGGAAGAGGAGAAGCCGGAGGCCATCTTCTCCGATTACGCCTATTTCTCCTCCTACTCCGAGAGCTGGCTGCGCCACGCCGAGACGTACGCCGCGGCCATGATCGAGCGCTTCGGCCTCGGCCCTGAACGTCAGGTCATCGAAGTGGCGAGCAACGACGGTTACCTCCTGCGCTGGTTCAAGGAGCGGGGCATTCCAGTGCTCGGCGTCGAGCCGGCGCGCAACGTCGCCGAAGCGGCCGAGGCCGCCGGAATCCCCACCGTGGTGCGTTTCTTCGGCGAGGCGACGGCCCGCGATCTGGCGGCGAAGGGTCAACGCGCGGATCTGCTGGTGGGCAATAACGTCCTCGCCCATGTGCCGGACCTCAACGATTTCGTCGCGGGCCTGAAGGTGCTGCTCGCGCCTTCCGGCGTCCTCACCCTGGAGTTTCCGCACCTCCTCCGCCTGGTCGAGGAGGACCAGTTCGACACCATCTACCACGAGCACTACTCGTACTTCTCTTTTACAACCGTGCGGAAGGTCTTCGCCGCCCACGGCATGACTCTCTTCGACGTCGAGGAGCTGCCTACTCACGGCGGCTCGCTCCGCATCTACGCGCGACACGACGAGGACGATTCGAAGCCGATGGGAGAGCGGGTCGCGGATCTCCTCGTCCGCGAGGAGTCGGCGAGGCTCGGCTGTCTGGCAACGTATTCCGCCTTCGCCGATCGGGTACGCCGCGTCAAGCGGAGCCTCCTGCGCTTCCTGATCCAGGCCAAGGAGGAAGGAAAATCGATCGCCGGCTACGGCGCGGCGGCCAAAGGCAACACGCTCCTCAACTACTGTGGCATCCGCACCGACTTCCTGGATTACACGGTGGACCGCAGCCCGCACAAGCAGGGCCGTTATCTGCCGGGCACGCGCATCCCGATTTATGCGCCCGTCCGTCTGCGGGAGACGCGGCCGGACTATGTGCTCATCCTGCCCTGGAACCTGAAAGAAGAGATCATGGAACAGATGGCGGACGTCCGCTCCTGGGGAGGCCGCTTCGTGGTGCCGATTCCGGGGGTCCGGATCCTCGAATGATCTTTCGTGAGACCCCGCTGCCCGGCGCCTGGCTCCTGGAGCCGGAACGATTCGAGGACGAGCGAGGCTTCTTTGCCCGCACCTATTGCCGCGACGAGTTTGAGAAGCGGGGTCTCGATCCAACGATCGCCCAGTGCAGCGTCTCGTTCAATCACCGGCGGGGGACCCTACGTGGCCTTCATTTTCAGGCCGCGCCGCACGAAGAGGTCAAGCTCGTCCGTGTCACCCGCGGCGCGATCTGGGACGTGATCGTGGACCTGCGGGCGGGCTCGCCCACGTTCAAGCAACATTTTTCGGTTGTCCTTTCGGATGAAGAAGGCACTCAGCTCTACATCCCGAAGGGCATGGCCCACGGCTTCCAGACGCTGGAGGACGCGACCGAAGTCTTCTACCAGATCTCCGAGCCCTACGCGTCTGAGTCCTTCCGCGGGTACCGCTGGGACGATCCCGCCTTCGCGATTCCGTGGCCTGAGGTGGTGAGCGTCATCTCGGAGAAAGATCGTCAACTGCCGTTTTTATCTTCTCCGCCATAGGGTAGACTAGATGCGACCCAAGCTGCCGGTTGACCTGAAGCTGGGGCTTGAAGGAGGAGCCGGATGGGCTTCATCACGATGGAGATCCCCGACGAGTCGCTAGAGGCTTTGAAGATTTCAGAAGAGCAGGCCGGTGCAGCTCTCCGGATGGCAGCGGCCGTCAAGCTCTTCGAGATGGGCCGTCTCTCTTCAGGGGCTGCGGCTCACCTTGCCGGCGTTCCTCGAGTCACCTTCCTCTCCAGACTCTCGGACTACGGGGCGGACACCTTCCGCCTGACGGCCGAAGATCTCGAGAAGGAAACGCGTCTTGCCTGAAGTCGTCAGCGATACCTCCCCCCTTCAGTACCTGCACCAGATCGGCCTTCTCCATATCCTGCCGGCGCTCGTGGAGCGGATTGTCGTTCCTCCCGCCGTTGATCGGGAGCTCTCGATTGGCAGAGCTCTTGGAGTCGACCTGCCGGAACTCTCCCAGCACGGTTGGGTGGAAATTCGCAGTCCATCCAGCCGGCCCGCTCTGCCGTTTGCTCACGATTTGGGACCAGGAGAAACAGAGACCTTAATGCTGGCACTTGAATCGCCAGGATCCACCATACTGCTGGACGATTCGCTTGCCCGACGCGTGGCTGAGATCCTGAAGATCCGATTTTCCGGTACTTTGGGATTGCTCCTCGATGCCAAGAGCGCAGGGCTCGTCTCAGATCTTGAGCCGCTGCTTGCCAGGCTTCAGGCCCTGGGCTTCCGACTAGCGCCTCATACCCGGTTGACGATCTTAAGACTGGCCGGAGAGGCGGCGGGCGCGTAGGTCCGCTGAATCCAGATCGCGGCTAAACTCCGCTGCGCCGTACAACACGCAGGCCTGGCCGCCCATCAACAGGTGGGCTACCTGATGTCTGCGGATCGTAGAAAGGGCTTTGTGGATCGGGCTCGGGATCAAGGGAGCCTCCCATAGCTACGAAGTGGTGCCAGAGCCGAGCGCTTTCTTCCCATCGTTCCCGGGGTGTCATTCGGAAAGAAAAGAGGGCGGCAACACGCCGCCCCCGGGGATAGCCCGATTGGGTTTGGTTGACCTACGGCGTTACTCCGCCTTCTCCGCTTCAGACGTCTGCTGCGCCTTCGGCGTTTCGGGCGGTTTTCCGGTGGGCGTCTCTTCCGTCTTGCGACGTGCCCGCTTGCGACGTGGCGGGATGCCGAACTTCAGGAGCTGCTCGGACTTGAAGCCGAGCTTGCCGCGGAGCTGGGCGGCGACGCGGCTGCGCAGATCCTCGCCCCGCGTTTCCGCCTCCCGCCGTAGCCTCACGACTTCCCGGAGCTGACTTGTGAGCTCCTTCTGTCGCGTGCGCAGCGATTTGATCTCGCTGAGGAACGCCTCGAGCTCGGTGTTCTCGGCATTGAGATGAGGCACCTCTCCGAGCAGCGGCACGAGCGCCTCTTTGAGCAACTCACAATCTGAAACGATCTTCTCATACGAGTTTCCAGCCATGATCTTTCTCCTTCTTTGAGGTTGAACAACGTTTTCTCCGGGCTATCCCGAGCCCATCTACTGCACGGACGGCATGTTAGGCAGCAGAATCGAAGTTGTCCAGCGTTTTGAAAGTTTTTTGTGCGGCAGAGCCGGTAGAAAGGAACCTAAGTTGCTCATACCAAAGCAGATAGAGTATGAAAACCTAGGGAACTAATTAGTCCCCTGCTAGGGAACTAATTAGTTCCATTTTGAGCTCGGATGGGGAACCCTCCGTCGCCGTCGCGAAATGTTCCGCAGGGCTTGCGGAACGCTTCGCGAAGACCGCGGAGTGCTCCGCAGAGGTTGCGGAACGCTCCGCAGGTGGTAGTGGGGGAATCTGTGTTGCTCCCCTCCCGCCCAGTTCCCGCCTCTTGATTTTACCGTAGTCTCCTCTCAGAACAGAGGGGAGAGCGCATCTTCCCGCCCTACAGAGAAGCGGCCCCGGCCCTGAGCCGATAACTCGGAACCGGAGCCTAACCCGGACAGGAGCCTAGACCCCATGCCCGAGCTAGCCGAGAATTCTAGCAGTCCCCCGCCGTCGCCTACGTTCATTCCCTCCATCGATCCCGCCGAGTGGGAGAGCTTCCCGGTCTTCCGGGAGACGTTCATGATGTACATCACCCCGCCGCAGTGCGGGGAAGCCTTGCGCACCGCCGCCGAGATGTTTTTCTCCCTCATGCTTGAGCATTACGGCGAGTGGC
>JBIOVX010000006.1:0-3481 GCA_044868005.1 Thermoanaerobaculia bacterium | reverse complement strand
AGCATGTCGTCATTGCGTCTTTCCCCTCTCTCCCTCCGGGAGAGAGGGGCCAGGGGAGTGAGGGCTTCGAAGGGTCAAACGCTCTTTCATCTCCTTCACCCCGCAACCGCCCGCAAATAAGGAACCGCGGGCCTCTGCTCGCGGAAGCGCGGCTGCTGCTTCGGCGCAGGTTTAGCCGCCGCCGGCTTCGGCACCTCCGCCAAGGCGAGGGCGAGGTCCTCGGTCCGCCCAGGCAGCCGGCTGCGGCACTTCTCGAGCACGATGCGCGAGGCGACGCTGGCGAGGAGCCACGGCGAGCCGCCGCCCCCGCGCCAGGCGGCATGGGGCCGGCCGGCCTTCAACACCACGGCGGCCGCGGTGCCGCTCACCCGCCAGGGCGCCCCCACCAGTAGCGCCGAATCGTGGGCGCGAGCGGCCCGCGCCAGCCGCAGCCAGGCGGCCTCGTTCCCCCGCCCGCCGCGCTGGCCGAGATCGAGCACCACCAGGGGAAAGCCGCCGGCGATCAGCATCGCGGAGGCGGCCAGCGCCTTCTTGAGAGTTGGCGGACGCACCCAGAGCAGGCGCTCCAGGTCGATTCCCGCGTTGCGGGCCGATGCGGCGTCGAGCCCGTCCCCCAGGTCCACCAGGGCCGCCGCTTCGCCCACGCTCGTCGCCGCGGCGAGCGCCGCGAGGAGCATGGAGAAGCGGCCGCTGGTGCGCGATCCCACCAGCTCCACGAGCTGGCCGCGCGGCAATCCGCCGGCGAGGAGGCGGTCGAGCGCGGGCACGGCGGTGGGGAAGGCTCCCTCGCCCGCGGCGTCCTCCAGATCCCGGGCAAGCTCGCGGGCGCTGCGCAGGTGCGAGCGCAGCGGCTCGGGCAGCGACGACCGCAGGCGGTGAACCGCCGGGCTCGGCGATATGATCGTTTCCTTGGCGAGGGGCTCGGCCATCGTTTCCTTCCTCGCCTTGGAATATAGGGCGCAAGAACGGCGTAAGTCAAATGAAATCAAGTACTTAACATCGATAACTCCATGTCATGACGGGACCATTTTTTCTGCTTCATCGTCAGCCGGAAACGTGATTGATCGAGTCCGATGACCACCAGGAAAGACTGGTGACGTGAAGACGTTCTTTCCGCCACGAATTTGCCGAAGATAGAATCGCGTCGAGGAGGTCGAAGCATGGCTCTGACCCTGACGTCTCCCGACTTCGAGCCCAACGGGGAGATCCCCTCCCGCTTCACCTGCGAAGGCGAGGACCTCTCGCCCGCGCTCGCCTGGACGGGGACGCCGGAGGCGGCGCGGAGCCTGGCGCTGATCGTGGACGATCCGGACGCGCCGGATCCGCGGGCACCGAAGACAACCTGGGTCCATTGGGTGCTCTACGACCTTCCCATCTCCGCCTCGGGCCTGCCGCAGGGGGTCGAGCCGAGGGCTCTGCCACCGGGCACCCGTGAAGGTCTGAACGACTGGAAGTGGACCGGCTATGGCGGGCCTTGCCCGCCAGTCGGACGCCACCGCTACTTCTTCAAGCTCTACGCTCTCGACGCCGAGCTGCCCGATCTGAAGCGGCCCACCAAGGCGCAGCTCGAGAAGGCGATGGATGGGCACGTCCTCGACAAGGCCGAGCTGATCGGCACCTATCAGAAGAGAGGCGGCCGGTAGCCTCCCGCTCATGATCGACGCCTCCTGCGAGGTCGCCGTGGCCGGCGGCGGTTTGGTCGGCCTCGCGACGGCCATGGCCCTCGCCGGGCGCGGCGTGCGGGTGACCGTGCTGGAGGCCGAAGACCGCCTCGCCAGCCATCAGAGCGGCCACAACAGCGGCGTCATCCACTCCGGCCTCTACTACAAGCCCGGATCGCTCAAGGCGGCCCTCTGCGTCGAGGGATCCCGCGCCCTCTACCGTCTCTGCGCGGAGGAGGATATCGCCCACGAACGCTGCGGCAAGCTCGTGGTGGCGACCTCGCCCGAGGAGCTGCCGCGGCTCGACGAGTTGGAGCGGCGCGGACGCGCCAACGGTCTCGCCGGGCTGCGCAGGCTTGGGGCGGATGAGATCCGCGAGATCGAGCCTCAGGCCGCCGGCGTCGCCGGCCTCCACGTGCCGGAGACAGGCATCATCGATTACCAGGCAGTGGCCCGCGTCTATGCCCGGCGAACGGAGGCCGCCGGCGGGCAGGTGCTGACCGGCGCCCGGATCGAAGGCGTGCGGCGGGAGGGCTCCGGCCTGGTGGTGGAGACGCGGCGAGGCGCCGTCGCCTGCGCGCTCCTCGTCAACTGCGCCGGCCTGCAGTCGGACCGCCTGGCGCGCCTCTGCGGCGCCGAGCCCGACGTGCGCATCCTGCCCTTTCGTGGCGAGTATTACGAACTCGTAGCGGAGCGGCGGAGCCTGGTGCGCGGCGTCATCTATCCGGTCCCCGACCCGCGCTTCCCCTTCCTCGGCGTCCACCTGACGCGCCACGTGGACGGCACCGTGGAGGCCGGTCCCAACGCCGTTCTGGCCTTGAAGCGCGAGGGCTACCGCTGGCGCGACGTCTCGCCGCGCGACGTGGCGGAGACCGCCGGCTGGCCGGGCTTCTGGCACCTCGTGGCGCGCTACTGGCGCATGGGCGCTTACGAGGTGCGGCGCTCGCTGCTCAAGGGAACCTTCGTGCGCGATCTACAGCGGCTGGTGCCGGCGATCCGTCCGGCGGACGTCCACCGCGCCGGCAGCGGCGTGCGGGCGCAGGCGGTGGATCGCCGGGGAGGCCTGGTGGACGACTTCCGCATCGTGCGCGGCGAGCGGTCGATCCACGTGCTCAATGCCCCGTCGCCCGCCGCCACGGCCTCGATGCCCATCGGCGAGCGCATCGCGGCGATGGCGGCGGAGGGGCTGTGAAAGATGGAGCGGAGAGGTCCCGCTCGAGAACGCAGACTTTCCCTTTCACGGCGGAGCGTCCCCTCTTCGGAGCGGAGAGTTTCCGCTCGCTTGCACAGCTTTCCCCCACGAGAGCGGAGACTTCCCCCAGGCGAGCGGAGACCTCCCCCAAGCTTGCGGAGACTTCCCCCAAGGTAGCGGAGACTTCCCCCAAGCTTGCGCGGGCTGCCCCCAAGGTAGCGGAGACTTCCCCCAACGTAGCGGAGACTTCCCCCAACGTGGTAGTGGGGCATTCTTGTGTTGCCGCCCCTTGACACGCCGAAACCCGCCTGACTTGCGCTAGCTTCCTTCCTCAGAGGGGAGAACATCCTCCCCATCCACAACAAGCGGCCCGGCAGGGCGTGGCGACGCTGCTGCCGGACCTAACCCGGACAGGAGCCTAGACCCATGCCCGAGCTAGAACAGGATTCTACCAGTCCGCCCCCGCCGCCTACCTTCATTCCCTCCATCGATCCCAACGACTGGGAGAGCTTCCCGGTCTTCCGGGAGACGTTCATGATGTACATCACCCCGCCGCAGTGCGGGGAAGCCTTGCGCACCGCCGCCGAGATGTTTTTCTCCCTCATGCTTGAGCATTACGGCGAGTGGC
>JBIOVX010000005.1:0-14399 GCA_044868005.1 Thermoanaerobaculia bacterium | reverse complement strand
TCCCCCCTCGCCCGTCAGGGAGAGGGGGACAGGGGGTGAGGCTTCGCAGGGCAGACCGCTCCAACCAGGCTCATCCTTCCCTTCGCCGCAATCCCTCCCCCAGGTTCCTCAGCCCCACCGCCACGTCCTCCGGCGCGACCGCGAAACCGAGCCGGAGGTGGCGGGGCGACTCGAAGAATTTCCCCGGCACGATGGAGGTCTCGCGGCCGCGCAGCCAGTCGTGGAGAGGCTCGCTGTCCTCCTCCTTCTTGAGACGGGGGAAGACCGTCATCGAGCGCGGCGGCACGACGCAGTCCAGCCACTCCTCGTGGCCGGCCAGGAAAGAGCGCATCTGGGCGATGTTGGGCTCCATGATGGCGCGGCTCCGCTCGACCAGGCGCGGCAGCTGACGGAACGCCGCCAGGGCCAGCGTGTCGCTCGGCACCGAGCCCACGGACTCCATGAGGTCCTTGACCCGCCGCAGGCGGTCCGCCATGTCCGGCGCGCAGAGGATCCAGCCGCAGCGCAGGCCCGAGAGGCCGTAGCTCTTGGTGAGGCTGCTGGTGGCGAGGAAGTGAGGCCCGAGGTGGACGTGGCTCGGCGGCGCCTCCTCGAACCAGATGTCGCGGTAGACCTCGTCGACCAGCACGAAAGCACCCACGCGCTCGGCGAGCCGCCCGAGCTCGGCGATCTCCTCCGGCGCCAGGAGGACGCCGCTCGGGTTGTGCGGATTCGCCAGCACGACGAGGCGGACGCGGTCGGTGAGCAGCGAGCGGATCTCGTCGAGATCCAATCGATACCCGTCCTCGAATCGACGTCCGAACCTGCGGACACGGGCGCCGAGGAACGAGAGCGCCGCGAGCATCGGCTCGTAGGTAGGCTGCTCGATCAGCACCTCGTCGCCCGGCTCAACCAGCGCAGCGAAAGCGAGAAAGTTGGCACCGGAAGTGCCCGCAGCCGGGACCACCTGCTCGGCGGCGACGCCGTATTGTCGCGCGATGGCCTCCAGCAGAGGCGGATAACCGTCGCGGTTCGGCCCGTTCACCTGCACGTCTCCGGGCTCCAGAACGAGATCTTCCGTCGAGCAGGCCAGAAGCCCGCTGTTGGCAAGGTTGTACCGCGCCGCGGCGTGGTCCTTCGCCCAGCGCATGTAGACGCTGCCTTTAGCCATGGATCGTCTCAGGAGGTCACCCGGCTTCGCCAATAGTTCGGACGGCGGCGAAAGTGGGCCACCGCCACAATCCGGATACGATCCGGCTTCTTCTCATAGATCAGGAAGTATGGGAAGCGTTCCACACGACAGCGGTAGGTGTTCTCTGAAAGTTTCTTCCAACTCGTCGGTCGCGGAAGAATTCGGGAGATCGCTTGCTCGACCTCTTCAAAGAATTCTTCGCCGAGCCCTGGTTGACGGCGGTCGTAGAAGTCCACCGCCTCCCGGAGCTCGGCGCTCGCTGCCGTGGCGAAGGTGTACTTCACGCCTTGTTACGGAACTTCAGCGAAGCAAAGACTTCCTCTCCTGGAATTTCGGCCATCTCTCCGCGATCGCAGGCCGCGATGCGGTCCTCCGCCTCCTTCGCCCAGAGCCGGTCCCACTCCTCTTGATCAAGGTCTTCCTGATCGGAATCGTGCAGGCTTTCGAGCAGCCGGTGTGCAAGCTCGGCCCTGGCCTCCTCCTGAAGGGCTAGAGCGGCGCGGAAGATCTCGTCTCTCGACATGTTGCCTCCTCGATCAAGGCAATTCTACACCTGGCCGGTCTGCCTTCCCACGCCGGGCCTGCCAGAAGAAATACACCGGCACGCCGAGCGCGAAGATCGCCACGCCCATCAGCGCGTTGAGGGTGTCGGTGAAGAAGATGTTGATGACGATGCCGGCGCCCGCGAGGCTGAAGAGGATAGGGATCCAGGGGTATCCCGGCGTCGGGAACGGCCGCGGCGCCGCCGGCAGCTTGCGGCGGAAGACGAGGAGCGCGGCGCCGGTGAAGGCGAAGAAGATCCAGTCCGCGAACACGGCGTAGCTCAGCAGCCGGTCGTAGGTCTTGGTCAGCGCGTAGAAGGCGGCGAGAGCGCCCTGGAGCAGGATCGCCGCGGTGGGCGCGTGGAAGCGCGGCGAGAGCCGGGCGAGCGAACGGAAGAAGAGGCCGTCCGCCGCCATGGCGTAGTACACCCGCGGCGCCGAGAGCAGCGAGAGGTTCATGAAGCCGAAAGTCGAGACTACGACCAGCAGGCTGATCACCTTGGCCCCGGTCTCGCCGAAGAGGCGCGCCGCCACGTCCGCGGCCGGCGTATGCGTGGCGGCCAGCGCCGGCGCGCCGAGCACGTGCACGTAGGCCACGTTCGCCGAGACGTAGACGGCGATGACGCAAAAGACGCCGATGAGGATGGCGCGCGGCAGGTTGCGCTCCGGCTCCCGCACCTCTTCCGCGACGTAGTTGAGGTTCTGCCAGCCGCCGTAGGCGAACATGGTGGGCACCAGGCCGGCGAAGAAGGCGGAGAGGAGCGAGAGGCCGCCGAGGTCCGGCGGCGCCAGCGGCTCGAACGTGATGCCGGTGCCGCGGGTGAGAAGGAAGGCGCCGACGATGAGCGCCGCGAGCGCCAGCGTCTTGGTGAAGGTGATGACGTTGATCAGCACCGCGCCCGGCTTGATGCCCAGGGCGTGGAAGCCGGCGACGGCGAGGAGGATGGCGGCGGCGAGCCAGGGCGTGGCGTTCTCCGGCAGCTTGACCAGCCGGTCCACGTACTGCGCGAACGCCACCGCCACGGCCGCCGTGGCGCCGGACTGCACGATGAGCAGCAGCGCCCAGCCGTGGAGGAAGGCGGCGAGCGGATGGAACGCCTCGCGAAAGAAGGCGTATTGGCCGCCGACCCGCGGCACCACCGAGCTCAGCTCGGCGAAGACGAAGGCGCCGAAGAGCGCGATGACGCCGCCCGCGATCCACACCGCGAGGATGAGGAACGGCGTGCCGACCTTCTGCGCTACCACGTAAGGATTGATGAAGATGCCCGAGCCGATGATACCGGAAACGACGATCATCGTGGCGTCGAACAGCGTCAGACGCCGGACGAAACCCGGGCTCGCTTCGGACATGGTGGACCGCTCCCCTGCGTGGACCGTGAACGCGCGGGGAGTCTATCGCAGCGGGCCCTGGCAAACCCCTTGCACTGTTCAGCCCCCGGGCACCTCCCAGCCGGAGGCGCTCCGCAGCAGTATGGCGAGACACGCGATCGTACCCAAGGAGCGGCAGGACTGGACGGAACCGGAACCGCCGCGGCAGGAGCGGAAAAAAGCCGTCCCGCGGAAACCTCTCGGCGAGCGCGGCCTGCTGTGGGTGATCCTGATCTCGAGCCTCATCCTGCTCGGCCTCGTCGTCGCCCGCCACTTCGACGAGTACCTGCGGCGCACCCTGGAAGCGAAGATCAACCAGCGGCTCACCGGCTATAGCGTCCGCATCGGACACGCCCATTTGAGCCCTCTCAGCCTCTCCTTGACCCTGGAGCGGCTCGTCATCCGCCAGGAGGCCAATCCCAAGCCGCCGGTGGCGAATCTGCCGCTGCTCAAGGCCAGCGTCGAGTGGCGGGAGATCCTGCGCGGCCATCTGGTGGCCGACGCGATGTTCGACCGCCCGCGCGTCCACGTCAATCTGCTGCAGCTCCGCAAGGAGGACCGCGACCGCATCGAGATCGAGGACCGCGGCTGGCAGCAGGCCCTGGAGTCGATCTACCCGCTCAAGTTCAACCTCGTCGAGGTGCGGAACGGCGATCTCGTCTACATCGATCAGGACCCCGAGCGGCCGCTCCACGTCTCCCGCTGGAACTTCACGGCCTCCAACATCCGCAACATCCAGTCGCGCGAGCGCGTCTATCCGTCGCCGATCCACTCGGACGGCGTGATCTTCGACCAAGGCCGCGGCGTCCTCGACGGCCACGCGGATTTCCTGGCCGAGCCATACCCCGGCTTCCAGGCCGTCTACCGGGTGGAAGGTGTACCGCTCGACCGGCTGCGGTCGATCGTCAGCCGCGCCAACCTCACGCTCCGCGGCGGCGTCCTTTCATCGCACGGCGACTTCGAGTACGGCCCGCGGCACCGCGACGTACACATCGCCGACGTCACCATCCAGAAGCTCCGCCTCGACTACACCCACACGGCAGCCACGACGCCCGCGGAAAAGGCGGTCAAGGAGGCCGCCGAGAACCCGCAGCCCGGGGGCGTGCCGGTGCGCATCGACCGGCTGCGCCTGACGGACAGCCGCCTCGGGCTCATCAGTTGGGCGAAGGACCGGCGCTTCCGCGTCTACCTCTCCAACGCCGATCTGGACGTGACCAACCTCTCGAGCGGCTTCCGGCGCGGCCCCGCGAAGGCGAAGCTCACCGGCAGCTTCATGGGCAGCGGCGCCACCAGCGGCTACGCCACCTTCCGCGACGACCGCAAGGGGCCGGACTTCGACCTCAAGGTGGAGATCGAGAACGCGAGCCTGCCGTCAATCAACGACTTGTTGCAAGCCTACGGCAAGTTCGACGTGGCCAAAGGGACCTTCTCGGTCTACTCCGAGATCAGCGTCCGCAACGGCCGCATCACCGGCTACGTCAAGCCGCTGTTCAAGGACATCGACGTCTACAGCTCGAAGCAGGACAAGAAGAAGCCTCCGCTCAAGAAGGTCTGGGAAAAGATCGTCGGCGGGCTCTCTCACGTCCTGGAGAACCCGAAGCGCGAGCAGGTCGCCACCGTGGCCGACCTCTCCGGCACCATCGAAGATCCCGACACCAGCACCTGGCAGATCATCGTCCGCCTGGTCTCGAACGCCTTCGTCAAGGCGATCCTGCCCGGCTTCGAGCGCGAGTACGAGGCGGTGAAAAAGCGGCTCGGCTAGAGGCGGCCGAGGTCACGCCGCGCGCGGACTCACTCCTCCCCGATGTCCTCGTTCCAGATCTCCGGATGCGCCTCGATGTAGCCGGCGAGGAGGCGGATGCAGTCCTCGGAATGGAGGTCGATCACCTCGACGCCGTTCTCCCGCAGCCAGTCGAGGCCGCCGGCGAAGTTGACCGACTCGCCGACCACCACCGCGCCGATGTTGAACTGGCGCACCAGGCCGCTGCAGTACCAGCAGGGAGCTAGGGTGGTGACCATGATCTTGTCGCGGTAAGTGCGCTGCCGGCCGGCCTTGCGGAAGGCGTCGGTCTCGCCGTGCACGGAAGGATCGCTCTCCTGCACCCGCCGGTTGTGGCCGCGGCCGAGGAGCCGCCCCTGGCGGTCGAAGAGCGCCGCGCCGATGGGGATGCCGCCTTCGGCCAGGCCCTGCCGGGCTTCCTCGAGGGCGACCGCCAGCATGGCGCGGTAGTCGGGCGTCTCGCTCATCGGCCCGCCGTGTTCTCGATGGAGAGCACGACGCGCTCGACGGGGATGGGCACCTCGGCGCCGGCGGTCCCCGGCTCGAGGACCAGCGTGATCGAGATGTTGTCGCCCAGCAGCAATCGGTCGCCCTTCTTGAGCCGCTTGAAGGCGCGGCCGGCGTCGAGCAGGAAGTCGTCGCCGGGAGAATCCGGGGCGGGATCTTCGAAGGCGGTCATGCTGCCGGCGAAGTGGAAATCGCTGGTCGGGGTGTCGGCATTGGCATCAGGAAGGTTGACGAACACCCGGATGGTAGCGCCGCCGGGGGCCTTCACGCGCTCGATGGAGAGGCGCACCACCGGCCCCGCGTCGAGGCTGGTGGGCAGCTTGCGCAGGGCGCCCCGCAGGTCGAAGGATGCGTGCATGACGACCGTCAAGGGCGCGGAGCCGCGGAGAGGGACGAGCGGCACTCCTTCGACGCTCAGCGCGGCGGAGGCAGCCCGCGGCAGGCCGTAGAACAGAAGAGGACCCAGACCGAGAGCCAACAGCAGCGTGGCGGGGCGTCGAGCGAGCATTCGCGACCCTCCGTGCTCGCGGGGGCGAGCGGTACGATGGATTTCCACAACTATAGCCCAACTGGCGTCTTGGATCCTGGGATTTACGTCTTCAAAACCCAAGACCCAGGACGAAAGAGGGCTTTTCAGCAGCCGCCGTGCCTCCGAGGATACAATTGTCCCGGGAGCAGCCTGGAGAACAGGTGTTTTTCTCCATCGCAAGGGTAATCCTGTCGAGGAAAGGAGAAACGCATGAGAGTGGCCCTGGCCAACCTCAAGGGAGGCGTCGGCAAGACGACGACGGCGGTCAATCTGGCCGCGGCGTTCGCGCGGAGCGGGCTCACCACGCTGCTGATCGATCTGGATCCCCAGGCCTCGGCGAGCTACTCGCTGGGGGTGGAACGCGAGCAGGCCGAAGTCTCGGCGGCGGAGGTGCTGAGCGGCAAAGCCGAGGTGGGCGACGCGGCCGCCGAGACGGCGGTGCCGGGCCTGCACCTGCTGCCGGCCTCGCTGCGTCTCGCCGGCGCCGAGCTCAGCCTCATCCGCAAGCAGGAGCCGGAGAAGCTGCTCAAGCGGGCGATCGCTCCCGTCCGGCGCTATGACATGGTGGTGATGGACAGCCCGCCCGGCCTCTCCATCCTCACCCTCAACGCCCTGGCTGCCAGCGACGCGTTCATCGTCCCCGTCGTGCCTCACCGCCTGGATGCGGCGGCGCTCGGCGGCTTCCTCGAGCTGGTCGAGGGCGCGCGCGACCGCATCGGCCGCAAGCCGGAGCTCCTGGGCATCCTCCTCACCATGGTCGATCACCGCACCATGGTGACGGACGACATGGTGGCCGCCATCCGCCGCGAGCACGGCCAGAAGGTGTTCCGCACCGAGATCCCGGTCAACATCCGGCTCGCCGAGGCACCGGGCCGCGGCCTTCCCATCTTCAATTTCGAGAGCTGGTCCACCGGTGCCACGGCCTACGGTCGGCTGGGCGCCGAGGTGCTGCGCCGGGCTCGCAAGGCGGAGATGGTGTAAATCCCCAGGGACGAAGCCAGCTCAGGCGTTCTGCCCTTCGAGGCCTCACCCCCTTTCCCCCTCTCCCTGACGGGCGAGGGGGGACGCAGGCGAAGGAATCTTGCTTAAAAAGTAGAGGCTTGCCCCCGCCCGCAACGGTTCAGGGGCGGGGACAAGCCCCGCCCCTACGAAGACATTCAGCGTCAGGATTCCCCCCTCCCCGCCCCCTGCGCCCGGCCGATGTACTCCATCATCCGCCGCATGTTGGCGGCGTCGATGCCGGCGACGGTCGTCTCTTCCTGCCAGACCCGGCCGACGGCCTTCTCGATGCCGGGATTGCCGCCGGTGAACTCGCGGACGAGGCCCGACCAGCGGCGGGCGAGCTGCTGCACCCGCTCGTCCGCCGGGTCCGTGCCGCGATCCATCTCGGCCTGGACCTGCTCCATGAGCTCCTTCCATTCGCCTTCGGCCTGGCGGATCCGCTCGCCGCCGAGCGCCTCCCCACGCTGCTTCAGCTCTTCCTTCTGCTCCGGGGTGTAGTACTTGTCCAACATGTTCGTCACCTCGATGATTTGCAGGAATTCCTCGGTGGAGACCGTCTCCTTCGCGCGCCACCGCCGGGCGATCGCCTCCAGGCGGTCGCACAGGCGCTGCTGCAGCTCGATCTGCTCCTTGAGATGACCGATCTGGAGCTGCAGCACGCGCTCGGGTGAAACGTCGGGCCGGCTCAAGGTACGCCGGATCTCCTCCAGGGAGAATCCCAGGTTGCGAAGCGACTTGATCTGCTGCAGGCGGATCACGTCGGCTTCGGTGTAGAGGCGGTAGCCCGACGCCGTGCGCTGCGACGGCGAGAGCAGACCGATCTCGTCGTAGTGATGGAGCGTCCGCACGGACACTCCCGTCCGTTTGGCCAGCTCGCCCACCTTCCAGGGCGGAGGCCTCATGTCTTCCCTCCTTTCCGCCACCTCCGGGTGGCCAGGAAAGGAGGATAAAGCCTCACGTTACGGGAGGGTCAAGCCCTAATAATCCGCGTACCCCTCGCGGTGTCTTACCTTCTCGCCGAAGCCTCGGACGCGCACGTCGATCTTGTGCCACTTCCCATCGCCCTTGGCGTTGCTCGGGTAGTAGCCGATCGCGTACTGCTCGCGCAGCTCCTGGAGGATGTTGTTGAAGGCAAACGTGAGCTCGCCGACGCGCTCGATCGGCAGAATGCGGCCGCCGCTCTCGCGCACCGCCTTCTCCAGATCCTCGTACTCGCGGTCGTTGGACGCGTAGTCGCGCCAGGAGGAGGTGAAGGAATTGTGCTTGCCGCCGAGCTGGATCCAGTAGATCATCGCCTGGCCGGCGCGCGCCTTCCAGAGGACGTCGGCGGCGGGCAGGACGCTGTGCACGTCCGAGCCGTCGGAGAAGAGCACCACCACCCGCTGGCCCTGGCGGATCTCCAGCGCCTTGAGCGAGAGATAGAGGAAATCGTTGACGGCCGTGCCGCCGGCAGACTTGACGCCGCTGAGCGTGGAGGCGAGGGCGGCCTTGTCCGAGGTGAAGGGCATCAACCGCAGAAGGCGGTCGGAGAACAGCGCCACCATGGCCTCGTCGGCCGGCTTCATGCCGTCGAGGAAGGCCTTGGCGCCCTGGCGGACGGCCTCGATCTCCTTCTCCCGCATGCTCTCGCTGGTGTCGAGGAGCAGCACGGCGGTCAGCGGCAGCTCGTCGCGGCCGAAGGTCACGATCTCCTGCGGCACGCCGTTGTCGAGGATCTGGAAGTCCTCCTGGTTGAAGCTGAGGTTGCGGGAGCCGTCCGAAGTCACGCTCACGAAGAGGGCCCGCAGCTTGAGGTCCAGCTCGTCCATGATCTGCACCGGGTTCGTCACCAGGACGTCGGCCCCGGTGGCTCCCGACTTGGTGTAGGCGACGGCGCGGAACTCGCGCCGCATGTTGTCCTCGCCGGCGTCCACGCGAATGCGGTAGGGCGGCGTCTTCGAAGAGCCCACCAGCTTACCGTTGAGGAAGACCTCGACGCGGTCGATCGGCTCGCGGGCCTGCACGCCAACCTTGACGTCGAGGGCTCCGAACACCGGCTGGTCGGTGGAGGGGCTGAGGATGCTGACCGCTACCTGGGCGGACGCCGCGGTGGCGAGCAGGAGGAGGCCAAAGAACCCGGCGAGGAGCGCTGCGGACCGGTTCATCGTCCCACCGCCGTGAGCGCCATATCCGCCTGAGAGGTCAGCGCCTGCGCCAGCACCGGCAGGCGGGTGCGGGAGTTCTCGGCGAGGAACGACCGCGCCTCGGCGAAGGCCTCCGGACGGACCGTGTTGTAGAGGTAGCGGGAGGAGGAAGCCTCGCGGGAAGAGGGAGAGGCGAGGATCTTGGCCACCAGGGCGGTCGCCTCGCGTCCTTCGCCCTTGCGGTCGAGCACGGCGGCGAGCTGGATGGTGAGCCGCGCGTCGTCCGGGAAGCGCTCGAGGGCCCGCCGCAGCACCTTCTCTGCCTCGTCGGGCTTCTCCTGGTCGCTGGCGAGGCGGGCCAGCTCCTGGTAGGCCAGCGGCGTGACCCAGGAAGCATCGGTGGAAGCCGCCAGATCCTCCAGGAGCTTGCGGGCCTCCGCCATCTGGTTCAACCGTTTGAGATTCATCGCCAGACGGAACCTGCCCTCGGGATTTCCCGCGTCGGTTTCAAGGGCGAGGCGCAGGTACTTCACGGCGCTCTCCGCTTGGGCGTTCTTCTCGTAGATGGCGGCGAGACCCAGCAGGGCGGCGGTGTTGCGGCTGTCCAGCTCGACGGCCTGCTGGAACATCTCCGCCGCCGGCACCTGCTGGGCCGACTGCAGCAGCAGCCCGCCGAGGCTGGTGAGCAAGCGGCTGGAGACCAGGGCCGCTCCTTCCGAGCCTGACTGCTCGCGGTAGAGAATCGCGAGGTCCCGCGCCATCGAACGGGTATGGCCGAGCGCCGTCGCCTGGCCGCGCGTCCCCCGGTCGAGCATGCGGCGGTAGGCCTCGTGATGGAGCACCGCAATGGGCACCAGGACCTCGAGGTCGGTCGCCCCTACTTGATGGATCACCGCCTGCTCGGCCTTGAGGAGGGTCTTGCGGGTGCCGAGATCCCCCTCGACGACGACGGCCGTCTCGAGCTCGATCAGCTCGTTCGGCGCCCGCTCCGTCTCGCCGTTCGACCAGTCTTTGAGGATCCGCCGGTAGATCTCCTGGATCCGCTCTGAAGGGATTTCTTTCCCCGCTTGCAACCCCAGGCCGTTTTCCGCTCCAGCCGCCGGTGAGCCGCCCGGCGGCTGCGCCCAGGCGAGCTGGCCGGTCAACAGCCAGATTGCGGCGAGCCACAACAACCCGGGCTCGCGAAGGTAGTACCTCTCCGTGCGCGCACGCATAGGACCTCCAACAAGAAATTCGCCTCCGTCCTCTCCTCCGGGAGGTCCAAACCACCGGTTTTTAAGCCAAAACTCCATCAAGAGAAAAGAATGGGACCGGGGCATAGTATAAAGCCAAGTCCAGGTGCTTGGGAATCAAAATTCGTGACAAATGTCGAGACGAGGTGTAGGGCGGCCTGCGCGGCAGCCCTTCTTGGGTGACCTACGAAGAAAGGGCGGCCCCATAGGGGCCGCCCCTGCGGAGATGACGCCTACCCCTTGCCGCCGCGCCGCGGACGGTGCGGCTTGCCGGGGGCCGGCTGGCCGTCGACGATCCACTTGGGCACGCCGAGCGACAGCAGCAGGCTGCGCCGGGCGGCCTCGGTGAAGACGAAGCCCGCGTCGGCGCCCGCCGCCTTGCCGGTGACCGACAGCGTGGCCGACTGCGTGCCGAAGACGAAGGGCAGGAGGTTGACCAGCGGGATTTCGCCGCTGAACTTGGCGTTGATCGCGCCGATGAACTGGTTGGCGACATAGGCGTAGCCGAAGGGGGTCGGGTGGACCCCGTCGTAGGAGAAGATGCCGCCGGTGAGGAACGCGCTGCGGTAGGTGACGCCGCCGACGTTGACACCGGTGGTGGCGAGCTGGCGCAGCAGGGCGTTGGCATCCACCAGCGCCGCCCCGCGTTCGTTGGCCACCGCCGAGATCGTGGCGTTGTAGTGGTTGATCCGGTCCTGGATGGTGGCCACCTCGGCGGCGGAGAGCACCTGATTATCGCCGAGCGGCGGACCGACGCCGGGGATGCCGCGGCCGGCGGCGATATCGGCGCTGGCGGGGAGCAGCACGAAATCACCCGCCTGGAGCGGACCGTTCGGGCCGACGAGCGTCACGGTCTGGCCGTTCGGCAGGGTGACGAACCGCGAGACCGTGGTGACGAAGGGGATGCTGGTGACGTCGGCGATGTTGGCGACCGCCATCTTGGCGCCGGTCGAGGCGATGGCCGCGGCCACCTGCCGGTACTCGGCGTCGAACTGCTCCGCCGGCGTGAGCGTCACGCCGTCGATGACGATTCCCGAGGTGGCGGCGGCGAGAGCGTCGTTGCTGCCGATCCAGAGGGTGACGAAGGTCGGCTGCAGCGACAGCCCCTGCTGGAGCTGGGTGAAGCCCAGGCGCCGCAGGATGAGATCCGTCGGGTCCGTGGCGCTGGTCGACTGCGTCTTGGTGAGCAGGTCGTGCAAACGGGCGCCCGGCACCGCCAGGTTGTCATAAGGGCGCGGCAGGTTGAGATTGATCGGCTGTCCCTGGCCCGGCGTCTGGGCGATGACGACCCGGGGCACGAGGCTCTGAAGAAACAGGATGCCCGGCAGTCCAGGCTCGCTGACCAGCGGCTGCTCGAATCCCGTGCGGCCGGTGGCCTGCCGGAAGATGAGGGCCGGATAGCTGTTGACCTGGTAGGTGCGATTGATGCTGCCGCTCTCGAAGCCGGCGGTCAGGCTATCGCCGAGGGCCACGTAGCGGGTGAAGTTGGCCGTGCCGGTGTCCACCTGGGCCAGGGCCGCGCCGGCCGTGAACAGAAGGGCGAGCATCAGGAGGCTCGCCAGGACCTTGAGACGTTGCATCTTCGTGTCTCCTTGACCGGGTTAAAAGTTGAACGTGGCGCCGATGAGGATGGCCTGGGTGTTATAGGTGCCGAAGAAGGGGCCCTCACCGGGGAAGCTTTGGTTGCGGCTCCTCTCCTTGAAGTCGAGGTACATGACGGCGAGGTCGAAGCCGATGGCGCCCGTGTGGCCATAGCCGAGGGTGATGCCGTTGCGGTCGGCGTCGGGCAGCAGCGGCGAGACGCCCTCTTCCGGCTGCGGCGTCTCGTCGAAGACGTAACCGAAGCGCCACTGCGAGGTCGGGCTCGTCGTCCAGCGCAGACCGGCGCGGTAGTTGTAGACGTCGTCCCAATGCTCCGGCAGCGTCTGGCTCGGCAGCGCGTTGCCGGGGCCGCCGGTAAAGGTGATGGGCACCTCGTCGAAGCTGCTCCAGCCTGTCCAGTTGACGTCGGTCTCCAGCAGCAGGCTGGGCGACAGCGCGAAGGCGAGGCCGAGGCTCGCCTCGTCCGGGAGCTCGATCTCGGTCTCCACCGGCAGGTCTTTGTCGAAGGGCACCAGCGCACCGAGGGCCGCGTCGAGCTGCGGATTGCCGGTGGGGATGCGGTTGATCCGCGCATCGCCCCCGTACTCGATCTTCACCTTGCTGCGGTAGGCGAGGCCCCAGGAGAAGCTGTTGTTGAACTTGTGCAGGAGGCCGACGTTCCAGCCGTAGCCGGTGTCGAAATCGCTCTCCAGGTGCAGCCGGCCGATGTCGATGACGCTCTGGGTGAAGGGGTTGACGAACGGAACGTTGCGATTGAGCTCGACCTTGGAAAAGGCGCCGACGGCGCCGAAGCCGAGGCCGAAGTTGGGACTGATCTGCCAGCCGATCGTGGGGTTGAGCTCGATGACCTCGAGCGCCGCCTTGGTGCTCAGGAAGCGGCCGGCGAACTGGTCCGGATTGTCCCATTCGGTGACCAGGCCGAACGGCGTCTCGATGCCGAGGCCGAACTTCCAGGTGCTGTTGATCGGCTGCACGTAATAGGCGTGCGGCGGGAACTCGGAGAGCTTCTTCTGCTCGGCGTGGTAGCCCGGGCCCGGGAAGGGCGCGGCGCCGTCGAACTCCGCCTTGGTGCCATGGATCCAGGTGACGCCGGCGGAGATCTGGCGTTCGGTGACGAAGGCGAGCCCTCCGGCGTTGTGGAACAGCGCCGACGGATCGTCGGCCTGGGCGGTGAAGGCGCCGGCCATGCCCATGGCCTTGGTGCCTTGCTCGAAGATGCTGAAGCCGGCCGCATGGATCGGTCCCGCGGCCAGAGCGACGAGGGCGACGAGCACCAGAGCCCTCCCCATGAAACTGCCTCGTCTCTGCATGGAATCTCCTCCTGTCCGTATCTGAAATGTTGACCCGCGGGACTTTCGCGCTCCGAGCAAACCCAAGAAGTTGCGGCAGGCGGGTCTCGGAAGGGTCTTTCGCGGCTCGCCTAACGTTATGCCCAATGCCGCAGGGTGTCAACGTCCGCGCCGGCGCGAACTGCTGCTAGAGTAGAGGCTGCTTGGAGGTAGGTAACATGTTCGAAAGTCCGGTCCACCAGGAGACCTTCGAGAAGCTCAGGGAATACCTCGGGGAGCTGTTCGAGGACCCCTACCACGATCCGGAGAACGATCACTTCTACGTGCGCTACGGCACCACCGTGCTGGAGATCTCCCTCGACCCATACGGTCCGGAGGAGACGATGATCGTCATCATGTCGTACTGCGCGCAGGACGTGGAGATCGAGGAGGAGCTGCTGACCGGATTGCTGGAGCTGAACCACCAGTTGCCGTGCGGCAAGTTCTCCGTGGTCGGCAACGACATCTTCTTCGCCCACTCCCTCTTCGGCCGCAGCCTCGATCCCCGCGACCTGCTGCGGGCGATCACCGCGGTGGCCACGGTGGCCGACGATTACGACGACCGCATCGTGGCGCGATACGGCGGCCAGACCGCCCTCGAGCGCATCCAGGACACCGGCGGCCGCCGCCGGCGCCGGCAGGAGGTGGGGACGGACTGAGGTAGGGGCGGCCCCTACAAAAAGACGTAAATTCGCCTAATACTGGCCGCCCTTGACCGCGGCCTCGGCTTCGCGGTCGAGCTCGCGCGTCTTCTCCGCCTCCCGCTTGTCGTAGAGCTTCTTGCCCTGCACGAGAGCGATCTCCACCTTGATCCAGTTCCCCTTGAGATAGACCGCCAGGGGGACGACCGTGAGCCCCTTCAACTGCGTGCGGCCGAACAGACGGCCGATCTCCCTTTTCTTGAGCAGCAATTTGCGGATCCGCTCCGGCTCGCGGTTCTCGCGGTTGCCATGGCTGTACGGGCTGATGTGCGCGCCCACCAGATACGCCTGGCCGTCCTTGAATTCCACGTAGCTGTCCTTGAGCTGCACCCGCCCCTCGCGCACGGATTTCACCTCGGTGCCGGCCAACTGGATCCCCGCCTCGAAGGTCTCCAGGACGTGGTAGTCGTGCCGCGCCCGCTTGTTGCTGGCGAGAGGGCGGGGGGAGTCTTTGGGCTTGGCGGCCACGGGGAAAGTCTATCCTGGGAGCGCCGGCGTCTCGCCGGCCCCAACC
>JBIOVX010000004.1:0-18870 GCA_044868005.1 Thermoanaerobaculia bacterium | reverse complement strand
CCGCCCTGGGTTGGGGTGAGGTCGCGCGGGCAATCCGGTCCACTTTGCGTTACATTCCGCCCCGTGAGACTCCTGCCGCTTACCCTCTTCCTCCTCGCCGCCCCGGCCGCCGCCCAGCAGGCCTCGCCCGTCAAGCGCGAGGCGGCGTTGCGCATCGAGCCCGGCAGCGTGGCGCACCAGCTCGTCGGCGTGGGGCGCGACGTCGTCGTCGCCGGCGAGGCGCTGGCCGACGTGGCGGCCCTGGACGGCTCGGTCGAGGTCTCCGGCAGCGTCACCGGCGATGTCGTCGTGCTGCGGGGGAATGCGCGCCTCGCCTCGACGGCGCGCGTGGGCGGCGACGTCTTCGTCGTCGGCGGCACGATCCGCGCCGCCCCCGGCGCCCGGATCGGCGGCCGCATGGTCTCCTATCCCAACGCTTCCAACGCCTGGCTGACCTTGCTGGAAGGGCCCACGATCGGTCTCGGCTTCGCCTCCCGCCTGGTGATGGGCGCGAAGCTCGCCCTGCTCGCCGCCTGGGCGGCGCTGCTCCTCCTCTTCTTCGCGGCGAGCGGACGGCAGGTATTGGAGACCGCCGGCGGCGTGCAGCGCGAGCCCTTCCGCAGCTTCTTCGTCGGCCTGACGGGCATCATCTCGCTGGTGTTGACCGGCCTCTTCTTCAGCGCCTTCGCCCGCGGCGTCGTCGGCGTGCCGCTGCTGGTGCTGGTGGTGCTGCTCGCCATGGTGCTCAAGCTGTGGGGGATGGTGGCCGTCTTCTACGCCCTCGGCGACTGGATCTCCCGCCACCTCCTGCGCCGCCGCTTCCGGCCGCTCAACGCCGCGACGATCGGCCTGCTGGTGCTCGGCGCGATCAAGTTCCTCCCCTGGTTCGGCGTCCTCGCCTGGACCACCGCCACCCTCATCGGCGTCGGCGCCGCCCTCTCCACCAAGTTCGGCCGCCGCGAGCCCTGGTTCGAGCTGGCGTAAGGATGGCATTGGCCAAGCTCTCGGCGCGCGACATCCGGGGCGAGGATCAGGGCTATGTGGCGTACCACGCGCCGCGCTTCGCCTACCTGCTGGAGGTCATCGCCCGCTGCGGTCTTCAGGCCGGCTCGACCGTCCTCGACATCGGCCCGTCGCGCTTGACGGCGCTCATCCGGGAGCGCTTCGGCGTCGCGGTGGATTCCCTGGGCTTCGGCGAGGACCGGGCGACGCCTGAGGGCCGGCACTTCGAATTCGACCTCAACCGCGCGCAGCAAGAGGAGAGCTGGCGGCGCGACCTGTCCAGGTATGACTTCATCGTAATGGCCGAGGTCCTCGAGCACCTCTACACGGCGCCTCAGCTCGTGCTGAGCTTCGTCCGCACGTTGCTGTCCGACGACGGTCGGCTGATCCTGCAGACTCCCAACGCCGCCTCGCTGCCCAAGCGGCTGAAGCTCCTCCTCGGGCGCAACCCCTTCGAGATGATCCGCGCCGACGCGAAGAATCCCGGCCATTTCCGGGAGTACACGCGGAAAGAGCTCCTCGGCCTCGCGGCGGATACGGGATTCCGCGTCGAGGCGTGCACGGTCTCCTTCTATTTCGACGCCAGGTTCGCGCATCGCGAATCCGGAGAGGCGGCGGGACGGCGCGCCGCCCTGGGCTCCCTCAAGAACGCCGTCTACCGGCTCCTGCCGAGTGGGCTCCGCGAGGGGATCACCATGGTTTGGCGGCGCCGGCCAGGCTAGCCGTCGCCGGCGAAGAGGCGCTCGCTCGGGATCACCTGTCGCGGCGTTCCCGGGCCGCTCCAGAGCAGCCGCAGCACGGCGGGGCCGGTGAGCTCGCGGTACTCGAGCCGCAGCCGGTAGCGGTGGCCATCCACCAGCGTCATCGCGCCGCGGGCGAGCCGCGACGGGTGGGGGCCCCAGTCGTCGATCAGCAACTGGCCATCGACCCACAAGCGGGCGCCGTCGTCGCTGCGCACGTAGAACGTGTAGCTGCCGGTGGCGGGTGGTACCAGCTCGCCGCTCCACCGCGCGGAGAAGCCGTCGGCGGGAAGCGTGGTGGCAGGCGAGCCGCCGCGCCAGTTGAAGTCGACCTGGGCGTCGACGCGCTGCAGTCGGGCGACGCCCAGATGCGAGTCATCGAAGTAGGTGCCGAGAAGACCGTTGGGCTCCGGCACCGCGAGCGGTACTGCCCAGAGCTCGCGGCCGTGCTCGCGGTCGGCCGCGGTGAAGAAGAGGAGATCGCCGAGGCGGGTGAACTCGGCCGGCGAGGACGAGTCCGGCCCCGGGGCGACGTCGTGCAGGCGGTAGGTGCCGGCGGCGGTGCCATCCGAGATCCAGGGCTCCACGCCCGTCCCGGCGTCGGCGGCGGCGAAGGCCAACCGGCCGTCCACGGCGTAGAAGGCGGTGGGAACGGCGGTTGCCGGGCCCGGGGCCAGGTCGGCCACCATGCGGGTGCCGAGCTGCGTGCCGTCGCTCGTCCACAGCTCCTCACCGGTGGAGAGGTGGTGGACGGAGAAGAACAGCCGGCTCTCGACGGCGGTGAGCTGGCGAGCGCTGGCCGGCGTGCCGTCGAACGCCAGGTCGCTCACCCGCAGCGTGCCCGCCGGCGTGCCGTCCGTCGCCCACAGCTCGTCGCCTCCGGCGGTGGTGACGAGGAAGTAGGCGCGGGCTCCCGCCTTCACCAGACCGCGGACGTCGGCGATCGACGGAGTGGGGCCGAACGTGTGCACGACGGTGGTGCCGGCCGCGGTGCCGTCGGTGCGCCGGAGCTGGTGACCGGTCGTCGGCCCACCGGTGACGAAGAGGATCCCGTCGCCGAAACGCAGGAGGTAGCGCGGGCCCGAGGCGCAGTCGCCCGGGCAGAGGTCGACGAACAGCGCCGTCCCGGCGGGCGTGCCGTCGGTGGCCCACAGCTCTTGCCCGTGGCTGCCGTCGTCGGCGGAGAAGATCAGCCGCGGCCCCAGGGGCGTGAAGCCGCCGGCGCTGGCGCTCATGGGGTGGCTGGGAAATAGGTAGCCGATGGAGTCGTCCGACCACCCGGGGTTGACCTCTGCCAGTTGCTCGACCTCGTGCGCGCCGGGCTCGAGCACCATTGGCTCCGAGCAGTTGTAGTCGTAGCAGGAGTCCTCGGGATTGGCGAGCAGGACGAGGCGTGACCCGAGCGGGGTGAAGCCGTAGGCGCTGCCGTCGTGGCCGCCGATGGGCACGGTGCCGGCGGCGCTGCCGTCGGTGCGCCAGAGCTGGCCGGCGGACGGTGGGTTGCTCCACGCGAAGTAGAGGTGGCTGCCGAAGGCGACGCGCTCGATCGCCGGGTGGGCCTGAGCGGGCAGGTCGCTCAGCGGCGCGGTGCCGGCGCTCGTGCCATCGCTGGTCCAGGGGTCGAAGCCGAGGCCGTGACGGGAGGCAGAGAAGTGGAGACGCCCCTGCCAGACGGCGAGCCCGGCCGGATTGCTGCCGGCGTCGCGATGGATATCGGCGAGGAGCCGACTCCCCGCCGCCGTGCCGTCGGTAACCCACAGCTCGCGGCCCGCCTCCGGCGTGCTGGCGGCGAGGAGCAGGCGGCCGTCGAGCTCCACGAAGCTCGCCGGGCGGGCGAGCGAGCCCGCGGGGCCCGGCAAGAGGTCGAGGGCGTGTGTGCCGGCGCCGGTGCCGTCGCTGACCCACGGCTCCAGGCCTTCGTTCGCGGTGGCTGCCGTGAAGACCACGCCGTCGCCGAAGGCAGTGATGTCGAACGGGCCGCCCAGGCTGCCCGAGCGATCGCGGCCGAGGTCGAGGACCAGCCGCGTCCCCTCGACCGTGCCGTCGCTCACCCAGAGCTCGCTGCCATGGGCGCGGAAGAAGACGCGGTCGCCGGCGCGAGTCATGTCGGTGGCCGGGAAGCTGGCGAGCTGCTCGGTGCCGTAGGGCGTCAAGTCGGTGCGCCAGAGCGTCGCGCTGACCCCGTCACGGACCGGGGTCTTGCTCACCAACATCCAGTCGCCGGCGGCTTCGGCCTCGAGCCTGCCGCAGTCGGCATGGCAGGGCCGGTTGCCCAGCGGCAGCAACCGCCCCGTGGACTGGACGACCCAGAGGTCGGAGCTGCCGACCGGCTTCTGGCGTACCAGCAGCCGGTCGCCGACGACCCCCAGCAGCACGACGCCGGAGCCGAAGGCACCGTTGATGAAGTCGTTCACCAGGCGCGTGCCGGCGGCCGAGCCGTCGCTCGCCCACAGCTCGCGGCCATGGCTGGGCTCGCTGGCGGCGAAGTAGACGAGGCCGGCGAAAGGGGTCAGGGTGTCGGGGTCGGACCCCTCCGGGCCGGGAGCGAGGTCGACCACGCGCTGGGTGCCGCCCGGCGTCCCGTCCGTGCGCCAGAGCTCGCGTCCCGCGGCGGGATCCGCGGCGACGAACAGCACCGCGTCGCCGAGCGCCACAGCGCGCAGACCGACGACGAAGTCGACCGAGGAGCAGGTGCCGGGACAGAGGTCGCCGAGCGCCCGCGTGCCGGCGCGGGTGCCGTCGCTCGTCCACGGCTCTCGTCCCAGCAACCCCACCTCGACGCTGAGCAAAAGCCGTCCCGCGACGGCGGTAAGGTGCAGCGGGTGCGAGCCGCAGGGACCCGGACAGAGGTCTACCACCAGCTCGGTGCCCGCTGCGGTGCCGTCGGTCCGCCAGAGCTCCTCGCCGTGAAGGGCGTCGACGGCGGAGAAGTAGACCCAGTCGCCCAGTCGCGCCTGCAAGACGGGCGAGCTCGAGCCGCGGGCGTCGACGGTCGTCTCGATGTCGGCGACGAGGAAGGCGCCAGGCGCGGCGGATGCCGGCGGCGCCCAGGTGACCACCAGCAGCGCGACGGCGCATGAGAGGGAGAGCTTGGGCATGGCGACCCTCCAGGTGAGTACCGCCACAGTATGCCACAATCACATTTCCGATTTCAATCGAGCTCCCGCGCGGGCGCCCCCGATCCGGCCGCTCATCCAACCGCTGACCGCCGCAGCGAAGCGATCCGGCTCCTCGACGAACGGCTGGTGGCCGCTGCGCTCGAAGAGGTGCAGCTCGGCGTCGGGCAGGGTCTCCGGGATGCCCTCCCACAGGGTGTGGGGAACGATGTAGTCATAGCGTCCCTGAGCGAGAAAGATCGGCACGCGCAGGGTGCTCTTGTCCACGGTGATGTCCCAGCCCGGCGTCAGCGCGCCCATGAGATGCGCGAAGACCTGCGGCTTGACGTCCACTCCGGCGAACAACAGAGCCGCGTCGAAACTCGGGTCGAAGAAACGCAGAGGCGTCTGGGCATACATCGTCTGGGCCATGGACGCGCCCGCCGGTAGCCTGGCCATGTTCTCCCTCAGGAGCCGCTTGCGGATCTCCGACGCGTCTTCCGCGAAAAAAGCGGTGGACTTCGCCGCCAGCCGGTTCATGTCGCCGCTGGGCGGCGTGCCCACCGCGATCACGTGCGAGACGCTGCCGGGGCACCGCCGGCCGTACTCGATCGCCAGCACGCCGAGGACGGAGTGCCCCAGGACCGCGATCCGCTCGCGGCCGAGCGCGGCGCGGACAGCCTCCAGGTCCGCGGCGAGCCGGTCGAAATTCAGGTCCGAGAAATCGCCGCTCGAGCGTCCGCTTCCCCGCAGGTCGACGAAGACGAGCTCGAGCCGATCGCTCAATTGCGCGGGCATCTGGATCTCATAGGGCCGGGTGCCGATGTGGCAGAGGACGAGGCAGGCGGGCCCCTCGCCGCGCGTGGTGCAGAACAGCTCGGCTCCCTGGGTGGAAACGATCATGGCTCCTCCTTCCGGCGTTCGCCGCCGGGTTGCCGGCATGCTCCGGCCGCGCGCATAGGCGCGGCCCGCGGGGTTCAGCCGGCGGTCAAGGTTCAGGTCTGGAACGGAGATCGACGCTGCAGGTTGCTGCGAAGGCCATCCTACTCAGCGGGCGGGGGTGGCGCAAGAGGCCGGCTCCTCCTGTACGGGAGCCACTCGTGCTACCGTCCCCGCCACCGTGAAGCGCCTCTTCCGCCTAGCGATCCTTCTTCTCGTCCTGCTCCTTCTCGCGGGGTACGTCCTCGTCTCGTATTGGCCCCGCGAGCGGGTGGGAGCGCCGGAGCGGGGGAGCCTGCCGGCGCGGCTGCTCGCCTCGGGCGCGTACGGCGCCTGCCTGTGGATTCCTTACCCGCATCAGAACCTGGGAGCGCTCGCCGGATCGCTCGAGGATGGTCCGGAATACCTGGCCGCGGCGGCGCGGGTGGCGGACCTTCCGGCCCCGGTGCTGCCTTCCTTCGGGCCGTTCGCCGTGCCGCCGTCGCGGGAGATCGTGGCCTGCTCGGATCTCGACGGCGATCGCTTCGTCCTTGTGGCGCGGGTCTACCCCGTCCTCGCGGCCGTGGCGCGGCTCGCCGGCCGGGTGGCCGGCAATCCCTGGCTCAAGGGCGGCGAGGTGCGGGAGTCCCGGGGCCGCCGGGCCGAGGTCGAGGAGCGGGTGCTGCGGGTGGCCTGGCGCGACGGCCTTTGGACGGTATGGTCCGGGCCGCAGCCGAGGCTCCGGCAGCGCGCCGGGGGTTCGCCGGCCGACTTCCAGCCGAGCCTCGGAATCCTCCATCTGGAGCGGGACGCCTCCGACTTCCCCGCCGGCGACTACGTTCTGCGCCGGCAGGGAGGCGACCTCCAGGTGACGCTCGACGGCAGCGGACCGGTGTCTGAGCCGCCGATCGTCACCAGCGCCGACGCGCCGGTGCTGCTGGCCGCGGCCGGGCCGGCCTGGCCCGCCGATTCCCCGCGGCCCTTGATGCCCGCCGCCATGGCGCTCTTCGAGGTCCAGGGCGGGCTGAATCTCGGGCCGCTCGGCGCGCTCCCTGGGGCGGCGGTGTTCAATCCGCCCGGCGGCCGGCGCTGGGGTCTGCCGGCGCGCGGGCTGGCGGGCCTCCTGGCGAAGAACCTGCCGCGGGGGAATGCGGCGGGATGGGACATTGTTGCCCTGGACGCCGCGAGCCTGGAGCGCGCGAAGGCCCTGGCGCCGGAGATCTCGGCGCTCGTGCCGCCGGCCGGGGACGGCGCGGACGGCCGCCTGGTGCTGGGCCTCTGGCTGCGCCCGCGCCCCGCCCGCGACCTGGTCACCCGGCTGCGCAAGGCCTTCGAGAAGGTCCCCCTGGTCGAGCGACGCCAGGTGCAGGCCTGGCGGGACTGGGAGACGCTGCTCGGTCCGCTCGCCGCGTGCGACCGGGTCTCCCTGGCGGCGACCCGCTCGCCTTCCGCCTTCCTCCTCCGCCTCGCCGGCTGCGATTGACAGCGGGGAGGGAATCCCTTAGCCTTCGCGGTTGCCCCGGTTGGGAGGTTGTCGGTATGAAAGTGTGGCTGGATCAGGTTCGCGAAGAACCTTTCAACTGGGACGAGACGCAGAGCGTTTCTCCGGAGACCCTGGACCGCCCGGAGCTGCTGGACCTCGGTCCGGTGACGTGGCGGGGCCAGGTGGTGTACGCCGACCCCGGATACTTCCTGCGGGCGCGGCTCTCCTACGAGCAGACCCTGAGCTGCAACCGGTGTCTGAAGCCGATCGTCGAGCGCGCTGAGTCCGACGTCGAGCTGATGATCCAGGTGGAGCGCCATCCCGAGGCGGGAGGCGAGCATGGGCTGCACGAGCGGGACCTGGGAGTCCTATACCTCGAGGACGAGCGCCTCGACCTGGATCCCATCCTCATCGAGCAGCTCCAGCTCAACATCCCGATGAAACCGCTCTGCCGCGACGACTGCCAGGGGCTCTGCCCGGTCTGCGGCGCCGACCGCAACGCCGGTGCCTGCTCCTGCGAGGAGTCCCAGGGGGACCCCCGCTGGGGGGCGCTGGCCGCACTGAAGAGCCGGCTCGAAGAGAGAGACTGACAAGACTTGAAGACTCTGAAGAGGCTAAGACGATGCCCAATCCGAAACGACGCCACTCCAAGGCCCGCCGCGACAAGCGCCGGTCCCACGACGCGCTGGCGCGTCCCGCCACCTCGACCTGTCCCAACTGCGGTGAGGTGAAGCTGCCGCACCGCGCCTGTCCCAAATGCGGGCAGTACCGCGGCCGCCAGGTGATCGAGGGTAAAGACAACCTGTAGAATCCTGGCCCAGTCCAATCCAGCCCGTCCGGCTTCGCGGGTATCCCGTTGAGCGTCGAGGTCCGATGGGGATCTAGACATGCCGATCGCCGTTGACGCCATGGGTGGGGACCTTGCGCCGCAGAGCGCGGTGGAGGGTGCCTGCCTTGCCGCCGCGGAGGACGGTTGCTCGATACTGCTGGTGGGGGACCGCGCGCGGATCGAGCCCGAGCTGCGCCGGCACGGCAACGCCGGCGGCCGCATCGAGGTGGTCCACGCCGACGAGGTGGTGGGCATGGACGAGCCGGCGATCACGCCCATTCGCAAGAAGCGGCGCTCGTCGCTGCGGCTGTGTGCCGAGCTGGTCAAGGAAGGGCGGGCCCAGGCCATGGTCACCGCCGGCAATACCGGCGCCACCATGGCCGTCGCCAAGATGGTGATCGGCACGGTGGCCGGCGTGGACCGCCCGGCTCTGGCGGCGGTGCTGCCGAACGCCAGCGGCCGCACGGTCCTCCTCGACGTCGGGGCCAACGTGGACAGCAAGCCCATCCATCTCCGCGAGTTCGCCGTCATGGGACACTTCTATGCCCAGGAGGTGCTCGGCACCCAGGCGCCGCGCATCGGCCTGATGTCGGTCGGCGAGGAGGAGGGCAAGGGGACGGACCTCACGCGCGAGGCCTACAAGCTGCTCAAGACCACCGGCCTCAACTTCATCGGCAACGTCGAGGGGCGGGACGTCTTCAACGGCAAGGCGGACGTGATCGTCTGCGACGGCTTCGTCGGCAACGCGGTGCTGAAGAGCGCCGAGGCCCTCGCCGAGTTCATCCGCCGCATGCTGCGCGAGGAGATCGCCGGCGCGCCGGGCGGCAAGCTCGGCTACCTCCTCGCCAAGGGCGCCTTCGAGCGCTTCCGCCAGCGCACCGACTATACGGAGTACGGCGGCGCGCCCCTGCTCGGCGTCAACGGCGGCTGCTTCATCGGCCACGGCCGCTCGAACGCCCGCGCCCTGCACAACGCCATCCGCCGGGCGGTCGAGTTCTCGAACGCCCAGCTCGACCGCAAGATCCGCGACAAGATCGCCGAGCTGCAGCGCCAGGAGGAGCGGCACCTGGCCGGCCGGCAGGGGGTCGAAGCGGGATGAGTCTCGCCAGCAAGAGGATCGCTTTCGTCTTTCCCGGCCAGGGCTCGCAGAAGGTGGGGATGGGGCGCGTCTGGGCCGAGGCCAGCGCCGCGGCGCGCCAGACCTTCGAGGAGGCCGACGAGGCCCTCGGCTTTCCGCTCTCCCAACTCTGCTGGGAGGGGCCGGAGGAGGAGCTGAACCTGACGGCGAACACGCAGCCGGCCCTGGTCGCCGCCGCGATCGCCGTCCATCGGGCGCTCGGCGAGCTGGCTCCCGAGCTGCGGCCGGTGGCGGTGGGGGGGCACAGCCTGGGCGAGTACTCGGCCCTGGTGGCGGCCGGCGCCCTCGGCTTCGGCGACGCCCTCCGCCTGGTGCGCCGGCGCGGCCAGCTCATGCAGGAGGCGGTACCGGTGGGGGTGGGAGCCATGGCGGCGATCATCGGCCTCGACGCCGCGGCCATCGCCGGCATCGCGGCCGACGCGGAGCAAGGCGAGGTCTGTGCGGTCGCCAATTACAACGGTCCGGGGCAGACGGTGATCGCCGGCCACAAGGCGGCGGTGGACCGCGCCGTCGTGCTGGCGAAGGAGCGGGGAGCCCGCAAGGCCACCCTGCTCGCCGTCTCGGCGCCCTTCCACTCGCCGCTCATGCGCCCGGCCCGCGAAGGGATGGCGCCCCTGCTCGCGGCGACCGAATTTCGCGATCCAGAGGTGCCGGTCGTCACCAACGTGGACGCCGCGCCGGTGACCAGCGGAGAGGCGGCGCGCGACGCCTTGGTGCGGCAGATCGACAGCCCGGTGCGCTGGCTGGAGTCCGTGCTGCTCATGGAGAAGGATCTCGGGGTGGAGGTCTTCATGGAGGTCGGGCCGGGCAACGTGCTCTCCGGCCTCACCCGCCGCATCGTGCAGGCGGCGCGGACGACGGCGGTCTCGGATCCCGCGCATCTGCGGCAGTTGATGGAGGAACAGGAGGAGGGTTGATGTTCAAGCTGGACAACAAGACCGCGCTGGTGACCGGCGCTTCGCAGGGGATCGGCGAGGCCGTGGCGAAAGTGCTGGCCGCGCAGGGGGCTCGGGTGATCCTGGCGGCGCGCAACGAGGAGAAGCTCAAGCATCTCGCGGAGTACATCGACGCCGCCGGCGGCTGCGCCCGGTCGCTGGTGCTCGACGTGACCCAGCCGGAGACCTTCGCCGAGCGCCTGAAGAGCCTGCCCGAGGACTACGCGGCGATCGACATCCTGGTCAACAACGCCGGGGTCACCGCCGACAACCTCCTGGTCCGCATGTCCCTCGACGAATGGGAGCGGGTGCTGCGGACGAACCTGACCGGCGCCTTCGCCCTTACCAAGGAGGTGGTGCGCGGCATGATCAAGCGCCGCTGGGGGCGGGTGATCAACGTCTCCTCGGTGGTGGGCGTGATGGGCAACGCCGGGCAGGCGAACTACGCGGCTTCGAAGGCGGGGCTCATCGGCTTCAGCAAGTCGCTGGCCCGCGAGGTGGGGAGCCGCAGCATCACGGTGAACGTGGTGGCGCCCGGGCTCATCCAGACGGCGATGACGGAGAAGCTCCCCGAAGCCGCCCGCGAGGAGCTGACCTCGGCGATCGTCCTCAAGCGGCTGGGCACGGTGGACGACGTGGCATGGGCCGTGCTTTTCCTCGCCAGCGAAGAGGGGGGGTACATCACGGGCCATACGCTGAACGTATCGGGGGGGTTGTACATCTAGGCGTCTCCAATGGACTCGCAGCAGACACTTATGCTAGAACCCTGCATCGTGCGCGGGCGCGTCCCGGCCGATCAAGCTCAAGGAGGGACAATCGATGGCGGTTCAGGAAAGGGTCAAGAGCATCATCGTCGAGCAACTCGGGGTCGATGAGGAAGAGGTCACCCTGGATGCCAGCTTCACCGAGGACCTGGGGGCGGATTCGCTCGACATCGTGGAGCTCGTGATGGCCTTCGAGGAGGAATTCGGCATCGAGATCCCCGACGAAGAGGCCGAGAAGATCAGCAACGTTCGCGAGGCGGTCGACTACATCCAGAACAACGTCGGGGACCAGAACTAGGCCCCGCCACACAGCCCGCAGTTATCGATCCAGCCTTGAAGAGAGAGACGCGCCGAGTCGTCGTCACCGGGGTCGGCCTCGTGTCGCCCCTCGGGGTCGGCACGGCCGTGACCTGGGAGGGCCTGCTCGCGGGCCGCAGCGGCATCGGCCCGATCACCCGCTTCGATACAGCGGGTTATCCCTCGCGCATAGCCGGCGAGGTACGCGGCTTCAACCCGCAGGACTACGTCGACAAGAAGGACGTCAAGAAGAGCGACACCTTCATCCACTACGCCCTCGCGGCGTCGAAGTTCGCCCTGGAGGACTCGGGGCTCAAGATCGACGACGGCAACGGCGACCGCGTGGGGGTCATCATCGGCTCGGGGATCGGCGGCCTGCCGCTCATCGAGTCGATGCACAAGACCCTGCTGGAGAAGGGGCCGGACCGCGTCTCGCCGTTCTTCATCCCCGGCCTCATCGTCAACATGGCGGCCGGCCAGGTCTCCATTCATTACGGCGCCAAGGGGCCGAACACCTCGCCGGCCACCGCCTGCACCACCGGCCTGCACGCCGTGGGCGACGCCTTCCGCTTCATCCAGTCGGACGAGGCGGACGCCATGATCGCCGGCGGCGCCGAGGCGGTGATCACGCCGCTCTCGGTGGCCGGCTTCTGCTCCATGCGCGCCCTCTCCCACCGCAACGACGAGCCGGAGAAGGCCTCCCGCCCCTGGGACGCGCACCGCGACGGCTTCGTCATCAGCGAGGGCTGCGGCATCGTCATCCTGGAGGAGATGGAGGCGGCACAGCGCCGCGGCGCGCCGATCTACGCCGAGGTCGTGGGCTACGGCATGAGCGCCGACGCCTACCACATCTCGGCGCCCCACCCGGAAGGGGACGGCGCGGTGCGGGTGATGCGCACCGCCCTGGCGGACGCCGGCCTCGCGCCGGAGGCGATCGGCTACATCAACGCCCACGGCACCTCGACGCCTCTCGGCGATCTCTCCGAGGTGCGGGCCATCAAGAAGGTCTTCGGCGAGCACGCCTACAAGCTGGCGGTCTCCTCGACGAAGTCCTCCACCGGCCACCTCCTCGGTGCCGCGGGCGGGCTGGAGACCGGCATCCTGGCGCTCGCCGTGCACCACCAGATCATCCCGCCGACGATCAACCTCGACGAGCCGGGGGAGGGTTGCGACCTCGACTTCGTCCCCCACCAGGCGCGGCCGGCGGACCTCGAGCACGCGATGAGCAACTCCTTCGGTTTCGGCGGCACGAACGCGTCGATCGTGCTAAAGCGGGTTTAGGGTCCTTTCAAAAAACTCCGCCACCCGCGCATACATGTGCCGCATCGAGTCGCTGCGGAAGCCGTGCTTCTGGCCGGGGTAGATCGCCTGCTCGAAGGGCCGGCCGGCCTTCACCAGCTCGCCGCTCATCACGATGGTGTTCTGCGGATGGACGTTGTCGTCCGCCGTGCCGTGGATGATCAGCAGGTGGTCCGCCAGATTGGCGGCGTAGGTGAGGGGTGAGGAGTCGCGGTAGCCCTCGGCGTTGTCCTGCGGGCGGTCGAGGTAGCGCTCGGTCCAGATCGAGTCGTAGAGCTTCCAGTCGGTCACCGGCGCGCCGGCGACCGCCGCCTTCCAGACCCCCGGCCGGTTGAGCACGCAATAGAGGGTGTTGGCGCCGCCGCCCGACCAGCCCCAGAGGCCGAGGCGCGAGGCGTCCACCCAGGGGAGGGTCTTCAGGTAGTCCACGCCGGCGAGCTGACCGGCGAGGTTGACCGTGCCGAAGCGGCGGTAGTCGCGGTCCTCCCCGGCCTTGCCGAAGAAGCTCGCCGACTGGTTGTCGACGCTCAGTACGGCGAAGCCCCGCTGCGCCATCAGCTTGTGCCAGGCGTCGCGAGGGCTCCAGGCATTATTGACCACCTGGGAGCCGGGTCCGCCGTAGTGGTAGACGATCACCGGATAGCGGCGGGAGGGATCGAGCCCGGCAGGCTTGAGGAGCCGCGCCGGCAGTTGCGAGCCGTCCGGCCCGGGGATGGTGAAGAACTCCCATTTCGGCAGCGCGGCCGCATCGAACGCCGGCGGGGTGGTGGGGAGGACGACCGGTGTGCCGCCTCCGGCTGGCCGCACCTCGTCGCGCGGCGGCGTATCGGCGTCGCTCCAGCTATGCATCCAGGCGCCGGTCTGCGCGGAGACCACGGCCTGGTGGGTGCCGGCTTCCGGCGTGAGCACCTCCCAGCCATCCGCGTCGAGGCGCAGGCGCGCCACCTTGCGATCGACGGCTCCCAGGCCCCCCGCGGGGAAACCCGTGACCACGGCCCAGGAGCCGTCCGCGGCCACCTCGTCGAGCCCGGTCACCGACCAGCCTTCCGGAGTCACCGGCCGGATCAACGAGCCATCCGCGGCGTAAAGGTAGAGACGGCGCCAGCCGCTCCGTTCGGAGCCCCAGAGGAAGCGTCCGTCCGGCAGGAAACGGAAGTCCCGGCCGAGGTTGATCCAGGTGGGCCAGGTTTCCGTGAGCAGGGTCGAGCAGCGGCCGTCGGCGGCGCCGCAGCGCAGCAGGTCCAGATGGTTCTGCTCGCGGTTCAGGCGCTGGACGGCGACGGCGTCGCTCCGCGGCGTCCAGGCGACCCGCGCCAGATAGGAGTCGGGATCCCCCGTCTCGAGCCAGCGGGTACGGCCGGTGGCGAGCTGCACGACGCCGATCCTCACCCCCGGATTGACCTCGCCCGCCTTGGGGTACTTCTGCCACGCCACCTCGGGGTAGAGGGGCTTGTCGTCGACCAGGGGATAGACGCCCATGCGGGTCTCGTCGAAGTGGAGGTAGGCGATGCGCGTGCCGTCGGGGCTCCACCAGTAGGCCTCGGGGTCGCGGTCCCAGATCTCCTCCCAGTAGACCCATGAGTTGGTGCCATTGAGAGTCGCGTTCTTCTTGCCGCCCGTGGTCAGCCGCCGCTCGCGGCCGGTGGCGACGTTGAGCGCATAGAGGTCGAAGCTCCGCACGAAGGCGATGCGCGAGCCGTCGGGGGAGAAGCCCGGGTCTTCCTCCTCCGCCTCGGTGCTGGTGAGCCGGCGGAGCTTCCGCGTGGCGAGCGGCAGGAGATAGAGATCACCCTTCGCCACCAGCACCAAGGCGTCGCCGCGGGGGGACCAGGCGTACAGGACGGGCTCGGCTTCCTCCAACCCGAGCTCGGCCAGTTTTAGAAGAACCTCGCTCTTGCCGGTCGCCGGGTCGAGCGACCACAGGACCGTTTCCTTGCCGTCGCCCTTCTCGTCCCACACGTACGTCAGCCGGCTGCCATCGGGCGACCAGGCGTGCTGGGTGGTCCGGCGGCCCATGGCGTCGTCGGCGAGCAGCGCCTCCACGGTGAGCCGAGCCGGCTCCTCCGGCGCGGCCAGGACGGGCGCGGCGGTGATGACGAGCAGAGTCCAAGCGAGGAACGGTTGGCGCATGGGATCTCCTGGGGATAAAGAGGGGTTGAGTTTATCCTCCTGGGAGCGCCGGCGTCCCGCCGGCTCTTTTTGGGATGGCGATCTGGGCCGACGAGGACGCCGGAGCTCCCAGGATCCTGCAACCTTTCCCGTCCACCCCTCGTAGTGACCAACGTGATTCGAGACACGGAGACCTACGCCATGAAACGAAATTCCAGCATGCCCGCGCTCGGCGCGGCATTGATGCTCTTTGCCGGGGTGGTCCCGGCTCTTTATGCAGCGCCGCAGACGCGGGCCTTCCGCCAGGCTTTCCCCGCCGGCGGAGGGGAGGTCCGGCTGGCCAACCTCGCCGGCCGCATTGAGATCGTGCGCGGCCAGACCCGCGAGGTGGTCGTGGAGGCCACCGTTCATGCCGAGGGCGAGAGCGCCGGCGAGACCCAGCGGCTCCTCCAGGGCATGAAATGGGTTAAGAGCCACGACCGCAAGGGCCGCGAGGAGTGGGCGCTCTCCTATCCGGTGGACGACTACCGCTCGTTCGTCTACCCCAGCGGCAAGCGGGACGATGACGACGACGACCTCCCGGCCTTCCTGAGCTTCCTCAGCGACATCGGGCATACCTCGACCGTCTATCGCGGCGAGCGGGTGCGCATCTACCGCTCGAAGCACGGCTCGGCGCCGACGCTCTTCGCCAACCTGCGGATCGGGCTGCCGGCCGGCACCGACTTCGCCGTGCGCAATGCGGTGGGCCCGGTGCGCGGCGGCGATCTCGAGGGTAACGTCGAGATCGATACCGGCAGCGGCAACGTGGAGATCGCCTCGCACTCCGGCCAGCTCCTGATCGATACGGGCTCGGGCGACGTCGTCCTCGGCTCGGCCAAGGGCGAGACCTCGATCGACACCGGCTCGGGTGACGTGGTCGTCAAGCGCCTCGTCGGCAATGGCTCCGTGGATACGGGCAGCGGCGACGTCACCATCCAGCGGGTTTCCGCCGGCAAGCTCTCGATCGATACGGGCTCGGGCGACGTGGTCGTGCAGGAAGGCGTGGTCGGCAAGGTGATGGCGGAGACCGGCTCGGGCGACGTGAAGGTCCTCGCCATCGAGGTGGAAGAGCTGGCGGCGGAGACCGGCTCGGGCGACGTGACGGTGCGCACCTCGCTCGCCAAGTCGCGCCGGATCACGGCCGAGACCGGCAGCGGCGACGTCGTCATCAGGGGGGGACCGGACGCCTCCTTCGACATCGAGTCGGACCAGGGCAGCGGCGACCTCGAGGTGGGCTACGCCGACGCCGTCCTCCGCCACTCGGGCCGCAAGGTGGTCGGCGCCAAGCGGGGCGACGGCCGCACCGCGATCCACGTCGAGACCGGCAGCGGGGATTGCTCGATCAGCCCGAACGGGGTGTGAGGGGTCACATCTTGCTGTAATTCGGCCCGTCGCCCCCCTCCGGCGGCACCCAGGTGATGATCCCGTAGGGGTCCATGATGTCGCAGGTCTTGCAGTGGACGCAGTTGCTGGCGTTGATCTGCAGGCGCTCACCCGTGGGGGAGGCGGGGTCCGGCACCATCTCGTAGACGGCGGCGGGGCAGAAGCGCTGGCAGGGATTGGCATACTCGACAGCGCACTGGTAGATGCAGACGTCGGTGTCCGCCACCAGCAGGTGGACCGGCTGGTCCTCGTCGTGCGCGGTGCCCGAGTTGTAGACGTCGGCCAGGCGGTCGAAGGTGAGCTGGCCGTCGGGCCGCAGCGGTTCCGGGCGCGGCAGACGCTGCCCCTCGGGAGTATTCAGCGGGATCATCCGCTCGTGGCCCGGCTTGGTTTCCAGGCGGTTGAAGATCCCCCAGCCGCGGCCGCCGGTCGCGAGGCCGATGCCGGCCTGGAACATCCCCGCGATCAGGCCGTGGTCGAACGCCTGGTGGAAGTTCCGCACCGGCCAGAGCTCCTCCTTGATCCAGCTCTCCTCGACCTTCGTCTCGTAGGCCGCGAGGCGCTCGGCGGTGATGCCCCCGGCCTTGAGCGCTTCGAGGATCGTCTCGGCGGCGAGCATGCCGGACTTCATGCCGAGGTGGATGCCCTTGAGCCGCTGGCTGTTCAGCATGCCGGCCGAATCGCCGATGAGGAGGAAGCCGTCGCCCGCGAGGCGCGGCATCGACCACCAGCCGCCCTCCGGCAGCGCCTTGGCGCCGTAGAAGCTCATCTTCCCGCCTTCCAGCAGCTTTTCGACCTCCGGATGGGTCTTCAGCCGCTGGAACTCGGCGTGGGGATCGAGGAGGGGGTTCTTATAGTCGAGCCCGACGACCAGGCCCACGATGAGTTGGTCGTTCTGCATGCCATAGAGGAAGCCGCCGCCGAAGGTGTCGAAACCGAGCGGCCAGCCGAGGGTATGGATGACGTCGCCCGGCGCGACCCGGCCCGCGGGCAGGTCCCAGACCTCCTTGAGGCCGATAGCGTAGATCTGCGGGTTCTTGCCCCGCCAGAGATCGAAGCGGGTATCGAGCTGCTTGACCAGCGTGCCGCGCGGGCCCTCGCCCAGGATCGTCACCTGCGCGCGGATGTCCACCCCCGGCTCGTAGTTGGCTTTCTTTTCGCCCTTGTGGGAGATGCCCTTGTCGCCCGTGCGCACGCCGACCACCCGGCCGTCCTCGACGAGGGCGTGTACGGCGGGAAACTCGAAGAAGAGGTCCACGCCCGCGGCTTCCACCCGCGGGGCCATCCACTTGAGGAGCTTGCCGAGCGAGGCGACGTAGTTCCCCTCGTTCTCCAGGGGCGGCGGGATGGGCAGCGAGAGCGAGCGCTTCTCCGTGAGAAAGAGGAGCTTCTCGTGATGGACCTCGCCCTCGAAGGGAGCGCTCCGCCAGTCGTCCGGGAACAGCTCGCGCATGGCCCGCGGATCGACGACGGCGCCCGAGAGCGCGTGGCTGTTGACCTCCCGGCCCTTCTCCAGCACGCCGATCGAAAGCTCCAGGCCGCTCGCGCGCGCCAGGCGGGCGAGGTGGTACGCCCCCGCCAGGCTCGCCGGTCCGGCGCCGACGAAGAGAACGTCCAGCTCCAGGGTTTCGCGCTCGTCGCTCATGGGCGCGGGATGCTACCATGGCCCCCCTTGGCCGTCATGGGAGGGCAAGCCGGCGGCATACTCTGAGGTTCCGGAAGGAGGCATCGCGGTAGCGGAACGGCTGCGGGTGAGCCGCGTGGCTGCGGCCCGTTCCATGCCCACCTTCGCGGAGGACGTTCGCCGGGGGCTCACCGCCAGCCCCAAGTTCCTGTTTCCCAAGTACTTCTACGACGAGTTGGGCTCGCGCCTGTTCGAGGCCATCACCGCCCTGCCCGAGTATTACCCGACCCGCGCCGAGGCGGAGATCCTGCGGCTCCATGCGGGGGAGATCGTCGCCACCCTGGGCAGTCCGGTCTGGCTCCTGGAGCTGGGCAGCGGCGACGGGCAGAAGACGCGCCTGGTGATCGAGGCGCTCCTCGCCCAGCAGGGCATGCTGGAGTACGTACCGGTGGACATCTCCGAGTCCGCCGTCGAGACGAGCAGCCGGTCGCTGCTCTTCTCCTATCCGGACCTCCGCATCACGGCCTACGTCGGGGAGTATCACGCGGCGCTCCGCCAGATCCGCCGCGAGCGAGTCGCCCCCGGCCGCACGCTCGTCCTCTTCCTCGGCTCCACCATCGGCAACCTGGACCCGGAGGAGCGGATCGCACTGGTGCGCGACGTGCGGCACCTGCTCAATCCCGGCGAGGGCTTTCTCCTCGGGACGGACCTCAAGAAATCCGAAAGCATCCTGCTCCCCGCCTACGACGATCCGCTGGGAGTCACGGCGGCGTTCAACCTCAATCTTCTGGCGCGCATCAACCGCGAGCTGGGCGGCGAGTTCGATCTCGGCGGGTTCCGTCACCGGGTGCGCTACAACCGCGACGAGGGGCGGGTCGAGATGCACCTCGAGAGCCGCCGCGCCCAGAGGGTGGCTGTCCGGGAGTCGGAGATCGAGGTCTCCTTCGAGCCGGGGGAGACCATCCATACCGAGAATTCCTACAAGTTCGATCTCGGCCAGGTGGCGGCCCTCGCCGCCGAGACGGGATTCGAGGTGCGGCGGACGTGGACGGACTCGGAGGAGCGGTTCGCCTCGAATCTGCTGGTGGCGGTGTAAGCCGGCCCGCACCTTTCCCCCGCCCGAGCCCTCACCCCTGGCCCCTCTCCCGCCCCCTCCCTTCCCACCTCACCGGGAGAGGGGAACTGGAAACAAGATCGTCCCGCGAGAGGTTTTCGTAGGGGCGGGGCTTGTCCCCG
>JBIOVX010000003.1:0-15148 GCA_044868005.1 Thermoanaerobaculia bacterium | reverse complement strand
TTTTTGTTTCAACAAAATTACCCATCTCGCGGGCGGGGACAAGCCCCGCCCCTACGTTAGGTTAACGCGTATGCCCCCGGCCCCCTCTCCAGCGGAGCTGGAGAGGGGGAGGACGAAAGGACTTACTCCGGCGTCCAGCTCGGCAGCCGGCCCGGTGTCCAGGGAGCGCCGAGGGCTTCGAGCTGATCCTCCAGGCTCTTCATGTCGACGCCGACGATCTGGCGGAGATCGGCGAGCACCGGCGCGAAGTCGGCCGCGGCGGCGGCGTAGTCGTCCTGGAAGGTCCGCGTCGCCTCCGAGGAGGAAGCCCAGTGGTTTTCGACGATGCCCTGCACGCGGTCGAGGATGGCCGGCGGCGTGGGCTCGTTGCGCGCGGCCAGCACCGAATCGCCGGAGAGCTTCTCCTCGAGGTCCTGCAGGCGGAGGTCCAGCGCCCGCGCCTGCTCGGCCAGCTTGAGGTCGGCCTTCGGCGTGTCGAGGATGGCCTTCTGCACGAACTGGAGCCGCTCGCGGGCTTCGTCGACGGCGCGGGCGGCGCCCATCACGGCCCGTTGCAGCCGGGCGGTCTTGCGCTGGAAGTCGAGCTGCGCCGCCTGATCCTGCGCCGGCAGCGACGCCATGTTGAGGGGCACGGCGGCGAAGGCCCGCGCCTCGCCGAGGGGCGTCACCACGCCGTCCACTTGCTTGGCCATGGCGACCTTGTACTGGCCCGGCGCCGCTATAGGACCTCTCGGCGGCGTGCCGAAAAACCCGCGCTCCGGCTCCTGCAGCCGCACCGGTGTCGAGGGTGGAAAGCGCAGGTCCCAGGCCACGCGGTGAAAGCCGGCCTTGGCGGGAGCGGTCAGCCGGCGCACGACGTTGCCCTCCTCGTCGGTGACCGTGAGGAGGATGCTCGGCTCCTGCTCGCGCTCTTCGGCGCGCAGCGTCTCCCAGCTCGGATAGACGAGCTCGCCGCCTTCCTTCGTGAGCTTCTTCTCCTGCTCCCGGCGTTGCTCCCGGCGGCTCTTGAGGTCCTCCTTCAGGTAGTAGGTGAGGCTGGCGCCGAACGGCGGGTTGGGCGCGACGTAGAAAGAAGAGCCCTGGAAGCCGCGGTCGCGGCCGCCCATCGGCGAGGCCTCGATGTACATCGCGGCCGGCTTGACCGGATAGAGCGCCGCGTCCTGCTCCAGCATCTCGGGCTTCAGGATGCGCAGCGGCGTGTAATCGTCGAGGATGTAGAAGCCGCGGCCGAAGGTGGCCACCGCGAGATCGTTCTCGCGCTTGTGGAGCGCGATGTCGCGCACGGCGATCACCGGCAGGCTGGAGAGCTGGATCCACTTCTTGCCGCCGTCGATGGTGAAGTAGAGGCCGAACTCGGTGCCGGCGAACAGCAGGTTGGGGTTGACGAAGTCCTGGGCCACCGCCAGCACGGAGCCGCGCTCGGGCAGATCGCCGGCGATGGAGGTCCAGGTCTTGCCGCGGTCGGCGCTCTTCAGCAGGTAGGGCTTGAAGTCGCCCATCTTGTGATTGTCGAACGCCAGGAAGACGGTGCCGGCGTCGAGGGGGGAGGTCTCGACGTCGGAGACGTAGGTGTTCTCCGGGATGCCGGGAAACTTGTCGCTCTTGCGCCAGTTGGCGCCGCCGTCCTCGCTGATCTGCAGCAGGCCGTCATCGGTGCCGACGAAGAGCAGCCCCTCCTGCAACGGCGACTCGCTGAGTGCCACGATGTTGCCGTAGAACGACGTCGAGGCGTTGTAGGCCACCGTGTCGGCGCTCCACACCTTGCCCATAACCTTGAGCTTGCGGCGGTCGATCTGGCGGGTGAGGTCGGGGCTCACGGCGCGCCAGGAGTTGCCGCGGTCGTCGCTGCGGAAGAGCTTGTTGGCGGCGAAGTAGAGCCGGGTGTGCGAGTGCGGGCTGATGATCAGCGGCGCGTCCCAGTTCCAGCGCAGCGCCGGCTCGCCGCGGCCCGGTTGCGGCTGGATGAAGATCTGCTCGCCGCTCTTGCGGTCGTAGCGCCCGAGGCCGCCGTATTGCGACTCGGCGTAGACGATGTTCGGATCTTCGGGATCCACCTGCGTCTGGAAGCCGTCGCCGCCCTGGGTGACGAACCAGTCCGAGTTGCGGATGCCGTGCTCGTTGTTGGTGCGCGAAGGCCCGCCCAGGCTGAAGTTGTCCTGGGTGCCGCCGTAGACGTTGTAGAACGGCTTGTCGTTGTCGAGGCTCACGCGGTAGAACTGCGAGATCGGCATGTTGCTCTTGAAGTCCCAGCTCGCGCCGCGGTCCCACGTCTCGTAGAGGCCGCCGTCGCAGCCGACCAGCAGGTGCTCGCGGTTGGCGGGATCGATCCACACCACGTGGTTGTCGACGTGCTTGTCCTTCTCGCCGAGCGGCCGGAAGGTCTTGCCGCCGTCCTCGCTGACCTGGAGCAGCACGTCCACGGAGTAGACGCGGTCGGCGTTCACGGGATCGACGAAGAGCTCCTGGTAGTACTGCGGGCTGCTGGCGACGTAGTCGCTGCGCTTCTCCCAACTGCCGCCGGCGCTGGTCGAGCGGAAGAAGCCGCCGGCCTTGCCGAGGGACTCGATGATGGCGTAGACGGTATCCGGCTTCGACGGCGCGAGGGCGAGGCCGATGCGGCCCATGTCCTCCTTCGGCAGGCCGGAAGAGAGCTTCTTCCAGGTGGCGCCGCCGTCAGTGGATTTGTGGATACCGCCTTCGGGACCGCCGTCGATCAGGGTCCACACGTGGCGGCGCCGCTGGTAGGCCGCGGCGTAGAGCACGTCGGAATCGCGGGGATCCATCACCACGTCGGTGACGCCGGTGTTCTCGCTGATCGCCAGCGCCTGCTTCCAGGTCTTGCCGCCGTCGGTGGTCTTGTAGAGGCCGCGGTCGCCGCCCGGCGACCACAGCGGACCCTGAGCCGCCACGTAGACCGTGTCCGAGTCGCGGGGATCGATGAGGATCTTGCCGATGTGCTCGGACTTCTTGAGCCCCACGTTCTCCCAGCTCTTGCCGCCGTCGACGGACTTGTAGACGCCGTCGCCGTAGGAGACGCTGCGCTGGCTGTTGTTCTCGCCGCTGCCCACCCAGACGACCAGCGGATTCCTGGGATCGATGGCGAGGCAGCCGATGGAGAACGAGCCCTGCCCCTCGAAGACGGGCGACCAGGTGGTGCCGGCGTTGGTCGTCTTCCACACACCGCCGGAAGCCGCGGCCGCGTACCAGGTGCTCGGCGACGTGGGATCCACGGCGATGTCGACGATGCGGCCGCCCACCACCGCCGGGCCGATGCCGCGCAGCTCCAGGCCGGCGAACGTCGGCGCGGACAGCGGATCCTTCTTCTCCTCCTTGGCCTTGCCTTTGGCGGCCTTCTCCGCCTTGGACTGTTCCTCTTTGCTCTTTTCCGCCGCCTTCTCCGCCTGTTGGGCCGGCGTCTGTCCCTTGTAGGCTTCGGGCGGCGCGGCGAGGACGCCGGCCGCCAGGAGCGCGCAGAGCGCGAGCGCTATCGAGATCTGTTTCACAGCAAAACCTCCAATGAATTGGGATATACGGCCTTACGATGGCCGTTCCCCTCGGAACGCGATGGATTCTAGCCGAGGGCCGTGAGTGACAGCAGCAGGCAGGTTACGCCGCCTCGTCGATGAGCCTTATCGAGAGGCCTTTGCCGAGGGCGGCCAGAGCCTTCTGGATCCGCGGCAGTTTGGAGGGGTGACGCGGGTCCAGGAGCCGGCGGACCTCTTTCTCATCGCATTCCAGTCTCGCGGCCAGCTCGGATTTGCTGATTCCTGTCTCCTTCAATGCCAGGTACAAGGCGGCCTTGGCGGCGGTCTGTGCCGGAACGGAAACCTTGAGACGATCCTCCGCGGACGAGGGCTCAGGAATCGCGTCTCCTCTGCGAATGCGCCCGGCGATCGCCTCCTCCAAGGCGTCGGCCGCCTCCGTGAGGGCATCCGAAACAGCATCACCTTGGGTGATCGCCTCCGGAATATCTTCAAAGGTAACGATGAAGCCCCCATCGGTCTCATCTGGGGTCAGTGTCACGGGGTAGGCGAATTCGTGGGCCATGGCCTGCCTCCTACTCTTTGAGATCCTGTAGCGTGAGGCCCAGTTGCTTGAGCATCGCATGGAGGGTTCCGGTCTTGATCTCGTCCTTGAGATCGCGAACGACCGTAAATCGCGCTCCGAAGGACAGCGTACCGTGACTGCCTTTGCCGCGTTCGGGAACGAATTCCGCGGTAACGCCGCGCTTCCGAGCCAGCCTCCGAATCGTTCGGACGAACTCGGAGCCTCTCAGGGGAGCAGTATCGGACAAATATGTCCGAGATTCAAGAGGCGGAGTGGGAAGCGCTCCGCCGGAACAGCACGTACGCCGGCAGCCCGAGGGCCACGAGGGCGAGGCCGATGAGCGACTCGCGCGGGCTCGTCTGCAGCGTGTTCCAGATCAGCAGCAGGCAGGCGAGGATGAAGAGGGCCGGCACCACGGGATAGCCCCAGGTACGGTACGGCCGCGGCGCTTCCGGCCGGCGGCGCCGGAAGACGAAGACGGCGGCGGCCGTCATGGCGTGGAAGACGACCGAGGCGAAGACGACGTAGGTGTAGAGCTGCGAGTAGGTGCCCGAGACGGTGAGCACGACGGCCCACGCCGTCTGCGCCCACAGGCTCGGCACCGGCGTCCTGTACTCGGGATGGATGCGGGCGAGGGAGCGGAAGAACACGCCGTCCTCGGCCATCGGCAGGTAGATCCGCGACGTATAGAGGATCGTCGACGAGATGCAGCCGAAGGTGGAGATGAGCACGGCGAGCGAGATCAGCCGCGCCGCGCCCGGGCCGAAGAGCACCGTGGCCGCCGTCTCGGCGATGCGCGGCGTCGCGGCCATGGCGGGGACGGTGAGCGCCCGCTCGTAGACCACGTTGAGCAGCAGGTACATCAGCATCACCGCCGCCGTGCCGAGGATCAGCCCGCGCGGCAGGCCGCGGCCGGGATCGCGCATCTCGCCGGCCGAGCAGGTGAGGCCGTACCAGCCGTCGTAGGTCCAGAGGGCGGCGATCATCGCCACGCCGAAGGCGGCGAGCAGCCCGCCGGGGACCGTGCCCACCGGTCCGGTCAGATGAGGCTCGACGTGCGCCCGCGCGAACAGCCCGAGGGCCACGAAGGCCACGATCGAGCCGATCTTGAGCACCGTCAGCGCGTTCTGCACCCAGGCCCCTTCCTTGAGGCCGAAGTGGTTGATCGCGGTGAGCAGGAGGATGGCGAGGACCGCCGCGAGCTGTCCGCCGGAAACCGTCCAGATCCACGTTCCGATGGGCACCGAGAGCAGGACGTGGCGGGTGGAGAAGAACGGCAGGAAGCTTCCCAGGTATTCGCCGAACGCCACGCCGAGCGCCGCGATGCCGCCGGACATGATGACGAGGAACGCCGTCCAGCCGTAGAGGAACCCCCACAGCGGCCCGTACGCCTCCTTGACGTAGTGATAGAGCCCGCCGGCGCGCGGAAACATCGTTCCCAGCTCGCCATAGGTGAGCGCGCCGGCGAGCGTCAGCAGTCCGCCGGCCAGCCACACCAGGAGGATGAGGCCGGGGTGAGGGAGCACCTTCGCCATGTCGGCGGTGGTGATGAAGATGCCCGTCCCCACCACGGAGCCGATGGTGAGCAGCGCGCCGTCCCAGGTCGTGAGGCCGCGCACGAGGGTGGGCTGGGAGGGCGGGGAAGCGGACTCCTCGGATCGGTCCAGGGGCGTGGCCATGGCGGTATCTTCGCGGTTTTCGGCGCCCGGCGCCAGCATAGGAAGTTGACCAGTAATGAGAATAGAAACAATATAATAAGACTATCCGCAAAAAATTCTTCAAGAATTTTGTCCCGCCCGAGGTGGGCACGCACACTCTTCAACCGGAAGTACTTGATGTCGTCTCGCGGCCGCCCGGGCCGCATCGATTCGGAGCGCTCGTCGCTCCCTGGGGGGAACCCGCTTTGAAGCCGCAAACCTACGATATCCCTGCGCTCAGAAGGTCCGCTTTCGATCCGTCGGTGCTCGGCGGTCCGGCACCTCCGGTGCCGGAAACCGCCGCCGTGCCGGCGGTGGTGTAGCACGCAATCCCGGCAGGGAATCTCGGCCACCCTGGCGCGCGGGTGGCCTTTCTTTTTGAGGGCGGGAAAATGAAAGAGCCGCACCGGATCTCCGGGGCGGCTCCAACGGATTAGCGAGTGAAGTGGGTGTTCAGCCGCTAGATCTTGACGACGTTCTCGGCGGCCGGGCCTTTCTTGCCCGCGACGATGTCGAACTCCACGCGGTCACCCTCGGCCAGCGACTTGAAGCCGTTGCCCTGGATGGCGGAGTGATGGACGAAGCAGTCCTTCTGTCCGTCCTCCGGCGTGATGAAACCAAAACCCTTGCTGTCGTTGAACCACTTCACTTTTCCGGTCGTACGCATTCCTTAGACTCTCTTTCTTTGGATTCTCCCCAGAAACACGAAAGGGACCCACTCAAAAACCAGGTCCCTTTTACTGTTCGCTGGGTACTGAGACAGGCTTGTTCTGTGCCTGCCGAAGGGGAAGAATACCCTAGGCGCATCGCTTTGTCAACCCCTCAACGGCAGGGCGGCCACATAGGGCCGCCCCTACGCGGTAGCGCGGCCGATCCGATACCATCCGCGCATGGACCTCGCCGGCGCGGCGGCCCGCGGAGCCGAGACGATCCACCAGGCGTTCGAGGAGCACCATCGCCAACTGCGCGCCATCACGCGCCGCGTGGCGCGCCGCTTCGCGGAGCGCGACTGGGAAGGCATCCGGCAGGACACGGTGGAAAAGCTCGACCTGCCGGCGCGGAGCGTCGGCGAAACGGTCGCGACGCTGCGCGGCCTCCTCGCCGGCCGTCTCGACGACCGGGCCTTGTGGACGGCGATGAAGGAGGCCTACTCCCAGGCCATCCTGGGGCGCGACGATATCGAGATCGCGCAGACCTACTTCAACTCGATCACCCGCAAGGTGTTCCCGCGCGGCGGCGTGGATCCGGCCATCGACTACACGGCCGGCGAGCTCCCGCTCCCCTTCAGCGGCCTGGAGATGGCGAGCGCCCGCAGGTACGCCGTGCGCCGAGTGGACGCCGGTGTGGTGCAGAGGATTCTCGAAGACGCCGGCTTCGGTGTGCCCTTCCGCGATCTCGCCGCGGACGCCTCCCTCGCCGCCGAGCGGCTCGAGCGCGGGATCGCCGCGGCGCTCGGAACGGCGGAGATCGAGGCGGTGGACGTGCTGCGTCCGGTTTTCTTCCGCAACAAGGGGGCCTACCTCGTCGGCCGGGCGAAGTGCGGAGACGCGATGATGCCGATGGTGTTGGCTCTTCTTCATCATCGCGAGGGTCTGGAAATCGACGCCGTGCTCCACACCGAGGACGAGATCAGCATCGTCTTCAGCTTCGCGCGCTGGGACTTTCACGTCGACGTGGCGAGCCCGCGCGAGGTCATCGGCTTTCTCAAGTCCATCCTGCCCCGCAAGCGCATCGCCGAGCTGTACATCGCGCTCGGCTACACGAAGCACGGCAAGACGGAGCTCTACCGCGATCTGATGACCCACATCGCGGAGACCGGCGGCCGCTTCGTCGCCGCGCCGGGGCAGCGGGGCCTGGTGATGGCCGTCTTCACCCTGCCCTCGTACGAGTTCGTCTTCAAGGTGATCAACGACGCCTTTCCGGCGCAGAAGAACACGACGCCGCAACGGGTGATGGAGAAGTACCGCGCCGTCGAGCTCCACGACCGCGTCGGCCGTCTGGTGGGTTTTCAGGAGTTCGAGCACCTCACCTTCCCGCGGGCGCGCTTCGATCCGGATCTGCTGGAGAAGCTGCTGGCCGACACCTCGCGCAACGTCGCGATCGACGAAGCTGGAGTCACCGTGCAGCACTGCTACGTCGAGCGGCGGATCACGCCTCTCGATCTCTACCTGGAGCAGAGCGGCGAAAAGAGCGCCGAGGCGGCGGCGCTGGACTGGGGACGCTGTCTGAAAGAGCTGGCCGCCGCCAACATCTTCCCGGGCGACGTGCTGCTCAAGAATTTCGGCGTCACCCGCCACGGCCGCGTCCTCTCCTATGACTACGACGAGCTCTCTCCGCTCACCGATTGCGTCTTCCGCGAGATCCCGCCGCCGCGCAACGAAGAGGAGGAGCTGGCGGCGGAGCCGTGGTTTACCGTCGGAGAGGACGACATCTTCCCCGAGGAGTTGCTCGCCTTCCTCGGCCTTCAGGGCCGCATCCGCGAAGCTTTCCTACGCGAGCACGGCGATCTCTTCGGCGTCGATTTCTGGCGGCAACTCCAGGAGCGCCACCGCCGCGGCGAGGTCATCTCTTTCTATCCTTACAACCCGGCTCGCCGGTTGCGCGCCGACTTGTCCGTGCCGGCCGCGGCGGGGTAGCGTGGATTCAGCTCCGCTCCGTCCCTTCCTGACCGCCCGCTGGCAGCATCTCGCGATGCTGAACTACGTCGTGCCGGAGGAGACCTTGCAGCCGCTCGTGCCGCCGGGGACGGAGCTCGACTCCTGGAACGGCAAGACCTTCGCCAGCGTCGTGGGATTCCTCTTCCTCGATACGCGCGTGTGGGGCTTCGGGGTGCCGTTTCACCGCGACTTCGAAGAGGTGAATCTCCGCTTCTACGTCCGCCGCCAAGCCGAGGACGGCTGGCGCCGCGGCGTCGTGTTCGTCAAGGAGATCGTGCCCCGGCTCGCCGTGGCGGGACTGGCGCGCCTGCTCTACGGCGAGAGATACGTGGCGCTGCCGATACGCCACGCGATCGCCGGCGATCCCCTCGAGGGCGAGATGTCGGTGGAGTATGGCTGGCGCTGGCGAGGACGGTGGAACGGCATCGGCGCCGCGGTCTCAGGTCCGCCCCAGGAGGCGGCGCCCGGCTCCGAGGAGGAGTTCATCACCGAACACTACTGGGGTTACGCGGCGAGCCGCGGCGGCTGCGTCGAGTATCGCGTGGAGCATCCGCGCTGGCGGGTCTGGACTCTGCAGAAGCCGGAGCTGGACTGCGACGTCGCCGGCCTCTACGGCGAGCCCTTCGCAGCGCCGCTCGCGGCACCGCCCAGCTCGGCCTTTCTCGCCGATGGCTCGGAGGTGGCGGTGTATCCGGGCCGGCGGCTTTAAAGCGGCAGACTTAGCGCTCGTGCTAGGATGATCTGGAGGATGGTAATGCCATGACGATCAAGGATCTCATCAAGGCAGAGGTCGACAAGGTGGAGGAGGAGCGGCTGGACGAGCTGTACAGGGTCGTTCAGAAATACTCCCGCGACGAGACCTCAGAGTCCACCCTCATGGACCGGCTGATGCAGATTCAGATCGATGGACCCGAAGATTTCGCCGCGAACTTCGATCTCTATGCAAGCGGCGAGAAACGTGTCTAGGCGGATCTTCGTCGATTCGCTGTTCGTCATTGCTTTGGTCAATAGGCGGGACTCTTACCACTCCCAAGCAGTCTCCCTCGCAACCTCTCTCCGCGGTCACCCTCTTCTCCTGACCGACGCCATCCTGCTCGAAATCGGCAACGGTTTGGCGCGCAGCCACAAGAAAGAGGCTGCCGCGATCATCGATCAGCTCCTGAGGGGAGAAGAGGCAGAGGTGGTCCATTTGAGCCCGGAGCTCTTTGGGGAGGCGTTCGATCTGTACAAGACCTACCAGGACAAGGACTGGGGGATGGTGGACTGCGTCTCCTTCGTTGTGATGCGGAAGCACGGAGTTGAAGCCGCGTTGACCTTCGATCGCAATTTTGTCCAGGCAGGGTTTCAGGCTCTGATGCGCTAGCGCCTTGGGCCGGGGGCAGGCTCTGCCGCACCTTCCAGCAGCGGCCGGTCCCATCCATAGACGGCCTTCCGGAGCTACAGAATCCCCCGCCTCAGACGGAACTATTCTCAGGATGAAGCGTTGAAAGGTCATGACGAATCGAACCGTCACTCTGCTTCTGCTCCTGCTGGCCGGTTCGCTCACCCTTCTCGCCGGGTCGAAGCCGCAGCCTTTGCCGCCGATGACCGCCGAGAAATGGCGCGCGGACATCGACTTCTTCGCCCGCGAGCTTCCGAAGCGGCACAAGAACGCCTTTCACGCCATCACGCGCGAGCAGTTCGCCGCCGAGGTGGCAAGTCTGCGCGCCAGAGCGGGCCAGGCGAACGACGACGAAATGATCGTCGGACTGATGCGAATCGCGGCGATGGTCGGCGACGGCCACACCTACGTTCATCTGCCGTCGAACATTCATCAGTTCCCGATCACGGTCGCGCGCATCGAAGGGACTCACCGCATCGTCCGCGGTGCCGGTCCGGCCGCTGAGCTCGTTGGTGGAAAGCTGGTCCGGATTGACGACACCCCCATCGATGAAGCGATCGCTCGCATCCGCACGATCCTGCCGCAGGATGAGAGCGAGGTCCTCCTCGCCGCCTCGACGCCTTACTGGTGCTCGATCGCGGAAGTGCTGCACGGCCTCGGCGTCGTCAAGAGCGCCGCGGCGGCAAGATTCACGGCAGTGCTCGACGACGGCAGCGAACGCTCGGTGGACGTCTCCTCGATCGGGATCGCGGCAAAACCGGAATGGCGGACCGCGGCCGCGTCCCCGCCGCTGTACCGCCAGCGTCAGGAGGAAGGGTTCTGGTTCACGTGGCTGGCCGAGGCCGGAACTGTTTATGTCAGTTTTCGGAAGTACGACGACCTCAGGAGCAAGTCGCGGGAGCTCTGGTCGTTTGTCGACGGGCATCCCGTGCAAAAGATCGCCATCGACCTGCGGCAGAACGGCGGTGGCGACTTCACCGTCGGCAGGAAGTATCTCGTCGACGAGCTGGCGCGCAGACCGAAGCTCCGCGGCTACGTCATCACCGGCGCGAGGACGTTTTCGGCCGCGCTCAAAAACGCCATCGACTTTCGCGAGATCGCGCATGCGACCCTCGTAGGGGAGACGATCGGCGAAAGACCGAACAGCTACAGTGAGAACGACGAGATGACGCTGCCGCACACGCGGATGGAGGTTTCATACTCGACGAGGTACTACAAGTTCCTGCCCGATGACAGGCTGGTCACGCCGGAAAAAGAGATCCTGCCGACTTGGGCTGACTGGGTCGCCGGCCGCGATCCCGTGCTCGACTGGATCATCCAACAGTAGCCGCGCGGCGCTCCAGGGCTACTCCAGCATCTCCAGCAGCGGCCGGTCCCGTCCATAGACGTCTTTCCGGACCTGCAGCACCCCCGCCTCGTCCACCCAGGCGGTCCAGTAGGCGAGATGGACCGGCAGCGGACGCGGCACGACGACCCAGCGCTCGCGGCCGTCGCCGAGGACGGATTCGATCTTCTCCCGCGTCCAGGCGGGATCGTCGTGCAGCAAGTACTCCGCCAGGTCCAGGGGTTTCTCGACGCGGATGCAACCGTGGCTGAAGGTGCGCACGGAACGGCTGAAGAGCGAGCGCGACGGCGTGTCGTGCAGGTAGACGTTGAAGCGGTTGGGGAAGAGGAACTTGATCTTTCCCAGCGCGTTGTTGGCACCGGGCCGCTGCCGGACCTTGCCGCCGGGCAGGACCTCGAGGTTCTCCCGCGCCGCGTAGCCGGGATCGCGCTGGATCTTCGGCAGGATCTCGTTCTTGAGGATGCCGGGCGGCACGTTCCAGTAAGGATTGAGGACGATGTGGGTCAGGTTGCCGGTGAACATCGGCGTGCGGCTGGTGGGCTTGCCGGCGACGATGCGCATGGAGAGGACGGGCTTGCCGGACTCGACGACCTCGAGGGCGAAGCCGGCGATGTTCACCATCACGTAGCGCTCGCCGAGATCGCGCGGCAGCCAGCGCCAGCGGTCGAGATTGACCTCGATCTGCCGCACGAGCTCCGCGACGGATAGGTTGAGCGCGCCGAGAGTGGCCGGACCCACGGCGCCGTCGGCGTCCAGACCGTGGCGTTCCTGGAAGACCCGGACGGCTGCCTGCAGAGGAGCGTCGAAGAGATCGCTTTCAACCGGCGGAGCGGCGGGATCCGCCGGCGCGAGGTCGCCGGAGGCCTCGAGGCGGGCCCGCAGCGCCGCGACGCGTTCGCTCCTGTCACCCGGCCGTAGTGATGGACCTGCGGGCACGGCCGGCCAGGCGCTCTTCGCCCGGTAAGCGGCGAGGGCCTGCTTCAAGGCGCGATACCCGGCGTGGGCGGGCGCGAGATCCGCGAGAGTCTTGCGTACGGCGCCGGCGGCAAGGGCGCTCTCCAGCGTTCCCGGGAGGTCGATCTCGGGAACGTCGATCGCGCAGTCGGCGTAGATCAGCTCCGGGTTGACCTTGCCGTGGGCCAGGTCGGCGGCGAGGCGCAGAAAGGCGTCGGTCAACGCCAGATCGAGCTCGGCCAGATCGGCCGGCGCCGCCTGGTTTCGCGCCTGGAGGAGCCGGCGCTGGAGGTCCGCCTGATGATAATCCTCAGGTCGCAGACCGTCGGCGGCGGCATCCCCGATCGCCGCGAGCAGCTCGTCGGCTTCCCGGCGGAGGCCGGCGTCTCCGATCCATGCCGGTGCGAATCCCCGGCGGTCGTAGAAGCAGGGCAGGTCCGGAGTGGCGCGGAAGGGAGAGCCGTCCGCCTGCAGCTCGGGCGGCTTTCCCGACGCCGGCGTGCGGGCGTGAAGGATGACCTGCAGCCGCTGGGTCAAGCTCGGCTGCGGGGCAAGCGGTGCCGGCGGAGCCTGCTGCGCCCACAGGGGAGCGGCGGTGAGGAGGAGCCAGGAAAGGCCTGATCGAATCATCGGAGGTAGGGTAAGATAGCCTTTTCGCCGGAGACCGGCCGATCGGTGCCGTCTCCCATGCAGGAATCACCAACGTTGGAGAACTCTATGAGAAAGCTCGTGACTTTCGCCGCCGTGCTCCTCGCCGCGGCGGCGATGACCGCCGGCGCGCAGACCGGCCAACCCGCCCAGCAGCCCGCGGCCGCCCAGGCCCCACAGCCCGCGGCGCCGCCGGCCGCCGGCAAGCCGGAGTCCCTGCAGGACCGCGCCAGCTACCTCATCGGTTTCAATCTCGGTCTTCAGTTGCGGAACAATGACGTCAAGGTCACCGAAAGCCTCATCGTCAAGGGGCTGCAAGACGCCATCGCCGGCACTCCCTCCGTGCTCAGCCAGGCGGAGATGACCGAGACGATGCAGACCTTCCAGCAGCAGGTCCAGCAGCAGCAGGAGGCCAAGCGGAAGGCGGCCGGCGACAAGAACAAGGCCGAGGGCGAGGCGTTCCTGGCCAAGAACAAGGAGCGCAAGGAGGTCAAGACCACCGCGAGCGGCCTGCAGTACGAGGTCCTCACGGAGGGCACCGGGCCCAGCCCCAAGGCTACCGACACGGTGACGGTGCACTACAAGGGCACGTCGATCGACGGCACGGTGTTCGACAGCTCCTACCCCCGCGGCGAGCCGGCCACCTTCCCCCTCAACCGGGTCATCCCGGGCTGGTCCGAGGGCGTGCAGCTCATGAAGGTCGGCTCGAAGTACAAGTTCTACGTCCCGGCCGCGCTAGGTTATGGCGAGCAGGGCGCTCCCGGTGGCGTCATTGGCCCCAACGAGACGCTGATCTTCGAGGTCGAGCTGCTGTCGATTGGCCAGCCGGAGCCGCCCGCGCCGGCCGAGCAGCCGCCCGCGGAACAGAAGCCGCCGGGCCGGTAAACAGCCTCAACGCAGAGTCGTAGCGCGGGCCTACGTGCCCGCCGTTTTTCGTTGCGGAGCGGCATCCATGATTTCCCGCCGCGCCGCCTCGATGTCCTCCAGCGCCTGCTCCATGCGGTCGCGGTGCGTGCGGAACGAGAGGACGCAGATGCGCAACGCGAAGCGGCCGCGGAGCCGGGTGCCGGTGAGGAACACCCTCTGGCGGGCGTTCACCCGCTCGATGAAGCGGCGGTTGAGATCGTCGAGCTCGGAGTCGGGCACGCCCGCCGGAGCGAGCCGGAAGGCGAGGAGGGATAGCTGCGGCTCGGCGAGCATCTCGATCCCTTCCATCTCACGCAGCCGGTCCGCCGCGAGATGCGCGAGAGCCAGCTTCTCTTCCAGCTCGGCGCGGAAGACCCCGGCGCCGTACAGCTTGAAGGGCAGCCAGACCCGCAGGCCGCGAAACGGCCGCGAGAGCTCGGGCGAGTACTGCGAGAAGTCCACGCGGTCCGGATCGTCCTGAAGGCCGGGCATGTAGTCCGCCGTCAGGCTGTGAGCGCGCCGCAGGTCCTCGCCGTTGCGCACCAGCACGGCGCCGGTGCCGTAAGGGAGGAAGAGTCCCTTGTGCGGATCGAGGACGAGCGAGTCCGCGCGCTCGATGCCGCGCATCGTCCGCCGGCCCTCTTCGGTCAGCAGGAAGAAGCCGCCGTAGGCCGCGTCCACGTGCAGCCAGAGGCCGTGGCTCGCGGCGAAGTCCGCCAGGTCAGACAGGGGATCGACGGCGCCGGTGTTCGTGGTGCCGGCGCTGGCGGCGATGAGGAAGGGCGTGAAGCCTTGGCGGCGGTCCTCCTGGATCTGCGTTTCGAGAGCGTCCAGGCGCAGGCGGAAGCGCTCGTCCGTGGGCACCTCGCGCACGTTCGCCTCCGGAAAGCCGGCGAGGATGGCGCCCTTGGCCATCGAGTAATGGACCTGGTCGGAAGCGTAGATCGTGCCCTTGAGGAAGTCCTCGGGAAGCCGCGCGCGCCGCGCCGTCACCAGGGCCGTCCAGTTGGCGAGCGAGCCGCCGCTGGTCAGCGTGCCGCGGGCTTCGGCGGGATAACCGGTGATGCGGCAGAACCAGGCGACGACGTTCGCCTCGAGCTGTGCCAGGGGCGGAGCGGTGTTGAAGATGGAGGTATAGCGGTTGATCGAGTCGGCGATGAGGTCCGCCACCGCGGCCTGGAACAGACCGCCGCCGGGGATATAGGCGAGATAGCCGGGGCTCGCCGTGTTGTAGGTTGGCCGCACCGCTCGCTCGAAGATGAGGTCGAGCAGCTCGGAGAGCGGCGCACCCTCTTCAGGCATTGGCTCGACGAGCGAGCGGGCCAGCTCGAAGCCGCCCCGGGTGTCGGAAACGGGCTGCGCGGGAAGCGATTCGATGTGCGGCACGATGCGGTCGAGAGCTGCTGCCACCAGGGCGCGCATCTCTTCCGCGTTCAGCTCGAGGGGATGGTCGATCATGGGGCGAAGAGTATCCGATCCCCCACGCCCCAGCCCGAACCCCACCCCAGGGCGG
>JBIOVX010000002.1:0-4191 GCA_044868005.1 Thermoanaerobaculia bacterium | reverse complement strand
TGTTGGTGCGCGGAACGGAAAACGGCGGCCACGTAGGGCCGCCGCTACGACCCTCCGTCCGCCCACCATGCAAAGACATGGCGAGGACGATAGAATCCCACCCCTACTCAAGCGGGAGGGTGCCCATGGCGGCCAGAGCGGTCTCAACCCTGTCGGAGCTGTTCCTGAAGGTGGCGAGCTACAACAAGCCGGACTGTCTTCTCTCCAAGGTGGGAGGCACCTACCAGCCGATGTCCACCGCCGAGCTGGTGGACCGCGTCCGCCGGCTGGCGAAGGCGCTCCAGGGGCTGGGGCTGGAGCCCGGGGACCGCGTGGCGCTGATGTCGGAGAGCGGCCCGCACTGGCCGACGGTGGACTTCGCCACGCTGTGCTCCGGCGGCGTGCTGGTGCCGATCTACCCCACTCTGCTGCCGGACCAGGCCACGTACATCGCCAACGACTGCGGCGCCAAGGTGGTGTTCGCCGAGACGACGGCTCACCTGGACGGGCTCCTCTCCCATGCCGGCGAGCTGCCGCAGGTGCGCCAGTTCGTGCTCATCAAGGGCGAGTCGAGCGATCCGCGGGTGACGACCCTGGCCGCGCTGCTCGAGCAGGGAGCCGGCTACGACGCCGAGGCGTTCGAGGCCAAGGCCCGCGCCGTGCGCCCGGAGGACCTCGCGACCTTCATCTATACCAGCGGCACCACCGGCACGCCCAAGGGGGTGATGCTGACCCACGGCAACATCGCCTCCAACGTCTCCGATGCCGGCCCGCTGATCAAGATCGAAAGCTCGTACACGGCCCTGTCGTTCCTACCTCTCTCCCACTCCTTCGAGCGCACGGTGGACTACATCTATTTCCTGGCGGGCGCCACCATCGCCTACGCCGAGTCGGTGGCGGTGGTCGCGCAGAACATGCAGGAGGTCAAGCCGCACGTCTTCGTCTCGGTGCCGCGGGTCTACGAGAAGGTCTACGCGCGGGTGCAGGAAGGGGCGGCGGCGGGTTCGCCGATCAAGCAGAAGATCTTCGCCTGGGCGGTGGCCAAGGGACGCGAGGCGCTCCCCTGGCGTCTCAAGAGACAGAAGCCGCCGGGGCTGCTCGGTTTCCAGCTCGGTCTCGCGGACAAGCTGGTGTTCTCCAAGATCCAGGAGCGCCTCGGCGGGCGTTTCATCTTCGCCGTCTCCGGCGGCGCGCCGCTCGGCAGGGACCTGGCGGAGTTCTTCTGGGGCGCCGGCATTCCCATCTTCGAGGGTTATGGCCTGTCGGAGACCTCGCCGGTGATCTCGGTGAACACCTGGGGCGCGGTCAAGATGGGGACGGTGGGGCGGCCGATTCCCAATGTCGAGGTGCGGATCGCCGAGGACGGCGAGATCCTGTCGCGGGGTCCCAACATCATGAAGGGCTACTGGGGCATGGAGAAGGAGACGGCGGAGGTGATCGACGCCGAGGGCTGGTTCCACACCGGCGACATCGGCGAGATCGACGACGACGGCTTCCTGCGCATCACCGACCGCAAGAAGGAGCTGATCATCAACGCCTACGGCAAGAACGTGGCGCCGGCGCCGATCGAGAACTCGCTGAAGAGCAGCCGCTATATCGGCCAGGCGGTGGTGATCGGCGACCGCCGGAAGTTCCTCTCGGCGCTGCTGGTGCCGGACTTCGACGCCCTCAAGAGCTGGGCCGGGCGGCAGGGGCTGGGCAGCATGAGCCCGCAGGAGATGGTGGCCAACGAGCAGGTGCGGGCCCTGATCGGCAAAGAGGTGGAGACGGTCAACGCCGGGCTCGCCGGCTTCGAGAAGATCGTCGCCTGGGATCTGCTGCCCGACGAGTTCACGCTGGAGACGGGCGAGCTGACGCCGACGCAGAAGGTGAAGCGCCGGGCGAGGGGAGATCGGCCGAATCCGCGATAACGTTGTTCCACGCGAGGAGGTATCCGTGCCATCCATCTTCCACCTCGAGGTCGGCGCCGATCGGCTGGCGACGCTCACCTTCGATTCGCCGGAGAAGAAGGTCAACGTCTTCACCCGCGCCGCGTTCCGGGAGCTGGAGGAGGTCCTCGAGGCGATCGCGTCCCGGCAGGACATCGGCTGCCTGATCCTGCTCTCCGGCAAGGCGGGAAGCTTCATCGCCGGCGCCGACGTCGAGGAGATCGCGCGGGTGACGGACCCGGTGGAGGCCGAGGCCGGCTCGCGCGCCGGGCACCGCCTGTTTTCGGCCTGGGAGTCGCTGCCGTTCCCGACGGTCGCGGCCATCCGCGGCGTCTGCCTGGGCGGCGGGCTGGAGATCGCGCTCGCCTCGACGTACCGGGTGGCGAGCGACCGGGCGGATACCAGGATGGGCCTGCCCGAGGTGCGGCTGGGCATCCTTCCCGGCTGGGGCGGCTCGACGCGGCTGCCGCGGCGCATCGGCATCGCCGAGGCGCTGGACCTCATCCTCACCGGCAAGACGGTCGACGGGCGCAAGGCGCTGAAGCTCGGGCTCGCCGACGCCCTGCTGCCGGACGCCCGCTTTCTCGACGAGGTGCGCGACTTCGCTCTCGCGCGCCGCGATCAGCCCCGGCGCGACGAAGGCGGCTTCGATCTCAAGGAGGCCCTGCTGGAGAAGAACCCCGTGGGCCGCAAGATCCTCTTCGATCAGGCGCGCAAGAAGACCCTGGAACAGACGCGCGGGCATTATCCGGCGCCCCTGCGCGCCATCGAGGTGGTGCGGGTGGGCATCGAGGACGGCGTCAAGGCCGGCTTCGACGCCGAGGCCCGCGCCGTGGCGGAGCTCGCCATCTCGCGCATCTCGAAAAACCTGGTGCACGTCTTCCGGCTGACGGAGGACGCCAAGAAGGAGACCGGCCTGCCCGGCGCCGAGCCGCGCCCGGTGGCGGCGACGGCCGTGCTGGGCGCCGGCGTGATGGGCGGCGGCATCGCGCAGCTCATCGCCGCCGAGACAGGGCTTCCCGTGCGCATGAAGGACGTCCGCGACGAGGCGCTGGCGAGCGGCATGCAGCACGCGGCGGGGCTGTTCGACAAGCAGGTGCAGCGGCGGCGGCTCGCCGCTCCGGAGGCGCGGCGCCGCATGGCCCTCCTCCACCCGACCCTCGACTACTCGGGCTTCGGCCGCGCGGACCTGGTGATCGAGGCGATCGTCGAGAACATGTCCGTCAAGCAGGAGGTCTTCGCCGAGACGGCGAAGCACGTGCCGGCGGACGCGGTGCTCGCCTCCAACACCTCGTCGCTCTCCATCGCCGGCATCGGCGCGCGCACGCCGCACCGCGAGCGCGTGGTGGGCATGCACTTCTTCAATCCGGCCGACAAGATGCCGCTCGTCGAGGTCATCGCGCCGGAAGGCGCCGACGCCGCGGCGGTCAACACCGTCTTCGCCTTCACCCGCAAGCTGGGCAAGACGCCCATCCTGGTCAAGGACGCTCCCGGCTTCCTGGTCAACCGGCTGCTGATGTTCTATTCGACGGAGGCGCTCTGGCTGCTCGACGAGGGCTACCGCATCGAGGACCTCGACCGCGCGATGACCGACTGGGGCATGCCGGTCGGCCCCATGGCGCTCCAGGACGAGGTCGGCATCGACGTCGCCACCAAGGTGGCCCACATCCTGCGCGACGCGTTCAGCGACCGGCTGCCGCTTCCCGACTGGCTCGACAAGGTGCCGGAGAGCGGCCGCCTGGGAACGAAGAACGGCAAGGGCTTCTATCGCTACGAGGGCCGCGAGCGCAAGGATCCGGACCCGGCCGTCTACGCTCTGCTCGGGCTGCAACCGAAGGAGGTAAACCCCGACCCCGGCGCCATCGCCGACCGCATGGTGCTGCCGATGGTCAACGAGGCGGCGCGCTGCCTCGACGAAGGCGTGGTGCGCAGCGCCGCGGACGTCGACCTGGCGCTGATCTTCGGCACCGGCTTTCCGCCCTTCCGCGGCGGTCTCTGCCGCTGGGCGGACCACGAGGGGCTGGCGCGCATCATCACCATCCTCGAGCGCCTGGAGGGAGGAGTCGGCGAGCGGTTCAAGCCTTCCGAGGCTCTGCGGGAGACGGCGGCGGCGGGGGGGTTTTATGCGCGGTTTGCGGGGGGGCAGACGTAGATCGGGGCGGCGTGCCCTCCGAAGCCTCACCCCCTGTCCCCCTCTCCCTGACGGGCGAGGGGGGACGCATGCGATGGATTCTTGCTGAAAAGGTGGCCTCCTATCGGCAACACCGGTTGTGAATCGTCCCCC
>JBIOVX010000001.1:0-16053 GCA_044868005.1 Thermoanaerobaculia bacterium | reverse complement strand
GGCGTGGTGGCGGCGCCCTGGGGAGCGGCCACCACGCCGGCCGGCCTCTTCCTCTTCTCCCTCGCCAATGGGCTCGCCGCCGCTATCCCCGCCTGGGCCCTCCGCCGGCCGCACGGCAGCACCGCCCTGCGCCTGCGCCGCGTTTTCCTCTACGGCGCCCTGCTCAACAACCTCGCCGCCGCCGCCGTCGGCAGCCTCGCGTTCCGGCTCCTCGGGCAGCTCCCCCTGCGGGCGCAGCCGCTGGCCAGCGTCTTCTTCGGCATCTGGATCAGCGACCTCATGGCCGCGCTCGTCCTCGGCATGCCCCTCCTCCTCTGGCTGCTGCCGGAGGTGCTGCTCACCGAGGCGCACCGCGACTTCCTGCGCGCCTGGCTGCGCAACCGCGCCGCCGTCCTCGAGTGCGCCCTGATGACGGCCGCCGGCCTCGGCTGCATCGTCACCATGGGGCGAGTCGGCTGGACGTTCCCCCACTGGCTCGCCATCTCGTTGATGATCCCCGTCGCCGTGGCCGCCGTCGAGGGCGGCGTCGGCGCGGCGCTGATCGTCAACGCCTTCGTCTCCATTGGTTACATGGCGACGCTGATGCTGGCGCCCGGGCGTGATCCGGTCTTCCTGCAGCGCGATCCGATCCTCCTGCAGGAGATCCTGGCGCCCGGCTATACCACGGTGGGCGTGTTCAGCATCTTCGCCATCGTCGGCGGCTGGCTCGCCGGCAGGAACCGCCGGCTGCTCGACCAGGTGCGCGCCCACGAGCTGCAGCTCGAGCGCGACTTCGAGCGCACCGTCTGCTCGCTGGCGGCCGCCATCGAGGCCAAGGACCCGACGACCGAGGGGCACGTGCAGCGGGTGGCCCACCTCGCCGTCCTCGTCGGCCGCCGCCTGGGGATGGAGGACCGCGAGCTCCGCCTGCTGCGTTACGGCGCCATGCTCCACGACGTCGGCAAGATCGGCGTGCCGGAGACGATCCTCATGAAGCCCGAGGGCCTGACGCCGGAGGAGAAGCAGGTGATGGAGGAGCACGTCGAGATCGGCCTGCGCATCATCCGCGACGTCGAGGCGCTGCGCGAGGTCGAGCCCCTCATCCGCTATCACCAGGAGCGCTGGGACGGCGCCCGCGACGGCGTCCGCTTCCCCGGCTACTTCGGCCTCAGGGGAGAGGAGATCCCGCTCGGCGCCCGCGTCCTTTCCGTCGTGGACGCCTTCGACGCCATCACCCACGACCGACCCTACCGCCGCGGCGCCCCCGTCGAGACCGCGCTCGACGAGCTCCGCCGCGAAGCCGGCCGCCAGTTCGATCCCCGTCTCGTGCACCTCCTCGCCGAAGCCCTCGAAGAGAGCGCCTGGATGCCGAAGACGGCGGAGATTCCGGTGGTCGCGGAGGTGCCTGCGGCAGCCCCGATGATTGCGCCGGTCTCGACGGTGGCCCCCCCAATGTAGAGACGCCCCGTGGGGCGTCTCCGAGGCAGGAAAACATTTCGCGGGGCATTGGTTCTGTTCGGAAAGGTATCGCCGTCCCGGAGACGCCCCACGGGGCGTCTCTACATTGGGGGATATCCTCCTTCTGCTACCCCGTAAACTTGTACCCCAAACGGTGCACCGTCACGATGTGCTTGGGATCGCCCGGATTGTCCTCGATCTTCTTGCGCAGCTTGGCGATGTGCATGTCCACCGTGCGGGTGAAGGGGATGGCGTTGTAGTCCCACACCGTGTCGAGCAGCTTCTCGCGGGTGACAATCTCGCCGCGGTGCTGGATGAAGTAGGCGAGGAGCTGGAACTCGCGCGGCGAGAGCTCGATCGCCTCGCTCCTCTTGCGCGCCTCGTGGCGCTTGAAGTCGATGCACACCTCGCCGAAACGGTAGCTCTCCGGCGCCGCCGCCGCGGCCGTCCCCTTGGCGCGGCGCAGCACCGCCTCCGCCCGCGCCAGCAGCTCCATGAAGCCGAACGGCTTGGTGATGTAGTCGTCCGCCCCCAGCTTCAGCCCCAGCACCTTGTCGATCTCCTGGCCGCGCGCCGTGAGCATGATGATCGGCACGCCGTTGCCGTTGCTCCTGAGCTGCTTGCAGATGTCGAGCCCCGTCATCTTCGGCAGCATGACGTCGAGCAGGATGAGGTCCGGCGGATCGGCTGTGGCGAGGTGCAGGCCGGCCTCGCCGTCCTTGGCCACCGTCACCGCGTAGCCCTCGTACTGGAAACCGTCGCGCAGCGCCACCGACATGGACTCGTCGTCTTCGACGATGAGGACTCGCGTTGCCGTCGTCGTCATTTCCATCTTCACGCCTCGGAAGGCCGTTCGCGGGGAGCGGCGATCGCGCTCGGTTCCGGAGCATCGACGGGCAGGTGGATGGCGAACGTGCTGCCCTCGCCCGGCCGGCTCTCCAGCGTCACCCGGCCGCGGTGCGCGTCGACGATGTGGCGCACGATGGCGAGCCCCAGGCCGCTCCCCTTGACGTCGTGCACCAGCCCGGTGCTGACGCGGTGGAAGCGGTCGAAGATCTTCTCCTGCTCGTCGCGCGCGATGCCGATGCCCCGGTCCGTCACCGCGATCACCACGTAGCCGCCCTCCCGCCGCAGCGACACCGTGATGTCCTTGTTGCCGTTCGAATACTTGACCGCGTTGTCCAGCAGGTTGGAGAGCGACTGCGCGATGGCGCCGGGATCGATGCGCGCCGGCGGCAGCGGCACCTCCGCGCCCTCGACGAGGATGTTGAAGCCGTGCTGGCGCAGCCGCACCTCGAACGTCTTCAGCGTCTGGCACACCACCTCGCGCACGTCGCAGCGCTCGAAGCGGTAGGTCTTGCGCCCCGACTCGATGCTCGCGAAGTCGAGGATGTTGTTGATGAGCTGGGTCAGCCGCCGGCTCTCCGTCTCGATGTAGTCGCCGTACTCCTGCACCTTCTCCTGGTTCTCGAAGCGTCCCAGCCTCAGGAATTCGCCGAAGACGCGGATCGAGGCCAGCGGCGTGCGCAGCTCGTGCGAGACGTTGGAGACGAACTCGTTCTTCATCCGCGACAGCTTCATCTCCCGCGACGCCGTGCGCATGGCGAGCGCCAGGCCGCCGAGCAGCACGGCGGCGAGCGCCGCCGAGAGCCCGATGTTGACCAGGAAGTTCCGCCGCGCCACCATGGCCGGCGTCGTGTGCTTGCTGGCGAGGCCCACCTTCCAGTCGGTGAACACGAAAGTGAACGGCTTCTCCGTCTCCGTGTTCCACACCCGCTTGTCCGACAGCGGCTCGTTGGCGTAGACGATCCGGCCGTCGCCGTCGCGCACTGAGACCACCGGCGTGTCCTCGCCGTCGGCGAACGAATCCGTCAGCGACCACTTGACCGCCTTCGGCAGCACCTCGTTGCGGAAGTACTCCTCGTCGAGGATCATGCCGGTGAGGCCGACGAGCTTCGAGTCGTCGTCGGTGATCGGCATCAGCAGGATGCGGTAGTCGGGATCGCGCTCGTCCACCATCAGGCGCGCCTTCTCGATCTTGGCGCCCTTCTTGGCGAGGAGCTGCCAGGGAGCGATGGCGGCCCATACCGCGCGCACCTCGGACGAATACTTCGGCGGCGAGAAGCTGGAGCACGAAGGCTGGAAATAGAGCGCAGCGCTCTCCTCGCCGACCAGGCTCACCACGAACAGCCGCTTCGCCCCCGTGGGGCCCTTCTTCTTGAAGTAGTGCGCCGCCTTCTCCAGATCGTGTTTCGTGAAGACGTCCGGGGACAGGTCGAGGAAGCGGTCGGCGTCGCGGTAGGTGTGGTCCACGTCGCTCAGCACCCCTTCGACGAAGGTGTTGAGCGTCGCCTTGTGGATCTTCTTCGAGCCCTGGTCGAGCTTCACCAGCCAGCGGTACTGCAGGCCGAGCAGCACCAGCAGCGGCGCCAGCACGGCCGCGAAGCCCACCCACAGGGTGTGCCGCCGGGGAAGCTCGGAGATCCTCATCGCCGGATGAGTCTAGAGCAGAACCGTCCGCGCCCGCAGCGCGCCGCACGGCTGTTTACAAATAAGTTACGCGCTTTGCGGGGTTTTACGCCTCGTTGAGGACGTTTACGCGCCGCCCCTCCTAGGCTTCCCACCGTGGTAGCGCGGGCCGGCGCGGCGCCGGGTCCCGCCAATCCCGGAAGGAGCCCGTAGCATGAAGGCCAAGATCTCCCTCGTCCTCCTCGCCCTCCTCCTCGCCCTCTCCTCCGCGGCCCTCGCCGGCGGCGAAAAGTGCGCCCACGATGCGAAGGCCCATGCGGCCCACAAGGAAAAGGCCGCCAAGATGGCCGCCCACGGCTGGCTCGGCCTGAAGACCGACAAGGACGCCAACGGCGCCTGGCGGGTTGCTTCGGTCGCGCCGGACAGTCCGGCCGCCGAGGCCGGTTTCCGCGCCGGCGACGTGCTGGTGGCCTTCAACGGCATCGCCCTGACCGAGGCCAACATGGACGCCGTCAAGAAGGCCAAGGCCGACTGCGCCGTCGGCAAGAGCGTCAACTACACCGTCCGCCGCGACGGCGCCGAGAAGACCCTCACCGCCACCCTCGCCCCGGTGCCGGACGAGATCCTCGCCGAGTGGATGAAGGAGGAAGAGAAGGCGGCGCAGGTGGCGAAGAAGGACAACGGATAGCAGCTCGCGCCTCCAGGAAAATCCCACCCCGCGGGACCACGCATAATCCCTCTCCCCCCGGTCCCGCGGGGCTTTTTTAAACCGATTCCACCTGCCGGTCCGTGCTCTGTCCGTGCCGGCGGCTACGCTGCAGCCGCCAAGCTCCTGGGGCGAACTACGGCGAATCCCCCTCTGAAACACGGGGCGCCGGGTGAGGAGACATCTCCTTTCTGCCGGCGCCCCTTCAGGGCTTCTGGAGATGGGGGTGTCGCCCACCTGGCGCTAAAGCGCCAGGCTTTACGCCTGTGCCCCTTCGGGGCGAGGGTGATTCCTTATGGCTGGAGCTCGACCGGGTACCAGCCTGCCGGCACCTTGCACGGGCCATCGCCATCGCCCGCGTCGCCATCGACGAGAACATAGGCCCGACCGTCGCGGAGCAGCATGCCTTCGGATGAGGTAGGCAGGTCGCGGCGCAGGATCTTGACGGAAGGCTTGCCACCCTTGAGAACCGCGGGCGCGTCGGCTTGGAACAGGAAGAAAGGCTCGTCGGCGTCGAGCGTCGGACCCGCAATGCCGATGAGCTGGTCGCCGGCCAGCGCCAGCTCGCGGATACCGCGCCCTTCGAGGTCGAGGAGAGCAACACTGTCGAAGCGCAGCTCGGCGAATCCGGGAACCAGGCGCAGCAACACCGCGCGATTGCCGACGAGGGGCGCGCGCAGGCCGAGCCACAGCCGTCCGTCCGTGGTGCCGAAGGCGCCTTCGACGTTCAGCACCTCGCAGCGCTCCGCGGCTTTCTTCTCGGCGGCGACGAGGGCCTCGCAAACGCTGCCGGCCTCGGCCGGTGGCGGTTGGGCGAACAGCGTCGTGACGCACGGCTCTACGCCGCCTGCCATCGCCTTCTTCCAGGCCGCCGCGGAGTCGAGGAAAGCGGTCTCCTGGAGATTGCCGTTCGCCATGGCGAGGCGCCGCAGGCTCTGCCGGTTCTTCTTCGGCTCGCACTGGCTGTTGCGGCTGTGTGAGCCGACCACCACAACCTCCTCGCCCAGCCGCGCCAGCGCCTCGATGTCTTTCGGCCGCGGCTCGGCCGGCATCTGCGAGACCGCCTCAGGCACCAGCTTGCCGTCCTTGACCGTGAAGACGTAGAGCTTCTCATCGCGCTCGTTGTCGGCGACGAGCACGAGGCTCTCGTCCCAGGGTGCAGCCAGGGCCGCCGAGGCTTCGCAGAGTGGCCCCGGGCCCAGGATGTTGGATGCGAAGGTCTCCACCACTGGCTTCTGCGGCGTCTTCGCGGCGGCGCCAGGGGGCTCAACACTGCAGACCGCGGGTAGGGTCGCCAAGGCGAAGAGCGTGGCCCCCAGCAACACTCGTCGAATCGTGCCAGGCTGCGTCGTCGAGCTCGACATGGATCTATCTCCTTCCTACCCATTGGACGGACGCGGCCAGGTTCTCCCCCGCTGATGCAACGCAGTGGTATTAGCCGGCCCCGAGCTCGCCGCGGATCGCCACCGCCAGCTCTTCGGCCAGGGCGTCGATCATCTCCTGTTCGGGTCCCTCGATCATGATGCGGGCGAGGGGCTCGGTGCCGCTGTAGCGGAGGACGAGCCGGCCGTCGTCCCCGAGGCGTTCCTCGACGGCGCGGGCTTTGGCGGAGACGGTAGGAAGGTTTTTGAAGTCCACTTTCTTCGCCACTTTCACGTTGAGCAGGATCTGGGGGTAGCGACGGAAGGGGGCCAGCAGCGCCGAGAGAGATTGGCCGGCCTGCTGCCGGAGCCACGCCATCTGGACCGCGGTCAACAGGCCGTCGCCGGTTGTCGCCAGATCGCTCTCCACGATGTGGCCGGACTGCTCGCCGCCGAGGCGGATGCCTTCCTTCCGCATCGCCTCGACCACGTAGCGGTCGCCCACGTTGCAGCGCACGACGCCGATGCCCTCGGCCGCGAGCGCCTTTTCGAGCCCGAGATTGCTCATCGAAGTGGCCACGATCTTGGGAGGAACAAGCCGGCCGCTGCGGTGGAGGCAGACGGCCCATAGGTAAAGAATGGCGTCGCCGTCGCGCACCTCCCCCCGCTCGTCGGCGAGGATGCAGCGGTCGGCGTCGCCGTCGAAGGCGGCGCCGAGGTCCGCTCCCTCGGCGGCGGCGCGCGCCGCCATCTCCGCTGGCGCCGTCGAGCCGCAGCCCTCGTTGACGTTGCGGCCGTCGGGCTCGGCGTGCAGCAGGGTGACGCCCGCCCCGAGCCGCTCGAAGAGCTCCCGCGCGTAGAAGGAGGCGGCGCCGTTGCCAGCGTCGAGCACCACGCGCAGGCCGGCGAGCGGGCGGTCGCCGGGAACGGTCGCGGCGAGGTGGCGCAGGTAGCTCTCGCGCAGGTCCGTGTCGATCCCGGGCCGGCCCGGCGGCAGGTCCGCAACGCTCCGCTCCCGATCCGCCAGCACCCGGCGCTCCAGAGTCAGCTCGTCCTCGTCGCTCCACTTGGCGCCCTGCGGATCGAGGAGCTTGATGCCGTTGTCCGGATAGGGGTTGTGGCTCGCCGAGACGACGACGCCGGCGGCGGCGCCGGTGTGCCGCACGAGGTAGGCCACGCCGGGGGTGGGGATGACGCCCGCATAGTGCAGCTCAACTCCTCCCGCCTCGAGACCCGCGGCCAGCCAGCGGCAGATCTCGGGCGTGCTCTCGCGCGTGTCGCCGCCGAGCACGACGCGGGGCGCCGCGCCGTTGCCACGCTCGCGCAGCGTGGCGGCGAGCTGGACGGCGAGCGCCGTCACCGTGCCGCGGTCGAGAGGCGGCTCGCCGAAACGGCCGCGGATGCCGTCGGTGCCGAAGAGGCGGAGATGGACGCTCACGTCTTTTCCTTTCGCGGCTTGGCGAGGCTCTCGGCCTGGTCCCTGGGAAGCGGCTGTAGCGGCACGCGCACCGTCACCCGGGACGACTGCACGATCTGGATGAGCGGATCGGGCGCCAGCACCGGCACCGTCTCCTCGAAGGTCACGGTGCGCCCAGTGAGGCTGACCGGCGAGGTGGCGAGCGACTCGATGCGGTCCACTACGGACTTCGGGCCGGTCACCCAGGCCTGGTTGGGGACGACCTCCGGCTCCCCGGCCTGCACTCCGGGCGCCGGCTTGCCGGTGAGCGTCGGCACCACCGGCACCCACTTGGCGATCTCCGGCGCCAGCTCGACGCGGATGGTGCCGGGCTCGATCGACACCACCTCCAGGCCCTCGGGCGCCAGCACGTTCTCCGGGCCGAGGTTGACGGTGGTCGAGCCCTCCTCCCGCCGCGACAGCTCGACCTGCACGTCAACGAGGACGGGGTTGAGCTGGCGGACGGCTTTCTTGCTGCCGATCAGGCGGACGTTGACGCTGCGCACCGGGTTGATGATGACGTAGCCGCGCGGACGGATGTAGCTGACGTTCGCCTCGACCACCTTTTCGCTGGAAGCCAGACGGTCCTCCACCGAGGCGTTGAACCAGATGCCGATGGCGATGCCGAGCGCCAGCAGCCGCAGCGCCCAGGTGCGCGCCGCCTCGCTCATGAGCTCCCCCGCGAATAGAGGTCCGTCACCAGGTAGCGGTAGAGCGAGTTGCGCAGGCTGTTGCTGTCGAGGTCCTGGGTCAGCTCGCCGTTGAAGGCGAGCGAGATGACGCCGGTCTCCTCCGAGACGACGACGGCCACGGCATCCGTCTCCTCGGTGATGCCGAGGGCGGCGCGGTGGCGGGTGCCGAACTCCTTGGAGAGCTCGGGGTTGGGCGTCAGCGGCAGGAAGCAGCCGGCGGCGGCGATGCGGTCGTCCTGGAGGATCGCCGCGCCGTCGTGCAGGGGCGTCTCCGGCATGAAGATGTTGATCAGCAGGTCGTAGGAGGCCAAGGCGTCGAGAGCGATGCCGTTCTCGATGTAGTTACGCAGCCCGTGCAGGCGCTCGATGACGATGAGCGCGCCGATGCGGCGGGTGGAGAGGGTGGTGGCGGCGAGCACGATCTCGCTGAACGAAGCCACCACCTTCTGCTGCTTGGTGAGGCCCCACAGGGGATTGCGCCCGAAGTCGGCGAGGGCGCGGCGGATCTCGCCCTGAAACAGCACGATGATGGCGAAGGGCAGCACGATCAGCAGGTTCTCGAGGATGCGCTGCAGGGTGGGCAGCTCGGTGAGCACCGCGGCGTAGTAGACGACGCCGAGGAAGAAGAGGCCGAGCAGCATCTGCACAGCGCGCGTGCCGCGGATGAGCAGCAGCAGGTTGTAGATGATGATCGCCACCGCCAGCACGTCGACGGCGTCGCGCCAGGTGAGGATCTCGAGGAAGCGGAGGAGGGTCACGCTTCCCCCGCCACGGCGTACCAGACGTCGAGGAACTGCAACGTCGCCGCCACGTCGTGCACGCGCACGATGGCGGCCGGCAGGGCCGCCGCCCAGGCCAGGGCGGCGAGGCTGCCGGGCAGGCGGTCGCCGGGCGCCGGGTCCGGCAGGCCCGGCCGCGCCGCGGCGCGCGCCAGGAAGCTCTTGCGGCTGGCGCCGACGAGCAGCGGCCGGCCGAGCGCAGCGAGCTCGCCGAGGCGGGCGAGGAGCGCCAGGTTCTGCCGCCAGGCCTTGCCGAAGCCGATGCCGGGATCGAGGACGATCTGCGACTCGTCCACACCGGCGGCCACGGCCCGTCCGGCGGCGAGCGCCAGCTCGGCCCGCACCTCGCCCAGCAGATCGTCGAAGGCGATCTCCCGCTGCATGGTGGCGAGCTCGCCGCGGCTGTGCATCAGCACCAGCGGGCAGCCGGCCTCGGCCACGGCCCGCCCCAGGTCAGGATCCGACAGGGCACTGACGTCGTTGATCAGGTCGGCGCCGGCGGCGAGGGCCCGGCGGGCGACGCCGCCCTTGCGGGTATCGACGGAGAGGGGCGCGTCGGTTGAGCCGCGCAAGGCTTCGAGCACCGGCAGGAGACGAGCCGTCTCCTCCTCCGGCGGCACCGTGAGCGCGCCGGCGCCGTAGACGCCGCCGCCCGGCCGCGTGGATTCGGCTCCGAGGTCGATCAGGTCGGCGCCTTCGGCGAGCATGCGCAGGGCGCCGTCCACGGCGGCGGCGGGATCGCGCCACAGGCCGCCGTCGCTGAAGGAATCGGGAGTGAGATTGAGGATGCCCATCACCCGCGGGCGTTCCCCTAGCGCGAGGGAACGGCCGCGGGGCAGCCGCAAGGTCCAGGTACGGGCGGTCTCGGGTAGGGTCGCGGTCTCCATCCAGAGCGGGGCAAGAGCCCGCGTAGAGTCTATCGTGTTTTGCCTACGCGCTCTTCTCCGGCTCCGCCACCGGCTGGGCGGAGCGCCGCTTGGCGCCGGCGATCTCGGGCTCGGGCTCTTTCTCTTCTTCCTTCGCCTTCTCCGGCACCTCGGTGGCGGCGCGGGGGGAGCTGACCACTTCCGGCACCTCATGGCCGCCCACCACCAGCCCTTCGCCGGCAGGCACCTCCCGCGTCGGGGCGTGCTCGTGGCCCGTCAATTGGCGAATGATCGAGTAGACCTCCTCGCCGTCCAGGGTCTCGCGCTCGAGCAGGTCGCGCGCGATGCGGTCGAGCACCTCCCGATTCTGGCTGAGGATGGCGGTGGCGCTCTCGTAGCCGGTCTGCACGATGCGGCTGACCTCGTGGTCGATGCGCAGCGCGGTGTCCTCGCTGTAGTCGGCGCGCTGGGCGAAGTCGCGGCCGAGGAAGACCGGCTCCTCCTTGCTGCCGAAGGAGAGCGGCCCCAGCTCCGACATGCCCCACTCGCACACCATGCGGCGGGCCATCTCGGTGGCGCGCTCGATGTCGTTGCCGGCGCCGGTGGTGATGTCGTCCTGGGTCAGCTCCTCGGCCACCCGGCCGCCCATCAGGATGGCGATCTGCGCCTCGACGTACTGCTTGCGGTAGGTGTACTTGTCTTCCGTCGGCAACTGCATGGTGAGGCCGAGGGCGCGGCCACGCGGGATGATGGTGACCTTGTGCAGGGGGTCCGAGCCCGGGGTGAAGGCGGCCACCAGGGCGTGCCCCGCCTCGTGATAGGCGGTCAACCGTTTCTCCTCGTCGGTGAGCATCAGCGTCTTGCGCTCGACGCCCATGATCACCTTGTCCTTGGCGAACTCGAAGTCGTCCATGTCGACTTTCTTCTTGTTGCGCCGGGCGGCGATCAGGGCGGCTTCGTTCACCAGGTTGGAAAGATCGGCGCCCGCGAAGCCCGGCGTGCCGCGGGCGATGATCATCAAATTGACGTTCTCGTCGAGGGGGATGTTGCGCGTGTGGACCTTCAGGATCCCCAGGCGGCCGTTGATGTCCGGCCGGTCGACGACGACGCGGCGGTCGAAGCGGCCGGGGCGCAGCAGGGCCGGATCGAGCACGTCCGGCCGGTTGGTGGCGGCGATCAGGATGACGCCTTCGTTGGACTCGAAGCCGTCCATCTCGACGAGGAGCTGGTTGAGCGTCTGCTCGCGCTCGTCGTGGCCGCCGCCGAGACCGGCGCCGCGGTGGCGGCCGACGGCGTCGATCTCGTCGATGAAGATGATGCAGGGAGCGTTCTTCTTGCCCTGCTCGAAGAGGTCGCGCACGCGCGAGGCGCCGACGCCGACGAACATCTCGACGAAGTCTGAGCCGGAGATGGAGAAGAACGGCACGTTGGCCTCGCCGGCGATGGCGCGGGCGAGCAGGGTCTTGCCGGTGCCCGGCGGGCCCATGAGCAGCACGCCCTTGGGGATGCGGCCGCCGAGCTTCTGGAACTTCTGCGGCTCCTTGAGGAACTCGACGATCTCCTGCAGCTCCTCCTTGGCCTCTTCGACGCCGGCGACGTCCTTGAAGGTCACCTTCTTGCCCGAGGTGTTGAGCAGCTTGGCCTTGCTCTTGCCGAAGGAGAGGGCCTTGTTGCCGCCGGTCTGCATCTGGCGCATGAAGAAGATCCACAAGCCGACGATCAGCAGCACCGGCGCCCAGGTGAGCAGCACGGCGAGAAGGGGGTTCTCCCGCGGCTCCTCGGCGCGGATGCGGACGCCCGCGCGGACCAGCATCTTGGGGAGCTCGTCGTCGTTCTCGAGCAGGGTGGTCTTGAACTCCTGCCCGCCCACGGCGTCGCCCTTGTACTTGCCGGTGAGCTGCTGCTTGCGGATGGTGACCTCGGCGACCTTGCCCTGCTGCACGGCCTCGAGGAAATCGGAATAGTTCAGCTCTTTCGTGGCGGCCTTGCCGCCCTGGAAGGTGTTCCAGAGCAGGATCACCACTCCGAAGATCGCCATCCACAGAAAGAGAGTCTTGACAGTAGAGTTCAAAGCTCGGCTACCTCACGTGGAGCGCTCGCGGGGAGCGCCTTTGCTGTCGGTCCTGAAGGGACGCAAGATCCCTTCTCCGTGACAACCAGATGGTCCGCCCATGGATTCCCGTTCACTCGCCCTCCGCCAGGCGTCCGACATAGGGCAGGTTCCCGTAGCGCCCGCGGTGCTTGAGCCCGTAGCCGACCAGCAGGCCGTGGCGGTGGGTGGTGAGGGCGCGGTAGTGCAGGGTGAAGGCGGTCTTGCGCTCGTCGGGCATGTCGATGAGCGCGGCGAAGCGCACCTCGCGGGCGCCGTGGTCGCGGAGCTGCTGCTCGAGGTACGGCTCGGTCACCGCCGAGGAGACGACGTCCTTGAGCACGAGCACGCTCTGGCCGGCGATGTCGATGGGCAGCGGATAGCGGATGGAGAGCGTCTCGCCGTCTTCCTCGCCGGCGCCGGGATCGACGCGGTAGGCCACGTCGATGAACTCGAAGCGCACCGGCCGCTCGATGGCGCGCACCAGATCGGCGAGGAAGATCACCGAGCCGCCGAGCAACGCGATCAGCAGCGGATCCTGGTCGCCCAGCTCCGCGCCGAGCCGGCGGCCGAGAGCGGCGACGCTGTCGCGCACGGTCTCGGCGTCGAACAGCGGCTCGACGGCGGTCAGGGAGTCGTCTTGGCTCATGTCGCAACCTCGGCGACCCAGGCGGTCGCCTCTCCGTTCAGACGGAACCGCTGATCGATCGTGACGCCCGGGATCCAGGCGATCCGCTCGCCCACGCAGAGCAGGGGCAGCCGCTGCCGCTCCTGCCGCGGGACTCGGGCGTCGATCAGCACGGCCTTGAGCCGCCGGCTGCCGCTCGCTCCCAGGGGATGGATGCGGTCCCCGGGACGGCGGTTGCGCACGACGACGCGGTCTCCCTCCGTCAACGGCAGCGCCAGGCCGGCGCGGCGGGGGGAGCCCGCGAACATCCAGGGCTCGACGGCGCGGCGGGAGAGGCGCAACCGCAGGGAGACCTCCGGGATGCACAGCTCTCCCGGAACCTCAAGAGTATAAGTGAAATCGGGGACCCGGCTCCGCGCCGCCGGCGCCCGCCGCAGGATCAGGAGCTCGCCGGCGGTTTCCCAGCGCCAGCCGCCGCCGCAGTCGCAGGCGGCGCGCCCGCTCCCGGCGAGCTGGCGGAGGAGCTCGCCGCGGGCCGCGCCGCCGGCGGGGTAGGGAGCGCCGGCCTGCCGGTGGAGCCAGGCGAGGGCGAAGGGCAGCAACGCCGCCGGCAGGCTCTCCATCGCCCGCCGGTCGACGGCGAGCCCGGAGTCGGCCGGCCGCAGCGGCAGGCAGGCGACCAGCCGGCGGTCCAGGGCGAGCCCGGCGGCGCGGCTGCGCTCCGCGAGCCGCGCGAGGCGAGAGGAGAGATCCGGCTCGTCGGCGGCGAGCGCCGGCAGCAGGCCGTGGCGCACCCGGTTGCGCGGCACGCCGAGGTCGCGGTTGGTGGGATCCTCGACGGGCGTGAGCCCCGCCGCGCCGACGGCGGCGAGCAAGGCGGCGCGCGGCAGGCCGAGCAGCGGGCGCACGACGGCGCCGTGTACCGGGCGCACACCGGAGAGACCCTCGAGGCCGCTGCCGAAGAGCAGGCGCAGCAGCACCGTCTCGGCCTGATCGTCGCGGTGGTGGGCGGTGGCGATGTAGCGGGCGGCGAGCCGCTCCCGCGTGCGTTCCAGGAAGCCGTAGCGCGCCCGCCGGCCGGCCGCCTCGGGGCTCTCGGCCGTCCGGCGGCCGGCGAGGACGTCGGCGCGCTCGCGGATCAGCGGCACTCCCAGCCGCGCGGCGAGGCGGGCGGCGGCGGCGGCGCGGCCGGCCGAGCCGGCATCCAGGGCGTGATCGAGATGGGCGGCGTGCAGCTTCCATCCCCGGCGAGCCGCCAGACGGGACATCCCCCAGAGCAGGGCGGTCGAGTCGGCCCCGCCGGAGAAGGCGACGACGACGCCCTCCCCCGGAGCGAGGGGCGCGGCGTGCTGGAAGAAGGTTTCCAGCGCTCGGGAGACGTCCATGGACCGGTGCGGGTGGTGGCGGTGACGGGACTCGAACCCATGACCTAGCGGTTATGAGCCGCTCGCTCTAACCAACTGAGCTACACCGCCGGGAAAATGACCAGACAGGAAGGGATGGCCGTCAGGGTTGGACGGACGGCCCTTCGACGCGGGCGGATTATACCTGAACCTGAGATCGGTGCTGAAACGTTGGGGCGCCCGCATGGGCGCCCCGGAAGAGAGAGACGGCCCCATCCCCTCAGGCCGCCTTGAGAAAAAATGCCCCCTAGCCAATTACCGCATGACTTCCTGGCAACTGCGGAACTGGCCGAAGAACTCCTGCATCGAAGTTGACAGTGCGGGTTCATTCAGGCGATAAATGACGTTCTGACCCTGCCGCTGATCGAGCACCAGCTCCGCCTCCTTGAGGACCGAGAGATGCCGCGAGATCGTGGGCTGCGAGAGATTGAAATTGCCGACGATCTCTCCGACCGTACGCTGGTTCCCCTCGAGCAGCCGGAGGATCTCCTGCCGGGTGCCGTCCGAGAGCGCTTTGAACACCTTGGTCAGATGCCTCTCCTCGCGCCGGAAGTCGTGGGTGCCGCGGTCGATGTTTGCCATGGCCGTCTTGTCTCCTTGGGCGGGAATTCAGGTTTTTCAGTTTTTCCTGCGCCGCCCTTATTTGCTCATTGTAGAGGGAACATAGTTGAGTTGCGCTTGATGCTGCGCGTTTTTTAGCTCGATATCTGCTCAATTTGTGAGCACAGGCGTGCAAACTTCTCTATAACCGAAAGTTGCACCGCTCGGGCGGGCGGGCTTCCGGGTAGCTTCAGGAGGAGAAAACGGGACAGGGCTCCGGAAAGAGCCCTGAGGAGTGTGCAACTTGAAGAATTCGTAGGGGCGGGGCTTGTCCCCGCCCGGGGTGTGGGGCGGATCGCGGAGAAGGCGGGGACAAGCCCCGCCCCTACGCCCGCCCTTGAGGTCACCCCCGCGCGGCGCTGTAGCGCTGGGCCACCGCCGGCCAGTTGACGGTGTTCCACCAGGCGGCCAGGTAGTCGGGGCGGCGGTTCTGGTACTTCAGATAGTAGGCGTGCTCCCAGACGTCGACGCCGAGGAGCGGGGTCTTGCCGTCCATCAAGGGACTGTCCTGGTTGGGCTTGGCGATGACCGCGAGATTGCCGTCGCCCCAAACCAGCCAGCCCCAGCCGGAGCCGAATTGGTTGGCCGCTGCGTTGGTCAACTGCTCCTTGAACGCCGCGAAGCTGCCGAAGGCGCTCTGGAGGGCGTCGGCGAGCTCGCCCGTGGGGCCGCCGCCGCCGCCCGGGCCCATCACCTCCCAGAAGAGGCTGTGGTTGGCGTGGCCGCCGCCGTGGTTGCGCACGGCCGTGCGGATCTTCTCGGGCACGCTGTCGATGCCGCGCAGCAGATCCTCGACCGGCTTGTCCTGGAGATCGGCGTGGCTCGCCAGGGCTTCGTTCAGCTTGTTGACGTAGGTGGCGTGGTGCTTGTCGTGGTGGATCTCCATCGTCTTGGCGTCGATGTGAGGCTCCAGCGCGTCGAAGCCGTAGGGCAGCGCGGGCAACTGATGAGGCATCGGACCTCCCTCCTCTTGCGTGGTTGTGGATGGCCGCGCCGCGACTGCCCGGGGAGGGCCTGCCGGCGCGGAGACGCGAGGAGGCGGGGTGAGGCTTTGCGGTATCGCCCCCCCGGCCTGGACCTATTCTACAGAAACGCCGGGTCGCCGCGAGGGGCTACCGCAGCTTCTCTTCGACGAACTCCACGTGCTTGCGGACCTTGGGGTCGTACTTCTTCATCCGCAGCTTCTCGGTGGAGAGCTTCTTGTTCTTCGTCGTCGTATAGAAGTAGCCGGTGCCGGCGGACGAAACCAGTTTGATCTTCTCGCGCATCTCAAGTCTCTCTCAGGTTGGTCGGATTGGCGGGGCCGACGGGACTCGAACCCGCGACCTCCGGCGTGACAGGCCGGCGTTCTAACCGACTGAACTACAGCCCCGCAAAGAACTCTTGGCCGACGACCTTCACTCCCTGGTGGGAGGTGAGGGATTCGAACCCGCGACCCCCTGCGTGTAAGGCAGGTGCTCTAACCGCTGAGCTAACCTCCCTCGGTCGTCAAGAACGGCCAATGATAGGGAAGGGTATGGGGGTTGTCAACCGCGCGTCCCTGGGAGCGCCGGCGTCTCGCCGGTCG